>NZ_JACDXJ010000001.1:3457500-4080458 GCF_013520865.1 Microvirga mediterraneensis
AGACGTGCCAGCAATTCGGCGGCGTCGCCTGTGCACCCTGAGAGGAAATGGATGTTCATGGCCAGCACGTTGCGCCGCTGGAGCGCCGTATAGACCTGCATCAGGTAGGTCAGCGTCAGCGACATCACCGACATGCCGATCAGCGAGTTGAACAGGAAGAGCAGCCGCGTCGGGCTCGTATGGGGGGTGAAGTCGCTCGCGCCGACGATGGCCATGCTGGTCCCCCCCGCATACATCGCGGTGACGAAGTCGGTGGGTGTCTCGCCGTTCGTAGCGCGGATGGACGTTCCGAGCTCCGGGTGCATGATCAACGCTGCACCAAGCGTCAGTCCGAGAGCCCAGACCCCAACCAGCAACACGAGGATGACTGGACCGCAGAAGGACAGAGCCGCGCCTCGTCTGGAGCCGAAAACCTTCGAGGCTTTAACGGCCGAAGCCCAGACAAGCCGCCCGACCCTGGATCCGATAATGCTGGTGCCGATCCGAGCGTAGAGCACGGTCAGAAAGATATCGAGCAAGATGATCAGGATCAGCAATATCCCAAGGCCCTGCTCCAGTCGCCCCATCATGGCAGGCCTCCTGTCATGCCAACCGCTCCGTCAGGGTCATTTGGCAGGGTCATTGGGCTGTCCGGTCGACCCGGTCGCCTCTCCGTTTTGTCCAGGCGCGATGCGCCACAGTTGCGTCTCAAGGCGTGGGCCGTTCTCGGGCTTGAACCAGCTCATGTCCTGGATGCGGGAGCCGGTGATGTAGATCGTCCCGTCGGGACCCTCCGAGAATGTATCGGGCCAGCGCAGCCGCTTGTCCTGGACAAGGGTCGTGATGCGATCCCCATCGCGGACCTTAACGGCATCCTGCTCAATCGCGCTCAGATAAAGCCGCCCGCGGCCGTCGATCCAAAGACCGTCCGTCGGCTCGGATTGGGCGACATGCTCCACACGAGCCTCGAGGTCCTTCTCGGACAGACGTGGGTTCTCCAAGGCATCCGTCGCGATGCGATAGAGCGTCCGGCCGGTCAGGGCTTTCCAATAGAGCGTGCGCCCATCGGGTGAGAGTGCGATGCTGTCGGCGGCAAATTCGACTCCGCGCCCGTCGGGCCGGCGCAACTCCTGCCCATCGGTCTTCACCACCACATCCTTTTCCGGCTGGGTGCTCGGGTGGCCGTCAAGGACGCGCCGAGCCTTGCCGTTCTGGATATCCACAACGACGAGAGCGCCCCTGGCTCCGGCATCGGTCAGGTAAGCATGCTGCCCATCCGGCGAAAACCGCACATCGTTCAGGTAGCTGCCCTGAGGTGCGACCGTCTCATCGAAGCGGATCACCTGCGCAACTTTGTTCGATTTCAGGTCGATCCTGACGAGCTTGGGCCCACCCTGCACGACGGCTGCTGTGGCTGGGGCGGCCGGATCGACGACCCAGAGATTGCCGTGCGCATCGGCCACGACGCTCTGGACGCACACGAAATGATCTCCGGCGGACATCTGGTTCTTCTTGGCATTACGCCAGGAATTCCACTCGTCATCCGGGTAGGGTTTGATCTGGCCGTCGCGCGTCACCTCGGCCACCGAGATCGGTGCATCCTCTGTCCACCGCGGGAAGTTGACGAAGATGCGACCGTCCTTCGACACGGTCACTCCGGTCACCTGATGTTCAAAGCTGGCGACCTGCTGCAGTTGCGCCGGCCCCTGAGATGGTGCCGCCCTCTGCTGTGCCATGGATGGGGTGGCCAAGAGCGTTCCGAGAAGCAGGGTCAACGGTGTGAGCCTGAGCATGTTCGCCTCCATCGCGTTGCAATAGATCGTGTGGGATACGGCTGTCTTTCACGGCGTGAACGCCGCTCGAGCGCAGCCGTATCGTCGCTCGTTCAGTGCGGACGCGCCCTCTCTTGCGGAACGCGGCCGGACACCGCTGCGAGGGGTGGAGCGGCCCGCATGTCGGGCGGCACCTGGAAGTCCTTGGCGGCGCCTCGCGCGGCCTGGACACCCTGCGGGAACCCCGTCCGGTTCCTGTAGGAGCGTGGCCGGCCACGTGGGCGGCTGTGGCGGGCCGTGACTCCCTGCGCGCCAATGATGTCGAGCAGCGTCACCCCCAGCACCGCCGCAAGAGCAATCCCGACATTGTCGCGCTTTGGATTGTCGTGCCGCATGGCCGTCATCAGGGTGGCGATGTCGAGCCCATCTCCGGCGACGCGACTCCACAATCCGAGATGCTTGTCGGTGGAGAGCGAGACAATGCCGTGCCCAAGTTCGCGTACGCCATAGGCGCGCACGAGGGCCTCCTTGCCTTCCATTCCAAGCGCTCGGGTGAAGCGCTCCGGCGCGACCAGCTCCGCTATGCCCAGGCCGATGCTGAACCAACCCAACGCTTTGGCCATGCGATCAGCGGCCCCCAGCGAGCTGGGGCCGGAGTGGAGGACCTTCGGGTCGCCCTTGGACCGGGCGATGTTCGAGATGTAATAAGCCATGTCTTCTCTCCCGGTTCTTCAGGGCTTCAAAACGACCTTGATGCAGCTGTCCTGCTTGTCGCGGAACACCTTGTACATCTCGGGTCCCTCATCGAGGCTCACGGTGTGGGTGATGACGAACGAGGGGTCGATCTGGCCCTCCTCGATGCGGCGCAGAAGATCATCGGTCCAACGGTTGACGTGCGTCTGGCCCGTCCGAATGGTCAGCCCTTTGTTCATCAGCTGACCCATCGGGATCTTGTCGACCAATCCGCCATAGACACCGGGGATTGAAATCACGCCTGCCGGGCGGCACACGTAGATCATCTCGCGCAACACGTGTGGCCGGTCGCTTTCGGCTCCCAGCATCTGCTTGGTGCGATCGTAGACCGTATCCGGCATGGAGGGCGAGACATGGGATTCCATCCCGATGGCATCGATGCACTTCTCCGGGCCCTCGCCGCCGGTGAGCTCGTTCAGGCGCTCCACGACGCTCTCCTCGTCGAAGTTGATGGTGATGGCGCCACCGGCTTGCGCCATTTCCAGGCGCTCCGGCAAATGATCGATGGCGATCACCTGCTGGGCGCCGAGGAGGACGGCGCTGCGGATCGCCATCTGGCCGACGGGACCGCAGCCCCAGATCGCTACCGTGTCCGTCGGCTGGATGTCGCACTGGACGGCCGCCTGCCAGCCGGTCGGGAAGATGTCTCCGAGGAAGAGAACCTTCTCGTCCGGGATCCCATCCGGTACCTTGATGTGGGTCGCATCGGCAAAGGGAACGCGCAGATATTCAGCCTGCCCGCCAGGATAGCCGCCGGTCAGATGCGTGTAGCCGAACAGGCCTGCGGTCGCGTGGCCGAACACCTTGTCAGCGAGATCCTTCTTGCGATTGCTCCGCTGACAGACGGAGAAGTTGCCGCGCTTGCACTGATCGCACTCGCCGCAGATGATCGTGAACGGGACAACCACGCGGTCCCCCTTCTTGAGCTTGCCCTTCGCTTCGGGCCCGACCTCAACGACCTCTCCCATCATCTCGTGTCCCATGACATCGCCGGGCAGCATGGCCGGGATGAAGTTGTGGAACAAATGCAGGTCCGAGCCGCAGATGGCGCAGCTTGTCACCTTAACGATTGCGTCGCGCGGCTGCTCGATCTCGGGGTCAGTGACGGTGTCGCAGCGGATATCTTCCTTGCCGTGCCAAACGAGGGCTCGCATGCCTTACTCCTCCTCTTGTCCAACGAAGATGCAGAGGTTTCCACGTCCGGAACTCGTCACGGTACGGGGCAGGTCTCTGCGGGGATTGTCGTCAGGGCTCGTGGTCCTTGAACGTCTGTGGTGCGGGGAAGGGCTGCGGATGATTCCTGAGGAACATCCCTCTCCATTTGATGAAGCGCGTCTCTCCCGCGCTGCCCACCTCTCGCGAGGACAGCAATTCTGAGCGGGCATTCCTGACAGACGATCAGGTTTCGGACGAGCCTGACCCCTGAGGCACTTTCAGCCCTGGGCCAGGCGACTGGAATCCAGCGGAGGTCGCAACCAGCACGGCTTGTGACAGGGTCTGTACGCCAAGCCGCTGCATAACGTGGGCTCGATGGGTTTCTACCGTTCGAGGACTGAGGCCAATGTCCCGCCCAATTTCCTTGTTGGTCTTGCCGGCCACCAAGCCTGCCAGGACCTCGCGCTCCCGTTCCGACATCTCGGCGATCCGAAGCCGCACCCGATCAGCCTCCTGGTTCTGCTCTTCCGCTTCACTGGTGATGGCCGCGGCCGACGCCACCGCGGCCAGAAGTTGGTCCGATCCATACGGGACCAGCAGGAAGTCCACCGCTCCAGCTTTCATCACCTGCACGGCAAAAGCCACGTCGCCTTTAGCATCCCCCAGAACAATGACGGGCAGGCCGATGTGCCGGGCCTTGAGCTCCCTCGGAATGACCAGACCACCCGCGCCAGACCGGCCGATGTCGAGAACAACGCAACCGGTCGCGAGAGCCGGGGCCGCCTCCAGGAAGGCTTTGCCGGAGGAAAAGACCCTGACCCTGTAACCGGCATCGCGGAGTAAATGGGAGACAGCTCGGCGGTCGGTCTCTTCGCCATCGACAACATACACGAAGCGCCCCTCATCTCGGGTGATGTCCTGGGCAATGCCGCCTGCACGGTGGATCTGGCCCTGCGCGTCGCGAATGGGGAAAAAGGTGTTCCGGATCCAACGTACAACCCCATTCTGCCGGATGATGCGAAATTCCTCGGTGGTGATTTCGCCGAGCTTGACGCGCTCCAGGGCCCCTCGCGCACGTTGCCGATCATCTGGATGGACGAAGCGGCTCCAACGGCTGGAATCACCGAGAACCGTCTCTCGCGCTTCGCCCCAAATGGGTTCGAAAGCGGAGCTTAGGTATTCGAGGTTCATCGTCTCGAAGTTCAGGATCCAAAGGGTACTGCTGGAGTTCTCGGCGAACTGCCGGAAGCGCTCTTCGCTCTCACGCAGAGCTGCTTCGGCCCGCTTGCGTGTGGTTATGTCAAGCGCAGCTCCGGTGAACCCCACCGGCTGGCCATTCTCGAAGGTGGTTCGGCCCTGCGTGGAGACCCAGCGCTCAATCCCATCCCCGATCCCGATGACGCGATATTCAATAGCGTAGAGACCAGGCCCGGCAGGATCGCGGCACTGGGCAATGGCAGCCTCGACGCGCGGGCGATCCTTTGGATGAATGCCGGACAGAAACACCTCCTCGTCGACATGAGCATCAGGCGGAAGCCCCCATATCGCCTTGAGCCGGGCATCCCAGTCCAAGGTTCCCGTGGCCGGGTCCCACGTGTATGGCGACAGACCGACGAGGTCGATGGCTGCCTGGAGCCGCGCCTGGCTTTCGCGCAATGCCTGCTCGGACCGCTTCTCACGATCAATATCCTGCACCACGAAGACTGCGCTCAAGCTCTCGTGAGCAGTGTTGCGGAAGGGCGCTGCGCTCACTCGCGTCCAGATCTCCTGACCATCGTGGAGTGTGGCGAGGAAGTCGACACCGGGAACAACCATCTCACCCCGCAGCGCCCGCGCGCTCGGATAGTCCGAAAAGCTGAGATGCTGGTCCTCAGGGGTGTAGCCACGCCAGCGCACGGCTTGCTTGGGATCTCTGGACGGGATTTTATCGAGGGCATAGTGCTGGAGGAGCCGATTGCTCAGGGTGATGTTTCCCTCTGGATCCGTTAGACCCACACCAACCGGCAATTGCTCCAGAATGGCTGCAAGCTTGTTCTCGCTCTCGCGCAGGGCCGTCTCGGCTCGGACGCGCTCCGTGGTCTCGTGGACTGTGCACAACACACCGCCGACTCCTCCGGTCTCATCGAGGATAGGGCTGTATGAAAAGGAGAACCAGGTCTGCTCGGGGTAGCCTTTGCGCATGAGCGTCAGCGGCAAGTCCTCGAAATAGCTGGCCTCTCCTCGTATGGCCTGAGCGGCAATGAGGCCGATTATGTCCCAGGCCTCGGCCCAGACTTCGGGAAATGGTTGCCCGAGCCCTTCAGGCTTGTCACCCATGATGGGAAGGTAGGCGTCATTGTAGAAGCTGATGAGATCCGTTCCCCAGGCCATGTAGGTAGGGAACGCGGAGTTGAGCATGATGCTCAAAGTCGTGCGCAGGGACTGCGGCCAGTTCTCCATTGGCCCGAGGGGCGTGGCTGCCCAATCATAGGCTCGGATGCGTGCGCCCATGATACCGCCATTGGGGAGAAGCTCGGCCGTCCTCTCCATATTGCTCCTCGAAATCAATCGCGATGGGCGGAGGTAGAGACTCTACCGCATGTGAGATGCCAGATCATCAAGATTGCTTGGAAATATAATCACGTTCAGAGACATGTTGATGAGGAGCCACTCGGACTCCACCAGAGTGTCCAACGTCCTGTTGAGCGCTGAAGCGGACCAAGCTCTTCCTTCCAGGAGTGCGAGGAATTGCTCTTCGAATGCCGTCAGATCCAGACAAGGATAAGACTGTCCGCAGCTTCGTTACGCTCCTCATGCACGATCATAGTTCCTGCTCTTCATGAACCCTGTCACCAGCTTCCAAGTGTCAATCTTGCTTTGAGTTCCTTCGAAATTCACCTGGAAGAACTCCATAAGTCGCCTTAAACCGGCGGCCGAAGTGTGTCATGTCGAGGAAGCCCCAAGCGAATGCGATCTCGCTAACGGTTCGATGAGCTTGGAATGGGTCCTTCAGGGCCCTGTGGCAGCGCTCCAGCCGCCGGGACTGGATGAGACGGGCAATCGATGTGCCTTCTTGAGCAAGCAGCGCGTTCGCGTAGCGCACGCTTACCCCGGCCGCGGCCGCAACGGTCGCGGCATCAAGCCCCCGATCGGTGAGGCGGGCTTCTATCGCGGCGCGTATGTTCAAAAGGGCGGACGCCTTGGCCGACGAAAGATACGGCCTCGGTCTCTCCTGCGTCTTGGCCAGCGAGACGGCTATGAGATCAAGCGTCTGATTTTTGACCGT
This sequence comes from Microvirga mediterraneensis, assembly GCF_013520865.1. Classification (NCBI taxonomy): domain Bacteria; kingdom Pseudomonadati; phylum Pseudomonadota; class Alphaproteobacteria; order Hyphomicrobiales; family Methylobacteriaceae; genus Microvirga; species Microvirga mediterraneensis. The sequence goes on from NZ_JACDXJ010000001.1 coordinate 3,464,425, forward strand.
CTCTATCGCGAACGTGCCCAACTGATCGGTGTAATCCGGCAGCATGGCCAGAAATGCGGAGGCCAAGCCGTGCTCCGCCTCAGCTGGTTTCATGATCCGGGTGACCATGTCGGTTGTTCTACCGACACGGGCCTCCATAGAACGTCGGGGCGCCTTGAGAACCAGCAACTCCATACCCGCCGAGAACTTTCCTTCATAGGGCAAGAGTGGGTCGAGCAGTGTCATGTCGCCGGCCTTCATATCAACCTCGCGGCCTGCCTGCTCCAACACGAGTTGGCCCGAGATCAAGCGGCAGACAAAAACCTCATCGCTCTGCATCCGAGCACAGTGATACTGTGTATGCGAAACCCTCATCGGCGCGGTCTCGAAGAGCACCAAGCTCAGGTCGGCCAAAGCACCGGCATGCAGTTCAGCCTGGAAGGTCGGGCGGCACTCAGGTGTGGCATCATGAACGATCAGGTTCTTGCATGCGACACTGTGCCAGTAGTCGAACCGGTCGCGCGGATGAACCTGGTCCGTCGAGAAAAGCCTCTCCATCGCCTTTGACCTTGCGCGTGTTGAATTAGCCGAGCACTCGTACCGCCCCAGCCGATCCCGGTAAGATTTTCATCCCTATAAAACCGATAACTAGACGGCCTGCAACGACAGTATATCAGTCAAGCAATCCGTGGCTGCAATTGTATCCTGTTCAAGACTTTTGCCGGACTAGGAATGTAAGAGTGAATTAGGGGAAACGATCCTTCAATGTCGTCCCGCTACTACTTCAACCTGACCAATGGGAGCCACTTCATTCACGACAGTGAAGGTTGCCAGTTGGAAGACATCGATTCCGCTATCGCCTTTGCCAATAAGGCGATCAAGGAACTCCGGGCTGAGGCTTCGTTGCCGTCTGAAGTTTGGCAAAGGTGGGAAATGGAGATCCGCAACGGCGCCGGCGAGGTGATTTGGGTGGTCCCCTTGGAGCCTTTGCCCGTGAAGAGTTGCTCTTTGCATTGAGAGAGCCGCCTTCATCCCGAACCTTCAGCGCAGCCGATGTGACGATGGAAGTTGATGACGATCCGATTGAGACTCAGGAAGTTGATCCAAGGAACGATGGCCTTGCTCATGTCCTCAGATGGGTAGGATTGATTTTTGCGATTGGCTTTCTCGCAGCGGCGGCGGCTATCACGGTGGGCTAAGGGCTCTGTTGAACCGCGGACGAAGCGAGACGAGCTGTGACTAAGCGAATGGGACGATATCGCTGGGCGGTGGAGCGCACCCTGGCATGGCTCAACCGCTTCCGCCGGCTCACGATCCGCTATGAACGCCGTGAGGACATCCATATTGAAGCTTGACCCTCCGATCCCAAAGCTATGGGAACCTTGAGACCGTCTACCTTCGGAGAACCATCGGCCTGCAGCACCCGGTGTGCTGTTTGGGCGGTCGCCAAGACAAATGCCTCAGATCTGCAGGCAGCTCCGGGTCAAGCAAGTGCATACGCCAGATAAGGCGCCGTCCGGCTGCCTGATGCTTTTGCCACTTCGATCGGCGGCCCCGACGCAATCACCCGTCCGCCCTCGTCACCGGCTCCCGGGCCGAGATCCATGATCCAGTCACTTCTCGCGGCAACGCGCATGTTATGCTCGACCACGATGACGGTGTTGCCAGATTCGACCAGCCCATCGAGCTGGGAGATGAGCCTTTCCACGTCGGCCGGGTGCAATCCGGTGGTCGGCTCGTCGAGGACGTAGATCGTATCGCCGCGTTGGATCCGTTGCAGCTCGGTCGCAAGCTTGATCCGCTGCGCCTCCCCTCCAGACAACTCCGTCGCGGGTTGGCCAAGTCGCAGATAGCCTAGACCAACCTCGCGCACGATCGTGAGGGGCCGGTGCAAAGGCGGCTCGTCGGCAAAGAACTCCCAGGCTGTGTCGACCGTCATTCCGAGCACGTCGGCAATGGACTTGTCGCGGTATTTGATCTTCAGCGTCTCGGCATTGTATCGCGCTCCATGGCAGGTCGGGCATGGCGCATAGACGCTTGGCAGGAACAGCAGCTCGACCATCACGAAGCCTTCCCCCTCGCAATGGGGACAACGTCCCTTGGCGACGTTAAAGGAAAAGCGTCCCGCATCGTAGCGACGGGCGCGCGCCTGCTTGGTTGCGGCAAACAGCTTTCGAACATGATCGAAAAGTCCGGTATAGGTGGCGAGATTCGAACGCGGCGTACGCCCGATCGGCTTCTGATCGACCCGCACCAGGCGCTTGATTCCTTCCATACCGCCGACGATCCGGCCGCTAGCCGGAGTGACAGCTGCACGCTCAAGCTCTTCTCCCTCTTCCTCCTGCGCAGCGATGTCATGGCCGAGACGTTCCGCGACCAGTTCGACCAGCGCTTGGCTGACCAAGCTCGACTTGCCCGAGCCGGATACGCCGGTCACGGTCGTGAGCACGCCTAAGGGGAACGCGACGTCAAGCTCATGCAGGTTGTTGCGCGTTACCCCGGCGAGGCGCAGCCAGCCGCTCGGTGGGCGCACGTGCCGAGGCGGGAGAGGGCTTTTGCCGAACAGGAAACGCCGGGTCTGCGAGGCCTCGACCTGTCTGAGCCCTTCCGGTGGGCCGCTATAGAGCACGAAGCCGCCCTGCTCGCCAGCACCAGGGCCCACATCGACGATCCAGTCGGCATGACGGATGACATCGAGATTGTGCTCGACAACGAACTGCGAATTCCCGGACGACTTCAATTGTCCAAGCGCCTTCAGCAGCGCCTCGGTATCCGCCGGATGAAGCCCAGCTGATGGCTCGTCGAGCACATAAACAACGCCGAAAAGATTGGAGCGCACCTGCGTGGCCAGCCGCAGCCGTTGGAGTTCTCCGGGCGAAAGCGTCGGGGTGCTGCGTTCGATGGCGAGATAACCCAGCCCGAGATCGAGCATGACATCGAGCCGGTCGACAAGATCCTGCGCGATGCGCTGCGCGACCACCGCCTTTTCCGGATGTTCCGCTTCGTTCTTCGCCATTCTTGAGGCCGTCCCATCCGCATAGGGGCGGAAGATGTCTGAGAGGCGGGCCAGCGGCAGACTGGAGATGTCGGCGATGTCCAGTCCCGCGAACGTGACGGACAGGGACTCGGGCCGAAGGCGTTTGCCGTGGCAGAGCGGGCACTCCGTGCTCACCATATATTGGGCCACACGCCGCTTCATCAGTGGGCTCTGCGTATTGGCGAAGGTGTGCAGCACGTGGCGCTTGGCGCTCGTGAATGTGCCCTGATAGGCCGGCTCTTCCTTGCGCTTGAGCGCGCGCCGAACCTCCTGCTGCGTATATCCGGGATAGACTGGAACGGTGGGCTGCTCATCGGTGAAAAGAAGCCAGTTCCGGTCCTTCTTGGGCAGGTCCCGCCAGGGCCGATCCACATCGAAGCCGAGCGTGGTCGCAATGTCGCGTAGGTTCTGGCCATGCCAGGCGGTCGGCCAGGCGGCAATCGCCCGCTCGCGAATGGTCAGGGTGTCGTCCGGCACCATCGACCGCTCGGTGACCTCATAGACCCGGCCGAGTCCATGGCAGCGGGAGCACGCCCCCTCGGGCGTATTGGGCGAGAACGACTCGGCGTAGAGGATCGATTGGCCACGCGGATAGTCGCCGGCCCGGGAGTAAAGCATGCGCAGCAGGTTGGACAAGGTCGTGACGCTGCCCACCGACGAGCGCGTGGTCGGTGAACCGCGCTGCTGCTGAAGCGCGACGGCGGGCGGCAGACCATCGACTTCGTCGACATCCGGAACGGGCATCTGATGGAACAGTCGCCTGGCATAGGGCGACACCGACTCGAGATATCGTCGTTGCGCCTCGGCATAGAGTGTTCCGAAGGCCAGCGACGACTTTCCGGAGCCGGAGACACCTGTAAACACCACGAGGGCGTCGCGCGGAATCTCAAGATCGATGTTCTTGAGATTGTGCTCGCGGGCCCCGCGAATGCGGACAAACCCTGTTCCTTCCTGCACGGCCATCGGAGATCGGGACTTGCATTTATCTGGCATTACGTGGCTCGGCGAGATTTCGGACACGCGATGATTTAGGGTGACCCCTCACTCGGGCCAGAGGAATAACTTCCAACTCTAAATGGCGGACACGTTAATGGAGTGCGCGCCGGAAGCAGGCCTGCGGTTCCGCGCCAGGACTGCCATGAGACCATGTTGCACATAAGGCATATGTTCCGAACCGGCTAACGTCAACTTCGGGTCCCCGAAGGAAATTCTCTGCACGTGCGGACGTTCAGTCTACATCCGAGACGTGCCAAAAGCGGGCGTTCCCACCATCAACCGTCGGGAAGCATCAATCGGGAATGTCAGCCCCAAAGTCTCGCCGAGGGGGCTTCAAGACCTGCCCGCCATTCGGCGCCGCTCAGGACGCCGGCGTCGTCGTTTTCTCCTTTTCCGCGCGGGATGGCTGGTACGGCCGGACCGAGAACGTCTGAAGGCGCACGAGCGCGGCGCTCAAACGGGCAGCCTCCTCGTAGCGGGTTTCGTCGTGCGGCGGCCGATCTGTGCGACCGCTTGCGAGCGCCTCTGCAACCGTGACCAGTCGGCCGAGTGGCTTGGCGAGCCATGCCGAGAACAGGTAGAGCAGGACGAGGCCGACCAGCGCACCGCCTCCAAGAAGCAACCAGAACGCCTGCGCAATGGCTCGAGTGGGGTCGAGCACCGTGTTCAGATCCGCACGCACGATGAGGCTCCACCCGAAGCTGGGCATGTCCTTGAACTGGATCGAAGGAATGACTGCCGCCATGTATTCCTTCGAATCCCGCCATCTCTCGCGAAGAGCTATGGATGCCCCCTGGCTGGCGGCGACGGCCGATCCTTCGGACAGCCTGGTCTCCTGAAGCTCCGGCGGGCCTGAGAGGACCACACGGTCGCGGGAGACGAGAAGCGCATCGACTCCCTGTCCCCTCACAGCCTGAATGATGTCCCTGATCATCGTCCATTCGAAATGCGCTCCGATAACGCCGATCACGGCGCCTTGATCGTTCCTGATCGGAGCAGAGAAGTCGACGAAACGGCGCGGCTCTCGTGTTGCAGGGAGAAGTTTCGCCAGAAGAACGGCCTCGTGCACGTCGACGGCGGCCGGGCCGTTGAGGCCGCGGCGGAACCACGGCCTCTCGGTAACACTTACACCCTCCAGCATGCCTTGCGATGCAGCAATCACCCTGCCTTGAACGTCGGTGACGCCGATCCAGGTATAACGACGATCCACCTGGCTTAGCAGGGTCAATTGTCGGCGGACCTCCTCAGGATTGTCCAGGCGGACAACGCGCGCCATTCCCTCGACGTCCTGCCAGAGCTCGTGCATGCGCCGCCCGAGCTGGTCGGCGACGATCTCGCCAAGAAGCCGCAAACGGGCGCTGTTGGCGACCTCCGCACGGCGTTGGATCGCATTCGTGAACATAGTGCCGGCCACTACAGCGGGCACAAGCATCAGCAGGGCGCCGATGACGAATATAAGTGTCTTGATCCCAATGCGCATCCGCGTGCTCCCCTATCCTGCGTCTACCGTGACGCCAAGCCGCGCATCCAGCCCCTGATCATCTCGGGAAGATCGCCACGCCCGGTTCCTGGCCTGGCATCTGCCGTGTGGAGCTTGCGCAGGATTCCATCCCGTTGTTCCGGAGAAGGCCGCAGAGACAAACGATAGCCGTCGTTCGTCTCGTTCGAAATACGGATGGCGACATCGCCGACATCCGCAAGCGCGATCGTTCCGAGGGCGCCGACCGTCAGCCCCGCCAATCCGCGGACGCGGGCATGGTCGACTCCGAGTTCGAGCACCCAGGAAGGCAGCCTTTGCGAACCGACGGTGAGCATGGCCAGCTCGACATTTTCTCGCTGGGGCCGGTTGTCGCGAGGGCGTTCGACGCAGACCAGCATGGTGATGGCGAGCACGATGAGATTGTAGATCGTCCAGAACAGGATAATCCTGATGCCGTCTCCGGCCTTGGCCACATGGCTGAAATGATCCGGAAAGATAAGAGGCAACAGAATTGCCAGCAGGGTCAGGCCGAAGAGGAGCGCGAAGGGCTTCATCATCGGCCATTGCACGATCGTCTTCGTTCGATCGCCGCCCTTTGCCGTTACACGGAACTTGTGCGGCCCTCTGGTAAGCAGGCCCATCGCTGCCGCACGCGTGATCGGCCATGCGGCGATAAGCTGGGACACGTCGTTGAGTACAGGCCATATCATGCCATTGGAGATCCAGTTCAGCGTGATCAGCACGGCTGCATAATAGGGGACATAGTACGAGACGACATCCGTGAGGGAGGCGTTCACGACGACGATGCCAAAGTACCAGTAGAGCAGCGGTCCGATGAGTGCGATCAGGCGAAACGGAAAGGTGGTCGTCCAGAACAACATCGAGTCAACGAGACTCAGGCGCTGCATGAGGCGCAAGCCATTTGCACCGAAGGGATTGTAGACGTTGCGCACGATCTCCATCATGCCCAGGCACCACCGCCCGCGCTGCACGACATATTCATGCAGTCCTTCCGGTGCGAGCCCTTCCGTAAGCGCTTCATTGAGATAGACCGTGCGATAGCCGTGGCTGTCGAGGCGGATGGTCAGAAGGAAGTCTTCCGTCACGCTCTGGGTCGGCAGACCGCCGATCTCGCGCAAAGCCGAGACCCGCACCATCGAGGACGTTCCGCAGCACACCGCGATGCCCCATGCGTCGCGTGCAGGCTCCAGATGTTCGAAGAAGAAGCGCTGCTCGTCGGGATAGGCGGAGGCGATGTAAAGATTGTGCTGGATCGGATCGGGATTGAAGAAGTGCTGCGGCGTCTGGACGAGGCCGACCTTGGGATCATGAAACAGGGCGACCGCCCGGCGCACGAAGTTGCGGTGGGGAACAAAATCCGCATCGAGAACGGCGACGAAGTCGGGGGCATCCACATCTTTCATGCGCTGTGTCAGCGTGTAGTTGATGTTGCCCGCCTTCGCGTGCTCGTTGGTGGGCCGCGTCCTATGTTCAGCGCCGTAGCGGAGGCATACCTCGGTCAGCCATTCCCGCCGCCCGTCGTCGAGAACGAAGACGCGCAGGTTCGGATAGTCGCTCGCCTGCGCACCGGCGAGCGTGCGCTCAAGAACCTCCAGCTCCTCATTATAGGTGGCGATGTAAAGGTCGACGCGTGGCGCGCTTCCTCCCCACCAGGCGATATTCCGATTCGCTTCCTCATGCCGGTCTTTCCGGCGGGTGAGGAACAGATAGGCCGTCGTGGACGATACGAGAGCCAGAGCCTCGATCGCCACGAAGGTCCATCCGGCGAGAACATCGAGGGTGAGCCCTTCGGTCGCCGATGGAACCGTTTCCATGATCCGCCAAATCATGTAGCGCCAGCCCAGCAAGGTCGTCAGGCCGAGCAACAGGACGCGCATCCAGGTGCTCTTCGGTGTGGCGAGCGGCAGCAGCAGCAGGGCAAGGCCGACGACGATGGCCAGACCGGCGAGGCTCGACAGAGATTGGTCGAGGATGAGCATCTACAGGCCGAGATCCGCGAGCCTCTGCCGGATGCCCGCGAGCGGTCCGCCCGTGAAGACCACGCGGCCCGTGCGCCCGACGGCGCAGGAGAGGTCCGGATCGCTCGCGAGCTCCGGAATGCTCAAGGCGACGTCGAAGCGCGTCAGGTGCTCGGGACTTGGGCCAATGGCGAGGGTGCTGTAGAGGCCGGCTGCTCCCGATCCGCCGAGGCGTGTGATGGTTCCCTGCAAGACCCGGTCGTCGCCGATCAGCCGGAACTGGGCTGGCATGCCGACCCGCAGGCTGGAATAGACTCTCTCGCTCACGCTGGCCGTGACCATGACGGCGGAGCAATCCACGAACCGGACGAGATCCTGCCCCTGGTTGACATGCTCGCCGCTGCTGGCGAGGAAGTTCCAGACGATGGCTGGGTTCTGCACCGAGAGTTCCGCCGCAGTCAGGCGGTTGACCCGGACCCGCTCGGCCGCGATCTGCTCGGTGACCAGCTTCAGACGGCTGCTGACATTCTCCGCCTCGGCCCTGAGTTCGGCCAGTCGGAGGTCGAACTCCCGGATGCGCTGGATCGAGAACGGCGCATCGTTGTACGAGTCTCCGATGAAAACCCCGTTCTGGGCTGAGGAGAGCTCCGCCGTGAGATAGGTGATACGCTCGCGAGTGCTGGCGATGTCCTGTTTCGCGACATCATACTGGGCCTGGGCGCGGTCCAGCGTGATCGCGGTCTGGACGCCACGGGAATTCAGCTCCTTGGTCCGGTCCAGGGCGCTGTCCGCCTCGCGGAATCGCGCCTCTGCCGAGTTCACGGCGGTCTGCGCCTCGGCGATGCGGGACCGGATCTGGCGCACGCGCCCTTCCTGATAGCTCTTGGCCTGGGCGTCCAAGATCTTGCGGGCCTCGTCGACCGCCCCGGTCTGGGCCCGAAGCCGGGTGAGATCCGCCTCGAGGGTGGAGCGGGTCCGCTCAAGATCGATCAGGCGCGCGTTGTCGAACTGATTATCGGTGATGCGCACCACGGCCTCTTCCGGGGAGATCCGGGCTCCGATCGTACGCACGGAGAACTCGGCCAGTCCCTGGATCGGCGCTCTGAGCACGGTAGTGCGGGCATTGATCGTGGCATCGGCGCTCGTTCCCGAGAGGTACTCGCCGACAACGACATAGAGGCCTCCGAGGAGCAGAATGACTCCCAAGAGGATACGAAAGAATTTCATAGGTCAGAGCTCGATCAGGGCATGAGACAGAGGCGGTTACAACGACCTTTGCCCTTGCCCCTGATGAAAGACGCGCCCTCTATCAGTTTACAAGAGAGGTCGAAGACATAAGTCTTAATCTGACCGTTAGTTTCCGACGAGGCAACCCAAAAGAGGTACTTGGGCAACAGCATTATGTAATGATGCGTTGTCCTATTACATAACCGGCAGCGTAATAGGTGAAGAATTCTATCAGCCCAACACTATAGCTCCACGAGGTAAGCTGACTCGTGCATCGTGATATAGATCGGTTATTTTGAGAGACTCTGTTTCATAAGCTTCTTAAGGAATTGGGCTGGGAGTCGGCTCAGGGTCAATTTGGGAGGTTTAGGCATGCCCGCTGAAGGTCTCCTCACCGCCTGTGAGCAGACCTTCCGGCCTGATCACAGGCCACTGTGTAACTGTACTGCGTATATCCGGGCTTCAGGGAAGGGCAGGCGTCAAACGGCTCGGTTCATGGTTCGCATTCTTAGGCTGGACTGAGCTTTGATCCGAGCAGGCTCCACGTGCTGACGTCTGTCTACCCGTTAGCGACCCGGAAGAAAACGGCTCAAAGGACAGATGCCGGTAAACCTTTGAAATGATTGGTAAGCGCGCTGGGCCTCGAACCCAAGGCCCTCTGATTAAAAACCAGAGAGTCCACGAGCAATTCGAGACAGAATGGCTTCCTTTAGCCTATCGAGCTGAGCTCGAGTGATAGCGCGTTGTGCATAGAGGGGCGGTGGTTTCAGGTCCCGCAACCAACCCCGCAAAACCCTCGCACAGAAACCTCGGCGAGGGTTTTTGACGTTCAGACCACGAGCATCCTCTTTGAAGGAGTGCACCATTGGATGCGCATGATAAGTCAGAGACTGGACAAAGCACCACGCGCACTGCGGGCCAAAACCGAGCAAGGTTCAATAACAAAGGCCCCTATGCCGCAGGCAAGGAGGGCTGTGTCGATGAGCGATGTGGCCAGGGATGCGAACGGGATCGCCTCAGCGTGCTACGCGACCTGGCCAACGGGATCGAGATCGGCATTCATCGAGAAGCGCTCAAGCTGCACGGCATAGGCCGCTTCCAATCCTTTGAGACGCGTCTCGGGTTCGGGGACGATCCGGTCCACGGCGGAGGTGAGGCGCATGCAGAATCGATCGGAGGCAGAGACCAGGAGGCGGAGCGATCTTGCGTTCGGCGGATAGCCGGAGGAGGCATCCCGCACCAGCGCGGCCGCCGAGGCGTAAAGGTCGTCCACCGCGGCCTCGATGCCGGGATCGCGCTTGAGCAGACTCATGGTATTGATCAGGAGCACGCGCAGATCATGCAGGTCGTCTCCCCTGCCCGCCTGCGAGATGAGATTCACGACTTTCTTGACGGCTTCAATTCTCTCGTTGATCGTTTTCGTGATGTTGCTCTCGGCCATGAGCCTTCCCCCTGTCAGGCATGCGTAAAATCCCCGCGGGACTCACGCGAACGAGAATGCGCCGCCATGGTTAATCAATCCTTACGAGCCCATCGGAAAGCTGCTCGAAATCGTTGTTCCGCAACGCTCTCCGGTTCCGCCGAGGAAAGTTTCCGTTACGGACGTCATGAGCATTGAGATTTGATCGGAAGCCGACTACACCTCCCAGCACTCTTGATTTGAAACCGGCATGCAGCTGCAACTCACCCTCATACGACCGCAATGGTCCTCGTCGCGAAGCCTGCGCTTCGTGAGGGGTTGCCGTGTCATGCATGAGCATGAGCTGCGCCCCGATCCGGGGCCGGCTCCATGGCTCCCGGCGGCGAGCTCCGCCATCACCGGCACCGTTGATCAGGTGCCCCTCCACCGCATGTCGGCTTAACGGTTATCCGTCGCCGGCACGATCCGGCGAATTTCCCTTCTCTTCGCATTCGCTCTTCTTCTCGCGATGCAGGTTCGCCGGATCCCAGCCTTGCTGTGAACTTGCTGAGAAAAGGAGAAGCCCTGCAATGAACAGGGTCTGGACTGAAGAAGAACTCGAGATTCTTCGCCGCGACAGGGAGGCCAAGGTCCCTGTTCCCGTCACTGCAGCGAAGCTGGGCAGGCCCGTGCCGGCAACCTATGCCAGAGCGCGGCTGATCGGCACTCTCGTCCAGCCTCACCAGACCTGGGATGAAGCCAGCGTCGCACGCCTGCGCGAACTCGTTTCGGCCGATCCTCCGCTGACTGACAAGCTGATCGCCGCCGAACTTGACCGCACCGTGACCCAGATCCGCTGGAAGATGCAGGACCTCGGCCTGATCGGCGTGCGCGATCTCTCCAAGCTGGCGAAGATCACGGCCGCCGGAATGGCTCGTCCCAAGCCGCCGCAGGCGCAATCCTTGAAACCGGCGACCACGAGACCCGCCGCGCAGAGGCCGGTTCGCTCCCCCGCTCCGGAGCGCATTGTTCCCGTTGCCCGGACGGAGATTCCCGCTCCATCGGCTGCGTCCGCCGCAAGGACAGTGCTGCCGTCGATCGACGTCCAGGCGGCGATCGTTCAAGCCATCAGGACTGTCGAGGCATCGTTGGCGGAGCATCTGAAGACCATCGTCGCAGAGACGGAAGCGGGAATGATCCGCGCCGCGAGAGCCGCCATCGCCGAGAAGGGTCGCATCGACCAGCGGCTCGTCATCCGGGTCAAGCGCTCGGCCGAAGCCGCCGCCCGTCGCGACGCGGAGGCGAGAAAAGCGCAAGCGGAAGCCAAGCAGCGGCAGATGGAAGCCTGGAAGGCGGAGGCCGAAGCCAAGCGGCAGGTTGCTGAAGCCGCACGCCATGCCCGTGAAGAAGCAGCCCGTCGGGTTCATGAAGAAAAAGCTCGAGCTGAGAAGGCTCGCCAGGAAAAAGCTCGCGAGGAGAAAGCGCTTCGCGAAAAGGCACAGCCCGCGGCTCCCAAGCCCGTTCAGAAACCTAAGGAGCCGGAGAAGAAGGCTGTCCTGTCCTCCGTGCAGGGTGTTTCCCAGGTCGCGCCTCTCCGCCCTGCCCCGCAGCCTGTCGCACCCACTGTCCCGAAGATCGTCGTTACCGAGGCCCCCGCCGCGCCTCGGGCCGAGGAGCCCGAGACGGCGGGAGGACAGACCTCCGGCCGCGGCGGCTGGAAATCCGTCCGCAGGGATCCGGCACGCGCTCTTGCGCAGGCCAAGGCGAAGGCAAAGCCCGCCAACCGCGCCGATGCCATCGACCTCGCTCAGGCCGCGCAGGCGGCCATCGAACGTTTCATCGCGGAGCGCGGCGTGACGAAATCCGAATCGAGCGGCATTCAGTCGGTGGTGTCCCGCCTTCAGGCGCGGGGTTACATCGTGGTGCGCGACGAGACCGGCTGGACCATCGACCAGCGGCATCGCGTCGGCAGCGAATCCGAGCTGTTTGCCTTCGCGGAAGCGCGCGGCATCACGTTGAGCGCGGCCGCCTGATCACGGGCACCGTCGCGTCCGAATCCGACATATCGTGGGGAATGGCAGGTCCACTTTTCCTCACGATGCGCTATCTCCATGATCCGCTCTGAAACGGCAGCGGATCATGGAGATGAAGATGGAAAAGCGTCGGCTCGGCCGATCTGACTTGATGGTTTCTCCCCTGTGCCTCGGCGGCAATGTCTTCGGTTGGACGGCCGATGAGGCGACGTCGTTCAAGGTGCTCGACGCCTATGTCGATGCCGGCCTCAACTTCATCGACACGGCCGACGTGTATTCCACCTGGGTGCCCGGCCACACGGGCGGCGAGTCTGAGACCATCATCGGCAAATGGATGAAGGCTCGCGGCAATCGCGACCAACTCGTGATCGCCACCAAGGTCGGATCCGAAATAGCGCCGGACCGGAAAGGCCTGTCGAAGAGCTATATCCGCTCCGCCGTGGAGGATTCGCTCCGGCGGCTCCAGACCGACACCATCGATCTCTATCAATCCCATCGCGACGATCTCGACACGCCGCAGCAGGAGACGCTCGAGGCTTATGATGGGCTGATCCGGGCCGGGAAGGTGCGGGCCATCGGGGCCTCGAACTTCACGGCCGCCCGGCTGAAGGAGGCGCTGGAGATCAGCGCAAAGCTGGGTCTCCCGCGCTACGAGAGCCTGCAGCCGAAATACAACCTGTCGGACCGCGCGGAGTACGAAGTCGAGCTGGAACCTCTCTGCCGGAAGGAAGAGGTCGGCGTCATTCCCTATTACGGCCTCGCGAGCGGATTCCTGACGGGCAAGTACCGGTCGGAGGCGGATTTCGGCAAGAGCGTGCGGGGCGGCCGCATGGCGGCCTATCTCGACGATCGCGGCCGGCGCATCCTGGCGGCTCTGGACGAGGTTTCTGCCCGGAAGAATGCCACGCCGGCCCGGATTGCGCTCGCTTGGCTGATTGCGCGGCCGGGGCTCACGGCCCCGATCGCGAGCGCCACGAGCGTGGAGCAGGTTCAGGATCTCGTTCAGGCCACCCAGGTGCGTCTCGATGACGAGGATATTACCAAGCTCGACCGGGCCAGCAGCCCGGCCTGAGTCCGGCTCAACCCCAGAAATGCCAAGTCGCTCCCGGGTCCAGTGTCCGGGGCATGGCATTTTTGCATAGCAGCCTTCCGTTGCGTCAGATGGAGGGCTGCTTATCTCGTATCGACCTGTGCTTTGGATAATTCCACAGGATGAAACGAGGTTTTCAATGAGTGCTGACGCCAATGCATTGTTCCAGCCCTTTACACTGGGCGATCTGACTTTGCCCAACCGCCTGGTCATGGCCCCTCTCACCCGAAACCGGGCGGCACAAGGGGATGTGGCTCGCGATATCACGGCGACCTATTACGCCCAGCGCGCCAGCGCCGGTCTGCTGATCTCGGAAGGCTCGCAGATCTCCCACCAGGGCCAGGGCTATCTGCGCACGCCCGGCATTTATTCGCCCGAGCAGGTCGCGCATTGGCGCAAGGTGACCGACGCGGTTCACAAGGCCGGCGGCCGGATCTTCATCCAGCTCTGGCACGTGGGACGGGTCTCCCACACGTCGCTCCAGCCCGGCGGAGGCGCGCCCGTCGGCCCCTCGCCCATCCGGGCCCAAACGAAGACGTTCCTCCAGGAAGGCTTCGCCGACGTATCCGAGCCCCGCGCGCTCGAAATCTCTGAGATCCCCGGAATCCTGCGGGATTACGAGAACGCTGCCCGCAACGCCAAGGAGGCCGGCTTCGACGGCGTCGAGATCCATGCCGCGAACGGCTATCTGCTCGACCAGTTCATGAAGGACGGCTCCAACAAGCGCTCCGATGCCTATGGCGGCTCCATCGAGAACCGGGCTCGCCTGACCATCGAGGCGGCTGAAGCCGTGCTGAAGGTCTGGGACAAGGGACGGGTCGGCATCCGCCTCTCCCCGGCAAAGGTGAACGACGCGGAGGATTCGAATCCGCAGGCCCTATTCAGCCATGTGGTCGAGAAGCTCGACGGGCTGGGCCTCGCCTATCTCCACGTCATCGAAGGCGCCACCCAGGGCGACCGCAATGCGGTGGCCGTGGATTACGAAGGCTTGCGCCGGTCCTTCCGCGGGGCCTACATCGCCAACAACGGCTATAGCCGTGAGATGGCGGCCGAGGCCGTTTCCAGCGGCCGTGCCGATCTGGTGGCGTTCGGACGCCTCTTCATCGCCAATCCGGATCTTGTCGATCGCTTCCGTCTCAACGCACCGCTCAATGAGCCGGATCGCGCCACGTTCTATGGCGGCGGCACCGAGGGCTACACGGATTATCCGGCTCTCGACCAAGCTGCCTGAGCGTCAGCAGCCCTGGCAAATCCCCCGCCGGACCCGCTTATCGGCATCCTGGAGGAGTTTCTCTTCGCGGGAGCTGGGGGCGACGGTCGAAGTCTCACCCGGTTGCAGGCGGTTGCCGCCTGCAACCGTTCCGGTCGTGCGGGGTCCCGTCTGGGAGCCGCCGGAGCCCGCGGCGGTTCCTCCCGTGCTGCCTTCGTTGCCGGGAGGCGGGACCGTACCCGTGGTCGCCCGGCTGCCCGTTCCCGTATTTCCCGTTGAGCCACCCATGCGGCTGGAGCTGTTTCCAGGATCGGCACTTCCCTGGGCACCCTGCGCGGGCGGCCTGATGGACGATCCTCCAGGCTGAGTTGCGCCGCTCGGAGACGCCGACGAGCCCGTGGACGGTGAAGCCGAGGAGCCCCCGCCGGAGGCGCCGCCGGCGCCCCCTCCGCTGGAGCCGCCGGAGGAGCCCTGCGCCCATGCGCCCCCGGCGATCAGGCAGCCTGCGAGCAAAGCGGTCGAGATGGTGAGGTGACGCATCGGCTTCTCCCTTCGGGTCGCTGTTGCACGTCAACTCCAAGCAAACTCACAGATCTTGGCGACCGTTCCGCCAAATTGTCAGGCTCACCGGTCCTGCCGGGTCGAGGATCCGGCGGGGCTCCGGCTTCAGTCTCTGTTCCGCCAGCACGTTCTCGGCACTCACGCCTTCCCGGCAGCCGGAGAAGACGGGCACGCCGTCAGGAATCGACGTTCCTTCGGCGCGTGTCAGATGGAAGGCATCGTAGCCGACGGCGAGGAAGAGATCGAAAACCCGCCGCCCGCCCGGCACGGCCACGCGGCCGCCGCCCGGAAGGACTGTGCGGATCGCCTGGTCCCAGGCAAGCGCCTCAGGGTTCCACCACCAGCCGTCCGGCCGCCGCTCGAGGCCGGGTGATGACGAGGACAGGATCATCCGCAGCCGGCCCTTCGGATTCGGATTGGCCTCATGGCCCAGGCGGCCGAGCACCGTCACGGCCGATTGATTGAGTTCGTCCTGGAAGTAGGCCCAGTCGGCGTCGTTGCGGAGCACGTCGGGCGTCCGTCCGGACGCATCGGCGATACGGTCGTCGTCCGACACGATGGCATAGCCGTGAATCTCGACACTGGGCAAAGACCTGTCCTTTTCGCAATTCTTGAACGGTGGCGGCACTCATCTGAATGCCGAGCACCGGCCATTGAGCATATGCCACGGAAAATGGGTACCCGCAGGGATCGTCGCGCAGACGGTTTCATCGATGCGCATCGGTGCAACCGTGGGGATGGCGACGAGTTCAACCTTGCCAGCCGGGAACGAACATCCGATGAAACGGGTAGGACGAAAGAGCGAGAGTGACACGATGCGCATTGCCACCTGGAACGTGAACTCCATCAAGCAGAGACTGGACCATCTCGCCACTTTCGTGAAGAGCGCCGATCCGGATGTGGTCTGCCTCCAGGAGCTGAAATGCGTGGACGAAGCCTTCCCCCGCGCGGAGGTCGAGGCCCTCGGCTACAACGTCGCCACCCACGGCCAGAAGGCTTACAACGGCGTCGCCATCCTGTCCAAGCGCCCGCTGGAGGATGTCCGCCGGGGCCTGCCGGGGGACGAGAGCGACGAGCAGGCCCGCTATCTGGAAGGTGTGATCTCGACCTCGCGCGGCGCCGTGCGCGTGGCCTCTATCTACCTGCCTAATGGCAATCCCATCGGCACGCCTAAATTCGATTACAAGCTCGCCTGGATGGACCGCCTGCGGGCCCATGCGAAGAGCCTCCTCCTGCTCGAGGAGCCCCTGGTCCTGTGCGGCGACTACAATGTCATCCCCGAGCCCAAGGACGCCATGGATCCGGCGGCCTGGGTCAATGATGCCCTGTTCCAGCCGGAGAGCCGGGCCAAGTTCCGGGAGCTGGTCAATCTCGGCTTCCTCGACGCCGTGCGCGCCTGCAACGACCAGCCGGGGCTTTATTCGTTCTGGGATTATCAGGCGGGCGCCTTCCAGCGGAACAACGGCATCCGCATCGACCACCTGCTGCTCTCGGCCCAGGCGCAGGACAAGCTCAGGACGGCCTCGATCCGGAAGGAAGTGCGCGGCTGGGACAAGCCGTCGGACCATGTGCCGGTGATGGTCGATCTGGATATCGAGTGATTGCCCCTGTTTAAAGGCCCTCTCCCCGTCATCACCGGCACGAGGCCGGTGATGACGGGGAGAGGAATCATCGCCCGGCTTTACCTGCGCGACTGGATGTATTGCTCCAAAAGGGCCAGGGCGAGCTTGCGGTCGCTTTCGTCGGCGGCCGCGAAGGCATCGTCGTAGAGGGACACGATCCACTGGTCCTTGGGTCCTTCGGTCGAGGCTTCGCGCGCCAGGGTCAGCCACATGAGGCCCTTGGCCCTCTGGCGTGGAACGCCCTGCCCCGTCATCAGCAGATGCCCGAGCAGCGCCTGGGACGCGGTGTGGCCTTTCTCGGCCGCCAGGTTGAACCAGCGAGCCGCATGGCGAGCATCCTTCCGGACCCCGGTGCCCTCGAGATAGAGACGGGCGAGGTTGTATTGGGCGTTGGAGTCGCTGAAATACGTCGCCGCATAGCTGAACATCTCGACGGCCCGGGACGGATTGGCCGCCACGTAGCTGTCCTTGATGCCGTCCAGGAAATAGCCGCCGAGGGCCACGAAGGCGCTGGAAACGACCGAGGCATTGGGAGAATCGGGGCTTTCGTCCGCGTGCTGGTCGGCAAGCCGGGAGAAGTACTCGAACGCCTTCAGGTCGTCGTGCTCGACGCCGTCGCCGTCCGCATACATGCGCCCAAGCTTCCAAAGCGCCAGCGAGTGCCCCTGGCCCGCCGCATATTCGAGCGCGTGCACGGCGCCGATCTTATCGCCGGCATAATAGTCTCGCATGCCGCTGCGCAGGGCGTCGCGCGCTGAGCCGTACTTGATTCCCGGAGCGAGTGCCGGGGACAGGGCAGGCGTGAGCGGTTGCGGACGCGGCGCGGCATCGAGCGCATAGGCGGCGCCGGCGCCGAGAGTAGCCACCCACAACGTGGCTGCGATGAGTTTAAACGTCCGCATAGGTTTCTTTTTCTGCAGCCCCGCCGGGATGGGTCACAGCCCCGTCCCGCGCCGGACCTACGGTTTGCGAATATTTCCAGAGATAGCCCGAGGTGGCGCTCGTCTCACGCGGCTTCCATTCGGAACGGCGCTTCGCCAGTTCCTCGTCCGAGAGCTCCACGTCGATCGTGCCCGTGATGGCGTCGATGGCGATGATGTCGCCGTCCTTGATCAGCCCGATGGGCCCGCCCACCGCTGCTTCCGGCCCCACATGGCCGATGCAGAAGCCGCGGGTCGCGCCGGAGAAGCGGCCGTCGGTGACGAGAGCCACCTTGTCGCCCATGCCCTGGCCGTAGAGCGCCGCCGTGGTGGAGAGCATCTCCCGCATGCCGGGACCGCCGCGCGGCCCCTCGTAGCGGATCACCAGGACCTCGCCTTCCTTGTACTGGTGCTTGGAGACCGCCTCGAAGCAGGCCTCCTCACCGTCGAAGCAACGGGCTGGACCACGGAATGTCTGCTTTTCAGCCGACATCCCGGCCACCTTCACGATGGCCCCTTCCGGAGCGAGGTTGCCTTTCAAGCCGACGACGCCGCCCGTGGGCGTAATCGGCCTGTCGGCCGAATAGACCACGTCCTGATCGTCGTTCCATTTCACGGACGCCAGGTTCTCGGCCATGGTGCGCCCGGTCACGGTCATGCAGTCGCCGTGCATGTAGCCGTGGTCGAGAAGCGTCTTCATGAGCAGCGGAATGCCGCCGACCTCGAACAGGTCCTTGGCGACATAGCGCCCGCCCGGCTTCAGGTCGGCGATGTATGGCGTCCGCTTGAAGATTTCCGCGACGTCGAACAGGTCGAACTTGATTCCGGCTTCATGCGCGATCGCGGGAAGATGCAGGGCCGCGTTGGTCGAGCCGCCGGATGCCGCCACCACCGTCGCGGCATTCTCCAGGGATTTGCGGGTCACGATATCGCGCGGACGAATGTTCCTGGCGATCAGATCCATGATCTGCTCGCCGGCGGCGGCGCAGAACCGGTCGCGGATCTCGTAAGGTGCCGGAGCGCCCGCCGAATACGGCAGGGCGAGGCCCATCGCCTCGGAGACGGTCGCCATGGTGTTGGCTGTGAATTGCGCCCCGCAGGCGCCGGCCGACGGGCAGGCGACCTGCTCGAGCTCCGTGAGATCCTCATCCGACATCTCGCCGACCGAGTACTTGCCGACGGCTTCGAAGAGATCCTGCACGGTCACCTGACGGCCACGGAAGGAGCCCGGAAGAATTGAACCGCCATAGATGAAGATCGACGGCACGTTGAGGCGCACCATGGCCATCATCATGCCCGGCAGTGACTTGTCGCAGCCAGCCATGCCCACCAGCGCATCGTAGGAATGGCCGCGCATGGTCAGCTCGACCGAATCAGCGATCACCTCGCGGGACGGGAGAGACGCCTTCATACCCTGGTGACCCATGGCGATGCCGTCGGTCACCGTGATGGTGCAGAACTCGCGCGGTGTCCCGCTGGCGGCAGCCACGCCCTTCTTCACGGCCTGGGCCTGGCGCATGAGGGAGATGTTGCAGGGAGCCGCCTCATTCCAGCAGGTGGCGACGCCGACGAGCGGTTGGGCGATCTGCTCCTTGGTCAGTCCCATGGCATAGAGATAGGAGCGATGCGGCGCGCGAGCGGGCCCTTCCGTCACGTGACGGCTCGGCAGCTTCGACTTGTCGATCAACCGCGCATCCATGGTCCGCACTCTTCTTCCACCCGGTTCTCACGTGGAGCTCCAAACCCTTTGGAACTCTCGTGATCTGCCATGTGCTACGCCACCGATGCAATGACCCTTAGGAAGGATCAACTGAACAGCCTTAACCCGAATTCTGCCCCAGGCGTCGTTACGTAAAGCTTTGGTTTTGAAGCACTTTAGTCAGCATCAGGTGTAGCGCTCCGTTTATGGCGGGATCGCGGCGGAGCTTGGGCTAAGAGAGGCAGGATGTTGAAGGTTTGAAGGTGTTGCTTCACCGCAACATTTTTGGGACAGGATTCCCCTTGCCTTCAAGAGATCAAGCCCTACGAACGGGCCTGTTCGGACCCGACTACGCTCGGCTCAATCGCCCGGTTTCTCGGATGAGAACCAGACATCGTCGTAGACCGCGACGGCGCTGGAATCAGGCGAGCGATCGCTCCTGATCCAGACGGATCGGACCGCTTCCAGATCGGCCTCGGTCGGGAGACGGCTGACGGAAATTCTTTCGGTCGTTCCGCTGCACGAGATGAAGCCGACGCGCATCAGGGACTGCACGCTGAACCCTCCTCCCCGCCGTGTCACCAGAAGCGTCGGGCCCCAGCCCTTGTGCGGCTGCCATGGGAAGATCAGGCGCCCACCCGGCTCGAGCGCCCGCAGCCATTCGGCATCCGGCGCAAGAACGCCCGCATTGACGTAAACGACGTCGGCCTTCGGCAAGACGCGGCCGAAGGCGGACGCCGCATGGACGGTCACGCTGGCGTAAGCCCCCAGGTTCCGCTGCGCCTGAGCCGCGAGATCGGCCTCGTACTCGAAAGCCTCGACATGCCCGTTCGGCTGGACGAGCAGCGCCAGGATGGCGGTGTAATAGCCCGTTCCCGCGCCCACATGGATTACCGTCTCGCCCGCCTGCGGGCCGACCGTATCCATCCAGGCGGCATGAAGGGCGGGCTCGCCGTTGTTGATGCCGCGTTCGCGATCGATGGCGACGAGGACGTTAGCGTAGATATCGGCGATTTCAGAGGTTTGGGTGGCAACACCCATGCTGATGACCGTCCAGGGCGGCGGCGGCAGAAATGTTTCTCGTGGAACGGTCGCGAAGGCTTGCTCGATGCGTCCGTCGCGAATCTCCGCCAGCCGGGCGATCTGCCTGGCATAGGCTCGACGGTACTGGTCAAATCCTTCCTGCGGCATGCATTGAAAGCGCCTTCCGGCCGCAAGAGTTCCACATCACAGCAAACCCGGTCTGCTACATCCTGAACACGCCGAACTTCGTCTCGGGAACCGGAGCGTTCAACGCGGCCGAAAAGGCCAAGGCGAGCACGCGGCGGGTCTCGGAGGGCAGGATGATTCCGTCGTCCCACAGGCGGGCGGTCGCGTAGTAAGGCGAGCCCTCCTTTTCATACTTGTCGCGGATCGGCGCCTTGAAACTCTCCTCCTCGTCCGCGCTCCAGGCCTTGCCCTCGGCCTCGATATTGTCCCGCCGGACGGTGGCGAGAACGCTCGCTGCCTGCTCGCCGCCCATCACGGAAATACGCGAGTTCGGCCAGGTAAAGAGGAAACGCGGGGAATAGGCCCGGCCGCACATACCGTAATTGCCTGCGCCGAACGAGCCGCCGACCAGCAGAGTGACTTTCGGCACCTGGGCGCAGGCCACCGCCGTGACGAGCTTGGCGCCGTCCTTGGCGATGCCGCCCGCCTCGTACTGGCGGCCGACCATGAAGCCGGAGATGTTCTGCAGGAAGAGAAGCGGGATACGCCGCTGACAGCACAGCTCGATGAAATGCGCGCCTTTCTGCGCGCTTTCCGAGAACAGGATGCCGTTATTGCCGATGATGCCGACCGGCATGCCCCAGATCCGCGCGAAGCCCGTGACGAGAGTCGTGCCGTAAAGGCGCTTGAACTCGTCGAACTCGGAGCCGTCGACCAGGCGGGCGATCACTTCGCGGATGTCGTATTGTTTCTTGAGGTCCGTGGGCACGATCGCGTCGAGATCGTCGATGCCGTATTTCGGCTCCACCGGATCGGCGATGTCGATCTCGATGCTCTTGCGCGTGTTCAGTGTGCCGACGATGCGGCGCACGATGGCGAGCGCGTGGACGTCGTCGGTAGCGTAGTGATCCGCCACGCCGGAGAGGCGGGCATGGACATCCGCGCCGCCGAGATCCTCGGCCGACACCACCTCGCCGGTCGCCGCTTTCACCAGGGGCGGACCGCCGAGGAAGATCGTGCCCTGGCGGCGCACGATGATGGTCTCGTCGGACATCGCCGGCACATAGGCACCGCCCGCCGTGCATGAACCCATGACGCAGGCGATCTGCGGAATGCCGAGCGACGACAGCGTCGCCTGATTGTAGAAGATGCGCCCGAAATGCTCCCGGTCGGGGAAGACATCCGTCTGGTGCGGCAGGTTCGCGCCGCCGGAATCGACCAGATAGATGCAGGGCAGACGGTTCTCGCGCGCCACTTCCTGGGCGCGCAGGTGCTTCTTCACCGTCATCGGGTAATAGGTGCCGCCCTTGATCGTCGAATCGTTGCAGACGATCATGACCTCGCGGCCTTCGACGCGCCCGATGCCCGTGATGATGCCGGCACCGTGGATCGCGTCCTCATACATGCCGTGAGCGGCGAGCGAGCCGAGTTCCAGGAACGGGGCGCCCGGATCGAGAAGCCGCATCACGCGCTCGCGCGGCAGGAGCTTGCCGCGGGCTAGGTGACGCTCCCGTGCCTTGGCGGGGCCACCCTCCGCCACTTCCTGCCGCTTGGCCTGGAGCTCTTCGGCAAGTTCGGCCCAGGCGGCACGGTTAGCCCGCGCGGCGTCCGATGTCAGATCGGCGGAGGTGGCGATGACGGGCACGGCGGCTTTCTCCCTCGTTCTTCGTGTCGGCCCCTCTCGGCGGAACGCCGGAGGGCCGTCCACGTCAGTACCTAGAACCAGGGAGCCGATGCAACCGGGATCGGCGGCCTCTCGGATCAGCCTTTCGCACGAATGACGGTTTCCTGGCGCACGACGCCCGAGCCGCAGCGATAGGCGATGCCGCGCACGAGCGACCAGTCATGGGAAACCTGCTGCAGGTAGAGATGCGTGCCGCCGAGCGCGACGGTGGACTGCAGCATGTCCTCCGTGGCGTAGCCGAAGGTCGAGCTGCCGAGGGTCGTGCCGAAGCCGATATAGAGGGGTCTAGCCGTTCCCGGGGTCGTCGGGGTCACGGGGCTGACTTCGCCGAGACGGGTGCAGACCCGCACGTCCGCCGGCGAATCGACGATCTTGACGAGCTCTGTCGGCTCGGGCCGGTAGGCGCAGGCCGAGGCAGCCAGGGCGACAAGGGAAGCGAGTAAGGCACGTTGCATGGAAGTTCCGCCAATGATCAGCCGTTTGCTCCAGCTTAGAGCATGAAGCGGCCTTGGGGAGAAGCCTCGCCGTATCCTTCGTGAAAAACCTAGACGCCGTGGCTCAAGAGCAACGGTATCTCCGCCCTCTCCGTCGGCCCGAAAATCTCCTCGAAAGCCCTGCGCATCGCCGCATCGACCTCCGGCATGGTGACCGGGATGCCGAGATCGACGAGGCTCGTGACCCCGTGCCGGGTCACGCCGCAGGGCACGATGCCGGTGAAATGCGAAAGATCCGGCTCCACGTTGAGGCTGATTCCATGGAAGGTCGCCCAGCGGCGGACGCGGATGCCGATCGCGGCGATCTTGTCCTCGGCCGTCTCGCCCTTGTCGGGCCGCCTGACCCACACACCGACCCGGTCCTCCCGCCGCTCGCCGCGGATGTTGAAGGAATCCAGGGTCGCGATGAGCCAGGCTTCGAGCGCCGTCACGTAGCGGCGAAGGTCGGGGGCGCGGCGCCTGAGGTCGAGCATCACATACGCAACCCGCTGGCCCGGTCCATGATAGGTGTATTGCCCTCCCCGGCCCGTCTGGTGGACAGGGAAGCGGTCCGGGTCCACGAGGTCTTCCGGTCTGGCCGAGGTCCCGGCCGTGTAGAGCGGCGGATGCTCCACCAGCCACACCAGTTCCCGCGCCTCGCCGGCAGCAATCGCTTCCGCCCGGGATTCCATGAAGGCGACAGCCTCCTCGTAAGGGACAAGGCCCTCCGTGATGACCCATTCCACGGGAGGAGAGCCGCTCTCAGGCGGAAACTGAAAGGTCAGGCTGTCTCGCAGGTTCGACACCGGTTCACCTTGAAACTTGGCGGGAGGCAGAGCGGAATTGTTCTTGTCTCGAGAGACCCGGAGGCCCCCCGGAACGCCATAGAACTCCCGCTTATATAGTCGTTCCAGCCGCTTATCGCCTAGACCGCGATCGGCAGGCGAGGCATTCGCTCATGTCAATTTGCGGATCCGCTACGGAAGGGGTTGCAGCCCCCCGGTCGATCTGCTAGAGCGGCCTCCTCTTCAGGAGAAACCCACTCCTGGAACCGAGTTCGCGGTCATGGCGGAATTGGTAGACGCACTACCTTGAGGTGGTAGCGGGGAGACCCGTGGAGGTTCGAGTCCTCTTGACCGCACCAACTTTGGCATTCAGGTGCCGAAGACGAAAAGGCCCCCTAGGGGGCCTTTTTTGTTGATGACCCTGCCGATCCGGAAGCCAAGGCCCAGCGCTCGGGCGCCTTCACCGGCCCGGTGAAAAACGACCACCGACCGATTCTTCGAAAAGTCTTTAGGGCGCATTGCGCGGGCCTGCCCCCATGCCTAAAAGGCGACAACCCACCTCAGAGGACGGCTGATGCTGGAAGTCGAAGACAAGACGCCGCTTCCGAAGCCCGATGAGCCAGAAACCGAAGCCCTGGCCTTCAGGGACGAGGAGGGCGAGCTCAATCCGGAATTTCTGGCCGCCGCCGCCGATGCCATCGAGGCCTCGGAGGTCGAGCGCCTGCAGAAGCTCGTCGAAGGCTTCCACGAATCCGAGCTCGGCGACCTGCTCGAAGCACTCGAGCCCGATCAGCGCCCTCGCCTCATCGAACTTCTCGGCCGGTCCTTCGATTTTGCCGCCCTCACAGAGGTGGACGAAGCGGTCCGCGAGGAAATTCTCGAGGAGCTCGAAACCGCGACCGTCGCCGAGGGCGTCCGCGACCTCGATTCCGACGACGCGATCACGATTCTCGAAAGCCTTCCCGAAGAGGAGAAGGCGGAAGTTCTCGATCAGCTTCCGGCCGTCGAGCGCGTGGCGCTCCAGCGCTCCCTCGATTACCCCGAGGACAGCGCCGGGCGGCGCATGCAGACCGAGTTCATCGCCGTGCCGCCGTTCTGGACGGTGGGGCAGACGATCGACTTCATGCGCGAGACGGCAGACCTGCCGGAGACCTTCTACGAGATCTTCGTCATCGATCCGGCGGGCCACCTGCTCGGAGCCGTGGCCTTGG
This sequence comes from Microvirga mediterraneensis, assembly GCF_013520865.1. Taxonomy (NCBI): domain Bacteria; kingdom Pseudomonadati; phylum Pseudomonadota; class Alphaproteobacteria; order Hyphomicrobiales; family Methylobacteriaceae; genus Microvirga; species Microvirga mediterraneensis. Next base: position 3,489,019 of record NZ_JACDXJ010000001.1, read on the forward strand.
ACAGGCTCCTGCGCTCGAAGCGTCCGGTCACGATCCAGGAGATCATGGACGACGAGCCCGACCGGGTGAAGGCGACCGAGCACCAGGAGGAAGTGGCGCGCCTGTTCGAGCGCTACAACCTCGTGTCCGCGGCCGTGGTGGACGAGGCGGGGCGCCTCGTCGGCGTCATCCTCGTCGACGATATCGTGGACGTGCTCGAGGAAGAGGCCGACGCCGACATCAAGCAGCTCGGCGGCGTGAAATCCGACGAAGAGCTGTCGGACACGGTGCTCTACACCCAGAGAAGCCGCTTCCCCTGGCTCTTCGCCAATATGTGCACCGCCTTCCTGGCCGCGGGCGTGATCCGCGTCTTCGAGGAATCCCTGGAACGGATGGTGGCGCTCGCGATCCTGATGCCCATCGTGGCGTCCATGGGCGGCAATGCCGGCACCCAGACCATGACGGTGGCCGTCCGGGCGCTCGCCACCCGCGAACTCGGCCGCGCCAACGCCTGGCGCATCATCCGCCGCGAGGCGGCGGTCGGCATCCTAAACGGGCTGGTCTTCGCCGTCATCCTGGGTACGGTCGCGAGCGTGTGGTTCCAGTCGCCCCAGATCGGCCTGGTGATCGGCCTCGCGCTCATCTCGGTCCTGCTCTTCGCGGCGCTCGGAGGCATCTTCGTCCCACTGACGCTCAACCGGTTCGGCGTCGACCCGGCCGTGTCGTCCGGCCCCTTCGTCACGAGCATCACGGATATCGTCGGCTTTTTCTCCTTTTTGGGTATCGCAACGGTCTGGTTTCGTCTGTAGGCTCACATCGCGCCGCGCTCGTAAGGGCCTGTTAACGCTCTTCGGGCATCTCTGGTGCGATCCCGTTTTGCGTACAATACAGTTGAACCGATGAAGACTCGCCGCCGCTCCCCCAGCCGCTCCAAGTGTTCCGGCCTGACGACTTTCGTACGGGCTGCCCGGTTCAGCGCGCTCGCTGCAATCGCCTTGGGTCTCGCCTCCTGCGCCATCATGCCCTCATCGAGCCGGTATCCGACGAAGGGCGATGTCAGGCCCCACGAAGGCGTCGCATCGGCTCACCAGCTCCCGATTCATGGGGTCGACATCTCCAAATGGCAGGGCGATGTCGACTGGGCCTCCCTGCGACGGGCCGGCACCCAGTTCGCCTTCATCAAGGCGACCGAGGGCGGCGACCACGTCGACAGCAAGTTCCAAGAGAACTGGCAGGAGGCCAAGAAGGCGGGCGTTCCGCGCGGGGCCTATCACTTCGTCTATTGGTGCCGCCCTGCGCACGAGCAGGCGGCCTGGTTCAAGAGGAACGTTCCCCGGGATCCGGAGGCCCTCCCCCCGGTTCTGGACGTCGAGTGGAACGGCCAGTCTGTGAACTGCCCGAAGAAGGTTCCCCGTGAGCAGGCGCTCGCCATGATCGACGTGATGCTGCGCGAGATGGAAGCCCATACCGGCAAGCGCCCGATCATCTACACCGACATCACCTTCCATAAGGAAATCCTGGAAGGCGAGTTCAACGATTATCCCTACTGGATCCGCAGCACGGCGGCCGAGCCGCATGTGCGCTACAATAACCGCCGCTGGACCTTCTGGCAGTTCACCACCACGGGCCGCGTTCCCGGCGTGAAGGGCGATGTGGACCGCAACACGTTCTACGGCACGGAAAACCAGTGGCGCATGTTCGTCCAGAGCGCCTGCGATCCGCGCGACCATGGCCGCCTGAAGGCGCAGGGCGTCTGCCGCGACATGGACCCCGTCCAGACGGCCAGCATCGGCGAGTAGCCCGTTCGGCGCAGCCAAACAATCGGGCTCCCTCACCCAGCATGAGGGAGCTTTTTCTTTATTGTGTACGACCAATTGCCGGGCTTCCGGACAGCCCCACCTCTCCTTTTCAGTCGATCCGGCCTTGATAAGGGCAGCATTGCTGACCAAAATGGGCGATCAGAAAAGCGATCCATCGCCCCTACGACCCTGGGTGGGCGAATGGAACCTGGGAGGAACAGATGCTTCAGAATGCCGCCAAGGGCTTCAATTTCGATCTCGGCGAGACCGCCGATGCCATCCGCGAGACCGTCCGCGATTTCGCCCAGGAGAAGATCGCGCCGCGCGCCGAAGAGATCGACCGGACGAACCAGTTCCCGCGCGATCTCTGGCCCCAGATGGGCGAGCTCGGCCTGCACGGCATCACGGTCGAGGAAGAATACGGCGGGGCTGGGCTCGGCTATCTCGAGCACGTCATCGCCATGGAGGAGATCTCCCGTGCCTCCGCGTCGGTCGGCCTGTCCTACGGCGCCCATTCCAACCTCTGCGTCAACCAGATCCGCCGCAACGGCAATGAGGACCAGAAACGCCGCTACCTGCCGAAGCTGATATCCGGCGAGCATCTTGGGGCGCTCGCCATGTCCGAGCCCGGCTCCGGCTCCGACGTGGTCTCCATGCGCACCCGGGCCGAGAAGCGGGGCGACCGCTACGTGCTCAACGGCAACAAGATGTGGATCACCAACGGCCCCACGGCCGATACGCTGGTGGTCTATGCCAAGACCGATCCGGCGGCCGGCCCGCGCGGCATGACGGCCTTCCTGATCGAGAAGGGCTTCAAGGGCTTCTCCACGCACCAGAAGCTCGACAAGCTCGGGATGCGCGGCTCCGACACCTGCGAGCTGGTGTTCGAGGATTGCGAAGTGCCGGAGGAGAACGTGCTCGGCCAGGTCGGCCGGGGCGTGAACGTGCTCATGTCCGGCCTCGATTACGAGCGGGCCGTACTGGCTGCCGGCTCCACGGGCATCATGCAGGCCTGCATGGACGTGGTCCTGCCCTACATCCACGAGCGCAAGCAGTTCGGGCAGGCCATCGGCGAGTTCCAGCTCGTGCAGGGCAAGGTGGCCGACATGTACGTGACCATGAATGCCGCGAAGGCCTATGTCTATGCGGTGGCCAAGGCCTGCGACCGGGGCGAGACCACCCGCGAGGACGCGGCCGGCGCCATTCTCTACGCGGCGGAGAACGCCACCAAGATGGCCCTCGACGCGATCCAGCTCCTTGGCGGCAACGGCTATATCAACGACTACCCGACAGGCCGCCTGCTGCGCGACGCCAAGCTCTACGAAATCGGAGCCGGCACGAGCGAGATCCGCCGCATGCTGATCGGGCGCGAGCTGTTCGCCAAGACGGCCTAAGGATCCTTCCTGATCTTGTAGAGCTGGAACCCGCGCCCATTGTGCACGATCTTCAGGAGATCGGGCGCGGGGTTGGCAGTCTCGTCCGTATCGGTGCCGAGCACGATCAGATAATCGTAGAATTCCGTCCAGCCATCCCAGTAATGGGGCCCATCGGCCGGGGCTCCTTCTTCCTCCGCCGCAACGATGACCTGGCTGATGCGCGGCGTGTCCCCATCTTCCGTATCAACATGCGCGCGGTATTCCGGCCGCGCGTGCAGGATCTGCTTTCCGGGCACGACGAACAGGCGGGAGACGAGCGCCGAACGCTCGATCACCGCAAGGGTCGGCGCATGGGACAGGGCGGCGTCGATTGCCCCTTCGGCCGGATCGTCCGCCTGAGTGACGAGAAGGCGCGAACCCGAGGGCATGAGACGAAGCGAGCTTTTCAGTTCCTGAAGCGGCTGCGAGATGGCCACCCAATGGGCTGAGACGTCGACGACGCGAAAGGCGATGGCCACAAGGCAGACTGCGAAGAAGGCATTGTGGTTCTCCAGCCTCTTCAGATCGACCGTGATGAAACCCAGCGTCATGAAGAAGATGCCGACGACGATGCGCTGGTCGGCCATCCAGGAGCCGAAGGCCAGGCGCGGCAGGGCGAGAAGGGCCAGCGCCAGCACGCCCGCCACGATCAGGCCGGCCGGATGAAAGCCGACCAGGCCCCGCTTGACGGCAATGCCGATGGCGACGGCGATCAGGATCAGGAACGGAATATCGGTGACGTCCGAATAGACCGAGAGGAACATCGTGACGGCTTCGAACTTGCCTTGCGATTCCCAGACGATGTCGTGCGAGAGCCCCCAGGTCGGACTGGTGACCAGCAGGTAGAGGAACGGCAGGAACGGCACACCCAGTGCCAGAGCACTCCTGACGAGCGGCGCGGGCTTCCAGGCTTTCTGTGTCCAGAGGCGCCAGAACTCGAAACTGGCGATGCCGAGGCCATAGAGGCCCAGGGCCGACAAATGGCAGACATACAGAACCGCGCAGAAAGCGAAGCTCGCCAGCGCACGAACGATCACCGGCTTCCCGCTGAGCCTGATCCAGACGGAGAGGCCGAGCACTGCGGCCCCCACGCCGAACAGGTAGTTCATCAGGCCCGTGAACAGGAAGCCGTTATAGACGAAGAGACCGCCCACGAGGGGCCAGGCCGACCAGCGCCCATCGAGCGTGCGGTGCAGCAGCATCGGCCCCAGAAGCATCAGGAGCAGCGTCAGTCCCACGAAGATCCGGCCGGCGGCATAGACTCCGAAGAACGGGACCAGAGGCGGAACGATCAGGTCCATGATCAGATTGGGGATCGGCGCCCAGGCGACCTCGTAGAACCTGGACAGGGGCCCGTTGCCCGGAATGCCCGCGAGCGCCTGCATGCGCGCCAAGTGATTGGGGTAATCCTCCAGCGGCGGCACAACGGTATAGAACAGGGGCAGCAGGATCAGGGCCGCCACGAGCAAAGTCTGCTTGAGGACGACCCAGGGGCGCTCGATGCTCCGGTCGAGAGCGGCAGAGGCCGACAGACCACGCTTCTGGAATTCCGACATCGCCACTCCCGCATCCGCTTCGTTCATGGACGGCGCGAATCCCGTCTTTAACGGACGGCATAAGAGCCTGTGCCTATTCCAGGTCAACCTCATCTTTCAGAGAGGATCCTTGAGAAATGGCAGGAATTCAGGCGATGCGACACTTCGCTCGAATGGCCCGACACTGCCGCGACAATGATCTGCATAGCCCGATGCATTTCATTCGTCATTACATTGGCAAGGGCTTCAACGTCAGCACCCCAAAACGAAACATTGATGCAGGGGATTGCGCGGTCTTATGGTGGCTTTCGGGGCGAGCGGCCTTTATGACTAGCTACCCCAACGTCAGGAAATTCTCATGACTCTCGACAAGACGATCGCCGACGCCCTGCGCGCCGCCTCCACGGCCACGATCACCACCGTGCTGCTGAAGAAGGGCGTGCGCCGCTGCTGGATGAAGGGGCCCATGCCGGCCTTCAATGCCACGGAGAAGATGGTCGGCCGCGCCTTCACCCTGCGCTTCGTGCCGGCCCGCGAGGACTTGGCGACGCCGGAATCCTGGGCCTCCCCGCGCTCCACCCGCGCGGCCATCGAGGACATGCCGGAAGGCTGCATCGCGGTGGTCGATTCCATGGGCGTCACCGATGCCGGCATCTTCGGCGACATTCTCACCGCTCGCATGCAGAAGCGGGGCGTCGCGGCCCTGATCACGGACGGCGTGGTGCGCGATGCGGTCGGCGTCGAAGGCACGAACCTTCCGGTCTGGTGCGCGGGCGTGGCCGCTCCGCCTTCCGTCGCGGGCCTGACCTTCGTCGGCTGGCAGGAGCCCATTGGCTGCGGCGGCGTCGCCATTTTCCCCGATGACGTGATCGTGGCCGACCGCGACGGCGTCGTGGTGATCCCCGCCGCCATGGTGGAAGAGGTCGCCAAGGCCGCCGTGGAGCAGGAGCGCTACGAGCTCTGGGTCATGCGCGAGGTGGAAAAGGGCGTTCCCCTGCCCGGCCTGTACCCGCCGAATGCCGAAACCAAGGCCCGCTACGAAGCCGAGGCGAACCGCTCGTAAGTCGGCAGAAGTTCACGAGGCCCTAGTGGGCAGACTGTGCACGTCATGGCCGGCCTTGTGCCGGCCATTCCGATTGGAAGAATTCAGCGTCTTTCGCATCGAGATCACCGGCAAAAGGCCGGTGAAGACAGAAATAGATTTCCGGTCTGCCTCTGAGAACGAGGGTTGAGGCACCAAACGTGAGGATGGCGGGTGTTCTATTACGTCTCGAAGATCGCGTGGTTCTTCGCCACTCCATCCAATCTTCTGATCAGCCTCATTCTGCTAGGATTGGTCCTGGCTCTCTTCAAGCGGTTCAGGCGTTTCGGAATCGGCCTGAGCCTCGTCTTCACGCTATCGACCGTCGCTTTGGGGCTTCTGCCCATCGCCAGCTATATCCTGCTCCCGCTTGAGGAGCGTTTTCCGCCATTCCGCGATGACGGGAAGCCCGTCGACGGCATCATCCTGCTGGGCGGGTCCGTGGAGGCCGCAGATTCAGCCTCGCGGGGCATGATCGTCGCCAACGAATCGGCCGAGCGGGTGCTCGAGACGATCCAGCTCGCCCATCGCTACCCGGGCGCCCGGATCCTGATTTCGGGCGGAGGCGGCACGGTCTTCGGGGACGGCACCGCCGAAGCGCCCGTCATCGCGGCTTACTTCAAGAGCATCGGAATCGATCCCGCACGCATGCTGGTCGAGGATCGCTCACGAACGACATATGAAAATGCAGCCTATTCCTTCGAACTCGTCAAACCCAGGCAGGGCGAGCGCTGGCTTCTCGTTACGTCAGCGTGGCATATGCCCCGCGCCGTCGGAGTCTTCGAAAAGGTCGGTTTTGCTGTCGTTGCCTATCCGGTGGACTTCCGCACGTCAGGCGGTTCCGGAATCAACCGCCCCTTCGCCTTCATCTCGGAAGGTTTGCGACGTCTCGACATCGGGACAAAAGAATGGGCCGGCCTGATCGCCTATTATCTCGCGGGCCGCACCGTGGGGCTGTTGCCATATCCTCACGGGTCTTGGATCGGCGACAGCGCCAGCCGATAGGTCCCGCGGAAATCGTCGGGGTCGACCGGGCGACCCTTGCGAAGGATAACGATGCGCCCCTCCTTCATGAGGCGCACCGCCACCTTTCTGACCGGCTGCATCAAGGGCCCCCACCCCTCCGGCTGGTTGCCGCCGATGGCCTGGGCCACATCGGCCGGGCCAATGGTCTTGCCGGGTCCGCGCCCTTCGAGAAGCGCCAGCATGGCCGCCTCCAGTTCCTCGGTCTTCTCATTCTTAGACATCGGTCGGCCTCAAGGCAGCATGGTGGGCATCCGACAGGAACTGGCGTCGCCACATGACGAGAAGGACACCGGCCGTCGCTCCGATGAAGAGATAGGCGCTCACGAACCAGCCGAGATAGGCCAGCGAGAAGAAAAATGCCCGCTGTCCACGGTTGAAGTGCTTGCCGGCCACCGCATTCATCGCGGCGGCCTGACGGGCGACCGCGAGTGCCTCCTCCCGGCTGTTCTCCTTCAGCACGGGAACGGCTCCGACGATGATCGCCATGTAGTTGAACAGGCGGTAAGACCAGGCGAATTTGAAGAAGGCATAGACGAAGATCACCGCGAGCCCGATCACCTTCACGTCCCAGCCCAACCGGGTCGGCGGTTCGCCGAACGGGAGATCGGCAAAAAGGGGCAGAACGGAATCCGCCGAGCGCAGGAGGGCCAGGACGCCACCGATGGCGATGAGGGAGGTCGAGGCGAAGAACGCGGTGCCGTTCATGAGCGAGGCCATGATGGTGGTGTCGACGATGCGGTTCTCCCGCACCACCATCTGTTCCATCCAGCGGTAGCGGTACTGGTCCATGATCCTGTTGAGGCTGCCCTGCCCGGCAGGCGTGAGCTCCAGCGCGGCATGGTATCCGAGCCAGGCAATGAGGAAGAAGGCCAGCGCCCCGTAATCGAGATTGGTGAAACCCAGCACCCGTCGTCTCCAGTTGACTCCGCTGGCATCTTGCCCAGTTTGTGCAAAGCCTCAATGGGGAGCGACCCTTCATGTCCCAGACCATCACCCGCGGCTACAAGGCACTGCTCGACGAAGCCAATGCGAAGATCAAGACCCTGCCTGCCGCCGAGGCGATGGCCATGCACGGTCGGGACGACGTGGTGTTCGTGGACCTGCGTGATCCGCGCGAGCTCGAGCGCGAGGGCCGCGTTCCCGGCGCGGTTCATTGCCCGCGCGGCATGCTGGAATTCTGGATCGATCCGGAAAGCCCTTATCACAAGCCGGTGTTCGCGCAGGACAAGACCTTCGTGTTCTTCTGCGCCGCAGGCTGGCGCTCGGCGCTGTCCACGGCCACCGCCCAGGATATGGGGCTTCAACCTGTCGCCCATGTGGAGGGCGGCTTCACCGCCTGGAAGAACGCGGGCGGGCCGGTCGAGCCCGGGGCACCAACGAAGGCCTAGGCCGTTCCCCGCACCTCGAACCGGCCCGAAACATCGTATTCCGGAGCGCCCTGGTTGAGGACCTCGACCTTGTCCACCCGTGAGCCGGCGGGCCCCTCGTGGCAGGCCTTCAGCATCACCTCGACGAGGTTTTCCGGCCCCGAGAAGACCGCTTCGACCGTACCGTCCCGCCGGTTGCGGACCCAGCCCTTGAGCCCGTGCAGCTGTGCCTGATGCTGCGTCCAGGCGCGAAAGCTCACGCCCTGGACGCGCCCGTGGATCAGTACGTGTGAGGTTCGATGTGCGGTCATCATGCCCTGTCGCGCCCGGCGAGTGCCATCATTGGATCCGGCGTCTGGATAATGCACCCTGCTCGGCGCGGATCCACAGTCTTTCGCAGGATTTCATCGGCCTTCAACTGGCCTCAACGGGATCTGCGGATCGTTCCCGACGGGGCGTTCCAAAGGGGGCGGACCTGAGGCGCCTGAGGAAGCGGTGCGGCCGTCAGGGTCCTGGGCAGCCACATTCCTAAGCCCCGCACATAATCCTCCGGCAGGCTTGCATGCCGGGCGGCCTCGACGACGCCCTCCATGTAGCCCGGCAGCGGCGTTCCCGGCTTGGCGCTCCGCCCGATATAAACCACCGCCCGGCGCGGCCCATGCTCCGTCACGATCGGCTGGATGACCTTGGTGTAGAGACCCGTCGATAGGCTTTCATAACGGTCGAGGGCCGGCACGTCCGCCAAGGCCAGATTCCAGACCATGCCCCAAACCGCGCGCTGCGGATCCCGCACCACGGAGGCATAGCCCTCCTCGAAGATGATGAAGCGATGCCGCATGAGCCGCCCGATACCGACCGGCTTGGAAGCCGGGCAGCGCTGGAGCATGGCGGCCCGGTCCATGTTGGACCCATAGGCGAAATAAAGGGGCATGGGCTCAGGCTCTTAATCAGTTGGAGTTGACCTGCCCAGGAGAGCCTGGCCACTCACCTCTCACATCACCATTGGCCTTGCGCCGGTGATCTCGGTCGCTTGAGGCGCGGCGCATCTCATCGGTCGGCCCCTGATGTCTGTCGCCGACCGATATACCGGCAGAATGTGACCGCCCTATGCGAATTCCATGATCACTGCGTCCACGGCCAGGCTGTCGCCCTCCTTGGCGTGGATCTTGGCGATGGTGCCGTCGCGTTCGGCGCGCAGCACGTTCTCCATCTTCATGGCCTCGACGATGCAGAGCGGCTCGCCCGCCTTGATCTCCTGCCCGACCGAGACGCTGATCGCCTTGACCAGCCCCGGCATCGGACAGAGCAACTGCTTGCCCGTATCGGCCTCCAGCCGCTCTGGCATCAGGGCGGCGAGTTCCGCCTCGCGCTTCGTGTAGACCCGCACCTCAGCCGAAGCGCCGGCATGGGACAGCACCACGCCGTTCAGGATCGGCCGCACTTGGACCGCAACCTGCTCGCCGCCGACCGTGCCGGTCCAGACCGGCTCGCCGGGCACCCAGCCCGACACGATGGGCCAGGACTGGCCGCCGATCACGACCGCGAAGCCGCCCTCGATATCCTCGATCACCACCTCGTGCCGCTCCCGGCCCAGCAGCACCACCCGCTCGCGGTCGAACCGCACGCTGGAGACATGCCGCATCTGGCCCGAGATATGGCGCTTGCGCTCGTTGAGCAGGTGATCGATGGCGGCGCCCACGGCTGCCATGCGCAGGGCCACCTCGCCCACCGGCGCCGGCGCCTTGAACCCTTGCGGGAACTCCTCGGCGATGAAGCCGGTGGAGAGCTTGCCCGATTGCCAGCGCGGATGCTGCATCAGGGCCGAAAGGAACGGAATGTTGTGACGGATGCCTTCGATGGCGAAGGCATCGAGCGCCGTCGCCTGCGCCTCGATGGCCTGCTCGCGGGTCGGCGCGTGGGTGACCAGCTTGGCGATCATCGGATCGTAATAGATCGAGATCTCGCCGCCCTCATAGACGCCCGTATCATTACGCACCGTTACCCCGTGACTCTCCCCCTCCTGCGGCGGGCGATAAGTGACGAGGCGTCCCGTGGAGGGCAGGAAGTTCCGGACGGGATCCTCCGCATAAATGCGGCTTTCCACCGACCAGCCCTTGAGCTTCACATCGGCCTGGCTCATCCGGAGCTTCTCCCCGGCGGCGACGCGGATCATCTCCTCCACGAGGTCGATGCCGGTGATCATCTCGGTCACCGGATGTTCCACCTGGAGACGGGTGTTCATCTCGAGGAAGTAGAACGACTTGTCCTGGCCGGCCACGAACTCGACCGTGCCGGCGGAATCGTAGCCCACGGCCCTGGCCAGCGCGACCGCCTGCTCGCCCATGAGCCGGCGGGTGGCCTCGTCGAGGAGCGGCGACGGGGCTTCCTCGATGACCTTCTGGTTGCGGCGCTGGATCGAGCACTCGCGCTCGCCGAGATAGATCACGTTGCCGTGCTTGTCGCCCAGCACTTGGATCTCGATGTGCCGCGGATCGGTGATGAACTTCTCGACGAAGACGCGATCGTCGCCGAAGGACGAGGCCGCCTCCGACTTGGCGCGGGCGAAGCCTTCGGCGACCTCATCGGCCGAATAGGCAATGCGCATGCCCTTGCCGCCGCCGCCGGCCGAGGCCTTGATCATGACCGGGTAACCGATCTCATCCGCGATCTTCACAGCCTGTTCGGGGCCCTCGATTACCCCGAGATAGCCTGGAACGGTTGAAACCTTGGCGGCCGCGGCCGCCTTCTTCGACTCGATCTTGTCGCCCATCGCCGCGATGGCGCCGGGATTCGGGCCGATGAAGACGATGCCGGCTTCGGCCAGCGCCTTGGGGAAGGCCTCGCGCTCGGAGAGGAAGCCGTAGCCGGGGTGGACCGCCTGGGCGCCGGTGGCCTTGCAGGCCTCGATGATCTTCTCAATCACGAGATAGGACCCTGCCGCGGCCGCCGGGCCGATATGGACGGCCTCGTCGGCCATCTCAACGTGCAGGGCATCCCGGTCGGCATCGGAATAGACCGCAACGGTCTTGATGCCCATGCGCCGGGCGGTCTTGATGACCCGGCACGCGATCTCGCCCCGGTTCGCAATCAGGATCTTGTCGAACATGAACCCTCGAACGCTCCACCCAAACAAAACTTAGCCCCACCTCCGTTACTGCACATCCGTGCCTTGGGGAAGCGGGGCTTCGTCAGCATTTAGCGTAAGACGGCGGAACGCCTCTCGGGAGCTTGGCCTGATCCCTCGACCCCCGGCCTTGATTCAGGCGCCGGAGGCGGCAATGACGCAAGGGTATCAACCCATCCGAGGACTACTTCACCTCGGCCTCATAGATGTAGAGCGTGGACTTATCGTCCTCGGGCATGAAGTAGCCGCGGATTCCGGCATCGCTCGCTTCCATCCAGACCGGATTGTGGGTCATGTCCATACCGGAGGCGGTCCAGAGGAGGACCGGCGTCTGGAAAATCGGGCGGCCGTCCGTAAGGTTGACGAGGTCGAGCCCACCGAGGCGGAACGGGGAAGCGTCGGGCGTGACCCGCATCTCGGTTACGCCGGTGCACAGCATGCGACTTTTGCCGGCATATTTGCAGTCCTGGTAATCGAGATAATGGGAGGTATTGAGCGTCCTGAGCTTCTCAGGAGGTTCGCTCGCGTTGGTCGGCTTTCCGCCATCGCCGAGAGACCAACGGTAGAAACGGCGCGAGCCCCAGCTGACCCCATGCAGGGCCTTGTCGTCGGTGTTGTGCACCACGCCGCCCACATGGTCGGCAAAGCGGAACATCTCCTCGGCCTTCATGGTCTCCGGATCGACCCGATAGACAATGGAGCGGCTGTTCGGCCGGTACTCGGCTACCGGAACCCAGATGTATTTCCCGTCGTAATCGATGCCGCCCGGATGATAGACCGTGCCTTCGCCGAGAGTGATCTCGGCGATGAGATTGCCCTTCATGTCGATCTTGAACAGGTGCCCGACGCCGGCCCCCGTATCGCGGTCGTACCCGTCCACCGGTTGCGGGAAGCGCTTGGTCGGCTGCTGGATCTCGACGGACGAAACGAACAGCGTGTCCCCGATCTTCACCATGCCCTGCGGGTGATGGGTCAGGAAATTGATCGGTACGGCGGATACGGGCTTCCACTGCGTGCCGCGCGACAGCTTCGTCACGCGCTCCGCCACGAGATCACGGTCGGGTTCCCCCGCCGTGAGAGCCGTGGGCGCAGCCCCGAGGCAAAGCATGGTCAGAATCGCAGTCAGGCAACGTCTCGAGAGGCAGTCCATCGCGTTCCTCCATCAGTGACGATCCGCTTCTTGAACGATGAAGCATCGGATCGGTCCCAAAAGTGTAAAATCACGTCCGGGTCCGATGCTCTTAGCGAGCGGGTGATGTCACTTTAGTGTCGCGCGTGGCGTCTCCGCAAATCGCCTGTCTCTCGCACCATGCTTGGCCTCTTTGGCACTAACGACAGTGTCCTGAATGAGCGTCCGATAAAACATGAACGTTTCGAGAGCGGGTGATGAAACATTAAGCTAACGATGTTATATATCGCGTCAGGATTGGAGCGGTACTGATGCGTAATGCCTTGATTTTCTTCGCCTATATTCTTGCAGTGCCTGCTTGCTTCCTCGGACTTCTCCTCGTGGCGATGTGGCTATCGATCGATTCGCATGAATTCGGCCCCTGGAATCCCAAGTACCTATTCCTCATCCATGGAACCACAGTCGGGAATCTGGGACTGGTGGACCCTGTCGCCGGCAGCATCGGCTATATGGGAGAAGGGCGAGACGGCACAGCGCCCGCCTATGCGTATGTGACGTTCACGACCAGAGCCCGGCCGGAGGACGTTATCGCAACCTACGATGCGCGCTGCCAGGCCATTGGGCTCGCCGTTCAACGACAGTCGTCCAATCAGCAGAAACTCGGATTGACGTGCGAACGGGACGGAGCCGAAGTCGGTGTAACCGCCTCCCGGGTCAACGATGCTACGGAGGTGAGTATCAATGGTTGGGAGTTCAATTAAGCGATCCGGACTCTCTCGATCGATGAGCAGAACCCAACAATCGACGCTTACCCCTCCAACTCCTCCCGCAGCATCTCGAGTTCCAGCCAACGCTCCTCGGCAGCATGCAGCTCTGTCTGCAACTGCGTGAGCGCATCCATGGCCTTCTGGAAGCGGGCCGGATCGCGGGAATAGAGCTCGGGATCGGCGAGGATCTCCTGGACCTTGGCGATCTTGGCTTCCAGCTCTTCCATGCGCTTCGGCAAGGTTTTCAGGTCGTGCTGCTCGTTGAAGCCGAGCTTGCGCTTCGACGCGGGAGCGGACTGGGCCGCCGGCTTCTCGGCGTTCCTGGGCTTTGCTTCCTTCTCGACCACACGGGCCTGAACGCCGCGACCGCGCTGGGCCACCATGTCGGTGTAGCCGCCCGCATATTCGATCCAGCGCCCCTCGCCTTCCGAAACCAGGACGGAACTGACCGTCCGGTCGAGGAAGTCGCGATCGTGGCTGACCAGGATCACGGTGCCGGAATAGTCCTGAATCATCTCTTCCAGGAGATCGAGAGTTTCGAGATCGAGATCGTTGGTGGGCTCGTCGAGCACCAGCAGATTGGAGGGCTGGGCCAGGGCCCGGGCCAGCATGAGGCGGTTTCGCTCCCCGCCCGAGAGCACGCCCACGGGGGTACGCGCCTGTTCGGGCGCGAAGAGGAAATCCTTCATGTAGCCGATGACGTGCTTGGTCTGCCCGCCGATGGTGACTGTATCCCCGCGCCCGCCGGTCAGGGTCTCGGCCACGGTCGCGTCGGGATCGAGGCTCGCGCGGCGCTGGTCGAGGGTGACCATCTGCAGGTTGGAGCCGAGGCGCACGCGCCCCTCATCCGGCTCCAGGACGCCGGTGAGCAGGTTGATGAGAGTCGTCTTTCCGGCCCCGTTCGGACCGATGATGCCGAGGCGGTCGCCGCGCAGGACGCGCAAGGACAGGTTCGACACGATGGGACGGTTACCGTACGATTTCGAGATGCCCTCCGCCTCGACCACGAGGGTGCCGGATTGCTCGGCCTCGGCGAGGCTCATATTGACGGTACCGACGGCCCGTTGGCGGTCCTGGTATTGCTGGCGCATGGCGTGGAGATTGCCGAGGCGGCGCACGTTGCGCTTGCGCCGGGCGGTCACCCCGTAGCGCAGCCAGTCGGCCTCGGCCACGAGCTTGCGGCCGAGCTTATGGTGCTCGGCTTCTTCCTGCTCCAGAACCTGATCCCGCCATTCCTCGAAATGGGCGAAGCCCCGGTCCATGCGGCGGGTCCTGCCCCGATCGAGCCAAATCGTGGCCTGGGACAGGCTCTCCAGGAAGCGGCGGTCGTGGCTGATCAGCACGAGGGCGGACCGAAGGCTCTTCAACTCGCCTTCCAGCCACTCGATCACCGGTAGGTCGAGATGGTTCGTCGGCTCGTCGAGAAGGAGGATGTCGGGCTGCGGGGCCAGCACATGGGCCAGGGCCGCGCGTCGGGCCTCGCCGCCGGAGAGATCGGCGGGCTTCTCCTCCCCGGTCAGCCCCAGCTGTTCCACCAGGTAGCGGGCCCGGTAGGGGTCATCCCCCGGCCCCAGGCCTGCCTCCACATAGGCGAGTGTCGTGGGATAGGCCGAGAGATCGGGCTCCTGCGCCAGATAGCGCACGGCCGCCCCCGGCTGCACGAAACGCTTGCCACGGTCGGCCTCGATGAGGCCTGCGGCGATTTTGAGCAGGGTGGACTTGCCCGAGCCGTTGCGGCCGACAAGGCAGGCCCGCTCGCCCGGGGAGACGGACAGCTCGGCGCTCTCGATCAGCGGCGTGCCGCCGAAGGTGAGAGCGATATCCTGAAGGAGAAGAAGAGGAGGAGGCGCCATTCCCGCTCACCTGACACCTCTTGGTCGCAGATGCAAGACCGGCGCCATCCGATCCTTACCTTGGGACAGGCACGCCGTTCGGGCGGACCGGAGGGCCGTGCCGGCGAAAACCGGGGCCACTTTTCCGCACGATGCGCTAGAAGGGTGGACGGTTGATGCAGTTTATGGTCCCCTTCCCATGATAAGCTGAGCGTTTGCATGACACTGACGAGGCGTCTGCTTCTTCTTGCTGTGATTTCGGTTCTTCCGGCGATTGTCATCTGGACTTACACGGAAGTCTCGCTGCGACGCGCCCGGGAAGCCGAGGTGAGCGATCTCGCCCTCCGACAGGCCCAATTGGTGGATGCGGAAATAGAGCGGATCTTCGATGGCATTCACAGCCTTCTGCTGGCCGTGGACGAGTCCCCGTCCATCCGCTCCTTCGACACGGCGGCGTGCAGCTCCTACATGAAGGCCATTCAGGAGAAAGTGCCCTATGTGCTGTCCTTCGTGGCGATGGACATCAGCGGGCACATTCGCTGCCGTCCGACCGGGACCATCGACACGCAGCACTATTTTTCCGACCGCTCCTATTTCCATCGAGCCTTGGGAGACAAGGATCTCGTCGTCGGAGACTATACTCCGGTCTTCGAGGAAGGCGCCCTCGCTCCGCATCCCGTCCTCCCCCTTGCCCTGCCGATCTGGAACGACAGGGGCGATGTGGTCGGCGTCCTGGCTGCGGCGCTCGATCTCACATGGCTCGGCCAGAAGCTGAAGGAGCGCACTGTTCCGAATGACGGCTCCCTGACGATCTCCGACCGGAGAGGCGTCGTGCTTGTGCAGAATCCCCACCCGGAACGCCTGGTCGGGAAGGTTCTGCCCCCGGAATACATGCGTCAGGCCAAGGCGAAGGATCCCGGGACTGTGGATACCACGAGCCTCGACGGCGTCCGCCGCATCATCGGCTACATCCCGATCGCCACGCCGCCCCACGACATCTACATCAATGTGGGCCTTTCGACGAAAACCGCCTTCGCGTCCATCAACCAGGCGGCAAGGCGCGGCTTCATGCTCATCGCGGCTGCGCTCATCCTGGCCATGTCCCTGTCCGCCCTCCTCAGCCGCGCCTTCATCACCAAGCCCTTCGAGCTCGTGACAGACGGCATTCGCGCCTGGCGGCAGGGCGACTACCAGGCGCGGATCGACCTGCCCGGAAAATCCGGGGAGTTCGGCATACTGGCCCGGGCGTTCAACGACCTGATGGACGATGTGGCCGAACGGCAGAAGGCGCTTCAGGCCAGCGAGGAGCGCGCGCGCCTCGCCCTCGAGGCGGGCCACATGGGAACCTGGTGGTTCGATCCCAACAAGAACGCCGGCGGCTGGTCCGCACAGGCGGCGACTATGCTCGGCCTGACACATGCCACCGAGACCATGGACAACCGGTACTGGCTTGAGATCATCCATCCCGAAGACCTGGATCGCGTCATCCAGAGATGGTACGACGCCGTCAAGAACCACAGCGATTACCAGGACGAGTACCGGATCCAGCTCCCGAACGGCAGCTTGCGCTGGATCAATTCCAAGGGCCGCGTTTTCTACGACATCCAGAGAAGGCCAGCCTATTTCATCGGCATCTTCCAGGACATCACGGAGCAGAAGCACGCGGAGGAGCAGCAGCGCTTCTTCCTGGACGAGCTGAACCACAGGGTGAAGAATACTCTCACGACCGTGCAGTCGATCGCGTCCCAGACCCTGCGCACCACGGAGACCCCCACCCAGTTCAAGGAGGCCTTCGAGGGCCGCCTGCTCGCGCTCTCGAAGACGCACAACCTGCTGACCCGCAAATCCTGGCGCGAGGCGGAGCTGCGCGACGTGGCGGAGCAGGAGCTGGCGCCCTATCGCAAGCAGGGCGACGAGCGGGTCGTGCTGACCGGCCCAGATGTCAGGCTCCCGGCGCGCTATGCCATCAATCTCGGGTTGGTTCTGCACGAGCTGGTGACCAACGCGGCCAAATACGGGGCGCTCTCGACCAATTCGGGGCTTCTCGACGTGACGTGGTCGATTACCGAGAGCGAGGACCGTCCCGATCAGTTGCGCATCTGCTGGACGGAAAGCGGCGGCCCTCCCGTGGCGCCGCCGAAACGTCAGGGCTTCGGCTCGCGCCTGATCCGCCGCAGCATCGAGGGGGAGCTCGGTGGCTTCATGGTGCTCAACTTCGCGGAAGGCGGCATTTCCTACGACATCTCCGTGCCGCTGGCGCATTCCTCTAGCGTAGCAGCATAGACAGGAGGCGGTTCATGCGGCCGCCATAGGGCGGCTTCGTCATGCCGGCCCCATTGAGGCGGGCCTGCCGGAAGACCGCTTTCGCATGGCTGAAGGTCTGGAAGCCCGCCTCGCCGTGATAGGCGCCCATCCCGCTCGGACCCACGCCGCCGAAGGGCAGTTCCTCCTGTACGCAGTGGAGAAGCGTATCGTTGACGGTCACCCCGCCGGAGACGGTCCGCTCGAGGATGCGGTCGATGCTCCTGCGGTCGTGGCTGAACGGATAGAGCGCCAGCGGATGTGGGCGCGCCGCGATGAATCGGCAGGCCTCGTCGAGGTCCTCATAGGTCACTACCGGCAGCACCGGGCCGAAGATCTCCTCGCTCATGACGAGCGCGCGCTCCGGTACGTCCGTCAGGACCACTGGCGTCATCTTGCGCCGCGATGGATCGAGGGCCTCCCCGCCGGGATTGATCTCATGCGCCCGAGCGCCGCAGGACCGTGCGTCCTCGACGAGCTGACGAAGGCGGTCGAAATGCCGCTCGTTGACGATTGCCGTGTAATCGGGATTGTCCGCGAGGGTCGGATAGAGCCGCGTCGCCGCGCCGCGAAAGGCCGCGATGAACGCGTCCTTCATGCCGCGCGGCAGAAGCACGTAATCGGGCGCGATGCAGGTCTGCCCGGCGTTGAACAGCTTGCCCACGGCTATCCGCTCGGCCGCCTTTTCGACCGGATAATCCGCCGCCACGAGAGCAGGAGATTTTCCTCCCAGCTCCAGCGTCACCGGCACGAGATTCTCGGCCGCCGCCTGCATGACCTGACGCCCGACCGCCGTGGAACCGGTGAAGAACAGATGGTCGAGCTTCAGGCGCGAGAAGGCCTTCGCCACATCCGGTCCGCCCTGCACCACCGCAACTTCCGTCGGGTCGAACACCTCGCCGATGACCTGTTCCAGGAGGGCGGAGGTACGCGGTGTGATCTCGGACGGCTTGATCAGGATCCGGTTCCCGGCCGCCAGCGCCCCGGCGAGCGGGGAGAGCGTGAGCTGGATCGGGTAGTTCCAGGGACTCACGATGCCGACGACGCCGAGAGGCTGGTAAATCACCCGGCCCCGGCCCGGCTGGAACATGAGCGCGATCGGCCGACGCCGCGGTTTCATCCATGCGCGGAAATGTTTTCGCGCGTGACGCAGGGCGGCCACCACCGGATAGATGTCGGCGAGCTTCGTCTCATGGAAGGAGCGATGCCCGAAATCGGCCGCGATGGCGCTCGCGAAATCATCCGCGTGGCGGAGGATGGCCTGTGCCAGTCCCTCGAGGCTCTCGGCCCGCCGCTCAGGCATCAAGGGGCCGCGCTCGGCCAAGGCGGCGCGCTGCGCGTCGAGACAGGCCCGCAGCCTGTCCTTCACCGGATTTGGAACGACGTCGTGCACGTGGTCGGGGCTCCTTCCTGATGAGTGTGATGATATGGCGGAGCCGGCACCATTCTCAACATGATGCCGGACAAGACGGATTGACGAAGCGGCAGAGATCGCAAGGATGAGCGTCCAACCTCAGCAGGAGCAAGATGTTGAGCCCTCCCTCCCCCGTGCTGTCGATCCAGAACCTCTCCATCGGCCTTCCTGCCCTGGCCGACCGGCAGCATGCGATCAAGGATCTGTCGCTCTCCATCAACCCGGGGGAGACGCTCTGTGTCGTGGGCGAATCCGGGTCCGGCAAGTCCATGACCGCCATGGCGGCCATCGGTCTGTTGCCGCCGGGCGTCGCGGTGCTGTCGGGTTCGATCCGGCTCGGCGGACGCGATCTCCTGGCCCTCGACGAGGCCGGCTGGTGCGACGTGCGCGGCCGGGAGGTCGGCACCGTGTTCCAGGAGCCGATGACATCCCTCAACCCGGTCATGCGGGTGGCGGACCAGATTGCGGAGACGTTCCGGGCACACGGCCTTCTCAGCCCCGCCGAGCGTGAGAACCGCGTCCTCGCTCTTCTCACGGAGGTCAATCTGCCGAACCCCGAGCTGATCGCCAAGGCCTATCCGCACGAACTCTCGGGAGGGCAGCGCCAGCGGGTGATGATCGCCATGGCGCTCGCCCTGGAGCCGAAGCTCCTGATCGCCGACGAACCGACGACGGCTCTCGACGTGACGACCCAGGCCCAGGTTCTGAAGCTCATCGACAACCTGCGTCGAAAGAAGGGCACGGCGGTGCTCTTCATCACCCATGATTTCGGCGTCGTCGCCGAGATCGCCGATCGGGTCGCCGTGCTCCAGCACGGCGAACTCGTCGAGCAGGGCCCCGCAGAGGACGTGCTGACCCGTCCGCAGCACCCTTACACGAAACGCCTCCTGGCGGCGGTGCCCTCCTTGACGCCGCCCGCGCCGAAGCAGCTTGCCGGACAACCCATTACCCTGAAGGTCGACGGCCTGACGAAGGCTTACGGCGGGCGCGGCTTCTTCCGCAAAAGCCGCGAGGTCCAGGCCGCCGATGCGGTGAGTTTCGACATTCGGCGCGGCGAGACTTTGGGCCTCGTCGGCGAATCCGGGTCCGGCAAGTCGACCGTGGGGCGCTGCGTCCTGCGCCTGATCGAGCCGGACGGCGGGACCATCGAGATTGGAGACCTGGATTTCAGCGGATTGTCACAGCGCGAGCTGCTGCCTTACCGCCGCCGGATCCAGATGGTGTTCCAGGATCCTTTCGCCTCCCTCAACCCGCGTAGAACCGTGGGTCGCATCATCGCGGAAGGGCCGGTCACGCAGGGGGAGGACCCGGCCGAGGCCCTGGAGGAGGCGCGCAGTCTCCTGGAGAAGGTGGGCCTGCCGGCCAAGGCCATCGAGCGCTATCCGCATGAGTTCTCGGGCGGACAGCGGCAGCGCATCGGCATCGCCCGGGCCCTCGCCATGAAGCCCGACGTGCTGGTGGCCGACGAGGCCGTCTCGGCCCTCGACGTCTCGGTCCAGGCGGAGATTCTCAAGCTGATCCGGGGACTTCAGGAGGAACTCGGCCTTGCCATCCTGTTCATCACCCACGATCTGCGGGTCGCCGCCCAGATCTGCGACCGCGTGGCAGTTATGCAAAAAGGCCGGATTGTGGAAATGGCCGAAACCGCGCAACTCTTCGCGCATCCGCGGGCCGCGTATACGCGCCAGCTCCTGGCCGCCGTGCCTGGCATGAACAAGATGATTTAGGGAGACGATATCCGTGAACGATCAGGTCAGCGCGCCCCTCGCGCCCAACATGGTGTTCCAGAACCTCATCGGGGGCCAGGAGCGTCCGGCGTCCGACGGAATGACCCTCGATGTTCTCTCGCCGGTCGACGGCTCGCTCCTCGCCCGGATCGCGGCCGGAACGGCCCACGACATCGACGAGGCTGTGAAGGCAGCCCGCGCAGCTTTCGAGGGCGCCTGGGGAAAGCTGACGGCGACCGAGCGCGGACGCCTGCTCATGAAGCTCGCGGCGGCCGTCGAGGCCCGCGCGGACGAACTCGCGATTCTTGAAAGCCGCGACAACGGCAAACCCCTGCGCCAGTCGCGTGCCGACGCCATCGCGCTCGCCCGCTACTTCGAGTTCTACGGCAGCGCCGCCGACAAGCTGCATGGGGACGTGATCCCTTACCTCAACACCCATTTCATCGGCGTCGAGCGGGTGCCGCACGGGGTGACCGGCCATATCGTGCCGTGGAACTATCCGATGCAGATCTTCGGCCGCTCGGTCGGCGCGGCGCTCGCGGCCGGCAACGCGACGGTCGTGAAGCCGGCGGAGGACGCCTCGCTGACGATCCTGCGCGTCTCGGCGCTCGCCCGCGAAGTGGGCTTTCCGGACGGCGCGCTCAACGTGGTGACCGGCCTCGGCCGCACGGCCGGTGCGGCGCTCGCCGCCCATCCGGGCATCGACTTCCTGTCCTTCACCGGCAGCCCTGAGACCGGCACGGCCGTCCAGACGGCAGCGGCCCGGAACCATGTGGGCGTCACCCTCGAACTCGGCGGCAAGTCGGCCCAGGTCGTCTTCGACGATGCAGATCTCGAACGCGCCCTGCCGACCCTCGTCAACGCCATCATCCAGAATGGTGGCCAGACCTGCTCGGCCGGCAGCCGCCTGCTGATCCAGCGCGGCATCTTCCAAGACGTGGTCGACGCGGTGGCCGAGCGCTTCCGCACGCTTCGGGCCGGACATCCCGAGCGCGAGCCCGATCTTGGGCCGATGATCAATCAGGCCCAGCAGCGCCGCGTCCTGGGCTACCTGGAGCGGGGCCGCAACGAGGGCCTCAACGTCATCGGCGAAGGCGTGGTGGCGCTCGATGCGCCGGCCGGCGGCTATTACGTGGCGCCGGCCTTCCTGGCGCCGGTCCCGCATGAGAGCCTCCTGTCCCAGGAAGAGGTCTTCGGCCCCGTTCTGGTGGCGACGCCCTTCGACGACGAGGCTGAGGCGATCCGGCTTGCCAACGGCACACCCTACGGCCTGGCCGCGGGCGTGTGGACCCGCGATGCCATGCGCTCGACGCGCGTCGCCCGCTCCATTCGGGCGGGTCAGGTTTTCGTGAACTGCTACGGCGCCGGCGGCGGCATCGAACTGCCCTTCGGCGGCTTCGGCCGCTCGGGCCACGGCCGCGAGAAAGGCTTCGAAGGCCTGGTCGAGTTCACGACGACCAAGACGCTCGTCATCGCGCATGGGTAAACGGCCAGAGCTTGCCTCTGCGATGTCATTACCGTCCTTGTGCCGGTGACCTCGATTGCATGAAGCGCCGAGCTTCTCCGTATCGAGATGGCCGGCACGAGGCCGGCCATGACGTCGTGCAACGGCTCGTCCACTTCATCACTCCTCCCCACAAATGGGGAAAAGTACACATTGAAAGGGAAGAAACATGAATCGCCTTGAAGGCAAGGTGGCGCTGGTCACGGGCGCCGGCTCCGGTTTCGGTCTGGGCATTGCGGAGACCTTCGCCCGCGAGGGTGCGAAGGTTGCGATCATCGATATCAACGAGGCGGCGGCCAAAACGGCCGCGGAGAAGATCGGCTCCTCCGCCATCGGCCTTGCCGCCGACGTCTCGAAGGCTGCCGACGTGAACGACGCGGTCGAAAAGACCGTTGCGGCCTTCGGCAAGCTCGACATCGTCGTCAACAACGCCGGCATCAGCCACCGCAACCGACCGATGCTGGAGGTGGAGGAAGACGAGTTCGACCGGGTCTTCGCGGTCAACGTGAAGTCGATCTATCTCTTTGCCAAGGCCGCCGTGCCGCTGATGCAAAGCCAAGGCGGCGGCGCGATCATCAATGTCGGCTCGACGGCAGGGCTGCGCCCGCGCCCCGGCCTCACCTGGTACAACAGCACCAAGGGCGCCGTGCACACCATGACGAAGTCCATGGCCGTGGAACTCGCGCCCAGCAAGGTTCGCGTCTGCGCCCTCGCTCCCGTGGCCGGCGAGACGCCGCTTCTCGCCACCTTCATGGGCGAGGACACGCCACAGAAGCGCGAGCTGTTCGTCAACTCGATCCCGCTCGGCCGCTTCTCGACCCCCCAGGACATCGCCAACGCGGCCCTATACCTCGCTTCGGACGAGGCCAGCATGATCACCGGCGTGGTGCTGGAGGTCGACGGCGGACGGTGTATCTGAGACGATCATTCTCTAACGTCATCACCGGCCCCGTGCCGGTGATCTCGATTGCTTGAGGCTCAGCGCTTCACCTTATCGAGATGGCCGGCACAAGGCCGGCCATGACGACAGGGGGCTCAGCCCTTCTCCCACTCGAACGGCAGAGGCGCCTCCTTGAAGGCGAAGCGGTCGAGATGGGACGCGACGACGCCCTTCATCCGCTGTAGGGTCTCGTCGTCCTTTGCTTCCACGCTGACCGTCAAGGCATCGGAATCGGCCTTCATCGTTGCGACGGCGGCGGGGAATCTGACGATTCCCCCATTGTCCGAGAGCTGGACATCCAGCTTGTGACTCCAGTGCTTGCAAAGCTGCTGGAGGTATCGGGCTCCGTTCGCGGTGGGCACCCGAGCGGTTTCAAGAGCCATGTCAAAGCCTTTCATTCCACCGATCGCCATGAGGCGGCCAGTCCCGGCGGTTCTCTTCGCCCCGAGGTTTAAGTCCCGGCTCGGCCGAAGTTAAGTGAAGAATCGGTAATGAGCATCTTCCATCCGGCGCGGTCCTGCGTAAGCTGAGGCCACCGCGACCTGTCGCATCTCCCACTGGATGGAGTTCAAGCCCTGATGACGAAGCGCCTTCTGACTGCCGCTCTCCTTCTCACCGTCAGCGTCATCCCGGCCTTTGCCGCCAAGACCTCCCTCGTGGTGGGCATGCCCATCGAGCCGCCGGGCCTCGATCCGACGATCGCCGCTCCCGTGGCGATCCGTGAAGTGACCTGGGTCAACCTCTACGAGGGTCTCGTGCGCATCGACCGGGCCGGCAAGGTCCAGCCCCTGCTGGCAAAGAGCTGGGAGGTCTCGCCGGATGGCCTGACCTATACCTTCCGCCTGCAGGAAGGCGTGAAGTTCCATGACGGCTCGGCCTTCGACTCGGCGGATGTGAAATTCGCCTTCGATCGCGCCCGTGATCCGAAATCGACGAATGCGCAGAAGCAGATCTTCGCGCCGATCACGTCCATCGAGACTCCCGATCCCACGACCGTGGTGATCAAGCTCAAGGAGACCTCGGGCAACTTCCTCTACTACCTCGGCTGGGGCGACGCGGTGATCGTTGCGCCCGAGACCGCAGCCAACAATGCGGCCAATCCGGTTGGAACGGGGCCCTTCAAGTTCAAGTCCTGGACACGCGGCGACCGGGTGGAACTCGTGCGCAACCCGGATTACTGGCAGAAGGACAAGATCAAGCTCGACAGCGTCACCTTCCGTTTCATCAGTGACGCGCAGGCCCAGGTGGCAGCCCTCAAGGCCGGCGACGTGGATGCCTTTCCCAATCTCGGCGCGCCGGAACTCTTCGCGGAATTCCAGAAGGATGCGCGTTTCAAGGCGGTCGCGGGCAATACGGAGGGCGAGGTCGTCGCCGGTATGAACAATGCCAAGAAGCCCTTCGACGACGTGCGCGTGCGCCGCGCGCTCATGCATGCGGTGGATCGCAAGGCGCTGGTCGAGGGTGCCTATTCGGGCTTTGGCCAACCGATCGGAAGCTTCTTCTCGCCCAACCATCCCGCCTTCGTGGACATGACGAGCGTCATTCCCTACGACCCCGAGAAGGCGAAGGCTCTTCTGAAGGAAGCGGGCTACGACAACGGCCTGTCGATCACCATCAAGAGCCCGCAGATGGCCTATGCCAGCCGCTCGGCCGAGCTCCTCTCCGCCATGCTGTCCGAGGTCGGCGTCGACCTGAAGATCATCCCGACGGAATTCCCGGCGAAATGGATCGAGGAGGTGTTCAAGGCCAAGGACTACGACATGACCATCGTGGCCCATGCGGAACCGCTCGACATCGATATCTTCGCCCGCGACAACTACTACTTCAATTACAAGAACGACACGTTCAAGACGTTGGTCGCGGACGCCGCCAAGACCACGGACGAGAAGGCGCGCTACGCGAAATATGCGGAAGCGCAGAAGATCCTGGCCGCAGACGTCCCTGCCCTCTTCCTGTTCCAGCTGCCGAAGCTCGGCGTGTGGAACGCGAAAGTGAAGGGTCTGTGGGAGAACTCGCCGATCCCGTCGAACGACGTGACGGAGGTCTCGTGGAGCGAGTGAGGCGGCGCGTCTTTGCGCCCGCTCCTCTGAACACCCTCTGCACGTCATGGTCGTCCCCGGACTTGATCCGGGGACGACCATCTCGATTGGAAGAACGCCTCGCTCTTCGGATTGGGATCATCGGCACGAGGCCGGTGATGACGTAAGAGGGTGATCCTCGATAAGACCACCCATAACCCTCACCACAAGGGGGTGGGAACGGATAGTCTCTGAATCATGCTACGTCTCATCACCTCGCGCCTCGTCTCGCTGGCGCTCACGCTGCTCGCCGTCTCGCTGGCGATCTTTCTCATCCTGGAAGTGCTTCCGGGTGATCCGGCGGCCATCATGCTCGGCACGGCGGCCCGGGAGGACACGCTCGCGGCCCTGAGGCAGGAGCTCGGGCTCGATCAGCCGGCGTTCCTGCGATACCTGCATTGGATCGGCGGCATCCTGCACGGCGACCTCGGACAGTCGATCACCTACAAGATGCCGGTTGCGACCCTCGTGGCCGAGCGCATGAACGTGACCCTGCCGCTGAGCCTGCTCGCGATCCTGATCTCGACAGCGCTCGCCCTGCCGCTCGGCGTCGCGGCCGCGGCGCGGCGCGACGGGATCGTGGATCGCGCCGTGCTCGTGTTCAGCCAGCTCGGCGTCGCGGTGCCGAACTTCTGGATCGGCCTTCTGTTCATCCTCTTCTTCTCGACCTGGCTCGGCTGGTTTCCCGCTGGCGGGTTCCCCGGCTGGAGCGCAGGCGTCTGGCCGGCCTTCCAGGCGCTCCTTCTCCCTGCGGTGGCGCTCGCCCTGCCGCAGGCGGCCGTGCTCACCCGCGTCACGCGTTCGGCGACGCTGGAAGTGATCGGCGCCGATTTCGTGCGCACCGCCCGCGCCAAGGGTGTCGACAAGAGCGGCACCTTGCGCCGTCACGTGGTGCCGAACGCGCTCATTCCGGTCACGACGATTCTCGGCCTGCAGCTCTCGTTCTTCTTCGGCGGCGCGATCCTCGTGGAGAACGTATTCAACCTTCCAGGCCTCGGACGGCTGGCCTATCAGGCGCTCAACCAGCGCGACCTCGTGGTGATCAAGGACATCGTGCTGATCTTTTCCGGACTTGTGATCGTCGTGAACTTCATCGTCGATATAGGCTATGCCATCCTCGACCCGCGCCTGAGAGGCCGGTCATGAGCAAGCGTTCCCGCATCCCGCTGAACTCGGCTCTTGTCATCGGAGGCATCCTGACGACGCTTCTGATCGTCACCGCACTCCTTTCGCTCGTCTGGACGCCGGAAGTGCCGACGCGCGTGCGCATCGCGATGCGCCTCAAGGCTCCGGGAGAAGTCGGCATCCTCGGCACCGATCATTTCGGACGCGACGTCGCTTCGCTCCTCATGGTCGGGGCGTGGAACTCCCTCGCCATCGCGTGGCCTGCGGTTCTGCTGGGAGCGGCCGTCGGCACAGCCATCGGCTGCGCGGCCGCCGCCTGGAAGGGCATCGCCGACGAGATCGCCATGCGCGTCTCGGACGTGGTCTTCGCGTTTCCCGCCGTGCTTTCCGCCATCATGATCGGCGCCCTGGTGGGCTCCGGCCCGCTCGCCGCAATTCTGGCGATTGCGGTGTTCAACATTCCCGTCTTCGCCCGCGTCACGCGCGGCGTCGCGCTCCAGGTCTGGACGCTCGACTACATCGCGGCGGCCCGCGCCATCGGCAAGCATCCTCTGCGGATCACATGGGAGGACGTGATGCCCAACATCGCGGGCGCTCTGATCGTTCAGGTGACGATCCAGCTCGCGCTCGCCATCCTCACCGAAGCGGGCCTGAGCTATCTGGGCCTGGGCGTACGCCCGCCCAATCCGAGCTGGGGCCGCATGTTGAGCGACGCCCAGACCTATCTCTCACAGGCTCCTCACCTCGCCATCGCGCCCGGCATCGCCATCGCGCTGTCGGTGCTGGGGCTGAACCTGCTGGGAGACGGATTGCGAGACGCTCTCGATCCGACCTTGAAGGGACGAGGCGCGGCAGCTTAAGGGCATGACAACTTTCATGCCCCTTCCACGTCATCACCGGCCTTGTGCCGGTGATCTCGATCGATTGAGGAATGGCGCTTTCAGTATCGGGATGGCCGGGGCGACCCCAACCATGACGGAAAGAGTTTACGCCGCCTTCTTCATCCCCTTATGAACCTCGCTCAGGATCTCGTACGAGCGCAGGCGCTTGGAATGGTCGTAGATCGCCGCCGCGACCATCACTTCGTCGGCGCCCGTCTGCGCGATGAAGCCTTCCAGGCCTTCCTGCACCGTCCTGGCGGATCCGACGAAGGAGCAGGACAGCATGTTCATGGCCTGCGCCTTCTCGTGGGGGGACCAATAGCTCTCGATGTCGTCGATGGGCGGCTGGAGCTTGCCGCGGGCGCCGCGGAACAGGTTCGTGAAGGATTGCTGCGCCGAGGTAAAGAGATGGCGCGCCTCCTCGTCCGTATCGGCGGCGATCACGTTGACGCCCACCATGGCATAGGGCCGGTCGAGCTGGGCCGAAGGCTGGAAGCGCTCGCGGTAGACCTGGAGCGCCTGCATCAGGGCGCCGGGCGCGAAATGGGACGCGAACGCGTAAGGCAGGCCCAGCATGGCGGCGAGCTGCGCGCCGAACAGGCTCGAGCCGAGAATCCAGATCGGCACGTTCGAACCGGCTCCCGGCACGGCCTGGATCACCTGATCCGCCTGGACGGGCCCGAGGAGCGCCTGCAATTCGAGCACATCCTGCGGGAAGGTGTCGGCAGATGTGGGATCGCGGCGAAGGGCGCGCAACGTCCGCTGATCCGTCCCTGGCGCACGGCCGACGCCGAGATCGATGCGCCCCGGGAACAGGGCATCGAGCGTGCCGAACTGCTCGGCGATCACCAGGGGCGAGTGGTTCGGAAGCATGATGCCGCCCGCGCCGATCCGCATGGTCTTCGTGCCGCCGGCCACATGGGCGATCACGACGCTCGTCGCGGCACTCGCGATGCCGACCATGTTGTGATGCTCGGCAAGCCAATAGCGGTTGTAGCCCCAGGCTTCAGCGTGCTGCGCCAAGTCGAGCGTGTTGCGCAACGCGTCGGAAGGCGTGAAGCCTTCTGGAACGGGCGCGAGGTCGAGGACCGAGAACAAAGGCATGAATCATCTTTCTGGTGCGGTTCAAAGCCGAACAAGGGTTGCCATCAGATCATCATTCCATGGGCCGGATGCAACCCTGCAGCCTCCCATTTGAGGCACACCAGCCCTGCAACGAAAAACCCGGCGCTTGAGACGCCGGGTTTCGCACGAGAATACTCGCGTCAGGCTTAGCCGCGGGTGCGGGCGCGGATCATGTAGGTGTCGAAAGCGTATTCGGCCACTTGGAACCAGAGATATTCCTCGTTGCGGAAGGCGCGGAGCGAGTCGATCATCTTCTTGAAATCCGCGTTCTGCGCGGAGATTTCCGCATAGACCTCGTTGGTCGCCTTGTAGGCGGCGTCGAGGATCTCCTGAGAGAACGGGCGCAGCTGGGCACCGGCGCCGACCAGGCTGCGCAGGGCGGCCGGGTTCTTGGCATCGTACTTGGCGAGCATGTCCATGTTCGCGGCCATGCAGCCTGCCTGCAGGATCGCCTGATAATTCTTCGGCAGCGACTCCCACTTGCCCTTGTTGAACAGGAAGTGGAGCGTCAGGCCGCCTTCCCAGAAGCCTGGATAGTAGTAATACGGTGCAACCTTCTGGAAGCCGAGCTTCTCGTCGTCATAGGGGCCGATCCACTCGGCGGCGTCGATGGTGCCGCGCTCCAGGGACGGGTAGATGTCGCCGCCCGCCACCTGCTGCGGAATGACGCCGAGCTTCGCCATCACCTGGCCGGCGATGCCGGCAATGCGCATCTTGAGACCCTGGAGATCCTGAACGGTCTTGATCTCCTTGCGGAACCAGCCGCCCATCTGGGTGCCCGTGTTGCCGCCCGGCAGGGCATAGAGGTTGTGCTTCGCCATGAAGTCGTTGACGAGGCCGATGCCGCCGCCGTGATACTGCCACGCATTGAGCTGGCGTGCATTGAGCGTGAACGGCACGGCAGCCGCAGCCGCGAAGGTCGGATCCTTGCCGACATAATAATAGGCGGCCGTGTGGGCCATTTCGACCGTGCCGCCCGAGACGGCATCCGCGGCCTGGAAAGTGCCGACGATCTCGCCGGCGGAGAACGGCTGGATCTGGAACCGGCCTTCGGTCGCTTCCGACACATACTTCGCCAGGAAGTCCGCTCCGCCATAGATGGTGTCCAGAGACTTCGGGAAGCCCGATGTGAGACGCCAGCGAATTTCCGGATTGGACTGAGCGATGGCGGGCTTGGCAACCGCGCCGGCAGCGAGGCCTGCACCGGCGGTTGCGAGAAAGTGACGGCGTTTCATTGGAGCCTACTCCAGTTCGAGGGCTGTCGCGCTTTGAGAAAGAGTCGGTAACAAGGGATGACCAATCCGAGTAAAGTTAGACGAAAGATGAAACTCGCATAGCTTCCAATCAGGCTGCAGAGCGCCTCACCGAGCGCTTGCCACGGCTATTTCAGAGCCAACCCGTTGATATCTTGGGGATGTTGCACCACCCAAAAATGCAAAGCTCCTGGCCGAACGTAGTTTCAAAAATCGCTAGGCATGAATTCAACGCAAGGGATGCCCGCCAAGCTTGCATAGGTAGCATGCCATGATCGGCCAAAGCCAAGGATTGTCTCGGGTTCAACCTTTCAGCTCACACCCGCCCGCCCGTCTCACCATGATATAAAGTAAATGAAATTAATCATCTTTTCGATAGAAAGTTATCTCTAATAAATTATCTGCAGATTATATAATTTACTTAAATTTGTATCAGTATAACTAACTTCTACCCCTTACGAGGCATCCAATTACTTTCCATAAAACACAGATTTGCCACAATCTTTAATTGAGCTTGTCCCAAGCAAGGGGAAGAGCCAAAGTGCTCTTATAGGCCGATGAACAAAACGCTTATTTTGCTTGGAGCTTCCATCGTCACACTTGGGACGTTTTCCAGCGGCGCGCAGGCTCGGTTGGTCCGCTACGAGATCAACGGAAAGCACTACTCCTACAGCACGAACAACCACGCCCAGATGGCTGAGGCCAAGAAGCGGATTGCGGCAGCCAAAGCCGCGGAGGCCGCCAAGGCCAAGGCCGAGGCGGAAAAAGCCAAAAATCCACTTGTGGCGGCATTCGGCTCAACGACGCAAAGGGAAGCCTCGGAGGCCCATGAGCGGCTTCAGAAAATCCTGTCCGGACCGACGGAGTACATGGCGGTCTCCCAGTCCGCACGCGACCGCTCCGGTGATTCCGACAAAAAATCTCAGGATAAGCAGCCCGTGCAGGCGTCCGCCGCCAAGCCCCCTCAACAATCCGTGACGGTCGTCCGCGCGCCAGCGAAGCCGATCCTCGCCTCGGCCTCGGCCTCGATGGCATCCCTCGTGATTGCCGAGCCGGTCGACCCGCAGCGCCGAACGAAGGTGCAATCCATCTCCTTCGATATCCAGACCGGGATCAAGACGACGATCATGATCGACGGCACCATCGAAGAGGAGCCATTCGACAGCAGTGCCCTCACCTTCCTCGCTCCCGAACCGGAGCGAGTGAGCAGCCTGACGGCCTTCGTGAACCAGCTGCGTAAGATGGCGCCTGAGGACACGACCGGCTCCATCAGAACCAGCGTGGCGGAGCCGGAAGACACAAGGCTGATCCGCCATCGGTAAATTCCGGAGCGCCGTCTAGTCGCTCCTTTTCGCAGACCTTCCGTCCAAAGAAAACGGCGCCGCTCGCACGGCGCCGTTCGATTGTCTGATGACAGCCGGAGCTTAGAAGTCCATGCCGCCGGCAGGCATCGCTGGAGCGGCTTCCTTCTTGGGCTTTTCGGCGATCATGGCCTCTGTGGTGATGAGAAGGCCTGCGACGGAAGCGGCATCCTCAAGGGCGACACGCACGACTTTCGCCGGATCGATGATGCCGAACTTGTAGAGATCCCCGTACTCGCCGGTCTGGGCGTTCCAGCCGGCGGAGTAATCGGACGCCTCCGCCACCTTGCCGACGATCACGGATCCGTCCTCGCCGGCGTTGAGAGCGATCTGGCGGGCCGGAGCCTGGAGAGCGCGGCGCACGATCTCGACGCCGGTCTTCTGGTCGTCGTTGATCGGCTTCACCGTCTCGAGCGCCTTGAGCGCGCGCAGGAGCGCGACGCCGCCGCCGGGCAGGATGCCTTCTTCCACGGCCGCCTTCGTGGCGTGCATGGCGTCATCGACGCGGTCCTTCTTCTCCTTCCCCTCGATCTCGGTCGCGCCGCCGACGCGGATCACCGCGACGCCGCCTGCGAGCTTGGCCAGACGCTCCTGGAGCTTCTCACGGTCGTAGTCCGAGGTGGTCTCCTCGATCTGCGCCTTGATCTGAGCCACACGAGCCTCGATGTCGGCCTTCTGGCCGGCGCCGTCGATGATCGTGGTGTTCTCCTTCTCGATCACCACCTTCTTGGCGCGGCCGAGCATCTGCAAGGTGACGTTTTCGAGCTTGATGCCGAGATCCTCGGACACAACTTGGCCCTTGGTCAGGACGGCGATGTCCTCGAGCATGGCCTTGCGGCGGTCGCCGAAGCCCGGAGCCTTCACGGCGGCGATCTTCAGGCCGCCACGCAGCTTGTTGACCACGAGGGTGGCGAGCGCCTCGCCTTCCACGTCCTCGGCGATGATGAGGAGCGGCTTGCCGGTCTGCACCACGGACTCGAGCACGGGCAGCATCGCCTGGAGACCCGAGAGCTTCTTCTCGTGGATGAGGATGTAGGGATCCTCCAGTTCCACGCGCATCTTCTCGGCATTGGTGATGAAGTACGGCGAGAGATAGCCGCGGTCGAACTGCATGCCCTCGACCACTTCGAGCTCGGTTTCGAGCGATTTCGCCTCTTCGACGGTGATCACGCCCTCGTTGCCGACCCTCTGCATGGCTTCGGCCAGCATGCGGCCGACCTCGGCATCGCCGTTTGCCGAGATGGTACCGACCTGGGCGATCTCGTCGTTCGAGGTGACCTTCTTGGCATTGTTCCTGAGGTCCGCCACCACGGCTTCGACGGCCATGTCGATGCCGCGCTTGAGGTCCATCGGGTTCATGCCGGCGGCCACAGCCTTGGCGCCCTCGCGGACGATGGCCTGGGCCAGAACCGTCGCGGTCGTGGTGCCGTCACCGGCGCGGTCGTTCTGTTTCGACGCGACCTCGCGCACCATCTGGGCGCCCATGTTCTCGAACTTGTCGGAGAGCTCGATCTCCTTGGCGACGGTGACGCCGTCCTTCGTGATGCGCGGAGCGCCGAAGGACTTCTCGATCACCACGTTGCGGCCCTTGGGACCCAGCGTGACCTTCACGGCATCGGCCAGAATATCGACGCCGCGCAACATCTTCTCGCGGGCATCCAGGGCGAATTTGACTTCCTTAGCAGCCATTGTTCGTCACTCCTGATGAGACGTAACGATGTGTGACTCTGGTTGAGGGATCGGCCTTAAGCGGCCTTCTTCTGGGCGGCGGCCTGTTCCAGCACGCCCATGATGTCGCTCTCCTTCATGATCAGGAGATCCTCGCCATCGATCTTCACCTCCGTGCCGGACCACTTGCCGAACAGCACGGTGTCGCCGACCTTCACGTCGAGGGGAACGAGCTGGCCCTGGTCGTTGCGGGCGCCGGGACCGACAGCGATCACCTCGCCCTGCTGGGGCTTTTCCTTGGCGGTATCCGGGATGATGATCCCGCCCGCCGTCTTCTCCTCGGCGTCGATGCGCTTGACCACGATCCGGTCATGCAAAGGACGGAACTTCATGAAGCTTCCTCCAATGATATCAGCGTTTTAACGGCTCAAACGGAGCCTCTCCGGGCCTCCGCGGGCGATGATTTGGTTGGGCAAGCTTCACCGTTCAAGAGGAGCGTGAAAAAAATTTTAGTCCTCATGGGAACCGGGTGCCAGACACGCGCCTGAGGCCCGATTGGACAACAGGCGCACCAAGCAGCTATGCCCTTCCGGCGGGGCGCGAAGGCCTCGCAGGGAGAAAAGAATGGTTGTGAGGGACAGCAACGGGACCATCCTCAACGAGGGTGATTCCGTCCAGGTCATCAAGGATCTCAAGGTAAAGGGCTCCTCGACGACCTTGAAACGGGGCACCACGTTCAAGAACATCCACCTGACGGATGACGAAGGCGAGATCGAATGCCGGTCGGCTCAGATCAAGGGCCTGGTGCTCAAAACCGAGTTCGTGAAGAAAGTCTGATGCGGCTGCCCTGGCGCCGAGTTCAATAATGTGGTGGCGGTGGCTCGGACGCGGGGGAGCCGACCGCATTGTCCTCGACCTCCTGGACGCGGTCGAGCAGCTCGTTGAACTGCCGTCTCAAGCTGTCGATCAGCTTCCACTGGGCGATGACCGTCTGGTTCAAGTCCTCGATCACCTGGTCCTGATAGGCTGCTCGCACCTCGAGAGACTCGATGCGGGTCTCGAGATCACTCATCGGATTGCTCCCCCCTGTCCGGCTGCTCCACGAGACCATGTCCAAGCGCGATGCGCTCGTCGAACACGAAGCACCCGCCGTTCCAGCGGCTCTCAGCTTCCGGCACGTCTTCCAGATATTTCAGAATGCCGCCTTTGAGGTGGAACACCTCCTCGAAGCCTTGGGCCAGCATGTAGGAACTCGCTTTCTCGCACCGGATGCCACCGGTGCAGAACATGGCGACCTTCTTGTGCTGACCTGGATCGAGCTTGTTCTTCACGAAATCCTTGAACTCGCTGAAGCGCTTGATCCGAGGATCGACCGCCCCCTCGAACGTGCCCATCTCGACCTCGAAATCGTTGCGGGTGTCGAGCAGAACGATGCCGGGCTCGTCCAGGAGCCTGTTCCACTCGGCAGGCGTCACATAGGTCCCGACGCGGCGCAGCGGATCGGTCTGCGGATCGCCGAGGGTCACGATCTCCTTCTTGAGACGTACTTTCATCCGCCTGAACGGCATCTCGGCCGAGGTCGAGAATTTGAGTTCGAGATTGTCGAGGCGCCCCTTGAAGAGCGCGCCGCCCCGGAGCTCGACCATGAGATCGTCGATGGCCTTGTCGGTTCCGGCCACCGTCCCGTTGATGCCCTCATGGGCAAGGAGCAGCGTGCCCCGGATCTCGAGATCCAGGCAAAGCCGATGCAAGGGGTCCCTCAGCTCCCGGAAATCCGGCAGCGGAACGAACTGGTAGAGGGCGGCGACTTTGTACGTCATGGCGGCTGTTTATCAGCAGCGTTCAGAGGAGGAAACCCGCCAGTCTCGCCCTTAGTGTCGCTTCAATGGCCCTTCCCTCCCGCGTTTTTACGGTCTGGGGCCGGTGGTCTCGATAGGAAGGGTGCGGCGCTTGACAGAAGCGGATTGGCCGGCACACGGCCGGTCATGACCTCCGGGCGAGAGCCACCCCGCGCTACAGCGTCGGCCAGGGGCGCCTGTCCGCACACATCGTCTCCCAGGCCTGAGAGAGGCGCAGCACGCCTACATCGTCGAAGCGGCGGCCGATGATCTGGAGGCCGATAGGCAGGCCTGCCTTGGTGAAGCCTGCATTGACGGAGGATGCCGGCTGGTCCGACATGTTGAAGGCGACCGTGTAGCCGATATGCTCGAACGGCTCTTCGGGATTGTGGATGGGCGATGCGAGCTCCGCCGGATAGGCCACGCAGGGCGCCACCGGCGAGATGACGAAGTCGAAGCGGTGCGTCGCGGCGACGGCCGCATGGCGCATCACCATCATCTGGTTCATGCCGCTGTAGACCTCTGCGCCTGTCAAGTCCTTGCCGCCCTCCGCCCATTGCAGGATGTAAGGAAGGATTTTTCCGCGCTCCCCATCGCTCAGGGGGGCCATGTCCATCCAGGCGCGCTGGCGCCAGAAATCGTCGAGGCCGTCGAGCATCTCGCGGGTGATGAACGGCGGCACGTCCTCGACGATCGCACCGGCTTCCTGGAAAGCCTTTGCGGCGCTCTCGACGGCGTCTCGCACCTCCGGATCGAGCGGCATCCCGATCCCCGCCTGCATCATCACGCCGATCCTCAGCCCTTTCACCTCAATGTCGAGATCGAGCCACGGAAGATCCTGATACGGCAGGCTCATGGGGGCGCGCATGTCGGGTCGCGTGAGGCTTCTCATCATCAGGGCCGCGTCGCGCACGGTGCGGGTCATCGGCCCCGCCACACGCCCGTAATAGGTCGGGTCGATGGGAATCCGGCCAAAGCTGGGTTTGAGGCCGAACACGCCGCACCAGGACGCCGGCAGGCGGATCGACCCGCCGATGTCCGTTCCGATATGGAACGGCCCGTAGCCGGCTGCCGCGGCGGCGCCCGCACCCGCCGAACTGCCGCCCGGATTCTTCGAGAGGTCCCACGGATTGCGCGCGAGCGCATGGAAACTCGAAAGGCCGGAGGAGAGCATGCCGTAATCCGGCATGGTGGTCTTGGCGAGAACGACCACACCATCCTCCCGGAGACGTGCCGCGGCCGGCGCGTCCTCGGCTGCCGGGGTAAGTGGGCGCGCCGCCGTGCCGAGCGGCACCGGCGTTCCCTTGGTGGCGATGTTCTCCTTGATCGTCGCCGGAATGCCATCGAGCGCTCGCGCCTCTCCACTCATCCAGCGCTGCTCCGAGGCGCGGGCATCCCCAAGCGCCGCATCGGGATCATAGGCGTAGAGAGCCTGGAGCCGCGGTTCGCATGCATCGATGCGCGCGATCACGGCCTTCGTCACGTCGACAGGAGACACCGCCTTGCGGGCATATGCATCGAGAAGCTCGGAAGCGGACCAATCGGCCAGGTCGTTCGGGGTGCTGCCGCGCGTCTGATGCGAAGATGGTTGCGTACTCAATGCGAAAGTCTCCTGAAGGAATCGGCCTACAGCCATGCTGGAGTCTTCCATGGGACCGGTAAACCGGTTTTCCCTGCGATCATACGCATAGCCCCATGACATGAGCGCAGAGGCATGCTCCGAAATGGACGCGCGAAGTCTTCAACACGCTCTTTGGAGGCATGCCCCATCAAAGAACGGCACAAAGCGAAGCGCTCGCCGTTCCCTTGAGATCAAGCAGAGCTTCCACTCCGATACTGCTTGCCAGGAGGGCCAACCAGAGAATGCGAAACACCTGTTCATAAGGGCCCGCCGGCATTGCACATTTTTAAGTTGTGATATCAATATCATGGCGGATACCCGGTTGCCCTCATCCGGGAATCCTAAAAGCGGTGAGACCCTGCCATGAAGAATGGTACGAAGGCCGCCATACACCGGAGAAACCAGCTCCTCGCCGCTTTGGAGCCAGACGATTATTTGTTGCTGGAGCCCCATCTCGAAGTTGTCGACCTGCCGCGAGGGAAGGTCGTCTATCAGACAGGGGAACAGATCCGGCATACCTACTTCCCCCATGATGCGGTCATTTCCCTGGTCGCCGTTCTGCAGGATGGCGGCTCCGTCGAGATGGCGCTTTTCGGCAGGGAATCGGTCTTCGGCTTCATGAGCGCGCTGATCATGCACCAATCCTTCGGACGTTACGTCACCCAGATCGCCGGTACGGCATCGCGTATCGCTTTGGACCGCTTGCGGGACGTGATCGACAAGCGCGAGAGCATCCGCCGCTTGCTGTTCCGCTACACGGAAGCCCTTTTGGCGCAGACGCTTCAATCCGTTGCCTGCAACGCAATACACGGTGTGGAAGCCCGCTGCTGCCGCGCCATTCTGAGCACCCGCGACCGGACCGATAAGGACGACATCCCCCTCACCCATGAAATCCTCGCCGAGATGCTGGGAGTTCAGCGCTCGACGGTCAGCAGCGTGACGAGCACACTCCAGCGTATGGGGCTGATCAGTCAGGGCCGTGGAACGATCAGGATCACCGATCACGACGGGATCGAGGAGACGGCATGCGAGTGCTACCACGCGATCCGCCAAAGCTTCGAAAGGCTTCTGCCCGGCTCGCGCTGAAGTGAGAAACGCAGCAAATCGATCGAAAGAAAGATTTCTTCCGCTTCTGTCGGGTTCCCAACAGACGGGGTAACCCGACCTCAGTATTCTGAGGCTCTATTAACGCAAGTTAATATGAGGAACGAGATGAATGATACTAAATTTCAGAACGAAGAAAGGTATAGCAAGCCCCACCTTCCTAGAATGTATCCACCCACCATCCAGCCGTTACTTCAGTCCCTTCTCGCAACCCTGGCCGATATCGATTACGATTACGAACAGGAGCGTCAGAAACTCAGTAACACCTCCCCGGACACCAACCTCAAGATTCGCGCACTCGCACGGCTGAAAACGCGCCATTATGAGCGCCGGCAGCCCTATATCCAGCAACTCGCCATCCTGCAGAAGCAGATGATGGAATTAAAGGCGTAGTCAAACGTCTCCTTATACGGCGCAATCCAAACGCCAGGCGCCGCAACCAATAACAATTCTTTGGGGGCATCAGCACTCAACGAGGCAGTTCGCCAGGGTGCTTTCACAAGACCTGAGCACAGACCAACTGCTCATGAGGGATTGTAGCCAATGACTGAGGAAGAAATCGAAATCGTCGCAGAGGAGCTGGCCAAGATCGGTGGCGTGACTTGGTATCCAGGCCGCGAGAAGGGAACGCTGATGCGGGTCGTCTGCGACCGTTACCGCGATAGAGCCAGAGTGGCGATCCAGGCTCTCGACCGTTACAGGGCCGGACAGAAAGCCGCCCTTGAACAGGACAACAGGCAGGTCAGTACTCTATCGGCCAGCAACGAACCTCATGCACAGGCCCAAGACGAAATCCGGCCCGGTGTGACCGTTGTATACCGCCCGCCGGGAGATCGACGGGCCTATTCCTGCCGGGTCATCGAAATCGAGGGCAACCGGGCGTATCTTGCCCCCATTCTCAGGGCCTGCACCGACTGGGTCTCCATCGAGCACCTCGTCCCGGCGCGGGAACACGACAAGGCCGTCGCTCAAGAATAGCCAACGCCGGCCATAAGAGAGGGCGGCTCCCGACGGAACCGCCCTGTTATCCAGGCAAGCCTTCCCCCCTATTGGGTCAGTTTGCTGTACGTGCCGCCCTTCCAGACATTGATGTTGTACTTCGGGTTCTTGATGTCGCCCTTCTCGTCGAAGGTCACTGGCCCCAGGACGGTATCGACATTCGTATCGCGCAGGGTCTTGGCGACCGCTTTCGGATCCCTGCTGCCCGCCTTGGCGATCCCGCCGGCGATGGCCTGAACCGTCGCATAGGAAAACAGCGTAAAGCCCTCCGGCACGAAGCCGATCTTCTGGAACTGCTCCAGAGCTCCCTTGGCGGCATCGCTGTCGCGCCCGTCCGGCGGGAAGGTGAACAGGGTCCCGTCAGCCGCAGGACCGGCCACGGCGCCGAATTCAGGCGTTGCGATGCTGTCGCCCATCATCAGCTGGAACTTATAGCCCTGGTCGGCGGCCTGGCGCATGATGAGCCCCGCCTCCGTATGGTACCCGCCGAAATAGAGGAATTCGACGCCCTGGCTCTTGAGGCGGTTCACCACCGCCTTGTAATCCTTCTCGCCGGCGTTGATGCCCTCATAGAGCACCTCCTTGACCCCGGCGTTGTTGAGGGAGGCCTTCACGACGTCAGCGAGACCTTTGCCGTAGGCGCTCTTGTCGTGGAGGATTCCGATCTTCTTGGTGCCGTAGTTCTGCTTGATCCACGGCCCGATGAACTTTCCTTGCGCGTCGTCGCGGCCATAAAGGCGCATGATGGTCGACCAGCCCTGCTCGGCCGCCTTGTCGGTCATGGCGGGATTGCTGGAGGCCGGGCTCATCATCAGCACATCCGCCTCCGCATAGACCTCGGAGGCCGGGATCGAAGAGCCCGAGCAGGCATGGCCGTCCACGAACTTGATGCCGTCGGACACGATGCGGTTGGCGACGGCGACGGCCTGCTTGGGATCGCAGGCATCGTCATAGACGACGATCTTGACGGTCTGTCCGTTCACGCCGCCCTTCTGGTTGATGGCCTGCGCGGCCAGTTCGGCGCCGTTCTTGAGCTGCTCGCCGATGCTGGCGACCGCGCCGGTCATCGGGCCCGCCACGGCGATCGTGATGTCCTCGGCGCGAGCCAAGCCGGTCCCCGCCAGCAGGGCCAGGACGGACAGGTGACAGACATATCCATACTTCATGGCTGTTCCTCCAGATGGTGAATTGTTGTTTCAGGCCGATTGCGCGCTGAAGCGATCGAGCTTGAAACGAGAGATGTCGTTCGCGGGCGCTTTTCCAAGGGCGAGGTCGGCCAGCACCTCCCCGATCACGCTTGCGAATTTGAACCCGTGGCCCGAGCAGGGCGAGGCCAGAACGATTCGCGGATCGATCGATGACCGGTCGATCACGAAATCTTCGTCCGGAGTTCGGGTATACATGCAGGTCCGCATGGCCTTGAGCGGCCCGTTGGCATCCGGCATCGCCAAGGCGAACATGCGGCGGATATGCGCCTCGTCCTCGGCGCCTCCGTCCTGGGCAAGGTCGTTGGCCGACATGAGTTGAGCGCCTTTGATGTGGGACGCGGCCTTGACGCCCGTACCGGCGAAATCCGGGAAGCCGTAGCAGGCATCCTCCTCGGACTCGAAGATGAAAACCGGGCAGCGATCCGGTGTGTAAGAGGCCGGTCGCAAGGGCTCGAACCACCCTAGCACCTGACGAGTCACCTTGAGGTGAGGCTTTAGCTCCGGCGCGAAATCGCCGATCCAGGCGCCTGTCGCTACGATTACCGACCCGGCTTCGATCTCGCCGGCTTCGGTCCTGACGCGAACGCCCGAACTGATCGGCTCGATGGCGAGAACGCGCGTCCTCGTCCTGACCTCGGCGCCATGCCCCTGGGCCAATCCGACGAACTGCCGGATGGCGAGTTCCGGCCGGAGGAACCCGCCATCCGGCTGGTACAATCCGGTCCAATGAGACGGAACCTCGAAGGCGGGAAAGCGCCGGTTGATCTCAGCTGCGCTTAAAACCTCATGGTCGAGCTCGTGCAGCCGGGACGCCTCCAGGGAGCCTTCGACGACCTCACAGCCGGGATAACCCGCCTCGAGAACACCCGTGACCGTCAGAATGGTCTCTCCGGTGAGGTCCTCCAGCTCGCGCCACTTCTCCAGGGCCCGGCGGGCCAGCGGCACATAGGATGGATGCTCGAAATAGGAAAGCCTGATGATCCGGCTCTCCCCATGCGAGGAGCCCTTGTCATGGCCGGGCTCGAATTGTTCGATGCCGATCACGCGCTGCCCCCGGCGGGCGAGGTCGAATAGCGCGGCGCTGCCCATTGCCCCCAACCCTATCACCGCCACATCGAAGATCGCCATCGGTCTTACCTTTCAAGACACTCCCGAACACGGGCGCATACATTCCGCGGCAGGCAAAGGTTCGTCAATCCGACCATTCGGCCGGTTCCCGAGGCGTGATTTTCCCCAACCGGTGCCATTGAGACCCTGTGCATTGGAACTCTTTCGGGGCGGCCGCGATTCTCGTGCATCGGACGAGGAGGATTTCATGAGCCGAGGCTTTCCATCCATGACCGCCCTTTTGGGGCTTCTTGCCATCGCCGGCTACCAGAACAGGGACAAGATCGCCGAAATGCTGGGCGGCGCGACATCGAACAACAACCCCGCAGGCACGCCGGGAAATCCAGGCCAACCGCAAGGCAGTCCGGGAGGCCTAGGAGGTCTCGGCGGATTGCTGGGAGGGTTGAGCGGGCAGAACCCGGGCGGCATCCTCAACGGTGGCCTGGGCGAGCTGATCGACAGCTTCAGGCAGAGTGGCCATGGTGACGTTGCCGATTCCTGGGTGGGCACCGGCCCGAACAAGGAGGTCGCGCCGCAGCAACTGGAACAGGCCATAGGACCTGATGTCCTGGCGACCCTGACCCAGCAGACCGGCCTGTCCCGCGAGGAGCTTCTCGCTCGCCTGTCCAGGGAGCTTCCGCAGGCCGTCGACAAATATACCCCTGAGGGACGGCTTCCTTCCGCCTGAGCCGAAACTGCCGAACCATGAAGAACAGGTGCCGTCGGTCACGCCGACGGCACCGGCTTTCCGGGCCGGATTGCGCGTGCCTTACGGAGGAAAGCCGGAACTTTCGGACCTGAGAGCCGCGTCCGCTCTATCCTTTTTGACCATCCGCCTACCCCCATCGCCTCGTTCCCGACGGGCTGTAATCGGGTAGCCTGCCAGGGCTCGATTGCAAAGCATGGGAGGGGCTGATGCATACGGACCGCTTTGTCGTCTTCAAATTTCAGGACGAGTGGCTGGTCACATACGCGGACCGGGAGCAGTCGGCCTTCGCAACACGGCAGGACGCGGAACGATCGGCTTTCGATGCGGCCGATACGCTCGCGTCTCACGGCCATGCGGTGTCCGTTCTTATCATTCCAGATGCTACGGGCGACATCTCCAAGTCATGCCTTTCCGACATGAGGCCCGAGAAAAAGAGCCTGAATTGATCTGATCCTCTGTGCGGCCTCGAACCTTCCGGACAGCGCGTCCTCGTCTCATTCTCCTGTCATGACCTCGTGCAGCCGCTCGCTTGTCGGCCCGCATTGGATTAGGATGAAGCATAAGACTGGGTTCCTCTGGCCGGGATGTCGGCGATGCTGTGGGCGAAGAAAGCCGTCAGTCCTGCTGAGTGGGAGCCGACGCAGGAGCGGTTCGAGGAACTGTTCGTCAAGCTCGGAAGCCCTAAGCAGATGATGCTCGCCGCGGCGTGCGACCCGGGATCCGGCCAATCGATCCTCCTCGTGAGCCTCCCGAACACGGCGTATCTGGGCCTCTTCCCGGGCTTCGAATCCGTGACCGAAGACGCCCTCCCGTCGGAAGCAGCCCTGCTCGTGGGCCATAGCGACGAATTGCTCAAGCGGTTCAGATATCCGGCACGCCGGGTCGTACCCTGAGGCGATCCGCTCTTTTCCGTTGAAGTCCGAGCCTGAACCAAGCTTGGGCATTTGGTTGCCACAATTGGCTGCCAATGCCCGGGCTCGTTCGAGACTTCGAAGTGGAGAGCATCGTGACCGCAGCCCACGATTTGGACGAGATGGTGGACCTTCTTGCACTCACCCGGCCATACGAACGGTCGGCCGGCATGAACATGGCATGCAAGGTCGCGACATTGCCGCTTCGGGATGCCGTCACCTTGGTCGTCGAAGATTGGGCCGACGACAAGTTCAAGCAGTTGAGCGCCGTCATCGTCAGGCCGTCCGGCCCTGCCATCCGCAGCTTCGAGGAAATCCGGCATCTCTATGGGAAGGCGGAGATAAGCCCTGCCTCATGAGCGAAGCGATCCATCCCATGATGCCCGGCCTTTAGTCGTAAAGGCACATATTTCACCACTCG
Source organism: Microvirga mediterraneensis (assembly GCF_013520865.1). Classification (NCBI taxonomy): domain Bacteria; kingdom Pseudomonadati; phylum Pseudomonadota; class Alphaproteobacteria; order Hyphomicrobiales; family Methylobacteriaceae; genus Microvirga; species Microvirga mediterraneensis. The sequence continues at coordinate 3,531,368 of NZ_JACDXJ010000001.1, forward strand.
CTGCTCTTCCCTATCGGGCCCGCAGACGCTTTGATGGCATCCCTCACTGGTCGATGGAGGAACAGGGTGGAACTCGACGAAGCCAATTGCGCATGCCCGAAATGGTTTCCGATCTTCCTTTCAGGGATCGGACTGGCCAGTCTCGCCTTGTCCAACCTGTTCTGGTAGGAGCGCGGCCCTCGCTTCCGGTCTTTTGAAGCCTGTCTTTGATCCAGAACAATGCCGTAACGTCACTGCATGATAGAAACGACCCAAACCAAGGGGGTCTATCATGCACCCGTTTCATCAAGACCTTTGGTCTCTCGCCCTGGATGCCTTTCTGCTGATCGGCGCCACCGCCGGGCTCGGCAGCCTGGTGGCCGCTCTCGTAACCCTGCCCTGAAGCGCCAAGCCGCAGCCTTGGAAACGGGCAATTTAGGACCTTGACGAAAAGACCCTCTTCGCGTCTATTGCGCCACCTGCGAAGCGGGATCCCAGATCCGGCCGCTTCGCCCGGAGACGTGGCCGAGCGGCTGAAGGCACTCGTTTGCTAAATGAGCATACCCCAAAAGGGTATCGAGGGTTCGAATCCCTCCGTCTCCGCCATTTCCTTTTCTAAGCCCTCAACTTTCCTTGCAGAGCAAGGGTTTAAGAGAGCCTTGGCGGCCCTGACGTTGGACGTTCTGTTGGACGTTTTGAGGGTATGCCATGAGCACAGCCGCAACCATCACTTCTCGAACCCTTGAGTCGGTTCTGCCGCCAGGGGTCCCGCCGTCCTTCAAATCGGTCCTGAGCGCCGCCTATGTTGGCTCTGGCAAGAGGGCAATCCGGGCGGAGTTAGAGATGATCGACGGTCTGCCCGCCACCGTAATCCTGTCCCGTTGGACGATGGGCTGGTCCCACCGCTTCACAGATCTGCCGGGCGGTGACCTGTCATTCGAGAACGGCGAGTGGGTCCGGATCGGATCAGACGGAGAGCCCGTCATGCCATTGTTCGCCCTTCCCGCCCCTCTTGCATCCGGGAGGATGGGATGAGCCTGAACAAGCTGGAAATGGCCGGTCTTCAAGAATGCGCCCGATGGCCAGATGGGATGCACTTTCACTGGAAGCGGAAGACCATGGAAAAGCTGGCGGCGAAGGGACTTGTCGAGAAACGTGAGGGGTGCCGAAACGGCTGGACCGTGGCGCCTTTCACTGGCTGGGTTCTCACCGAGGCAGGCAAAGCCGCTCTCCCTTCCCCTATCGCTGCTGGGAGGATGGGAAATGAGTGAAGATCATATGTGCCCTCCTTCGGGCCAAGGCCCTCATCGGGAAAGCTCAATGGCTGGACAGGCTAGCCGCGAAGTCGCGCCGCCTCAGGATGTCGAGCAGTTCTCACGTCGCATCCAAGCTATCGCAGAGCGGTGGAAGGGGCTGAACGGCGGCATCTACACAATTCGGGCCATGGCGCTTGATATGGCCCATACCCTGATGGATGAGCACGCCCTTTCCATGTCTGAGCGAGATCAGGAGATCCAGCGGTTACAGGATAGCGTGGACCGGATTGCGGGCTCTTGGAAAGTCATTGATCAACTGCGCGTCATCAACAAGAACCAAGCCGAGCTTCTTGAGGGTGCAAGGGCCGAGAACGAGCGGTTCTATACTTCCCTCAGGAGCATAGCGCAGAATACGTGCTGCCAAGGCTGTCAGGAAGCGGCTCGGGTTGCTCAGTCCGCTCTTTGCGACACGGGCGATAATCCGCAGGTCTCCCGCAATCGCAGGGTTGGAGGTGGCTATGAGTGAGATGGTGGAGAAGGTTGCGAGGGCCATTTTCAGCACGAACTACCATCCTGACGATGGCGAGTTCGCAAGCCGCATGTTCGACAATGACGACCACCCGCAGGAGAAGCGAAGGGCCTACAGAGCTGCCCGACTAGCCATTGAGGCCATGCGGGAGCCGACAGAGGGGATGGTCGACGCTTGCGGAACGGGCGAGTGCAGGAAGTGGGCACGCGGGGTATGGGCTGAAATGATCGGCGCCGCCCTCCGCGTCAGCGATGAGCACCGGAACGGCGAAGATCCGAAGGAGCTGAGGGCGAAGCCTGCCAGCGCGACGGCTTTAGCCGGGACGCCCGTCCTTCCCCCTCTAGAAGGAACTAAGGAATAGCCGAGAACGAGCGGCAGCCACTATCCACTGTTTCCACAGCCTCCCCCCCACCCCTATTGCTAGGACTCGACTTCACTCCTGCTCAAGCGCCATGTTCCTTATTCGTTCTCGTTGAGTCGAATACGGATGAGCAGGCCCAAGAAGAACTCCCACAAGCTGACCGTCGAGCAGGTTCTCGATATCCGGTTACGCTATGCTGTGGGCGACAGGAGATGGACCAAGATCGGCCGCCTCTATGGCGTGAAGGCAGATGCCGTGCGGAATGCGGCTTTGGGCGTGTCCTACAAGGACCGGCCTATGCCGCCAGGGTGGAGATCGTAAAAGCCCCGCCAGCGTGAGCCGACGAGGCCTTTCAGGTGATGTGCCGCATCTCCTGGGAGGGCACGACATAGAGTCGGGAAGCTTGGCGGCAAGGGTGGATGGTCCCTACTCTCCCCGGTGCTGGATAACCTCCCGAAGCAGACTGTCCAGCCGGTCTCCGAGCTTCTCGATCGAGCCTGCCAGCCGTCCCTCAACCTCTCGCAGAACCTCTCGAGAGACGAGGCGCTCCGCCTGGGTGACCTGATAGGCATTCACGGAAGCCTGCAGGATGGCGATCTTCTCGTGAGCCTTGTCCGCTTTCTCCTCAGCCGCGGTAGCCCGCTTGTCGGCTTGGACGGCCTTCTGCTCTGCCTGGATCCAGAACCGTATGAGGGCGAGCGCAGTCCCTCCGATCATGAAGATGGTTGAGAGGTTGATGTCCCAGCTGAACTGCATTCTTAAGGCCCCACCTTTCGGGGCAGGACCGTCTCAGCAATGGCCCGCTCGGCAATGGTCCGAACGGCGTCGCCCGACCGCTTGGAGCCCGATGAACTGCCGAGCCAGTAGTTGATCACCTGCGTCATGGCCGCCCCGAGGACGCCGAGCAGGATGTTGGCGACGGTCGCCTGTCGTTCGTCCAGGGCGAGAGGCTGGGCTAGGACAAGGTACAGAGCCCCGCCGAACATCACCGTGACCAGGATCGAGACGAGCGGCGCTCCCCAGGAGATCGCCGAGCCGGTTTGCGCCAGGGTGATCGTCTGCTGCCGGGCGTCTTGCGCGTCCTGGATTTCCAGACGGAAGACCTCAAGGGCGGTCCTGGCCTGCTCGACAAAGACTTCGGCAAGCTTCGGATCCGCCTGGATTTGGGCCTGTGCCGCCTTCGGGTCATCTGTCCCAAACACAACCTTGGCGACATCGGCGACCTTGCCGGCTGCGGCGCCCGCCCTGTCGCCGGCGAACATGCCGATCAACTCGGGAGCGTATTGAAGGAGCAAGCCAATGATCGGTGACATCATGCCTTCTTTCCGAAACGGGCTTCCAGGAGGCCTTTGAGGGCAGCAAAAAGCCCGCCTGAAGTGGCGGGCTGGGAGACGGGAACCGGAGCAGGGTCGATGCCGGGAGGGGGCGGCGCTGGAGCGCGTTCAGAGCCGGGTGGTGGTGGCACTGGAGCAGGAGCGGCGGGCGCCGTGATCATGGCGCGCGCTTGCTGCTCTACCCCCACAATTCGCGAACGCCAGCCCTTGCCAAAGACCGGCCAGGTCGGAAGTGAGGAGAGGAACTCAAACCGAGACTTGGTCAGCTTCCGGACGAGATCGGCTGGCTGTCCAGCTCGCACCGCCGCCAGGGTCTGAGGGCCAATCACCCCATCGGCCTTGGTCCCAACCAAGGCCTGAAGATGCTTTGCAGCTCGCGCAGGACCCGAGAGCACAGCAAAGTCGAAGACTGCATAATCCAGGCCGGCTGGCAGATCATCGCCCTTCACTACATTCCAGTAGTTGGCTCGGTAGATAGCACCGGCCTCCTCTACGGTGAGGGCTTTGACCTCTGCCTTGGAGACCCTGCGCCCTCGCCAAGCACTTAGGGTTGTCAGCGTGATCCCTCGGTTGGTGGCGCCGCCCGGATCCTTCGGATGATCGACGTACCCGCCTTCGTGCTTGAGGACGAGCGAAAGCGCCCGCCCGAATGTCTCGGTGGTCATGATGTCCTCGTGATGTGGCATAGAAAAAGCCGCTCCGAAGAGCGGCTGCTAATCCCTCGCGATCAGGAAGGAGTTATTTCGCTAGTCTGCCCAGGCGGGCTCTCAATCCCAGCTTCGCCCGGTCCGCCATGGTCAGCGACCGTTCCGCCTGAAGCTGCGCGCTGATCGCCTGGCACTCAGCCTGCAAGGTCTCGAACTTGCTCTGCATCGCCAGCAGATCGTTCCGAAGCGCGGCGTTCTGGTCTTCCAAGACCATTTGGGCTTCCGACCTCTGGATGTGAGCGGAGCCAGGCGGCCACAGCGCCTCTCGCTCTGCCTTCTCGGCCTCGGCCGCCCAATCCGTCGACGGGATCTTGACCCGTTCCAACTGCACGTAGAACTCGAGATCGTGATCCTGCGTGGTCATGAAGAACTTCAGGTCGAACTTGAGCCCCATCTCCCGAACCATGCGGCTCATCAGGTGCATGAAGTGCCAGGGTGTGAACACCCAGGCATGAACGTCCACATACTGGCCTTCTGCATGCTGCCGCATCGCCATCTCAAGGAACTCGGGACCGTGATGGTACTGCTGGCCTTCAGCGGTCCTATAATCATCCCAGAGCGCCCAGGTGTTGGCAGTCACCACGTTCGCGAAGTGATCCATGACGATGCGCAGACCTGGGCGGCGGCGCTTCTCCTGCCAGGCCTGCGTGACCTCTTCGAACGAGCTTAGGCGGCGGTAGAAGTCGAATGTGAACCGCTTGTCCGGAACGATCAGGAGCAGACGCCCGCCGACCTTCAGAGCATCGTGCATCTCACCAAGCCATCCCCGCAGATCCGGAACGTGCTCGATGACATGAGCCGCGATGATGAAGTCGAGGGGAGCCTTGTCCCCGATCAGATCCACGAGCGGTTGGTCGCGCCAGACGAAGTCGACATCCTCAATCCCCTCGATATGGGCATGGTCGCCAGAATACTTCGCCTTCAACTCCTCGGTTGAGCAATGGTCGACGTAATAGACCTCTGCTTCATCCCGCCGCACCACGGGCCGGCTGAGAGGGCCGACCTCGACGCCCCGCTTCCCTGCAACCCTGTAGTTGCCCAACAGCCGAGCTTTGCGCCGCTCCATCACCCTCTGAAATGCGCTGTCCATCATGGTCCCTGTCAATTCAGGGCCATTATTCCCATCCTCCGGGGAGCAATCAAGCGCCGCTTTGCACAGGTTCCTAGCGCGCGACCTTGGCCTGCCAGTGAATGACCGGGTTCACAGCTGTATTCCAGCTTACAGTGAACGTTGTATTCGTGCGGTTCGAGATCGTCACGGCCGAGTTATGGCCCTCCAACTGCGCGAAGGCGATGTCCGGGGTGGTGAACAGACCATGCGGGATCGTCATCGAGGTCACGCTCGCCCCCGGCATGGTCGCCCCCTCGTTGCTGCCCCGGATGCCGATCTCGTTGCCAAAACGGTAGGATGAGGTGGAGTGGAACAAACCCGGGGGAGTGGTGTGCCACTTGTTGTTGTCGAAGATGTACCTCCCGGGCCCGAAGGTGCCCTTAGTCATCCACGACCCGCCACCCGGCAACGAGCCATCCGTGTTGCCCGTGATGATGCACCCATTCACACTGTCCAGAACCAGCGTGTTATTGCCCATGGATTGGAAGGAGTTCCCAGAGATCGTTACGTTGCTGATCCGGCTGCTAGGATTAGCGTCGACTACGATGGCCTGCGCGCAAAACTGGAACTGATTGCCCTGGATGATATGGCCATTGCCAGCGTTAGCATAGATATAGACGCCCGTACCCGAAAACCCCCCTCCATTGGCCACCCAATTATTCGAGAGGGTGACGTTGTCGGCCCCGTCCAAGATCTTCACGTTCGCGAGCCCAGCTTGATCGAGAACACAACTGTCGATCACTGTGAACAACGAAGGGCCAACCTCAATGTTGTATTCGCCTGTGTTAATAAAGTAGGTGCCGACAACCCGGAGCCCCTCGACGCGGTGCTTTGCGGCACTGGAGCGAGCGATCCGGATCCCCTTGCCAGGGCCGCCGATGCGGCAGTCGGTGACGCCGCCGTTCTGGTTGTAGCAATCGAAGGTGAGCGCAAGCGTATTGGCACCGCCGACATACCAGGAGCAGGCATCGAAATCGACGTTTTGCCCCATGGAGTAGACGAGGTTATCGGCCACGTCGCCGGAGAACTCACAGCCCGAAAACCGAATTACAGTTGCATTCTCATCGATCCGGACTGAACGCGTTGTGGTATACATGGAAAGGAGCGTCAGATGCTGGATGCGACAGTAATTAGCCGACGGCCCGATCCGGAGCATGAAGCCGAAGTTGCCAACGGCCCGGAGCGTGGTGTTCCCCAATCCAGCACCTGTCATTTTGAAATGCGAAGTGTTGACCAGCAACTCGCCTGCGACGCCAAAATCTCCGGCCCCAAGGTCGAGTTCAACGTTGAACGCGGCCGAGTAATCGATTGCGGCTTGGAGGGCTGCGGTGTCGTCGGTTCCAACGCCTTTGGCCCCGAGCATCCTCGGTCTGACGGGGTCAGCCACGAGAGCCCACCATGCTCCGTCTGCACTCTGAAAGTGCCAAGCTTTGGCAGTCGACGGGGCCGCGATACGATCATAGAGAGCCCCGCCACCATCCCCGACTGCTGCATAGCCCGCCGTTCGCAAATACTGGACAGGGGCCGGGATATTGGCCGCCAGGGCCGCCGCACGGGTGTCCCAGAGCGATTGCGTGGACCCCGCCGCCGAGACAGCCACGTCGCGGGCCTCGATCGTCTCGTCGCGCGCTTCGAGGGTGGCGATCTGGGCAACCTCAATGGCCGCCGCCGCAATATCGACGGCTTGCCGGTCTGCCTCGACATCACTGGCCGCCTGCGTGATCGTTGGCAGAGCCGAAGCCACCGCCGCTGCATCCGTCGCGACTTGCTGACCGATCTCCTCGAGGTTCTCAGGAATGGCCTTCAGGCGCGTGAGGTAATCGGAGAGCCGGAGGGCATAGATCTTCGGATCGGTGTGCTTGGTCCAGCGCACCATGAAGTAAGGCGCATCCGTCAGCGTCGGGCCCGGCCACGGCTTGGCAAGCCGGATCTGGCTCATGCCGAGCACTTCCTTGATGACGGCCATTCCAGACATGCCGTCATTCGGGAAAACAAAATCGAACGGCAGGACGGCAGGATCCCATGCGGTGAAGGTGCCGGTCGCGAGATCCGAGCCGTTGGTCAGCGTGATCGTGCCATCGGAATAGAAGAAATAGTCGGGGTCGAGAGCCATGGACCTGCCTGCTTAAAGAGTGATGCCGTTCTGAGAGAGGATCTTGCGGATCTTCTCGGCGGTGAGCGCCTTGCGGAGTTTCAGTTTCAGGGCGATCCGGTCGTCTTCCGTCGCCTCGTCGACCTCGGCGAGCGCGACCACCCGGCGGGCGATATCATCCGCCTTGATGCGCCGGCGCTGCGCTTCCTTGTTGAGCATCGCGGAAGGGCTGCCCGCGAGGTGCCGCCGCGCCTCCATGGTCTTCCGGGTGTAGAGCGCCATGCGCTGCCGCACCGGCTCGAAGTGCCGATCGACAGCGCCTTCGGCCTGCTCGCGCAGCTGCTCAAGGTTTGGACCGAGTTCAAGCCGTGCCATGGGCCGCCTCCACGCGCACATCGAACTCCTGCGGCTGGTAGGGCTCAGCCGCGACCGTCACGCGGTAGCCGCCTGGTTGCTGGAACAGCAGTTCGACCGCCTCGCCATCCGCCTCAAGCTCGCCGTTGTCGGGGCCGGTCACGCGCACCATGGCGCCGGCCGGAATGCCCTCGATGACGAAGAGCCTTCCGCCGCTCTCGCTCTTCTCGCGGGTCGTGAGGGCAAGCCGGGGCCGGATCTTCAACCCGTCTTCCGTCCGATGCCAATAGCGCGGCTCAAACGGGGGCACGTCCTCGACAGAGGCCGCCGTAGTGAGGGCAAGATCCAGCGTCTCTTGTGGAGCCGGATAGCCGACGGATGTGATGGAGCCGATCAGGCTCCCGTTCTCGTCAAATTGCAGGATCATCAGACCTCCAGCGCCTGCCAGCGCAGCCAAACGCCATTCGCGCAGTTGTTCGTCACTGTGATGTTCGTGCCGTTCCAAGACAGCCACCATCCGCCCCAGTTCGGGAAGCCGGCCCCATCGTCACCCGAGAACCGGAAGGGTGTGCAGTAGCGGCCCCTCATTGTCGGGTTGCCGAGATTAGTGGAGACGACAATGCGCTCTGTGCTTTGCGGGGTGAAAAGCGTCCATGTCCAATACCGCCAGTCGTCCGGGGTAGAGCCGTCTGAGTACTGCGCCTTCCCGATCGCGAGGATGATGAAGGACAGGCCGGACGGGACCCCATGCGCAAATGTCGTCGTTTCGGGCTGGTTGGGCTGGCTCGCCTGATAGGGGTTCCACTCACAGTAGCGGGCGCCCTGGGTGATGATCCGACCGGGGATCGCGCCCGCATCGAACAGGATCTGGTCGAGCGGCGCGGTTTCGACATCATAGCCGGCCGCCGAGGACCGGATGCGGAAGTCGCCGCCTGCGTCCCGGCCGATGAGAATGCGTTTACTCATTCGCTCTTCAGGAAGGCAAAGTACTGTACGAACTTGCCGGCCGCAGGATACTGCCCCTGCCAGTCGGCGGCGGGAAAGGCGGTAAAGCCGGTGCTGTCCACGACTGCCCGCACAGGCGTCGTCGATGGACGCGGGTTGAAGTCGCCGCAGAGCACGAAGGGTTTCTGCCCCGGGCGCTGGGTGAAGTTGACCCGCACGCCGCTCCCCGGATTGGTCAGCGAGCCGGTGAGCTGGATGCTACCGGATTGCAGGATCATGAAGTGCCGGCGCTGGTCCGAGAACAGCAACTGAGACTCGGGCGCCGTGTAGGCATCGACCCCGGGCTTGGACACGTAGATACCAACCCGGCCGGCGCTGTTCGCCCCGAAGAGGACCCGCCGCGCCATCACGCCACCGCCATGTAGACGAACTTGTCGCCGCTCGAGAGAGCGATGCCGAAGGGCGCCGCATTGGTCACCCGGATCGCCGTCGTTGTCACCACGGCACAGTAGGGGGTGCCATCCTGATAGCGCCCGCCGTTGCCCTGGATGCGCCGGTACTCATCGATATAGGCGCCGGAGTTCCTCACGGTTCCAAACAGGACTGGAGGCTCGGCGGGGAATACCTCCGAGAACGACACGGCACTATCGAGGGCATTGATGCTGCCCGCCGATGCCACCCGCCCCATTACGTCCCGCGAGAGCGCGAAGCTGATCTGCGTGCGATCAGCCACGTTCGCCGTCATGGCGTCAAAGCCCGACCGCGAGATGCGGAAGTCGACCAAGCCGCCACCGAAGTGGCCCAGAACCATGCGCCGCGCCATCAGTCGTAAATCTCGATGCGGCCCGAGGCGCCAGTAAGAGAGATGACGCCTGCGGTGAGCGTCCCCATGTTAGCCGAGACTGCCGACAGGCTCACAACGTGGATCTGGTTCGCGTTGATACTGCCGTCCGCGATGAAGTCGCCGCGCAGGACCATGCGGCCGACGCCGTTGCGGGTGCCGATGGAGAAGACCGCCTCGGCTCCAAATCCCGAGCCAGGCGCCCCGATGAGGAACTTGTCGGTGGCAATCTTGAACTCGCTGATCGGCTGTCCTTCAGGTCCAGTCGCGCCGATAAGTTGGAAGCCGCCGAAGAAGCCATTCGTGCCGTTGATCTGGACCTTGTAGGCGCCGACAAGCTGCCCAGTGACATCCGCCACGGCGGTGAACTGCTGGCCGACCGTGATGCCGTTGTTGTCGTACTCCGCGATCACATCCGTGCCGAAGACGGCGAGTGCCTTGTCGGCGGTGACCTTGACCAGGGCTGTTTCCTTGATCGCGGCCCGGGCGCGGTCGTCTGCCTCCTCGGCCACGGTGCGCCCTTCACCAGCCAGATCCGCGATCTGGTCGAGCAGGCCCATCCCATCCAAGTCGCGGCTCAGTTCAGGAACGAGATCGTCGGGCCGGATCTTCATGATGAAGAACTGGTCGTCCAAGACAAGCGGCGGCGGGTCGATCTCGGTGATGCTGAAGACGCCGGTCACATTGCTGCCGGTGACGCCGGCCACGCGCAGCCGGATTGTCTGAGCGCCCGCGACGATCGCCTCGAAGGTGGTCGCATCGCCCTCATAGGCGCGGACCCAGGTTCCGCCGCCGTCATAGGACACATCGGCAATATACCGGATCGCCCCCTTGGCCGGTTGCCAGCCCGCCTGCAGGACCAGGCTGAGACCGCGCTGATAGACCCGGCCTGACAGCGTCGTGATGACCGGGATGGCCTGCGAGAACACGTCGGGCGTGATCGGCAGCGGCGTCACGCCGGTCTCGGTCACGTCATAGACGATGGGATCGTCCAAGACGCCTGTCAGGGTGATGTGCTCGCCGTCCGTGTCGGGCGTGCCTTCGGTGATCAACACGCGGAAGGAGCGCGGCTCGCCGGGCGAGAAGGCGGCCGTGGGCATGTCCGCCTTGGGCGCCCGGGCCATAGCTTGAGCGAGGCTCCGGCCCTGCCGGGTGGCCTCGCTGGCGAAGTCCTGCGCGTTGACGATCGCGATGCGGTCGGAGGTGCCGCGCGTGACCCGCACCGGCCCCCAGGGCTGCCCGTCAGCCGCCCGGATCTCGACGTAATGGTTGAGGGCGTTCGCATCCCATTCGAGGTCATGGTCGAAGGTGATCCGGCGCGAGGCATCGTCATAGGCCACGACCTCGGCCGACTGGCCCCAGGTTTCCGGCTCCTCGCAGGACAGCTTCACGAGGTCGCCACGCTTGAGCAGGCGCCCTTCGGCGCGGGCCGTCCACGAGACCGTGACCCGCCGATACTGGTTTTCGCCTGCCATGAAGCGCACGAGACCGGCCGCCTGCGAGCGCTTCTGCACGCCGGGGAGCTGCACGCGCGCAGGCTTGGCGAGCGTCACCCCATCGGGTGCGGAGGACACCTCGGCCAGCTTGAAGGTCGTCTCGTCGATGTACTCCCCGACGATGCCGTCCGCGATGTCGTCATCCGCCAGGGTGTAATCGATGGAGAGCGAGTCCCGCACGATGTCGTAATCGGTGAAGATCATGCGCGGGATGCCGCGGGGCTCATCCCTGACGATGGTCAGCCGGTCGCCCACAGGCGCCGGAACCGCCCTTCCCGCCTTCAGCACCGTCTCGAGCGCGTCATCGAGCGTCTGCGGTTCCTTGAAGGTATAGTCGAAGTGATGGCCGAGCGAGGTCCAAAGCTGGTCGTAGGCATAGAACGACTGGAAGTCGACCTGCTCCAGGCCGAGCCCCGCGCCATAGTCGGCATTGCGCCACATATCCAGGGCCGCCCAGGCAATCGAGCGCGACGGCTGATTGACGAAGCCGGAGCCGTTCCAGACCGGGATGATGCGGGTGGCAATGACGCCGATCTGGCCGTTCATCAGGCCTTGCAGGGCTTCAGACGCCTTGACCCGGATGGCGATGGTCGTCACACGCGGGAAGGAGTTCGGGCCGTCGATGTGAGCCCGCAGCGCCGACCAGACGATGTCATCGACGCCTGAGACCTTGCCGCCGTTCAGTTGCTTGCCGGTGATGCTCTCGCTCGTGCGCCGGGCCCTGATCTCATAGCGCCCGGGCGGGATCTCGACCCGCTCGGTGATGCGGATCTGGCTGTTCTTGGTGTAGGTGAAGGTCTTGTCGAGGATCCGCACGGACTCGCCAATCGGAGCGCCGGCATCGTTGACCGGGCGGGCATGCACGAGGACGCGCACCGAAGCCGGGTACATCTCGCCCTTGTATTCCTGATACAGGCCAGACGGGAACACGAAGTCGAGGAGCAGTTCCTTGGTGAGCGTGCCGGCCGCATTCGCCGTGAAAGCGGGCGTGTCCGTCGTGTTCAACTCGATGCCGGTGACCTCGGAGGCCGTCACCACGTTGACCGGGAACAGCGTGACCTTTTCCCCAGGCTTGCGGATCTGGATGGTGATGCCGGGGAAGGACTGGTTATAGCCGCCGCTCTTCGTCCAGATGCGCGTGTCCGAGATGCGGACCTCTTCCACATCGGCATCGCCACAGGTCAGGGCGAAGAGGCCGTATTCCGTCATCTTGTCGCCGTCGAACTCCGAATAGCGCGGAGCGGCGAAGTCAGGGAACGACAGCGTGCGGCCGTAGAGAACCGGGATGGGCTGAAGCGGGCGCGCTTGGTTGCCGCCGAGGCCGAAGGAGTAGAGCTCCTCGTTCTCGGCCGTCTTGCCGCCCGCCTTGGGCTTGAGGAAATGGCTGATCGCCATGGCGCCGCCCGCGATGAGCAGCGACGAGCCGATGGAGGCAGCGATGCCCGTCAGCCCGATCGCACCCATCGCCCAGGGGGCGAGCGCGGTGAGCGCCACCATGGCGACGATCGCGCCGATGCTCTTGGCCGAGGACCCGCTACCGCTGGATCCGCCGAGAGGCCGGGAGACAAACTCAACGTTGTCGTTCGCCGCGACCTTGTAGGACGCCCACTCGGTGCGGGAGAGATACTGACCATTGACCTTGCAGACAGTCGGCAGGTTGAATTGCCAGCCGGTCTCCGCGATCAACTGCTCAATCGTCGGCTTGCGCTTGCGTGTCTTGTGCTCGGCAATGGGGAGCACGAGGCCAGCTTCGGGCACGCGAACGTCATGGTGCTCCGGATCGAAGACCAGAAGCGAGTGCTTAACGGCTGATTTCATGGTCAGGGATGGCGCTCTAGTGAATGTACCCGAACCACCACCACGGCAGCAGGATCACGGCATTAAGGGCGGCAAACTCCAGCCCGGCGATTAGGTATTTCAAGCCTTCTCTCCGATGGCTGCACGTATCTCGGTATCAAGCTGCGGTTCGTAGCCGATGGCGCGGGCCAGAAGGGCCTTTAGTTGCTCGATCCTCTGCCACCGTTCGCCGTTGATCTGCTTGAGTTTTGCGACACGCGTCCAAGCCTCGGGCCAATCGGCAGTCTGAGAGCCGAACTCATTGTTGACCGCCTCAAGCTCTTTCCGCAGCCGATCCCGCTCCGCAGCCAATTGCCGGTTAAACTCTCTCTCGGCAGAGAGGTATTGCTTTAGCGCCCGCGCTTCGTCCCGCAACCCATCGCGGTCGCGCATCATGTTTTGGTAGTCCTGGTGGGCCTGTTCTGCTAACTGCCGAGCAATCTCGCCTATAGCGTTGATCCGCCTGATCTCAGCCTCGTATTCCTCCGCGATCTTGACGGCCACATAGGGCACGCCTTCGATGTATCCGTCATCGCATCGCAGATGCTCCTCCAGAAGCACGGCGATGTCGTCGGCATTATCCAGTCGTAGCCGCTCAACCATGTTTTCTCTCGCGCTCATGCCACCCTCGCAAACTCACCGAAATGCTCTTTCGCGGCGGCGTTGTAAGCATCACGCGCGGCTTCTTTCGTGTCAAAGCTACCAAGTTCTATCGGCTTGCCGTCCACTACGATGCGAGCGCGGAAGCGCCGCCTCTGCCTGCTTACCCCCGGGTACCCTGTGGTATTGTTGGGCAGGCGTCCACGGTTCCTGGAGTTCTCTTTGAAGGTGGCCGCGCGTAGGTTGGCCCAAGCATTGTTCGCAGGGATGCCGTCGATGTGGTCAACAGTCTCAACCGGCCACTCGCCGGTCATGTAGAGCCAAGCAAGACGATGGGCGAGGTATAGTTTCTGGTCTACTCGGATCTCGCGGTATGGAGCGCCCTTGCGAACATAACCGGCTTCGCGGTTGATGTTATAGCCAGCGTGAGGATGACGCCGCCAGAACTGGCCCGTTTCCGGGTCGTAGCGGAACAGATAACGCAAACGCTCGGCAGTCAGCATTACGCAATCCTCTTGTAAAACTTCATGTAGTTCCAGCCAGAGGCTTTGAGTGCAGGCATATCATCAAAGACAACACCGGCTTCTTTAGTGATATGAAGCACTCCACCTACTGTAGATGGTACTACATAAGTCCCAAGGTGGAAATCTCTTTTGGCTACATTCCCCATTAATACCAAGCATAAATCTTCGGGCTCTTCTATCTGAACCCAATTATTACGCTCTGGATGATCGAGAAGAACTTCCGCTTGCTGGCGCGTAGTTGTTGGCCGCGCCTCAACATCCGGCATTTCGATGCCAGCGAGGGTCAGTTGCACATGCTGCGCCAACCCATAACAATCGAACCCATCCTCACCACGCGCCCCGATCCTGTAGGGCTTGCCGATCAGGCTCTCATAGAAGGCGAGACGATCCATCACGACACCGCCAAGAGGCTCGGGAAGCGCACCATGTCATAGACCTCGCGCATGACGCGCATGTTCTGCGGACGAGCGATAGCGAGTTGCCCCTCAAGCTGCCGCGCCGTGCGCTTCACGTTGCGCAGGATGAGCTTGTAAGGGCCCTGCCCGACCGTGTTGGGATCGGACGCCAGATAGCCGCGGAAGATCGCCTGAATGGGCGTATTGAGCTTCACGGCCTCGCCCAGGTAGCGGGAGGCCTCCCGGTTCACGTTGTCGAGCCGGATGGTGGCCTCGGCGCCGAGGTTGCCGATGCGGGGATAGTCGATTTCGAACGGGATCGCCTTGAAGGGGACCACCGTGCCGCCGCCGACCGGTGCGCCATCCTCCAGACGGAAGTTGACATCGACCGTGTTGCGGACGGCCCTGATCGGGGCAGGAGCGCCGTTCTCCACAAAGGTCGGATGGATCAGCTCGATCGTGATGAGCATGACCTCATCCTTGGGCGCGGAGGCGGCGGCCTCGGCCCAGGCTTGCGTTGCGGAAATCGGCACTTACAGATCCCAAACGTCGAGGGAGAAGGAAACGTGAATTTTGTTGCCCATGCGGTTCGCCGTGTACCGGCCGCCGTCGCGGAGCTTGACCCGCTTCACAGGACAGGCCGTTAGATCCCAAACTGGCATCTCAAACTCTGCTGAGCCATGAGAAAGGGTATCGCGGACGAAAGCCTTGAAGGTGAGGAACTGTGCCGTGGTCATGGGGATCGTGCGCGGCACAGCACCGATAACGGTGGTGAACTGGCGGCGGCTCCGGGTGTTGCCGGCCGTCATTTCGCTTTCCAGCACGCCACGATGAGGCTCATCGATCCCGTTGTCGGCCAGAGGCTTATGCGGGACCGTAGAGGGCCATACAGGAAGAGCCATCAGCGGCCTCCCATGGGCGACACGCCGAAGCGACCCTTGAGCGACTTGTCGAGCTTTCCGCTCGCGATCATGCCGCCGAGCATTTGCTCGATCTGCACCTCAAGACGCGGACCATTGGGGCCGTTGGACTGTTTCACCGCCGCTTTCGTCCCCTGCGCTTCGTGAACGTGCACTTCGACGCCCCCACCCGCCCCGCCGCGAGGCAAAGCATGGTTCGGAATGACCGTGCCATTGCGGCCGAACTGCACGAGCTCCGGGCCGTTCTCACCCACGAGATAGGTGCCGCCCGACTGTACAGGGCCACCCATCGCCCGCTGTCCTGTGAGCCCGCCGAGAAGGGACGAGAAGATATTGCCGCCGCCTCCTGCCCCGCCAAGAAGCCCCTTGAGAGCAGAGTCGATCGCCAGATCAAGCAGCCTGTCCCCTACGCGCTTGAGCGCGTTCTGCAAGGCATCCGCCGCGCTCACGCCGTCCATGAGGTCGGAGACGAAGCCTTTGAGGGTGGAACTGGCAAGCTGCTGGAGCTCCTGCTGAGTGGCATTGGCCTCCTTTAGCTTCTCGCTCATCTGGGCGTAGGACTCGGCCAGTTGCTCGACCGTGGCCCGCTGCTCTCCCGATAGCGTCACGCCCTCACGCTGGAGAGCGTTTTCAATCTGCATAATCTGGCGGGCTTTCTCCCGCTCGACATTGCTTTTGCCGCGCATCTCAAACTCAAGCTCAAGGGCGCGGGTGGCATTCTGAATGTCAGTGATCTCCTGGGCGTAGGCCTCGCGCTTGCGCTCAGCATCACTCGCGGCCCGTCGCGCGGCCTGCTCGGATTTCCGCTCAGCCTCTCGACGCGCCTTCTCAGCAGCCTCTTCGGCTTCACGGTCACGAAGGCGCTGCTGTGCCTCCAGATAAGCGTTATCGACCTGCGCCCGCTCGCCAGGGGTGCGGGCATTCTCAAGCGCTCGCCTGTAGGCCTCTTCCGCCCGGAACTCGCCTGTGGTCGGGAGCCCGATCCGGGCTAGGTCATTCAGCGCGTTCTTGAGTTCCTTGACGGAGCCAACCTGCCCCGCCGCCACGTCACCGATCAAGCCAATGGCGCGGCGGGCCGTGGTGAGCGCGTTCTCAACGTCATAGGCCTGCTGCGACATGGCGAGGAGTTCGCCCGCGAGCTTCTGGATCTCCTTGTCCGACTGGTTGGCGTTGGCGATGGCCGAAATCGCCGCCTGGAAAGCCCTGATGTTCGGCTCGCCGTTCTTCGCCTCGTCCTGCAGTTTTCGGATGGCGTCGGCAAAGGCCTGATACTTCGGCACCGCCTGATCGACGGTACTTGTATCAACATCCATGATCCCCGCTGTCGGGTTCGTCGGCAGAAGCGTGGGCGACTGCATCAGCGAGCGGGACAGCGTCTTGGACAGCTTCGTCAGGTCTTCCTGAAGCTTCAGGATAGAGGCGCGGGTCTGTACCTCGAGGACGGCCGTGCTCTGCTTGGCATAGTCCTCCAGTCCTTCGGCCGCCTCGCCATAGGCGTCCTTGATCTGCTTGATGAGGTCGGCATGGATCTTCAGGCGATCATCGAGCGTCTGAGTATCGCTCACCATGCCGGCGACATACTGGATCGCAGCGCCGCCGAGCGCGATGATGCCGATCGTAGCAAGGCTGATCGGGCTCACCACCGAAGCGAAGGCAGAGCCAAGGGCCTTGACGGCACCGGCCGCACCGCCCTTCGTCTCGCCAAGGACGGCGGAAATCTGCGTGCCCTGCTGAAGGGCGACGGTAAGCGGCGAGGTGCCGCTCGCCAACTGCACGCCGATATCCTGAAACTGCGCCGCCAGGTTGGCCGTCTGACCCTGAAGATTGTCATTGACCGACTTGAAGCGGGTCTCGATCTTCTTGGTCTCTTTCTCGACCGATCCTGTAAGCTTCTGCAACTCCTTGTTGAAGGTCGTGAACCTCGCCTCCATGGAGACGACAAGGCGCTGCATATCGACGGCTTCAGCCATTGGATCCTAGCCTCTCCACGAGGTCGTAATATTCTTCAGCAGATGGAGCATCGATCGGCTCCTCGGCCCCTTGCGAGGTGTTCCAGCCGTCCACGCAGGCGGCGAACTCCCAGAGGGTCATCGCCCGTACTTCGGAGGGCGTGAACCCTACGACTGCGCCTGTTCCGTAGAGGGCGGCAGCGGAGAGGCGTTCGCCTCCGGCGCTTCCGTTGCCGCTTCGCCTTTTCCCACTTGCTCGCGGGTGTCGCCCACAAGGGCCTTCAGGAGGATGGCCCGCGCCAGGACCGCCGCCTCAAGCAGCCGGCCGGGGGCGACATGCTCATCGACAAGAGCCTTGGCCCGCTTGGCGTCCGTGCCGCCACCCATGAGACCGAGCCGGATGGGCTCCTTCAGGTCGGCAATGCGCCATTCGCCGGATCCGATCCGGTTCAGGACCGCGGCACAGCCGCAGTCGAGTTTCTCTTCCAGGGCGAGCAACTCGCCAATGCCCAGGCGGAAGACGCGCTCGTCCCCCGCCCAGACCTGTTCGAACGAAGCGTCTGAACTCACGGAGCGGTCACCACGTCGACAGGGCCATCCGAAACGAGCTCAATCTCATACTGGATCAGGCCGTCCTGCTCGCCAGTGAGGTTGAAGGTCGTCATGTGGTACTTGCCCTGATAGGTGCGCGGGCCGACCGCATAGTCGATCACGACGCGAATGTTGCGGGAGTCAACGTCCTCGAAAAACTCTTCCCAGAGGTCGATGCTTTCCTTGGCGAGCGTGCCCGAGCCGGTGATGCCGGAAGACAGGGCACCTTTGGCGCGTTCCGTCCAGACCGGTGCATCCGGATCCGAGCAGTCGGCCACGTTGAAGTCATTCGTGGAGGCCGAGCGGTTGAAGGCCTTCGTGTTCAGGGCGCAGGGAGCGGCGAAGACTTCAGGATCGGCGCCGTCACCGATCATGATGAGCAGCTTCGAGCCGCGCAGGGTAGTTGGGCGAGCCATAGCAGGTTCTCCGGATGTGAGAGGGGTTAGTCTTTGGGCTGGGTGAGAGCCCGGAGCTGGATGCGAGCGCGGCTCGTCAATCCATCTGGGTCACGCTCGAATGTGATGCTTTCGATCTTCATCAATTCAAGCGTATGGCCGGTAAGGTTCAAGTCGCCGTTGTGAAGGCGGGCGCGGATAGCAGAGGCAATCTGCTTGACCTGCGGATAGCCGACCTCGCGGGACCAGGCGTCGATCTGAAAATAGCTTTCCGTGCCTTCGTAGCAGTCCTCATCGACCGGGACCGATTGCCCGCCGCCGACCGTGATGCGCGGGAAAGGATTGCTGTCGGGCACTCGGTCGAAGACATTGGCCCCGGCAGGGCTTCCGGTTGCCTTCAGGGCGGCCACGATAGCGGCCTGGAGTGCGAGTGAAGGATCGCTCATTGCCCATTTCCTGCGACCTTCTGGGCCGCCTTTTTCGTCGCCCGAGTGATCCGGCCCCTAACCCGCCTCTTATTGGCCCGCCATGCAGGGAAAAAGTATGGGCGAGGCGTTCCGCCAGGGTGCGAGACCTGTTCGATCAGGCGCCCATTGATGTTTAACAGGCCGCCAGGGCGCTTCGGCTTGATGACGTGCGCGGCTGTGCCGAACTCGACCCAGGCGGCATAGAAGGCCTTCGCATTGCCTGCCACGACGCTAACAGTCAGGTCCGGGTCGGCATCCCCATCAGCGGTAGCTGACACACCGCGAACGTTTGAGTTCTCGGGCGTGTAACTGCCATGAACGACCTTGATAGATGCCTTCAGGTCGCCGCTCTCGTAAGGAGCCAGCCGCCGAGCCATGTCCGCGACTTCCTCGGCGCTCTGCGTGAGGGCTTGACGAATTTCCGCCTTCGCTTCGGCTGGCAGGGCGCGGAGCTTGGCCCGCAGTTTCGCCAGGCCCTCGATCTTGCTCATGAGGCTTAGGCCTTAGCCTTGTTCTCAGCCTTGGCCGGGGCATCCGCCATGTCTTCGACCACGCCGGCCGCCTTGGCAGCCTCATAGTGGGCTTCGGGGATACGGTATTCCTTGCCGCCGATGTAAGCAACCTGACGCTGACCGTCGATACGGTAGGTGTAATCCTTGGTGAACTTTACGCGCTGAGCCATGTGGCCTCTCCTTAACTCACACCGCCAAGGGTGCAGGACAGGAGGCGGAACTGCCTCCGATACTCTTCGGGATCAGTGACGGAGAGGATGGCGAACACCCTTTCAGGGTCTCTCGCATCAACAGCCCGCCATTCCGTGCGGATATTCTTCGTCTGCTCGGACCACCTCACCCAGACATCGACCGGGTTCACGCCAGCAAGACGCTGAGCGGTGACCGTCTCTCTGCCGGGAGATGTCGTCACGCGAGCGGCCACGGTGAACTGTGCCGCCCAGGGACCGGACACCTCGTTACCGTATCCATCATCGATGACAGACCTCGCCTCAAACGTG
This sequence comes from Microvirga mediterraneensis, assembly GCF_013520865.1. NCBI lineage: Bacteria > Pseudomonadati > Pseudomonadota > Alphaproteobacteria > Hyphomicrobiales > Methylobacteriaceae > Microvirga > Microvirga mediterraneensis. The sequence goes on from NZ_JACDXJ010000001.1 coordinate 3,551,062, forward strand.
AGGCGGTCTCTGAGTTGGCCTGCGAGGACCGGCATGGCTACACACCCCAGACGCGGTAGGGCGCGAGCAAATTCTTGATGGCCGGATCTTCGGTGAGGTTCTCCTGCACCATTTCTCCGCGCTGCGCATATAGCTGGCCAATGAGCAATTTGACTGCCTGCCGGATCGGCTCGGGCACGTCGGCATAGCCCGCCTTATAGCGGATCGTCACAGCCTCTGGTCCGTAGCGCAGGGAAGGCCAGGAGGCCCCGCCAGTGAGTCGGATGCCGCCCCGCCCACCGATGCCGAAGGCGCGGTAATTGGCCGGCGCATAGGTCTGCTCGGCCCCGTCCGTGTCGAAGTATTTGACCGACAGCACCTCGATCAGAGGCGGGGTCGGCAAGCGAATATCGAAGCCCCCGCAGATGTCTTCCGAGCCGATGCGGTAATCCCAGGTCGTCACCCCGAGGGTGCGCTCCAGCCGCTCCGAGACAGCCGTCTCCGCAGCGCGGATCAGGGCCGTGATATAGGCGTCATCGTCCGTATGGTCGATGCGGAGGTGTTGCTTCGCATCTTCCAGGGAGATGATCGGATCGGCGGGAGCGACCGGGATCAGCACGGTTTAAGCCTTGGTTTTGGTGTCAGCCGACTTGTTGGCGACCGCAGGAGCGGCCTTGTTGGCAACCTTCGGGGCCGCCTTTGCCTCGCCCGCGGCACGCACGGCGCCTCGGGCCTTGAGGCGGTCGAAGTCAGCCTGGCTGAATTCGCGCTCGGTGCCTTCGGGGTCGCCGTCGAGGGGCTTGGTCAGAATAGCCTTGATCGTAGCCATGTGGGTCTCCTCTCAGTTCATAGAGAGGGCAGCCGAAGCCGCCCTCCTTGATGAACCGAACGGGTTAGGCCACGCGGCCGAGGTCGCCGTAAACCAGGGCCTCTTCGCGATAGATCGCCAGGGCGAGCCGCTCTTCTGCGCGGATCGTGACCTTGTTGCGAACGAAGTTGTCCTGATCCTCGGTGGAGACCTCGACCGTCGCGTCCTGCCGATCGAAGATCTGGGCGGCCAGATCGAAGGCGCCGACGAGGAACTTGTCCACGCCCATCGCCTGGGTCGGCACCACCGGCAGGCCCCAAAGCGTCGGGTTCAGCGTGCCCTGCGGGTTGCCGATGAGATAGCGGCCCTGGCCATCCTTCATCATCTCGATGAAAGCCCAATCGATCGGGTTCAGGACGATGCCGTTCGGCGGGTACTCGGCAAGCGCTACCTGAAGCATGCCGAGGCGAACGGTGTCGATCATCTGGCCGGCGACCAAGCCCCCGGGGGCCGCGAACGGGGTTGCGACCGTCACGAGACCTTCGAGGTTCTCCCCGGTGCCGCTGCCGTTGAGAAGCTGGTTCTCTTCGACATAGGCAAGGCCATACCGGAGGCGGTTGTCGATCATCGAACGGAGGCCGGGGGCATCCGCAAGGATCTGGACCGAAGCCCGCATCCAGTGGGCGATGGTGCGAACCGGAGCGGTCGCGGCCACGTACTGGATTTCGGACTGAGGCTTCAGAGCACCTTCAGCGACAGGAGCCGCGTTGTTGGTGAAGCCCTTCTCCTTGTCGTACTCGATGGAGTTTGACGCGGTGTTGCCCGGTGCGAGTAGGGCGCGGATCGTCAGGCGACGGCGCGGCAGCTCGACAGGAGCAGCGCGGGTCGGCTGAACCAGCGTCCCCACGGAGCCGGCAGCGTCGGTCGTGAGAGACGTGATGTCCTTCACTTCGACAATGTGACGACCGCGCGGGCGGATCTGGCCGGCGAAGGACTTGAAGCCTTCGTCCTCAACGAACCGCTGGCCAGCGGTGCGCTCGCTGTCGCCCTGCTCGCGGCGTCGAGCCATCTTCTGCTCGATCTCGTCAAGACGGGCCTTGGCCTCGTTCATGCCGGTGATGGCCTGGTCTGCCAGTTCCTTGACGGTGCCGGACATCTCGACGCCCTTGGCCGCATCCGCGAGCGCCTTCTCGGCAATCTCCTTAACCTTGTCGTGCTTGGTTTCGAAGTCGCGCTTCACTTCGGCGGCCAGTTCGGCGGCAGTCTTGGAGCCGCTGCCATCATCCGGCTTGAAGAAGATGCGAGGGCCGATAGAGCAGGCTGCGAGGCGGGCAATTCCCGCGCTGGCGCCAGCCGCCGCAAGCGTGCCGAGGCTGTAGAGTTCGCCCGGGCCGACTGGGCCCACGGCGGCATAGGCATCGCCCGAGGAAAGGAAGAACACCGACGCCACAAGCGCGAGCGTCAGCATCCCGAAAATGGATCGGAAAGACTTCATTAGATTGCCCTTTCAAGGCTATGGGAGTGGAAGGATCAGGACCGCCGCCCGAGGAGTGCCTCGAGGAACGTGGTCGCGTCGTCAGCCGCGGCGGCAGGTTCCCCCTGCCCCTTCAGGTGGAGACGTGCGGCACGTTCCGCCTGCGAGTTGGAGAAGCCCAGCCCCTTGAGCCAGGTCTCAAACTCTCGCTCTGTCAGCCGGTCCCCGGCCTTCAGCTTCTCGGTAAGGTCGTGCGAGGCCTTGGCAGCCTTCACGCTCTGCACGACCGCGTTCTCGTTCGCGCCAACCGACACGATGCTGACCTCAACAAGGTCCAGCTTTTCGAGCGTCCAGACGCCCGTTTCCGTGTCGACGCTGTATTCCTTGATGCGGTAGCCGATCGACAGCCCGTCAATGTCGCCTTCTTTCAGAAGGGCATAAGCTTCACGACCCCGCTGAACGTCCATGTTCAGTCGGCCGCGCATCAGCAAGCCATGATCGTCCTCGGTTGCCTCAATCCACTTGCCGATCGGCTCATCCGGATTGTGCTGCCAGAAGAGCTTCGGCATGGTGCCCTTGGCCTTATGGGCCTTCAGGCTGTCCGTATAGGCGCCGGGGGCAATGACATCGCCGTAGGCATCAGGCTCACCACCGAATGTCGAGCCGTAGCCCTCAAACTCGCCGCTGTCCTTGAGCGACTTGATCTCAAGAATTGGGGCTGTCTTGCTCATTGGGGTCTCCGTTGATGGCCTGGGCGAGCGGGATGTCCTGCATCTGCACCGTCACCACGTCGCCGCCCTCGATCGGCGGCAGGTTTTCCAGGGCGCGGCACTCATTGCGGGTCGCAATGCCCATGCGGATCGCCCGCTCATAGGCGTTGTAGCGGCTCTCGGTGTCCCCGCGCAGAAGGCCTTCGAAATTGAACTCGATGGTGATCCCTTGGGCCCGGCGCTCAGCCAGCGGCACAAGTTGCTTCAGAAGGGCCTGCTCGATGCGCTTCAGGCGCTTGCGGAGGGTGAATTTCTGGAAGCCGAGCACATCGACCTCCTTCCCGGTCCCCCAATTCGAGGCCTTGTCGCCAAAACCCACCATCGCAGGCGGCACGCCGAAGAGCCGGCAGATCTGCTCGCCGCTGAACTTGCGGCTTTCGAGCATCTGGGCATCCTGGGGGTTGATCGAAAGCTGCGTCCACTTCATGCCGTTGTCGAGCAGCATGGGGCGGCCGGCGCGGACGGCGCCCATGTATTTCTCCTGCAAGAGCTTCTCGAGCAGATCGCGCTGATCCTTCGTGAGGGCCACGCTATCGGCCGTGCTCAGGATGCCGCTCGGGCTTACCCCGTTCTGGAACATGGCCCCAGCTGCCGTCTCGGCCGCGAGGGCGTCCTCAAAGACGGCCCGACAGGCCGAGAGTGTCGATGTACCAGAGATCCCGTCGCCCATAGCGCCGCGGATGTGGAGCATCTGCTCGCCAGGTCTCACGATGCGGCGGCCGTCCTCCGGCCACTCATATTCCAGGCTGCCATCATCCAGACGGCGCACTCGAACCAGATCCGGCCGGATCGGATGCAGGGCGTTAAGAACCCCGTCAGAACGCCGCTCCATGACGGCATAAGCATTGCCCTGCAGCTCGACCGCTGCGGCCATGAACTCCCAGAAGTCGACGGCCGTCTGATCGTAGTTCGGGCTGTCATGCAGCACGAAGTAGAGCGGGTGGTCCCGAGCGACTCGGCGGATGCCATCCGGCCCCGTCCGGTAGACCATGAGCGGGAGCGAGGCGATCGTACCGGCGATGAGTTGCACGCAGGCCCAGGTTGCCGACAGCCCTACCGCAGCCCCGGCGCTCGCCAGACGCAAGTCGCGATAGTTCGCAAGCGTAACCTGATTGGTGACGAAGTTGTTGCCGTTCTCCGTCGAGGCCAACCCGGACCGCCAAGGCTCAATATCCTTCTTGCCCGACAGCCCGAAAGCTCGTTTTAGCCAGTTCATGCGTAACTCGCGATCCATGCTTCGGCGTCGAAGGGCACTTCGTTCACCCGGTCTCTCGACTTGAGGCCCAGGGCCATCGTCAGCGCCACTGCGCCATCGATCCGGAACCTCGCCTTGTTCTTGTCGATCTTGCGCCCGCCTGCAGGATCCGTGACCGCGACCGCGTTCGCCATGTTCCAATTCAAGACTGGGTTGTTGCCGTGGATCAGCTTCCGGTCGATCACCGCCACTTCCATCGCGTCGATGGCGGGTGTCATGTCCTTGAACCCCTGCCCCCAAGGGATAATTCGCAGCCCGTCGCCCTTCTCGCCGTCCTTGTGAGAGGCGAAGTCGATGCGGTCGAACTCCTTGATTAGGTCGTCAATGCGCCAGCGGTCGTAGGCCATGCCAAGGACGCGATAGCGCCCGCAGAGGTCCGCGATGTGCCGCGCAATCACTTCCTTGTCGATAGAGCGGCCGGGAGTGGCGAGCAGGTGCCCGTCCCTGTGCCATTCGACGTAACGATGATTGCCCGAGCCGAAATCCCTGTTGGAATGATCTTTGAGAAAGGCTTCCGGCTTCCAGAGGAAGGGCACAACCTTGGTGGGATCGCCCGCCGAGACCATCACGAGGGCCGTCAGGTCGTTGATGGACGACAGGTCGAGGCCGAGATAGACCTCCTCGCCTTCCTCGATCTCCGTATTCCCCTTGCAGGCCATCCATTCAGCCCGGGAGATCAGCGAAGCGACCGGAGCCACGCGCTGATTGAGGTAGAGATTTCGAAATTTCGGCTCCTCTGCCGGCATGCGCTGCGCCTTGTCAGCGATAGCCTTCAGATCATCGAAATCGCGAAAGTCGTGCAGCGCCGGGTTCGCCATCTCCCAGCACTTCGGGTCGAAAATGTCCTCCTGCTCCTCCGGAACAGCGTAGAGATGGCAGACGATGGTCGGATCCTTGGACCCCAGGCCGTCGTCAATGAGCTTCGACAGGATGTGCTCCGGGTCGTTGCTCTGCGTCGAGATGGTTACGAAGAGCGGCTCCGCACGAGCACCCATCGAAGTATCAAGTACGTCATAAAGTTCGCGGTCTTTCGCTTGAGCCAGTTCATCGAAGATCACAAAGCTCGGATTGAGGCCATGTTTCGTGCCGGCTTCCGCGCTGATGGCCTTATAGAACGAGCCATTGGCATAACAGGCGATTGTCTTTGTCGAGTCCACGCACCGGAGCATCGCGGACAATTCCGGATCCGACTTCACGATCTGCGAGGCGACCTTGTAGACCTGGCCGGCCTGCTCGCGGTCGTTCGCCGCGGAATAGATTTCGCCGTTCTGGATGGCTTCCGGCCCGATCAGATGCACGAGCACGAGAGCCGCGATGAGCGCCGTCTTACCGTTCTTGCGGGCTATCGACAGAATGGCCCGACGCACTCGGCGCCGATACTGTCCTTTCCGCAACTCGTGGGGCTCGTAAATGTCCCTGATGAACTGCTTCTGCCATTCCCGAAGCTTGAACGGGCCTCCCTGACCTTCGCCAGAGGGGACCGTCAATGCTTCGATAAATCGGATGACACGCTCGCTCCGATCAGACCTTCGAACTTGCTCTTTGGCTTTTCGTCGGCCTTGAGCTGCAACGCCTGCCTTGCCTTTGGATCGAGCCCGAGCCGGTCGCCTTGGGCCATGTTGAGGCGCATCATCTCCGAGATTATGTTGATGCATGGGTGTTTAACGTCTTGGCCTTGCGAGCCTGTGACCGTCAGCCCTTCAGCGGCCAGCCTTGCGACCGCCTGCTTCTTAATTGACCACGCCGTCGCATAGTCCGCGATCAGGCCGCTATCCGCCTTCGTGTAAAGCTCGGGCGGCATGGATTGGAGGATGACTTCAGCACAGGCCCTGGCGTCCTCATCGAGGTAATCGGGAATGAACGGAGCGCCACTGGCCTTGACCGTCGACTCTTGGATCTTGCGCTTGCCGGGATTGCCCTCAAGACGAGCGATTTCGGCCAGCTTCTTCTTCGGGCCGCGAGCGCCCATCTTTGCCTCGTTACTGTGTTCCGAAAAATGCCGTCAAAACCTGCGGCGTCTAAAGCGAGATTGAGGGCGCCGGTCCTAGGGATTTAGGCCCTAGACTTTGACCCCCCCCTACACTGTTACATCGCAATAATATTTCGTCTGAGGGGTCGTTGGCGCAATTTTGTTACGTCTCGACTTCGATGTGACATATCGTTGCATCGGATCGGGTCATACCTCGACCCCGAGCGACCTCAACTCCTCATCGACCTCTGCGATCCGGCGATTGAACTCATTGACCACGCTCCGACGCACCGCATCGAGCATGGCCTCGTCTTGGTATCGGCCTTGAATGGTGACGCCGAGGCCGCTGGTGGCAGCGAGGGTCGCGTCGTTCTCTAGGTCATGCCTCTTGTTCATCAGGCGATTGGCTCGTTCGATATCAGCAAGGCGCATAGTGGTCACTCATTAGGCCACATTAACCAGCATCATGTCGTGGTGCACCACGACCTCTAGGGCGCGCCATGGAGTAGCGAGCACGAACCGCTCTTGGAAGCCTGGGATGCGGTAGAGAGCAAAGCGCCTCGCCTCATCCCCGCGATACTTCCGTAGTGTCACTGCCCACGACCAGCACATCCTGTCCTTGCGATGCAGTGAAGCGAGGTTGAGATCGCCGCTGCTTGTACGGGCCATGAAGCTGAAGCCACGAAGAATGTTGAGTGCGGTCTTCATATCAGCCATCCTACCGATCCTTCACGTATCCATTAGGATCACGAACATGGGCCGCCATGATCTTCGGGCAGGCCTCATAGTTGTGATCGTTCTTGCCGCAGTAGGTGCAGCGCATTGCCCTTCGGTTGCCTTGGCCTGCCCACGTCTTGGGACAGTTGCTGATGGTGTGGAGCCGGGAGCCACAGTAAGTGCATCTCATACCGGCCACCCATCTGCGTCTACAGCCTGGAAGCGTCCTCGCTCCTCACGCTGCTTGGTGCTGTTGTGGCAGTGGGCGCATAAGGCCTGCCAGTTATCGGTATCCCAGAATAGGGACTGCGAACCTTTGTGAGCTTTGATGTGATCAACAACATTCGCTGCTGTCGTCCTGCCATCCTTCTTGCACATGACGCAGAGGGGATGGCTCATCAGGTAGGTCTTGCGGGCCTTCTCCCACCTGGTGGAATAACCTCGCTCTCGGGCTGAGCCTCTGCTCTCTCTTGGCCTGCTGTAGAAGTTGAAGGGCTTGGGCATCTACTCGCTTAGGATCCGGTAGCCAGGCACCCTAGCCCATACGCGGGTGCCGTCGATGTACTCCCGCTCTTCCTCAAAGACAGCGAAGCCGAACCATGAGGTGCGGATGCGGATGCGACCGGTCGGGCGCTGGCCGTTGGAGTTGAAAGGTCTAGAGGGCATTAGGCCAGCTTCAGTTCCCGTTTTCATGGCCTGCCAGTTGTCGTACTGGATCATGTGCCGTTGCCGCTTCAGCATCTCTGAGCGTTGAAGCTCTTCGGTATTCTCTCTGAGGGTCTGGGTGAGGAAGCGGCGAAGGATGTCCATGATGCTACCGAATGCCCGCCCAAGGCTTTCCGACGATAGACTTCAGATGTTGAGAGGCGGCCTTGCAGGCTTTCTCGTAAACGTCTCGACGCAAGACCACGAACGGCCCAACCTTCCAGAGGACGGGCAGGCTCGCATCCCGCTTCTTTCCGATGACCGTCATCGCTACCTCAGAAGCCCCAGCCTCTCAGCTACCGCCTTTGGAAGCGGGTAGTCAGAGCAATGCTCCCCGACGAGATAGGGCTTGCCGAGGCCAACGATGCCGCCTGTCGCATAGCGGGTCATCCCGTTCCTCTCAGCCCATCCACGCTCTACGAAGACATTGGCTGCGATCTCGATCATCTCCGCTCCATCGTCTGGGCGGATGTGGGATTTGCGGGTTGTGCGGGGCATGGGCCATGAAAAAGCCCGCTGGAGCGAGAGGCTCTACAGCGGGGATAGAATAGTTAACACACTCCGGGTGAAATGCTCACCGAGAGTGTGTCTGTGCTGATATAACTAGCGTGAAGTCCCTTCGGTTGCAAGATGCTGTTCCAGATAGGCTATCGCTTTCCGAAACCTATCCACATCATCGTTGAACATCCCTAGACCGACATTGCACCGGCTGCACAGCATGCCCCTCACCGTACCTGTCTGGTGGCAATGGTCCACATTGGCCGTGCGCTTGATCTCGTTCTCTGCCGCCCCAAGCGAGATAGGATCGTCGCAGATAGCGCACCTGCCCTGCTGCTTGGTCATTAGCTTCTTGATCTGATAGCTGGTCGCCTTATGAGCCGGGAACGGCTCAGGGCTTTGGACCTTCTGCCGTAGCCGCTCGGTCTCTTCAGCCCAACACTGACAGCACTTCTCGGTTTTCGTGTCGCGCTCGGCTATGTGGTCCTTGTTGCAGGGATAGCCAGTAAAGTAGCGGGGCAATCCTTGCGCAAGAGCATCCCTGCGCGTGACGATCTTGTGTCTGTCACGAACAGATTTCCGCAAAATACCTGTCGAACTTTCTGGATGCATTGTAACCAACTCTTCTGAGGCAAGAAGTTTATCCGAATTACACGACAAGCGAAAGTATTTTACGCTTCCTGTCATCAAGTCTTGGCGGGAGAACCGTTATCACTACCCGGGTCTGGTGGTCGTAGATGACTCTCACCTTCACCATGCCGCACTTGTGTGGGCTCCATGATCTCACCGTGATAAGCGCGATCCTGCTCCACTTGCCTCTCTTGGGCAGTCGATTGAATAGAGCGCGCCACCGATATTCAATCCGCGGCACGAAGTCATGAAAGGCCTGCGGGTCTATGTCGAACGCCCCATACCGCTCAATAAACCGCTCGACCGCATGAACAGTCCAATGTCTGGAGACCTGCTCCGCAATAGACTGTTGGATTTCGACAACGGCATCCATCACTCAGCCGCCTCAAGCCGCTGCAACTCCGTCGCCTTAAGCCGCACCTTCACCCCACGGCTCAACATATCGACCACGACCTCGACACGACCCTTTGACAGCATGCTCGTCACCGTCGCCTGTAGATCGGTGAACGCTCCTGCCGTGAGCCTGACGACCTCTCCCGGCTGATACTGCGGGCCAAGGTCGGGAAGCCGGGTAAAGTCGAACTCGCCGGCCAGTTCCCGTTCCAACAGCCTTGCCAGAGGATGGATAGGCGTTTCCTGCCCGTCTCGTGGCTCAGGAGCGGGAATGCGAGCCGGGGAGCCGTAACCGTCCCTGACAAGGCCCTCAACGCCGTCCACGCCCCGCATTTTGAAGAAGTCCTGTCCGGGCTTGATGCCGAGGAAGATATATCTCGGGAACAAGGGCGACTCCCGCTCCTCCTTCTTCCTGGCATGAACGACCCAGCGCTTGGTCTGAGGGAGATAGGTCTGATACCCGGCACGACGGAGGCCGAGCTGCGCCCGCCTCTCGCACTTGGGATTGCAGACGACAACGAACCAGGTCAGCCCCTCGAATGTCTCCGGAGGGTTGTGGTTGAGGATGGGGGCGGCGAAGTAGTGGGCCTGACCGATGTCGGCAGACAGGGCGAAGCGGGGGGCTGTGCTCATTATTCGGCTGCCTGTAGCTGGGGGATGGAGAGGGCGGCGAGGATGGCGCGGCCGGTGGCTTCAGGAATGGATGGGTGAACCGAATTTCCTACGGCTCTAAGTCGGTGTGCCGTTCCGGGTATCCCATAATCCACTCTGAGAACGTCGGGGCAGGACGACCACGGCCCAACTTCAGCCAGATCCAATCCGTCAACGTGACGCCTGCGTGGTGGCGTGATCCCGGTTTTCGCGAAGAGGTTGCGTTCCGTGAACCCGATCCGTCCTGTGCCGTGGGGGTAGGCAGCAATGAATAGCCGGTCACGGAGACAAGGGGCACCAACGGCCGCCGCCGGTACGCAATCCCATTCCGCGTCATACCCGCTCTCGGCCATGGCTCCGCATACGGTGCCCATCCCTCGATCGAGCAGAGCTGCCACGTTCTCCAAGAGGACGTAGAGCGGTCGTACCATGCAAACGGCTCGCACCACCTCCCAGAAGAGTCCTGAACGGCTTCCGGCAAGTCCGGCGCCGTTGCCGGCATAGGAAAGATCCTGGCAGGGGAACCCCGCCGTGATGATGTCGGCTTCACCTTCGCGATACTCCGCTGTCGTTACGTCTTCGTCACACCGGACGGCCGGCCAGTGCTTGGCTAGCACGCGCCGGCAGAACGGGTCTTTTTCGATGAAGCGCACAGTCTCAAAGCCGTCCGTGCGCTCGAGCCCCAGGCTGAAGCCTCCTATCCCCGCAAACATGTCGATGATGCGGAGCCTCATGCTGCTGCCTTCCATTCCATGCGGGCGGGCTTACGGGCGAGCGAGGCTTCCAACTCCTGCAACCGCTTGACCTCCTTCTCGAGCGCGGCGATGCGGCGCTTGGCCTGCTGGAGCTGAGACGGAGGCTTCCGGGGCTTCGACCGGGGATCGCGGTGGATGATGCCGAGGACCGTGCCCTTGGTGGTCTTGTACTTCATGGCGATCTGGCCGGCCGAGAGCTTGGTCGTGTTCCAGAGCCATACGATGTCGTCTTTGGGTAGGGAGCTCATGCGGCAGCCCTCGCGGCTTCAGCACGGATGCTGCGAAGCCCCCGCCACACATGAAACCGGCTCACGCTGAAGCGCTCTGCGATCTCGACAGCCCTGAAGCCTTCGTCCCTCAGCTTGGCGATCTTCGCGTAATCGAGAGAGCGGCGGGGGCCTCTCGGCGGGGCGTTGTCCCGCTTCAGGTCCTTGACGTGATACCAGATGGCTTTCGGGCCAACGTCATGCTCGGCCGCCAGGTCGTAGAGGCTGGCGCCGGCGAGCCAACCGGCTTTGATCTTTCGCACGGCTGGGGCTTTGAGTTTGTTGCTCATGCTGCTTGCTCGTTCTTGATGCCGAGGATCTTGGTGAGGGCGGGGCTGAGAGAGACGCCTGACCAGCCTTGGGCCTTCAGGCGGGCGAGTGCTTGTTCAGCGCTCTCCTTCGGCTTGGCGGGCTCGTTCTTGGCGTTCAGTTCCGGACGAACCACTTCGGTCCAGTAGCGAACTGCCCTCTCGCGCTGCTCGGTGGTGGCTTCTTCATTCGGCTGCGGCACGATCCACCTCCTGCAATTCACGGAGCCCCGCGAGGATGCCCTTGCCTGGGCTGTTCAGGATCTGCTCCTTGCGAGTCTGCTCCTCGAGAGATTCCGGCTTCCGTTTCAGGCTGCCCGGTCCACGGTCTTCGGGGCTGACGTTCTCAGCGATGCTCTGGATGACCTTCTCCAGTCGCTGCCGGCGTTCCTGCATCTCGGCCTCGCTCGGCGGGTGATAGGCTTCAGCATCGAGAACCATTTGCAGGCCGATGCGCTGGCCCATGGCGGCCATGGTGAGGTTCTTGGCGCAGTCATGCAGGACACGCTCCGGAGGCGGGAAGGATGCGTCGTACTCGCGGCCGATCTCGCCCCTGAGCCAGCGGGCGTAGGCTTCACGGACAGCCCAGGCCGGGAAGTCCCGCAGCACGATCCGGTAGCCCTCCATGCGAGCCCGCATCATGTCGTCGTCCTGGCGGGCGGTGGCATAGCGGACGAGCAGAGCCCCAATGGTCGCGTCGATTTCCTTGACCGGGCCCGGCTGGGCCATCAGGTCGAGCTCTGCGACCCTACGCTCGATAAACGCCCGCTGTGTCGGGCTCGGCATCGAGGAAGCGGGAAGGGTTACGACCTTCCGGCCATGAGGCCCGATCCGATACGCGTCGTTCTTCCGCTGCGTCATCGCCGCCGTGTTCATCGTCGTAGCCCATGAGGGCAGCGACTCGAGCCGCGGTGCCCGTTGATCGAGCGGCGGAATTGGTTCGACCGTTGCGATTGCCTTGCTGGTCATTTTGGGGGCCTCGGGTGTTGAGCATCACGCTGCGGGCGTAGCTGAAGGGGTCGCGGGTTCCGGCATGCAGGGCGGCGTCGATGCCCTGCTTCACCACGTCGGGGGGGTGGTCTTTCAGCGCCTTGCCGATCCACTTGCCGACGCTCTCGGGCGACTTCCCGGACAGATCGGACAAAGCAGCCTTCGTGTTCCAAATCTGATCGTTGATGGAAACTTCACGAGGCGCGATGTCGGCAGACATCTCCGATACGCTAGTATCGGAATACTCTTTACTAGGGTTAGGGTTAGGAGCTTTTTGCTGGGTTACCTGCGAAGAACCCGCTGGGTTTTGCGCTTCGTTATTTTCCAATGACTTAGGGCGCCCACCGTGCTTCCCGTTATCGCGTGCGACTTCAGCACGTTTGCTGACGACAGAGCGCTCTTTGCTCAACCGCTTCTGTGTCCAGAACCCTTCTTCGAAGGTCCAGAACTCCATGATGGCGGGCTTGATACGCTTCCATGTGCGGCTATCGACGCGAGCCCAACGCGAGAGCTTTTGATCGTCATCCGGCAGACGGCATTCCGGCAGGCGCCAAGCCATCATGAGCAGGAGCAGGTAGGCTCCGGTCTCCTGGGCCGTGAGATGGCCTGTATCGGCCAGAAACGCGTCGGTGAATAGCGGGAGGCTTGGGAACTGGCTCATGACAGCCACTCTTCGGGTGTGCGGTCGCCCTTGGCCGAATTACAGGAAGCGCAAGCGATCACGATGTTCTCAGGATCATCCGTGCCACCGCGAGAGCGCGGGAACACATGGTCCCGATGGAAGGGGCCGCGAGTGGTGCCGCAATAGTGGCACTCCTTGGCCTCGCGTCGGGTCTGCCTCAGAAGGGGCGCGGCCGCCCTGGCAATCCGCTCAACCACGTCGAGCGGGATGTCGAGCTCACGCGAGATGGAGACAGCATTGCGCCGCATGTTGAGGAACACACACACGGCGATCACGTCGGCGCGGCGAAGCGCCAGCCGGTCGGCAAGGTCAACCCAACGGTCCTGGCGCCTCATGCCGCACCTCCGGTCGCGAAGAGGTCGTTCTGCCCTTGCTTGCGGTGCCGGGTGATGCTGGCATTGATCGCGCGGTGCGGCCGGTCCCATGCATTGTGGCACCGCTGGCAGAGCGCGCGCAGATTGGCCGGATCGTTGTGCGTCTCGTCCTGATCCATATGAGCAATGGTCAGAACGACCTTAGAGCCCGTCTCAGGGTGCGCCTCGCCATTGACAGCGCGGCACTCGGGACGATTAGGCGTCCCCTCACAACGATTGCCAGCGCGATCAAGGATAGCTTTCCGAATAGCCAGCCACTCAGGGGAGCGGATAGAGCCGCCTGGATAGCGCTTCATCTTCTCGGCAGAGATAGGCATCAGGAAGCGCTCCTTTTGCTGGCGACGTACTCGCGAACGGCTTCCTCATTGGCCTTGAGCCAGCGGAGGGTTTCGACGGCAGCCTCAAGGGCAGGCTGCGATTTGAGGGTGTTCATGCGATCAAGTTCGATGACCTGGCGCTCGTTGTCCTTGAGCTTTGGGCTCATCAGCCGGCGCTCGGCAGCATCAAGGAAGCCGCGCCGAGACAGCATGTCGGAGGCAACTGCACTGATCTGCTGATCGAGGCTCGGCTTCTCGCTCATTCGGCGGCTCCCTGACGGAAGTCCGCGTACATCGTCTCTGCGGCATAGCGGGCGATGAGGGCGGCCTCGGCACGGCCGTGATCCTTCTTGCGAGAGAAGCACGTAGCGGCCGGCCAGAGACGGGTAGCAAGCGCCCTCGCCTCTTCCTTGTCGGAGGACAGGCGGAAATGCTTCTTCCACTTGCCGGGGGTGACAAGGTGCATGGGGATGAAGGCAGCACCGATGACGCCACGGACGAGGCCGTAGGCAACGCCGAACTTGAAGGTGGACGACACGCCCTGCTTCGGCATGGCGCCGACGAGCTCGACCATCGCGAGCGACGGACGTGCCTCTTCTAGGCGGCGGGCAAGGGCTGCCGGGTTGATCGCGCCGTCAACGGTCGGAACGTCCTCGGCAATGATGGTGTGCGGGGCGGAAGGCCAGTACAGGGCGATTGCGCCCGATGAGCCTGGATCCACGCCGAGAATGCAGATCTCGCTCATGCTCAGCCCTCACGCGTATGCGTATGCGCGTGAGGCGCGTTCGTGTAGGCGTCGAGATACAGGTCGAACAACGACGAGCGCTCGGCCTGCTTCTCAGGGTTCTTCGCCTGCTTGCGGAGATGGGTGACCAGATCGCCCAGGGCAGTCTTGTCCAAGCCGTTGCTCTTAGCCTCAGCGTAGATGTCCTTGATGTCCGCCTTCAGCGTGTCCTCTTCCTCCTTGATGCGGAGGATGCGGTCCACGTAGGAGCGGATAAGATCGGGGGCCATGTCGCTCATGCAGCGCTCCTGCCGGTCTTGAGGGTGCGGTGAACGTTGGAGACAGCGCAGCCGAGACGTGCAGCGATGGCCCGGTAGGTGAGCCCCTGATCCTTCAGCGCCTTGCAGACATTGAACGCGATCTTCTTCCGGGGGCCGCGCTTGAGCGGGCCGAAGGGCAACTGGATGCCCTGCGTATGCCGGTGGATCGTGCCCCTGCCCCGAACCTTCGTCAGTGCAGCGACCTCGCTGATGCTGTGCCCCTTGGCACGTAGAGCCTTGATGGCGGCGATCTTGTCGTCAGAGATCGGGAGGCCGGGCATTAGCGGCCCCCCTTCGCCGCACGGGCCTTTGCGGCTTCCGTGAACTCATGCACTTCCGCGCCCGCCTTCTGACCGACAGCGGCAAGGTTCTCGGCTTCCTTGGGAGTGATCACTCCGTCCTTTGCGGCCTCGTAGAAGGCAGATGCCATCTGCCCGACTGCGCCAATGGCTTCGACGGCGGCAGTGTCGAGAACGGGGAGAGGGTTCTCAACGGCGGCTTTCGGAACAGCCACGAACCCGAGCGCATCGGCATAGGCCATCAGGAATTCAGGGCGGCCACCAGCGTCGACGACCGCCTTCTCGATCTCGTACATGATGTCGATCGGCGTGAAGACGCTCTCGTGAACCTGCCCGTATCGAGACAGGAGCGATGCGCTGCCTCGCGTGAGGTCCGCGCGCTCGACCGCGGAGACACCGCCAAGCGTATCGAGCAGCATACGCCAAGCAGCCTTGAAGCCGGAGAAGGGAAGAATACGACCGCGATCTTGAGACATGCGCGTGTTCCGTGAGTGTTCTAAGTTCGATTGAAGATGACGGTGGGCAGAGCCGGTGCGATATTCCCCAGCGTGGAAGCGGGGGCTGAAACGAAAGCGCGGGCGGCTAAGGGATTGGCGGTTGAGCCGCCCGCGCTCTTCTCATCGGCCGAAGGGGCAGAGCCGATGGAAGCGGAAAGGGATAGGAGAAAGCTCAAGCAGCCCTCTCCGTATTAGCTGTGGCCCCTGGCTCGTTTGCGGGACTATCTTTTCCGCGCACAGAGGGACGAGCATGGGCAGCTACAAGCACCTCGTAGGAGACCCCCTTGATGCGCCGCTTTTTTGCGGCCTGCACCAAGGCTGGCCAGTAATCGACGGGGATGGAGCCGCGCGCCTTCATGACAGTGGCGTGGCTCTCCCGTTTCAGACCCAAATCACGGGCCAATTCCGAAGCGGATGGCCACAGGGCGAAGATCTCGTGAACGCTGCTCATCCCTTATTACTACGATACGTAGCAGATGAAGTCAACACCATTCGGAGTAGCGAGTTTGCTACAACCAGTGTCATGAAGACACGGGGCGAACGTCTGGCTTGGGCCAGGGAGCAAGCAGGATATAAATCCAAGAGCGAAGCAGCGCGCGCTCTCGGCATCGCCGTCGCCACTTATAACGCGCACGAGCGGGCCGAAGAGCCAGGCGGCAGAGACTTCAGCCCTGAACAGGCAGAAGCGTACGCCCGCAAGTTCCGAGTCGCCCACGCATGGCTTGTGACCGGAAAAGGGGACCCGAAGGCGGGAGGTGACGAAGTGCCACCTCAACTCCGCCCGGTAGAAATGTCAGTGACGAACTACGTCATTGCCGGCGCCGTTGCAGCTGGGACATTCCGCGAGGTTAGCGAATTCTTTGACGAGGAACTGCCAAAGATCACCGCTGCCGCAGACATGAGATACCCTGAGGCCCGACATATGGCCTTTGCGATCGAAGGCGATAGTATGAACAAGGCCCGGCCGCCGATGCTTGAGGGCGGCTATCTCCTCTGCGTCGATTACGAGGATCTGGAGGGCCGCGTTCCGCTCAGAGACGGCATGAAAGTCGTTATCGAGCGTACAAAGGACGCCGGTCACCTCCGCGAGTGGTCTGTCAAAGAGGTCGAGCTGTACGAGGACCGGGTCGAGTTTCACCCCCGATCTGACAACCCCAAGCATAAGCCCATTGTTGTGAGACGGGATTTTCAGCCGGACGACGGAACTGAGGTGAAAGTCCTCGCGCTGGTCAACAGCGTTCACTACCCGACTTACTAATAGGGAACGCTGATCCATTCGACCTTCACTCCGGTGATAGTCCCGATTGGGCACTCACACTTCCCGCACAGGAAAGCCTGCTTCGCCAGTAGGCCACTCTCAATCAATTCGTCTTCTGTCGTGATCTCCGGTGGAATGGCCTGAAGGTAGCGCGATGAGGGCCGCTGGCAGTTGTAACAGTTGAGGAAAATTTGAAAGCGCGGCACCTCGCTTCGATAATCGTCGCCGTAGTACTCGGGAATCATTTGGCTCGACATTCGCCCCTCCTGTTTACCCCGTTAGGCTGAACGAGGTTCTAGAACAAAACAAGAACATACCCCTGTGGAAAACGGGGATGGACGTTCTTTTTCTTCCTAAGCGGATCGAAGCCCATGCGGATTATATCTGCTACGTATCGTTACAAGTCGCTTGACAAGTCTTACTACGTGTTGTAGCAATAAGCATCCAACGCCAATCGGATGACCCTCATGCCCCTCCTGAAATCCATTGCTGGAACAGCACTTGAATTAGCCTGCCTCGCCATGTTCGCGTCGGCGGTCGGCGTCCTCTCGATTGCGATGGGGGCGTAACATGGCTGAAAGCAAGCGTCCGACCAGCCGCTCTCCTGAAGTCATTGAGATCGCGGCTGAGAAGCTGGCTCCAGAGGTTGCCAAGTGGTGCAACGAGCCGGTCAATGATGAAATCCGCGAGGGCCTCGTTAGCGCCCTACGTTATGGCACTGACGGCTACAAGCTCGCACGAGAGCTTGAAGACAAGTGGTACATCAGCCCTGACGCTGAACTGGTCGAGATCCTCGAAGGCGCATCTTCTATCGTATGGGATGCCGAGCGTCAGGCTGTAGCCGAGTGGGTCAAGACGAACGGCATCGCCGCTGACCTCCCGATCGAGACCCTCGTTGAGACGCCGCATGGCACTGGGGTCATCCGGGATAAGAGCGAAGAGCAGGCTACCTATACGGTCTGCATTCCTGAGCATGCAGAGCGCAGCACCGGTTACATCGGCACCATCTACCCGGTCGAGAAGTGCAAAGTCGTGGAGGTGGCGCAATGAGAGCCTCCCGTTCTCCCCGCCGTTCCCTCCCCGGCTTTTCCGTCGATATGGCTCTGCGTGATATGCGCAGGAAGCCGGATCCGGTTTTCGATGACATGCTGACCGCCTTGAAGGCTGTCTCGTCGTATCACGGCAACATCGGCTTGAATGAGCCCTTCGGTGGCATCCTTTCGCTTGTTCGTGATGCGATCGCCAAAGCGGAGGCGCGCAATGGCTGATGTCATCGCCTTCCCGCGCCATCTGCGCGTCGTCTGCTCCGAAGTCACCGAGGCCCGGACAACAGCCCTGACAGCGTTCTTCCGCGATGTTCTCCCGGCTTGCCCATGCTGCCATGGCCGGGGCGTGTTCCTCTTCCGCGATCCTGTGACGAGGCTTCCCGATCATGCTCCCTGCCCTTGCGGCGGGACGGATGAAGACCGGATCGACCTGAACGACTTCGGAGGGGCTGCGTGATGAGAACTCTCAGCACTAGCCGCCTGAAGAAGGGTGATGTCGTAGAGATGGCCTCTGGCGGCTCTCGTGACATCGGACGGCGCTTTCTCATCCTCGATCCGCCGTCACCTCTCGATAGCTTGCATCTGACCTACGCCACGAAGGCAGGGCTTGAGGATCGCAGACATACACCGTGGACCGGATGGTACGGCGATTGCACGTGGCGGCTCATCCACCGAGCGGAGGCTGCCTAATGCCCCACTTCTCCAAGGAAGAGCGCGAAGTCCTGATCCCTCTCATTGAGGATTGGGCCAAGAACGCGAAGGACGAGAACGCTCGGCGGCAGCTCACCCGCTCCCTCAAGCGGTTGCAGGACTCCGATCGTCACCATGCAGCCAAGGACGCCGAAGGGAGGAAGGCATGAGCAAGCGCCGCCCCTGGAGCGAAGCGGACGACCGGTTTCTAACGACCTACTACGGCGAGTGCGGCGTCTCCGCTGAAATGCTCGCCGAAGACCTGCAACGCACGGTCGGATCTGTCAGGCAGCGTCTTCTGGTTTTGGGCGTGAAGGCTCCTGAATGGAAGCGCAAGTCAAAACAAGGAGCACAGTCATGAACCTCTGCTCTCCCCGCTGCAAGGCCTACTGCGAGAAGGCGTTCACGATCTTTCTGATCGCCACGATCCCCGCTCTGGTCGGGTTCATCGTCTTCGCTGCCTGCCAGGCGATGAAGACACCATGAAGCCGGTCGTGATCAATCCGCGCTGGCGCGGACCTCTCACCAAGCGGGCCGAACGTGTCCGCATCGAAACAACGGCGCGTCTGTGCCGTGAGCTGGGGCGCGAGAAGCCGGTGATCCGGCTCCCCAAGGGAGACCAGAAATGACCATCCTAAAAGCCTTCGGCCCACGTGCCCGAGAGATCAAGCATTCGGTCGACAACTTCGCCCACTGTGCCGACATCGCCGCCGCCTACATGAGCGACACGGCCAACGGACCCGGGCAGGCGGAATACGACATCGAGCAAGCCGTCAAGGAATTGCGCCGCGCCGCCGACACCCTGGAAGCGCTGGACGCCAAGATCAAAGCGGCCCGCCCGATGACACAGCAGGCCCCGCGTGTTCCCGTTCTCACATACGGACAGTACTGATGAACCCCATTCAAATCTCTGCCCTTGAGCGGCAGATCGAAGACCTGATCGCCTCCTATCCGGAGCTTGCCGAAGACGAGACGCTGCGGGCGGATATGGTCCAAGGCTCCACCGATGCCGAGGAGATCCTCTCCAAGGTGGTTGATCGGATGATGGAAGCCGAGAGCATGGCTTCCGCAATCGGCAAGCGGGTAGACGATCTGAAGTCGCGTCAGGCTGCCTACGACCGCCGCAGCGATGCAATGCGCAAGCTGGCGTTCCGCATCATGAGTGCGGCCCAGGTGCGCAAGATGCCCCTACCCGAGGCGACCCTCTCAATCCGGGCCGTTCCTCAGTCAGTCGTTGTGACGGACATGACCAAGCTCCCGCGTGAATACGTGAAGACCAAGACCGAGGAGAGCGCCGATCGACAGAAGCTCAAAGAGGCTCTGCAGGAAGGCAAGGAGATCCCCGGCGCCATGCTGTCGAACGGTGGCGAGACGCTCGCGGTAAAGGTGAAGTGATGAACCACAAGGACAAGAAGATTGCCGAGACCCTCGCCAAGTTTGGCGAGCCTATGGGCGACAACATCTGGCGCGTCCAAGGGACAGCAGTCATCTACCACAAGACGCTTGAGCGGATCGCAGCGCAGGCAAAGATCCAGTTCGACGTTCCGACCGTCCTTCGTGCCGAGAAGGAGGAAGCTGTCCTGATGGTCGTGGGCCGGATGGGCGACCGCCTGGAATGGTCCATTGGTGAAGCCACCATCGGCATGAACTACCGGGTTTCCGGCAAGCAAGCAGCCTACCCCTATGCCATGGCCGAGAAGCGCGCGAAGGATCGCGTCATCCTGAAACTGATCGAACTCTCTGGCGACGTGTATTCGGAAGAGGAAGCCGACGAGTTCAAGGAGAGCCGACCGGATCGCGGCCAGTCTCAGCAACGACAGGAGCAGCGCCAGAGCACGAAGGTGAGCGAGGCCGACATCATTGCCGAGTTCCGGAAGGCCGGCAGCGTGGAAAGCCTGAAGGGAGTCTATGCGACGGCCAAGCAGTACATCGATCTGATGAACGAGAAGGCTGTCGATGAGGTGCGCACAGCCTACACCGAACGGCTCCATGAGCTCCGGGAGGCGGCATGACCACCCGCGTCGTCGCCACGGAAGCTGACCGGCAAGGTCTGATGCGCCTGATCCAGGCCCGCGAGCTTCCCTTCACGGTTGAGATCGTGAAGGGCAAGCGTCGCTCCGTCGATCAAAACAGGCTGCAGCGCCGACTCTTGAGCGAGATTGCCGAGCAGACCGACCAGACCGCGGAGGAGGTTCGCGCCTACTGCAAGTTAACGATCGGCATCCCAATCCTGCGGTCTGAAAGCGAGCTGTTCGCGCAGAAGTACGACGCGCATATCCGCTCCCTGCCCTATGCGACCAAGCTGGCAATGATGGCTGAGCCGTTCGACTTTCCCGTAACTCGTTTGATGTCGGTGGCGCAGAAGACCCGCTACCTCGATGAGATCCAGCGCCACTTTGGCGCCCAAGGCGTGATCTTCTCTTCTCCCCTGGAGGCAGCATGACCGATCCCCGCCCCTCCCTCTCTGACAAGAAGCGCCGGGAGCTCTTCCTCATGCACGGCGGCGTCTGCCACCTGTGTGGGATGAAGATCGACGGCACCCGCCAGCGCTGGGAAGTCGAGCATGTCATCCCCCGCTCCATGCTTGGGAAGCTTGCCGACACCGACGACAACATGAAGCCTGCGCATGTCGACTGCCACAAGGTCAAGACGGCCGAGGATAAGGGGAACCTGGCTCGAGCCGTTCGCCGGCAGGATCGCCATACAGGCGTTCACCGATCAAAGACGCCCATGCCGTTCGGACGCAATTCGCCATTTAAGAAGCGGATGGATGGGTCTGTCGTTCGGAGGTCGAAATGATCACCGTTCAAGACCGCTATGCGCAGGAGTGGCGCCCGGGTTCCTGGCGCAAGCAGGGCGTGGACTGGAGCTGGCGCCGAGGCACGCTCGGCGGATCCCGCTGGCGCATGCGGCTCGATGGCGTGACGGTCGGATCTGTGTGGCCCTCTGGTGCCGGCTGGCGGGCCTTCGGCGGCATCGGATCCACGGCCAAGAGCCTCGGCGTCTATGACGATCTGGAGCGGGCCAAGACCATCGTAGAGGCATGGACGAGAGGGGTTGAACAATGAGCACGACCGAGACCGAGAAGACCCTCCCCCCTGGAGATGTAGAGAAGGTGATAGCCCGACTGCGCGGGTTTCGATCCATCAATGAGTGGGGCGACCCATGTCATCATACGGAACTCGACGCAATCGCCGATCAGTTCGCCTCCCTCCTCACCACCTCTACAGAGGGAAACAAGAGGCTGAGAGTGGAGAATGAGCGGCTACGGGCGGATTTGCACGACGAATGCTTTGAGCATGGCAAGGTGATCGCCCAAAGGGACGCCTCTCAATCTCAAGCAGAAGCGATGAAGGCGGCTCTGGAGGAGTCCGCCAAGATCGTCCGCGCTTATGAAGATGCAAAACGCGATTGGGGCAACGAGATCGAGCGGCTACAGGGCGTCAAGGCACGTCTGGAGGGGGAACTGCTCGACATGACCGAAACCGCCAGCCACGCCCGCTCCGAGGCCAAGCGGTTACGCGAAGCCCTCAAGGGAGAGATGCGCAGCACCGGGCTCTATCGCCCTTCGATGAGGCAGATGGATGAGGGAGATGCTGCCCTCTCCATAAAGGGAGGCGAGAGCAATGGCCGGTAAGATGACAGATTGGATCGACGTGAATGATCGCCTCCCCGGCGAGCAGGGCCAGGACAGCGAGGATGTGCTGTGCTTCCTCAACGGCCATTGCGGCATTCTCGATACCGAGGCTCGTATGGGCGGCGGATGGGGCATTCGGCTGGGGTTCTATGACGCCGGTAAGCGCATGTTCCGCTGCTCTGGCCAGCCCACATGGGAGGTGACCCATTGGATGCCTCTCCCCGAGCCTCCCTCCCTCACCCGCCCCACCATCAAGAATGAGACACGCCATGACTGAGATGCGAGAGAAGATCCTCGAGCGCGCCCTCCGTTCGATTATGCAAGCCTGCGAAGATGGTCGTGTCTGCGATGATGTGGCTTGGTACGACCAGTACATCACCCTGTACGACTTCTGCGCCACGGAACTGGAACGCAGCCAGAATGCTGAGGCTCAGACGGAACTCGCCCTCCTGTCCCAATCCTCTCCTTCGGGAGGGGGTATGAGTAAGGGCGCACCCCTGACGGGGCCAGGCTCTCGTCCTGCGGACCATGCCCTTTCAGGTCATGGCCGTTCCGGCTTCGATCCTTTGCGCGAGACGGAGGCAAGCCGCCATGTTGAACGCATCACGCAAAGCATTCTGGACAACTGCCCAGGCGCGACACCTGACGGTGCCCGGTATGCTGCGGTTGAACCGGCCCAGGAAATTGAGCGGCTGGAGCGAGAGCGCGACGGCGCACACAAAGCCGCCGATTGGAATATGCTGGTTGTGGCCGACAGGGATGCTGAAAACGAGCGGCTGAAGGCGGAGATTAAAGCTGTCCGCGAGGGCATCCAGAAAGCCAAGAACATGCTGGACGAAGGTATCCCATCAGGAGAGCCCGTCCACCCTGTCTCCGCCTACCTAACGACGCTCGCCGTGCGCCTTGGAGAAGCCTTCAAAGGAGAGAAGGCATGAGTGACATCGTTAAGCGGCTACGCCAGTGGGACGAGAACAGCCAGTTTGGGAAAGCCCTCTTAGTGGAGGCGGCTGGCGAGATCGAGCGGCTGCGGAAGGACGCCGCGCGGCTCGATTTCCTCGACGGGCTGAATGCTCGGCTCAATACGGCCTGGGGCACGACCTACAAATGGGAGCTGGTCATCAACCACAACGTCAACCGTCTGCTGCTGTCGGACATGAAGGTTGACCTGAACGACATGGCGGCAAATGGCCTGAAGTCGTGCCGGGACGCCATCGACGCGGCAATGGTTCGCGTCAGCGATCTGCGCCCCGAAGGGGTCAAGACCGAAGGGCTTGATCCGAAGGACGCGAGCGCGGTCGGCGTAGCCGAGACGCCCTTTTCCCCCTCTTCAATCTCCCAGGAACAGGAGAAGGGGGTATGAGACGACACGAGCGGGAAGGCTACACCAAAGGCGATATCCAACGCCGTGCCAATGACGCCCTTGTAGCCGATCAGGAACGCCGAGGCTTAGATGTGCGTGGCTGGTCTATCCCAGGCACAGCCGCCCGAGGGTTCGCAGAATTGGCCGCGGCCGCATGGAACAGGTTCTACCGGCTTTGGCTCTTGCGGGCTTACCTCACACCCTATGAACGTGAATACCATCTGCGCCGAGCCCGCATCTGCTTAGATTATGCCCGCCAATGCGACAGACCCCGCTTGCCGGGCGCTTCCCTAACCCCCTGAACTCAAACAATCGAAGCGCGGAGACGGAAGGGATCTGCGCTTCCCCTACGGTCATGGATGATTGAGGAAGATGATGGGACAGGAGCCTGTCACAGAAGAGCGGTTGGAAAGGGCGCTCGCGTATGCGGCCTGGGTAGTTGCGCGGCATGGAGCGGTCTATGTGCCCCTCTTCGACCGGCTGGAGCGCGAGTTGACCGCCTACCGCAGCCAGCACTCCTCGATTGAGGAGCGCGTCAAGCGCCTCCTCTCGCCTCAGACCCGCGATGGTGCCGTAAAGGCGATCCGCTGAAGCCACTCCCGTTTCTGTGCCAGGCTTGGCCCTGTTCCGTACTTGGGTCGGCTGTATTTATGCCCCATGAGATTGGCGATGAGCTTTTCCGGGGCCTCCACGGCGGTAAGCCGGTCCTCGAAGGTATGCCGTAAAGAATAGAGGGTTTGCCCTTCCGGACGCAGCTTGGCGTTCCTCATCACCTTGTTGACGATGGCAGACAGGCCGGCGCCCTTATCCCGGTAGCGGGGGAAGCCGTCAGGCTGGGCCTCCATGGCCATGAGCGCCACCCCGACCAAAGGGATATCCCGTGCCGATTGCTCCGTCTTCATCTTCCGGCCAATCGGTCGGACGGAAACATAGGGGATCGCGGCGTTGAGATGGATCGTCCCTCGCGTCAGGTTCACGGCCTCGGACAGACGGAGCCCGGTTTCGGCGATCAGATACAGGACCCGCCGCGCCTCGTCGTTGAGTTGATCGAGCGCCCCGTCCTTCAAGATATGCTCCTGCACGAAGCTGGCGGGGTACGGGATGCGCGAGGCCGTGGACTCGCCCTCGATCCGCAATTCGCCGAAGACTGGCTGGAGCCCGAGCCGGTCGGCCCGTTCGATCTCGCGGAACATCTTGTTCAGGTGCCCGATGTCCTTGTTGGCGGTCCCAATATCGACCTCTCCAGTAAGAACACGGTCCTGCCACCAGACCCGGAAATCTAAGGCGTCGCCTCGGGTCACGCGGTTGATGGGCTTGTCGCCTATGACCTCCAGCAGGTTGGCGATGGCCCGCTTCTTCGGGTTCTTCCACTTGCGGATCTGGTCGGGCGACATGTTGACCCGAGAGGCCGCCGTGATGGTCTCGAACCGCTCGAACAGGCCAGAGAGGGACAATTCCGGCTCCGGCTCACCACCCAGGACAGCAGCATGAACTTGCTCATCATCGGGTAGCTTAAGAGCGATCAGGCGCTCGAACCGCTCCAGAATGTCGGCAATGGGCCGGTCCACCAGCTCGGGCACGGTCGCATAGTCGAAGCCCAGGGACCGGGCACGGCGGCGGGCCTCCATATAGCGGTCGCGGGCCTCCATCGACCGGCCGTCCCTCAGCCCCTTCCAGTAGGCTTCCGTTTCCTTATTCAGGCGCTCGGCCACCTTGCGGGCTCTGACGGCTCTAGGGTCATCGGCAATGCGGATCTTGGTGGAGAGCTTGACCACGCCCCGCAGATCGAGCTTTGTGAACTCGTCGGGCACCCGTCTGGCGTATTGCCAGAACCCGTTTCTCTTGGTCAGATAATCGGCCAATTGGATGCCTGCATGTTGGACGCCGTGTTGGACGTTTTGTGGCAGACATCGAAGGAGGGAGTCAAGGAAAGTTTCAAAAAACCCTTGCTTTTCAATGAGAAATGGGGATGATGGTTGACGGACTCCGTCTCCGCCATTTCCCACGGCTCCATTCTTCTGAAAATCTTCGGCTGTCATCCGTGCGCGGACCTGTGGTAGGAGCCTGGCCTGTGATCGGGCATGGGGAGAATCGCATCGTGGCGGATATTCGGCGGATCGGCGTTGCGGCGCGCTACAGCGACCTCGTGATTCTCGACGGAAGAGCCTATTTCTCCGGGTACGTGCCCGAGACGACTCTGGGCCAGTCGGCAGCGGAGCAGACCCGGGACATCCTGGGGCAGATCGAGCAATCCCTTGCGGAGATCGGCAGCGACAAGTCCAGGCTCCTCCAGGCGACGATCTGGCTGGCCGACATCGCCTTCTACGACGAGATGAATGCTGTCTGGGATGCCTGGGTGGTCCCCGGGCAGGCGCCTGCTCGCGCCTGCGTGGAATCCAAGCTGGCGGACCCGGATTACAAGCTCGAGATCCAGGTCGTCGCCGCGCTCTGAGCGCTTAGGCCTTGACCCGCTTCACCTGGGCGTCCGATTTCGCGAGCGCTCCCAGGCGCTTGCGCTCGTAGTGCTTCGCCAGACGCAAGTGACGCCAGGTCGCGTAGTTCATGGATATCAGAAAGCCGTAGGTGCCGCGCAGGAAGTGCAATCGGCCGAAATAGACTTTCAGGAACGCCGCCGGAAACTCGAAATAAACGCGCCATGTGGGGATCGAGACTCCCCTCACCTCGAGGTCGACCGCCTGCTGGTCCGCGTAGCTGTTGAGCTTGGCCAGCTGGTCGCCGAGAGAACGGACCGACCTGTGATGCACGAGCCCTTTCAGCTTGCCGACCTTGGTCTTCGGCTTCAGGTCGACCCGGTCGTGAACGAGCGACGACGAATACCGCCCGGCATCCCGGCGATAGAGCCGGACGGGCGCGATCCGGTAGGCCAGCGGATGGGGTGCCGCCTCGCCTGGATAAGTCTCGGCGATGCGGATCCCATAAGCCTGGCAGGGCGGCTCTCCTTGAGCGAACAGCCTGCGGATCTCGGCCAGCAGCTCCGGCGAGACCTCCTCATCCGCGTCGAGGTTCAGCAGCCAATCGTACCGGCACTGGTCTTCCGCGAAGCGCTTCTGGAGCCCATAACCGGGCCAGGGATTGAAGATCACCCGAGCACCGAGTTCCTCGGCCACCGTCTGCGTTCCATCCGTCGAGCCTGAATCGACCACGACGATATCGTCCGTCAGCCCCCGGATGGCGCGGATGGTCGCTCCGATACGGTCGGCCTCGTTCTTGGCAATGATGAAAACGGAAACAGGAAACATGGCACCGGGTGCCTAGCGCATCGTGCAAACAAGTGAAACCGGTTTTTCGTCGCCGTCTCGCTTCAGGCGACGATCGACAGGCCCTCGGCCTGCAGGGCCCGCTTGACCATCTGGCGAGTGGAGATCCGTCGCATGTACTCCAGAACCGTCACATGGCCGGTCAGGTCGATTCTGTGGAAGCGAGCCCAGCTCAGTACGGTGAAGCAATAAGCATCGGCCACAGTGAACCTGGGACCACCCAGATAGAGCTGCCCTCGAAGGCACTGATCCACGTAGGCGATGCGCTTCTGGAGGCGGCAGACGGCCAGTTCCCGGGCGTTCGGGGGTGTGGGTGCCTCCCAGAGCGGATCGAACCCCTTGTGGAGCTCGGCTCCGGTGAAATCGAGCCATTCCTTGACCTGATAACGCTCCCAGGAGCCGAGTTTCGGAAGAAGCAGGGCCGACGGGGCCTGATCCGCGAGGTATTCGAGGATCACGGGAACCTCGGCCAGGATACCGCCGCTCTGTAACGCCAGGGCGGGAACATGGCCCTTCGGATTGATCCGGCTGAAGTTTCGTCCCGACGCAGTGGTCTGCGTTCTCAGGTCGACCTTGTCGTATTCGATGTCCAGCCCGGCCTCGAAAGCGATGATACGCGGCGCAAGCGAACTGGCCCCGGGAGAGTAGTACAGCTTCATGACGGTTCTGCGCCCCGCTGACACATGGATACGTAACGTGACAACGAGGGTTGTTTCTATGTCACAAAATTACACCTTCAAGGCATCCTGGCGACCTGCCCCATCATTTCTGTTGCCGGCGCAACGATGACCTACAGGAACTCTCCCTCGCGCGCCTGACTCGGCATGGCGGTTCCGAGCCGCTTGCGCACACGCAATTCCGCAAGGAGCGGGAAATGATCCGATGCGACGCGGGTCATGGGATTCCGAACGGGACCGGCGTCCACCACCTCGATGGATTTCGTGACGAAGACATGGTCGAGGCGCAGGACGGGCGCCCGCGTGTGGAATGTCGGCTGGGGCTCGCCGAAGGAATTCGACAACTGGACGTCCTGCATCCGGTTCGCGATCAGACGGTAGGAGCGCGAGTAAGGCGGCGCGTTGAAATCGCCCAGCAGGATCGCCGGGTCGCCGCAATCCGGATGGCCGATCCAATCGGGGCCGATCAGGGCGGCCGCCTGGGTCCGCCGCTCCCCGGAGCGCAAGGAGAGATGGGCGTTGACCACCTGGACGGTCTGGCCGTCGATCTCGACGGACACCCAGAGGGCGCTCCGCTTCTCGAAGGACGGTCTGGTCGATTGCGTGGGAAGGCGGCCCGACTGCACGATTTTCGACGCATGGCGGGTCAGGACGGCAATGCCGTACTGCTCTCCCAAGATGCGGATTGTGGGCTGGAAGTGCAGATCCATGCCGAGCCTCGACGCCACGGCTGCGGCTTGATCGATCTCCCCTGCCCGCACGCGCCCGACACGGACCTCCTGCAGGGCGACGATGTCCGGATTGCAGGACGCGATGACATCGGCGATCCGGTGCGGTGAAATCTTCCTATCCGTGCCGAGCCAACGATGGACGTTGTAGGTGAGGATCCGAAGGGTTGGCCCCTGTTTGTCGCTATGCTTCAAAGGTCGGCACCGGCTCGATTATCGTTAAAGGTCAGAATACCGCGTCATTCGCCAAAGCGGGAGGTCGCCTCCGCCACCTAGGTGGCAAACGTGTCGGATCAATGACCCAGGTTCAAGCATGGTTCCCCAAGCAGGGCCGGAGTTCCCGTCGACCTGGGTATGCGAAGCCCATATTCAGGGCGCGCTTGACCTTCCCATGATTGGAAGGATTACACCTTGCTCCTATATGAAGAGCAGGAGATTCATCATGCCCGCCGGCAGCCTCGCCCCTATCGACAGCATCGACATCCCCGTCCACGGCATGACCTGCGCGTCATGCGTGGGACGTGTCGAGAAGGCGATCCGCGCCGTGGAGGGCGTCACGGCCGCGAACGTCAATCTGGCGACGGAGCGGGCGCATGTGGAGTTCGCCCCGTCCGGAGCCGATCCCGCGGCGGTCGCGGAGGCGATCCGGGCCGTGGGCTACGAGCCGTCCGAGAGCACGGTCGAACTGAAGATCGACGGCATGACCTGCGCCTCCTGCGTCAACCGGGTCGAGAAGGCGCTCACGCGCGTACCCGGCGTGGTGGGAGCCTCCGTCAATCTCGCGACCGAGCGGGCTGCCGTCCGCTATCTCGGCAGCGGGGCTATCGTGAGCCGCCTGATCGGCGCCGTCGAGCAGACCGGCTACGAGGCCAAGCCGGTCCAACGGGAGGGGGGCCAGGCTGACCGGGAGCGCGAGGCTCGGGAGGCCGAACTGGCCTCTCTGCGGCGTTCGCTCGTTTTATCCGCCGTTCTGACGCTGCCTGTCTTTGTCCTGGAAATGGGCTCCCACTTCGTCCCGGCGATCCACGACTGGGTCATGGACACGATGGGACACCGGGAGAGCTGGTATCTGCAGTTCGCTCTCACGACCCTGGTGCTGTTCGGCCCAGGCTTGCGCTTCTACCTCAAAGGCCTTCCGGCCCTCGTGCGCCTTGGCCCCGACATGAACTCGCTCGTCGCCCTGGGAACGCTGTCGGCCTACGGATACTCCCTCATTGCGACCTTCGCATCCACACGCCTGCCTGAGGGCACGGTGAACGTCTATTACGAGGCGGCGGCCGTGATCGTGACCCTGATCCTGCTCGGCCGCTTTCTCGAAGCCAAGGCCAAGGGCCGCACGTCGGAAGCGATCAAGCGCCTCATGGGCCTGCAGGCGAAGACCGCCCGGGTGCTGCGCGACGGCGCGGCCCGGGAGGTCCCCCTCGACCGGGTCGAGGCCGGTGACCTCGTCCAGGTCCGGCCCGGCGAGCGGATCCCGGTCGACGGCATCGTCGTGGACGGATCGTCCTATGTGGATGAATCCATGATCACGGGCGAGCCCCTTCCCGTCGAGAAAGCAGCCGGCCAGGAAGTGGTCGGCGGCACCGTCAACCGCACCGGCAGCTTCACCTTCCAGGCCACCCGCATCGGCGCCGACACGGTGCTGGCCCAGATCATCCGCATGGTCGAGCAGGCGCAAGGCTCGAAGCTCCCGATCCAGGCCCTCGTGGACCGGGTGACCGCCTGGTTCGTGCCCGCCGTCATGGCCGCGGCCGCCCTCACCTTCCTGGTCTGGCTTGTCTTCGGCCCCGACCCGGCCCTCACCTTCGCGCTGGTCAATGCGGTCGCCGTGCTGATCATCGCCTGCCCCTGCGCCATGGGCCTGGCTACCCCGACCTCGATCATGGCCGGCACCGGCCGGGCGGCGGACCTCGGGGTGCTGTTCCGCCAGGGCGAGGCCCTGCAGAGCCTCAAGGAGGTCGGCGTCGTCGCGCTCGACAAGACCGGCACCCTGACCCAGGGCCGCCCCGCGCTGACCGACTTCGTCACGGCTCCCGGCTTCTCCGAGGCCGAGGTGCTGGGGCTGGTCGCCGCTGTCGAGAGCCGCTCCGAGCATCCGATCGCGCAGGCCATCGTGGCGGCGGCCGAGCGGCGCGGCCTGCCTCCCTCGTCGCCCGACGGCTTCGAGGCCGTGCCGGGCTTCGGCGTCTCGGCCCTGGTCGAGGGACGCAAGGTGGAGGTGGGGGCGGACCGCTTCATGGCGAGGCTCGGCCACGACACGGCTGAGTTCATGCCGGCCGCCACCCGGCTCGGCCTCGAGGGCAAGAGCCCGCTCTATGCCGCCCTCGACGGCCGGCTCGCGGCCATCGTGGCGGTGGCCGATCCCGTCAAGGCGACGACGCCGGAGGCGATCGCGGCGCTGCATGCGCTCGGGCTCAAGGTCGCGATGATCACCGGCGACAACCGCAGGACCGCCGAGGCCATCGCGCGGCGGATCGGGATCGACGAGGTGGTGGCGGAGGTTCTGCCCGACGGCAAGGTCGAGGTGGTCAAGCGCCTGCGCCGGGCGCACGGCTCGATCGCCTTCGTGGGCGACGGCATCAACGACGCGCCGGCTCTGGCGGAGGCGGATATCGGCCTCGCCATCGGCACGGGCACGGACATCGCCATCGAGAGCGCCGACGTGGTGCTCATGTCGGGCGACGTGCGCGGCGTCGTGAACGCCATCGCGCTCTCGAAGGCGACGATCCGCAACATCCGGCAGAACCTGTTCTGGGCCTTCGCCTACAACGTGCTGCTGATCCCGGTCGCGGCGGGCGTGCTCTATCCGCTGGACGGCACCCTGCTCTCGCCGATGGTCGCCGCCGGCGCCATGGCGCTGTCCAGCGTCTTCGTCCTCGGCAACGCCCTGCGCCTGCGCGGCTTCAAAGCGCCCATCGCTACGGTGCAATCGGCTTCTCACATCCAAACCGTCGAAGGTGTCGCATGAATATCGGACAGGCAGCCGCGGCATCGGGCGTATCGGCCAAGATGATTCGCTATTACGAATCCATCGGACTGATCCCCAAGACCGTGCGGACGGAATCCGGATACCGGGTCTATTCGGATCACGACGTGCACACCCTGCGCTTCATCCGTCGCTCGCGCGATCTCGGCTTCTCCGTGGAGCAGATCACGGATCTCGTGTCGCTCTGGCAGGATCGCGAGCGCGCGAGCAAGGACGTGAAGGCCATTGCGCTCCAACATGTGGGCGTGCTCGAGCGCAAGATCCAGGAGCTGCAGGAGATGGCATCGACCCTGAAGCATCTCGCCAGGAACTGTCACGGCGATGCGCGTCCCCATTGCCCGATCATCGAGGAACTGGCGAGCGACCACGTGGAGCCTGTTCCCGCGAAGGCGGATGCGAAGTTCGGCGCGTTGGGGAAAGTGGCGGCGCGATGAGGGCTGCTGAGCACGAGTGCGTCAAGCCTCATTCAAGAGGCGGAGCGGGTTCTAGCGTCTTATCATCACCGGCCTTGTGCCGGTGATCCCGATGATATGATGCGCAGCGCCTCACTGGATCGGGATGGCCGGCACAAGGCCGGCCATGACGTGGAGGACGGCATTCACAGCAGGAGCATCAACGGATGGTTGCTCTATTATGCTGCCATCTCGACCTCGCGGCCGCGCCCGAGATCGTGCATCACCTGCACATAGTTCGGCATGCGGCGGATCTGCCGGCCGTAATGGCGGCGCAGTGCGTCGGTGAGCCGTCCATGACGCGACAGGAGGTCGTCCGCGAAATCGACCATGAGGGAATTCGGCCAGGCCTGGGGCCGGATCTCCGCCAGCCGCTCGAACAGCCTGTCCTCGCTCTCATCCGGATTGGCCTGAGCCATGAGCGTCAACATCGCGGCGGTCGAACGCGAGATGCCCATATGGCAATGGACGAGCAGATGCCCCTCGACGCGCCCGCCTTCCTCCTCCGCCACGTCGTCTCCGAAGCGGAGAATGGCTTCCACGTCCTGCGGCGTGGGTAGGATCATGCCCGGGATCGGGTTGATGATGTCGTGGAAGCGCAAGATCGTCCTGCGATGCCGGTCGTAGGCCTCGAAAGCCTCCGGATCGGGGTGGTTGGGATCGAGAATCGAGAGAACATGAGTCACGGACCTGTCGCGCTGGTCCGGCAGTTCGGCGATGCCGCAGATCGTGAGCATCTGTATGGGTATGCGCTGCATGAAAACGCTCGCTCGAGGCGTGATTGAGACAGAAAACTTAACGAACCTATCCAAAGCATTAACTCGCCACCAGTCGGTTGGATCGAGACGTTCAAAATACTGTGTCTTGCAAACCACACCCAGGCCTTGCCACATTTCCGCCATGCGAGATCCACCTTGTCGTCACCGCCAAGACTATGTCTCTTCATGAGTATTGCCGTCGCGCCCGAGCCTCGGCAGATGACACCCAAAAACAGAAACTGCAGGTCACCCTACTGATGTTTGCTGCCCTGGCTTCGCGCCCGTTACCGTTGAAAAACGCGCCCCGCTTCCTTGCGGTTCTTCTTCCGATGGCCTTGGCGGCCTGCGTTTCCACGCAAGGTCCCTCGCAGCAAGCCGTCCGCCGCATCGACCCCGCCTATGCGGCCATGTACGGACCGCGCCCGGATGAGCCGCATCCGCTGCCCGCCACCGACATTTCCGAAGTCGATCCGCGCTTCCTGCGTCGTGAGGTCGCCTATTACGGGCGCGAGGAGCCCGGCACCATCGTGGTCGACACGGAGGCCCGCCATCTCTACCTCGTGCGCGAGGGCGGCCGCGCGATCCGCTACGGCATCGGCGTCGGCAAGGAAGGCCTCGCCTGGAGCGGCCGTGCCCGGATCGGCCGCAAGGCCATGTGGCCGCGCTGGACTCCCACCGCCGCCATGATCCGTCGCGAGCCGGAGCGCAACGCCCGCTGGGCCGGCGGCATGGAAGGCGGTTTGAACAACCCGCTCGGCGCGCGCGCGCTGTATCTCTACAACAACGGCGTGGACACCATGTACCGTCTGCACGGCACCACGGAGCCCTGGTCCATCGGCCAGTCCGTGTCGAGCGGCTGCATCCGCCTGTTCAATCAGGATATCATCGACCTCTACAGCCGCGTGCCCGTCGGCTCGCCGGTGGTCGTGCTGCGCGGCCAGCGCCTGTTCGAGGTCGAGGACGAAACGCGGGTGTCCTCACGGTATTGAGTGACAGGAATAAAGTTCTAAAAAGGGTCGGCCGATCGCCGGCCCTTTTTCTTTTGTTCCCGTCAGGCCCGAGGTAGAATCGGCATGTCTCTGCTGGAGGCATGGTCATGACCGTAGAACGCGCGATCCTTCTGACCGTCGGCGGGCTCATCATCGTTTCTGTGCTGCTCGCCGTTACAGTCAACATCAACTGGCTCTGGCTCACCGGACTCCTCGGCGCCCATCTGGTGCAGGCATCCTTCACCGGGATGTGCCCGGTCGTGATGATGTTCAAGCGCATGGGTCTTCCCAGCAAACCGGGATTCACCTGACCGGTACGCAGCCATACCCCGTGAGCCGACCGCTTGATCCCTCATTCGAAGGAGGCGTGTCGCGTCGTCTCGAAGGAACGAGGGCGTCCACCTCCTCGTCATGACCGGCCTTTTGCCGGCCATCTCGCTTCTTTGAAGCGCCGCGCCTCATGGGGTCGTAATCACCGTCACAAGGCCGGTGATGACAAGGCGGGAGCTTCTTGTCTGGCTCTGACGATAAGCCGTGTGCTTGATGCATCCCTACCCACCCCGTTCATTTCCCCGCATGCCGCCGCTGGCAGCTTCGTCGAGCTGTCCTATGAATCTAAGTCCATGAAGGTGAAGGATCGCTCATGGACGATTGGTTTTTCTCGGCGCTGAAGCTGACGACACGCGCCATCGAGGTCGGCGGGATCGCCATCATCGTCCTCGGCATCCTCGGATCGAGCATCGCGGCGCTCTGGCAGATCCTGCACGGCCGTCCGGGTGCGGGCGCCTTCACCCTCTACCGCTCGAATGTGGGCCGCGCCATTCTGCTCGGCCTCGAGTTCCTCGTCGCTGCCGACATCATCAACACGGTCGCCATCGAGCCGACGTTTCAAGGACTTCTGATCCTCGGCGGCATCGTGCTCATCCGGACGTTCCTCAGCTTCTCGCTCGAAGTCGAGATCGAGGGACGCTGGCCCTGGGACCGGCATAAGGCCGAAATCGAACCTTCACGCCGGCCGGCCTGAGGACGGAATGCAAGCCTCGCAGATTGCCGCGATATGACGATGATCGGTGCCGCAACATCCTCCGAGCACGGAAAGCCGGGGCAGGCGCTGGCGCAGCGCCCGGTAATGCCGCCCGATATCGACCGGATCGCCGGAATCGAGCTCGGTGGATTCATCGAGCTCCGCGTGGCTTTTGACCGAGGCATTGGCGCGCAGCCCCCGGACACGCCGGGTCCATTCATCCCTCTCAGACAAGATACCCTCGAAGTGGGTCGGGTGCGCGCAATTGATCATGTAATAGGCCGGAGCATCCCCCGTCTCCCGATCTGTCCGCTCGATGGCGGATCGGAGCGTCTCGCCTGAAGCGAGCCTGCCGTCGGTTTCGACCGTGAACGATATCACCACCGGCATGCCGAGCGCCTCTGCGGCACGGGCAATTCCAATGGCTTCTTCCGCATAGTTCATGGTGATGGCGCTCACCAGGTCCGCCCCGGCCTCGCGGAAGGCCTCCAGCTGCGGCGCATGATAGGCCTGAGCCGCCTCCGCCGTCATCCGCGCATCGGCCCTGTAACCGTCCCCGCGCGGGCCGACGACACCGTTGATCAGGATCCGATCCGGCTCATCGGAAAGCCGTTCGCGAAGAGAGGCGGCCCAGCGGACGGCCTCCCGGTTCACCTCCGCCACTTCGTCAGGCAGGACATTCAGCTTCGCGCCCCAGTCCGCATTGGCCCGCCATGTGGGCGTATCCAGAATGAACCCGACATCCCGATCCATGGCAGTGCGGATGTATGGCTCGAAATACCGTTCGAGCCGGTCCCGTCCCTCCTCGCTGCCCAGAAGGGGAAAGGCCGCGAAGCAGGGAAGATCGAGGCCTTCGGCGAAGACGAGCGTGGTCTCGAGACCGCCGTCGGTCAGGAAGATCGCATCGTCGGAGGGTGGAAAAGCAAATCGGCGACCGCGCATGGCAACGCCTCCCGCATTCCTTGCGAAACACCGCGCCGTCAGCCCGCCTCACGGCGATGACCGGCATTGCTCCACCGTCGTTCGACCTCAAAATGGCGGGCCCGGCGATCCGCAAGCTTGCCCCAGCGCCCGTCCGCTGGATGTGCCATTCCTCACGTTAGGGCAATCGCAAGATCTTTCCCCGTATTACTCTGTGAAATTCTCCAATGATCAGATCGGAAACGCCCGTGGACACGAGATCGGGATGCCAGGGATGCCGGACCAGTGACCGGCTTCCCTTCGAGTTCACCATGGCGTTCCACCCGATCGTGGATATCGACCGGGAAATTGTCTGGGGCTACGAAGCGCTGGTCAGGGGGACGGAGGGGCAATCGGCATGGCAGATCCTGAGTCAGGTCGATGAGGACAGTCAGTACAAGTTCGACCAAGCCTGCCGGGTGAAGGCCATCGAACTGGCCGGCCGCCTCTTCCCGAAAACCGAGGAGACGCGGCTTTCCATCAACTTCATGCCGAATGCGGTCTACGAGCCCTCGGCCTGCATCAGGACATCCCTCGAAACCGCTCGCCGCGTGGGATTCGACACGCGGCGCATCATGTTCGAGTTCACGGAAAACGAGCGGATGTCGGACACGAAGCACGTCGCCCGGATCATCGCGGAGTACAAGCGCCTCGGGTTCATCACGGCCATCGACGATTTCGGCGCGGGCCACGCGGGCTTGAACCTCCTCGCCAATTTCCAGACCGATCTCATCAAGATCGACATGGAAATCGTCCGCGGCATCACGGATTCGTCCGCGCGCCAGGCCATCATCGCCGGCATCCTGGTGATGGCGCGCGCGCTCGGCATCACGATCATCGCCGAGGGCATCGAGACGGAAGCCGAACTCTCCACCCTGCGGGCCGCGGGCATCAGCCTGTTCCAGGGCTTCCTCTTCGCCCGGCCCGCTCTCGAAGACCTTCCGGCGGTTGCGCTCAGCTCCTGATACGACGGGGTTCGCCCGGACATGCGCCATGAGCGCGACCGGGATGCGCCGAACCTCCGGAACATCCCGTCGACGGTAGCCCTGACGAGGATGGGCAACGCCTCTTCATCTCCCTGAGCCCGACGGGAGCCGCGATGGCCATGAATGACCCCGCTGCGGTATTATCATCGGCGGCATGGTCTTCGTCCTGGCCGGTGTCAGGACGGAGCGCTCCACACAGGGAGGTTAGCCATGGATCGCATGAAACTCGCATGTGCCGCCATCGCGCTGATCGGTATCCGCTCCGACGCCGTCGCGCAAAGCCACCCGCCGACCACCGGAATGACCTGCGCCGAAGCACGAAGTCTCGTTGTGGCGCACGGCGCCGTCGTCCTCAGCACCGGCCCGACGACCTATGAACGCTACGTGTCGTATAGCGGGTATTGCGGGCTGGGCGAACTCGCGGGACCGGTGTGGGTTCCGACCCAGGATACTCGCCAATGCCCCATCGGCGGGCGCTGCGTGCCCGTCGGTCGCGGCGACCGGTCTTGATCGAGCGCATGACGTGAAACGCTTCACAGCGGCCTCGGCCGAACTGCGTCATCCTTCGGGCTATCGAGAAAAGCCGAAAGGAAGACGTCATGAAGGCGACGGATCATCACTGCAAGGAACTGGAGCCGGCCTTGCGGCCCTTCCCCGTATCGGTCGCACTGCTGCTCGTGGTCATGGGCATCAACGTCGCGGCAACCATCCTGTCCCTGCTCGCGACGCTGGCATGACGCTTCCCTTGCTCAGCTCAAGCGCCGCACTTCGCGAACCGCGCCGGTCGTCGAACCGGCATCGCGGAGATTCCCTGTCGCCCACATGGCGGCCTGAGTGCGGTTGGCAACGCCGATCTTGCGCAGGATCGCCTTGACGTGAACCTTGATCGTCGCCTCGGTGATATCGAGCTTGCGCGCAATGACCTTGTTCGGGTCGCCGCCCATCAGGGACTGGAGGATCACGGTCTCGCGCGGCGACAGCTTCGAAACCTTCGCATCCGGCAGCCGGTGCTCGACCACGGGGGCGACCTGGGCCGCGCCGGCGGATACGTACTCCCGGGCGAGGAGCTGGCGCACGACCGAACCAGGCAGGATCCTCTCGCCCAGCATGGTGAGTTCGAGCGTCCTGATCAGAACCTCACGGGCACTTGTGGCAAGGCAAAAACTATCCACCCCGGCTTCGACGGCGGATTGCACGGCCTGAATATCGAACTGCTGCGAGATCGCCACGACCCGCGTGGCGGGATGCTGAGCCTTGGTCTCCCGGATGAGAGCGAGCGTTTGCTGGAAATCTCCAGTGGCGTCGACGATGCAGAGATCGGGTCCGCTCGATGCCGTTCCGGGCACATCGAAGCAGGTGCCCGACAGAAGCTGTGAAAGGCCAGCCTGCAGCAGAACGTTCCCGCAGAGCAACTTTGTTGCCACGCGCTGCATGGAATCGCTTGCCGGCGCAGCAGGCGCTGCGGCATGTTCGGAATGATCCTTGATCATCGGTTGCCCCCCTTAGGACAAAATGGTGCGAGTTAGTCCTCCTGGGCGTATCAGGACTCAAAGTCCTAACTTGATCAAGGGATGAAAGCCCTCCTCTACTCACTAAGGAGTACTACGTACCTCCTAATGGCTCCGTTACGGAAAGCTCCTGTTAATATCTTCCAAGAACACGCCCGAAGCTCAGGCTCGGCAACCAACCAGCCAAGTCAGAATCGACAGGGATGTCCCGCCTTTCATCCTCCGGATTACCGACTTGGAGCCGGGCCTTTAATCCGCAAGCTTAGATTGCATGCGTTGCCGCCTCACCGTCCAGGACGATATTATTCCTGACGGCTTGGGAAGGCTGGAGGGGCACATGCAGGTCGGCAAGGCGAGTAGGTCGGATGAACATCCCGGGAGGAACCCGCTCAAAGGCTGCATGACCGACAATGACTTGAAAATTCTCTGGGTGGCGCGGACGCTCACCAATATCGACTTCCAGTACGGCGAGGACATCCTGAACCTCGACCACAGCGCCATCGATGCCGAGCAGAAGCGATATATCGCGACGCAGCTGCTCCTGAAGTATCGCGAGAGGCGGGCCCCCTATCAGCAGCTCCTCGATAGCCTCCGGTCCTGAGAGCCGCCGAAGAATAGTCAATAAAAGAGGCCCCGAGAGGGGCCTCAGTTCTTCGGAGGGAGCAACCAATGCTGTCGGCCACGCATCAGTGTCACTCCGTCCGAGGCAAGGGTCAATTCACGTATCCTTACGAATCATGACGTTTGCGAGCGCCGCGCCCCTCCCCCAAAGCCAGCTGTCCTTCAACGCGCGCCCGACGAAGGCTCCTCCTTCGTCCCGGGCCGCTGGATCTTGCTCTCGTGGAAGCGACGGACATTCTCGGTGCCGATATTCGTTCTCGAGACGCTCGCAGCCTGCTCGCGGTTGGCCGCGTAGCAATCCTGCATGGCGAATTTCTCGTTGGCCCGAGGATGATAGAAGGTCTTTTCCGTGCGGTTATACGTCCACGGCTCGTCGCTGCAATTGCGCCCGAAAGCCCCGATCGTATTCTCGACGGCCATCCATTTCAGAGCAGAGCCGGGGCATTGTCCCTCATACTGCCCGCTATAGGGGCCGATGCGGGGATAGCAGGTCGTCTGGGCCTGAACTGCGCCGAGGGATGACAACAGGATCGCGGTGGACAGGATCGCTCTGGACATGGGTTCATTCGAGAAGTGGTTGCGGCTCAGCTTAGCAACAACAATTCCGCAAGGGAATGCACCTGCGCGTCAGAATGGACCCGAGAGCCCGCGCCGTCAGCGGCCGTTCCACGCGCGCAAGGCGAGGATCGGCGTCAGGATGGGCCAGCCGAAGCCCGCGATGAGGATGTGGTCGAGACCGACACCCTCCTCGCCGTCGATCGTGGTCGACACTGCCAGCAGCAGGATCACACCGCACAGATAGACCATGAGAACTTCACGCATGAACCCAGCCCGCCTTTGTCGTTAAGGTCGAGCTTTGACGCAGTGCTCATGGGAATCCAATGCGACCGGCGGTCGCCGCATCCTTTGGTCGAAGATGCCCGGGCCGCTCCGGAGGAAAGAGAAAGTTCGTCCCAAGGCTTGGCCCGGCGCTTCAGCTACCCCAAAAAAGTATTCTCTTCCATAAAGTTAGCTGAAACCCAATTCGGTCTCGCCCGTTCTCAGGCTCAAGGATGCGAAGCAGATGGAGGACATGGATGCCAAAGCGGCACCACCCTTATGACGCAGAGAGTGAACGAGGCTGGAGCATCGGCTCCGGCAATCTGACGCCGACCGGCCAGTCGGAACTTCTGAAAGATCTCGGGCGGCAGTTGCAGCAGAACTATCAGCCCATGCTGAAAGAGCCTGCCCCGGATCGAATCCAGCACCTGCTGGAGCGTCTGGAGCAGGCTCAGCACCAAGAAGACGACGAGGGTCTCTGACCCCCGGACCGGCCGCTCGCGGCCTTAGCCCCTGCGGCGTTTCCGGTGGCCGGAGGACGTCTCGCGCGGAATGAGATTATAGATCAGGAATCCCGTCAGGATTCCGGCCCCGAGCAGAACCAAAGGGTACGACCTGGCGCTATGAACCACGTCGGAAGCTTTCTCCCGCACCACATACAGTGGGGCGGAATCGTGGATCAGACGCTCGGCGCGCCTGAGATTCTCGCGGCGGGTATGAATTTCCAGGTCATATCCATCGTCGTCCTCGCGCTCGTGGACGGCAATGCTGTTGCGGGCGAAGCCACCCGCTACCAGACGCTGAACGGCCTGGTTGGCCTCCTTGCGAGACGGGAAGCTTCCTGTGGCGATGGACGTATGCGGCATCAGTCAATCCTTTTCAAACTGCTGACGCAAATTCCTGGCAAGCGCCAAGGTTCCACGCACCCCGGCGGGATGAGAACCCGGGTTCGCCCGATCGCCGTAGTGTCAATGCCGCCGGGAGGCGTCCGCCGCCCTCTCGGCTTCCATCAGGACCTCCAGCGCCTTCCAGGGCTTCGGCATGAAGCGAACATCGCGCGGAACATCGGCCTCACGTTGATCGAGAGGCCGTCCGGATGTCAGGACGGTGCGCACCCAGGGCCATTTCAGGCGCACGGTACGGACAAGGTCCAGCCCATCCATCAGACAGGGAAGACGGACATCGGCGAACAGGAAGGCCACCTCGTCGGAATGCTGCCGCAAATAGTCCAGGGCCTCTTCCGCGCTGGAAGCCTCAACGACCTTCAGGTCGGTTTCCTCAAGGAGCGCTGCCGCCAAGCCTCTGACCTCGAAGTCGTCCTCGACGATCAAGGCGACGCGATACGGCTCGATCTTCTGTCCCATCCGGTCATCTCCTCTATAATCCGGCGGCTGTTCTTGGAGCCTGCCGCGCGTGCAACGACGCGCGAGGCCCGGTGATCGTTGGAAGGACCGTCCCGGAAACGCAAAGCGGGTGGTCGCGGTGACGAAGCGAGGCGCGACGCAAGCTGCTGTCCGGCTTGTCGC
This sequence comes from Microvirga mediterraneensis, assembly GCF_013520865.1. Classification (NCBI taxonomy): domain Bacteria; kingdom Pseudomonadati; phylum Pseudomonadota; class Alphaproteobacteria; order Hyphomicrobiales; family Methylobacteriaceae; genus Microvirga; species Microvirga mediterraneensis. The sequence continues at coordinate 3,591,746 of NZ_JACDXJ010000001.1, forward strand.
GCAACGAAGAAATCTATTCGTGGGCGCGAATACAAAAACTCGATGTCCCGATGGTTCGCCATCGGGTGAAGCCCTGATCACAGAACGGTGAACCTCGGGCTCCGTTTCAGCTTGGCCGTTAAGAAAATTATCGGAAGGTCGTTTTTGCCTTGGAGGAACCTGCCCCCAGGCTGTAGCTTAAGCTCTGACCCGACTGTCCGCACGCGAGATCCCGATTGTGCTCAAGGAGACCAAGCTTCATCAAGAGTTCTTGGATCTGGAGCAACACATGCGGCTTCTGGATCGGCAGCTTGCAGACGCCATTCAGCGCATCCGCCACGGCTCCTCCCCTGATCTGGTCGAGAAGGCCAAGGAGGACGAGAAATTTCTTCTCTCCGAGCTCGATCGCCTGATGACCCGGATGCGCGCCGTCGAAGGTCAGCTTCTGCAGATTCAGAAGACCGCCACGCGTCACTGACACATCGTGCGATCCCTGAGGACCTCCCTAAAGGATTTTCCCTCAACGAGAGGCGCATCGTAGCCCGTGTGCGGCAGAGCACCTCGCGCAGCCCGATGAAGGTTCATGGTGACACGCGATTAACGTTAGGTCAGATCACGAAGAGGATGAGGTATGACCTTCGACGGTTCTCATCTCACATCACGACGAACTGAGATTGCCAGCGATCGTGCTCCCCGGCGCCTTGGCATTCCGCTGATCCCGGCTTTGCTCAGCGCATTGGCGATCCTGAACGTCGTGTCGGTTGTCATGGCGCTAATGGACTAGCTCACTTCGCCGGCCGTCGATGAGGCGAGAGTTCGTGGGACAAACAGGAAGAACTGCAAGGCGCGTTCCGGAGAAGGCGGCCTTGCAGTTTCATGAAAAATGGTCAGCGCATCGTGCGAACTTAAGTGTTTGCGTCAGATGGTGCGCCGGCCGGAAACGAACACCGCAATGGCCCAAAAGCATCCTCGCTTTTGGGATCTATGCCTTATCGCAACCCGAGGAACGACAAGATCGCGAGGACGACCACGATCGCTCCGATGAGCCAGATGATGTTGTTCATGATGATGCTCTCCTGACGTTGGCTTGACCCCATGCCAACGGTCAAGGTGAGCCTTCGTTCCGTCGATTGAGCCGGTCCGACTAATCGGCCGCGCAATCGGTCACATCCCGGCCAGCCACGTTTCCTGCGGGGCCGATCTGGCGTCTCGACACGGTCGTGCACGCCTCACGCGTCAAGCCACGGCTCGTATCCGCCCGCACGCTGCCGTCAAAGACGCGCTCCGTTTCATAGCCCGGCCCGGATTGATATTCCCAAGTGGAAACGCCCGCCGTGCCCACGCATCCGGACAGCCCGGCTGCAAGAAACGCAACAGACGCCAGGTTTCTGAAGGCTTTCCGCATCGCTCATCCCAATTGTTGGTTTCGCCTGTTCCACGCACGTTATAAACCGCACTTCCGATACGGCAACGCAGTTCGCGACATCTCACCGAGATGCCGAAGACATCAAAAGAAAAACCCCGGCGTTGCCACCGGGGTTCTCCGATCGGATCGGGATAGGCCGATCAGAAGTCGCGCTGAACGCGCAGGCGGCCTTCCCAGGTGTCGCTGTCCTGGCCGAAAGTCGGGCCGCGCGGATCGATGTTGGAGTAGAGAACCTCCACACCGAGATCGAGGCCCGAAACAGGCGACCAGATCAGGTTCGTGCCGGCGCGCCACTCGGTGAAATCGAACACCGAAGCGTTGACGAAGGTGCCAACCGGAACGCCTACCAGGTCGTTGCTGTAGTCGACGCGGGCATACGAACCGAACACGCTCTGGCGGACCGTCGGGGTCCAGTAGTGGTTCAGGCCACCGGCGATCGACCAGCCGCGGCCGGTATTGATGTCGCCATTGGTGCCCACATAGGCGTCGACCACGTCGCGAGTCGTGGCGCCGGACGTGACGTTCGGATCGAAGCCCAGGTAGCCGAGAGCGCCGTCCGCATAGGTGGCGGCGAGCCACAGGGCATCACCCTGGCCGAGCGCCGGCAGGTTGACATAGCCCTGCCCCGTGACGGCCCAGCCGAGCTTGGTGTCAGGGTAATCCACGCCACCGCCGGGGAACGTGACCAGATTGTCGCTGCGCAGCTGGTGCAGGGCGGCACCGAGCTGAGCCGAGCCCCAGGAGCCCTCATATTTCAGGTTGCCCACCACGTCCGGCATCGTCTGGCCGGCTTCGGTGAATACGGTGGTTCCGGCGAAGGTGTTGCCGGTGAAGCTGCCCTCTTCGATCGCCAGCGTGGCCGAGAAGCCGTTGCCGAACGAGAAGGTGTAGGCGAACGCGTTCACAGTCGGAGCGTCATAGAAGCGGAGCGTGCCCCAGTTCTCGTTCGGCAGGTCGCTGTTCATGAAGAACGAGATCGTCCGACCGGCGGTGAGGCCGCCGAACTGCACGAAGGCCTGGTCGACGTTCGGCGAGGTCGAGCTGAATTCGTAGGCGCCGGTGTTGCGGGTCATCTCGAAGCGCACGAAGGTGCGGAGCAGACCGTAGGCGGTGGCGGTGCGGGCGTCGAGCTGGATACGGCCACGAGCGCGGAAGCCGATGGCGTCATCGGCGCGTGTGTTCGGCTCAAGGTACAGGGCCTCGGCGCGGACTCGGCCGCCGATGCGGAGACAGGTTTCGGTGCCGGGGATGTAGAAGAAGCCTGCGCCGTAGGTGGAGCAGACGCGCACGTATTCAACAGCAGCGGCCTTCTTCGCGGGAAGATCGGCAGCTTGAGCTCCGGCAACAGCCGCGAGACCCGCGACCGATCCGAGGAAGAGGCTCTTAGCGAGCTTCATGGTGATCTCCAAATATTCCTGAGTCCATGACTCATACACAACCGTGACCATAATCGAGCGTCGGCTTGGCGCAATCGGGGCCACCGCGCAGTTCGCCCATTCATGGCGCAATCTGCTGAAAAGATAAGCAAATCTGGATCGCGCCCGAAATTATCTCCGCCAGTGTGTCATTATTTCAACATCGACAACCCGGGCTTACGAAAGGTCATTTGGAGTGCCAGGATGCTTCCGTAACGGAAGAAAGCGGAATGGTCCTATCCCCGAGCAGCAGGCCGTTTCAGTCCTCAGTCGTTGAAGAAATAATCGGAGTCCCGACAGACATATCCCGCAAAGCATTGCGGCGTGTCCCGGGTCGGCACGTAGCGCGGCTCGATCGTCTCGTTGATCTCGCAGAAGCTGCGGTCCCTGACGTACCGGTCGTAGGTATAGGTGCCCGTGCCGAGAACGACGGCCCCGCGCGAGAACACGAGGCCACGGGCCTGGGCGCAGGTCATGCTCGGAGTGAAGGGTCGGTTTTGAGCCAATGCGCTCGAAGCGAAGGACAACGCGACCAGAACAAGAGCAACTCGTCTCATACCCGAACCCTTCATGCGGATGTCCGTAGCGGAAGCATATTCCCGTATGACAACGTGGAAAGGCGGGCCCGGTTACGCACGAGGTTCGAGGTTTTCGGGAAAACGAGAGCGCGATCCTAAAGCATAGGCTGCAGGCGCCGCGCCAGCTCGACGGCGGCGGCGTAATCGGTCTTTCCCGAGCCCAGCACCGGAATGCCGGAGACCAGGATGGAGCGGGGCACCCAGAGCTCGGGAAAGCCCTGTGCCTTGGCGTGGGCCAGCAGCACGTCCCGGTCCGCTTCCGGCTTGTCCGTGATGAGGATGATCTGCTCGCCCTTGCGCGGATCCGGCACGGCCACGACCACATGGTTACTGTCGGGCCAGAGGCTCTGAACGGTGGCCTCGATGGCGGCCAGCGAGATCATCTCGCCGCCGATCTTGGCGAACCGTTTCGCCCGCCCCCGGATCGTCACGATCCCGTCGTCCACGGTCACGATGTCGCCGGTATCGTGCCAACCCTGGACGGGAGGACGCAGACCGCCGGGAGCGGTGGGATCGAGATAGCCCTTCATCACGTTCGGGCCGCGCACGTGCAGGCGGCCGCCCTCATGGATCCCTTCCACCGGGTCGAGGCGCCATTCGAGGGCCGGCAGGATCGGGCCGACCGATCCGGGCCTGTTGCGGTCCGGTAGACTCACGGAGATGACCGGAGAGCATTCGGTCGCCCCGTACCCTTCAAGGATCACCGTGCCGTGCTTGGCCCAGAGCCTGCGCGTCTCGTCCTTCACCCGTTCGGCCCCGGCGATGACATAGCGGACGCTCGCCAGATCGTTCTCCCCCGCCGCGCGGGCATAGCCCTGCAGGAAGGTATCCGTCGCGAGCATGATCGTGGCGTGCGTCCCGGCCACGAGCTTCGGGATCTGCCGGTAATGGAGCGGACTCGGATAGAGCACGGACTTCATGCCGTTGAGAACCGCCGTCAGCAATCCGGCGGTCAGGCCGAAGGAGTGGAAGATCGGCAGGGGATTGAAGAACACGTCGTCCGGCCGCAGCACGTCGCCCGCGAGCGCCTTGACCTGATAGGCATTGGCGACGAGGTTGGTGTTCGACAGCGCCACGCCCTTCGGCACGCCTTCCGAGCCTGAGGTGAACAGCACGACGGCCGTATCGTCGGGTTCGACCTTGGCGCCGGCGTGAACGCGCCTCGCCATCCAGGAATCGACGAGCCCACGCAGCTTGTCGAGGCTCGTCAGCTGCCCCCGGACATCCTCGAGCCACAGGATCCGCCGCCCCTCCCCCAGGATCGCCACGAGGTCGTCGAGCTTGCCCTGCTCGACGAAGCGGCGGGAGGTCACGATGGTCTTTATTCCGGCGAGCTCGCATGCGGCCTTGAGATTCTTGGATCCCGCCGTGAAGTTCAGGAAGGCGGGAACCCGCCCGAAGGCGTTGAGCCCGAACAGGGTGACGGCGATGGCCTGGACGTTCGGGAGTAGCACGCCGATCGTCTCGCGCTCCGCCGTCAGGCCCGCCAGCTTTCGCCCGAGGACAAGCGAGCCCAGGACGAGGCGCCCGAAGGTGATCGGCTGGCGCTCCAGATCCTCGAGGGCGACCTTGTTCCGGCCGAAGCGGTCCCTCGCGTCGAGAAGGGCGCCGAACAGGCTCTTGCGCGTCCGCGCGATGTCGAACTCCACCACCGGCGCCCCTCGATCCTGTTAACCCGCCGAGCCTTCGCGGATCGGCGCCTGGTAGGCGAGACCCATATCCCAGGGGAAGTAGATCCAGGTGTCCTGGCTCACTTCCGTCACGAAGGTGTCGATCAAGGGACGCCCGGCGGGCTTGGCGTAGACGGCGGCGAAATGCGCGTTGGGGAGCATGTCGCGCACGATCTTGGCGGTCTTGCCCGTATCGGTGAGGTCGTCGATCACGAGGACGCCCTTGCCCTTTCCGTCGCCCACGGCCTTGATCGAGGGCGCGATGTCCTTCAGCACCTGCAGGTCGCCCTGGTTCTTGTAGTCGTGGTAGCTCGCGATGCAGACGCTCTCGATGAGACGCAGGTCGAGCTCGCGCGCCACGATGGCGGCCGGCACGAGGCCGCCGCGGGTGATGCAGACGATCGCCTCGAAGGGACCGGCGGAGGCCAGACGCCAGGCAAGGGCCCGGCAATCGCGGTGGAACTGATCCCAGGAGACAGGGAAGGCTTTCGGAGAGGTCGGGGACATGGCTCTGCTCTTGTAGGGCTGTCTGGTGAAACGAATAACGCTTACAGGGGTGCCCGGTCGCCCTTGAGGCGGCCGAGAAGCTCGCGCACGGCAGCGGCGGCACCGGCCACCGCGTCCGGGTCCTTGCCCCGCACGACGATCTGGTTGCGGAAGCCGCTCGTCGAGAACGACGGATAGGATCCGATGGACACGGCCGGGTTCGACGCGGCGATCAGGCTCAGCCCCTCGGCATAGATGCCCTCGGCCAGACCCTCGGCCTCGATGGTCTCGATGATCATGCGGGCGCCGGTCTGGAGCGATGGGGCGATGAGGTCGAGCATGGCCTGCATGATGGACGGCACGCCCGCCATGACGAACACATTGCCGATCCGGAAGCCGGGCGCCTTGGAGATGGGGTTCTCGATCAGGTCGGCCCCCTCGGGGATCCGGGCCATGCGCAGGCGCGCCTCGTTCAGCTCGTGGGGCTGGTAGCGCTCCCGCAGCATCGCGACCGCCCGGGGATCCTGCCCGATCCCGACATTGAAAGCCTTGGCGATGCAATCGGCCGTGATGTCGTCATGGGTCGGACCGATGCCGCCGGTGGTGAAGAGATAGGTGTAGCGGCCGCGCAGGGCATTGACCGCCGCGACGATCTCCCCCTCCACGTCCGGCACGACGCGCACCTCGCGCAGGTCGATGCCGATCCCGGTCAGGTACTCGGCGATATAGCCGATATTCTTGTCCTTGGTGCGCCCCGTGAGGATCTCATCGCCAATGATGAGGAGGGCGGCTGTAACGGAAACGGCCATGCGCAGCGATCCTTTTGGGGGCGTTTAGCGTTAGAAGCTGCAATTCTCAAGCGGAAGCAAGCGTTCATTCCCTGTCGTCCCCTCGCTTCGGTCGCAGTTGAACCCCCACCGCCTCCCCTGCTACCAGGAAGTCCCTTTCAATCATTGGATACCGATGCGTTTTCAGGAAACCCTGCTCGAGGGCCGCCTCATCGAGCGATACAAGCGCTTTCTGGCGGATATCGAGCTCGATACGGGCGAGGTGGTCACGGCCCATTGCGCCAATCCCGGCGCGATGATGGGCCTGAAGGAACCCGGCAGCCGGGTCTATCTCTCCCGGGCGACGAACCCGAACCGCAAGCTCAAGTACAATTGGGAATTCGTGGAGGTCGCGGCCGGCGGCGGGCCGCGCCAGCTCATCGGCATCAACACCTCCCGGCCGAACCTCCTGGTCGCCGAGGCTCTGGCGGACAAGCGCCTCGCCCCCTTCGCGGATTACGAGCGGGTCAGGCCGGAGGTGAAGTACGGCCGGAACAGCCGGGTCGACTTCCTGCTCGAGAAGGACGGCGAGCCGCCCTGCTACCTGGAGGTGAAGAACTGCCACCTGATGCGGGAGGCAGGCTTCGCCGAGTTCCCGGATTGCGTCGCCGCCCGCAGCGCCAAGCATCTCTACGAACTCGCCGACATGGTAGCCACGGGCGCGAGGGCCGCGCTGGTCTACGTCATCCAGATGGACGCCGAGCGCTTCGACGTGGCCCGCGACATCGACCCGGCCTACGACAAGGCCTTCCGCCACGCCCTGGCGGCGGGGGTCGAGTCCTACGCCTATGTCTGCCGCATCACGCCGGAGGAAGTGACCATCGACCGGCCGGTGGCAATCGTGACGCCGCGGTAAGGCGTCAGCGGCCGGCTTACAGGTCTCCAACCTCATCCTGAGGAGCCACGAAGTGGCGTCTCGAAGGAGGATCCAGAGAGCACAGGCAACGCCCTCGTCCTTCGAGACGGTCGCTCCGCGACCTCCTCAGGATGAGGGCTGGGTTGGAGGCCAACTTTTCGTCGGACCATTCACCCCCGCTCGAAGGCCAGGTTCATCTTGTTCTTGAGGATCTGCCGGTAGCCCTTGCCCTTCAGGAGCTTCACCACGTCGATCTGCCAGCGCTCCGGTACGTTGGCGACGATGAACAGTGAGGGGTAGAGGGACGCGGGGGCGTCCCGGAAGAACGGGTCGAGCACCAGGTCCTCGGCCCCCTCCACGTCGAGCTTGATCGCGTCGACGCGGGTCAGGCCTTCCCGGCTCAGGAGCTCCAGCATCGTCACGGCCGGGACGCGGATCGCGTCCGTCTGGCTCGAATTGACGATCTTCAGGCTTGCCTCGCCCCGATTGAGGGGATCGAGGAAGAGGGTCAGCTCGCCGGTCTTGTCCGCCACCGCGCAGTCCACGGCCTTGATGGTGCAGGAAGGGTTCTGACGGATGTTGTAGATCAGGCGGTCGAAGATCTCCGGCTGCGGCTCCACGGCCAGGATCCGCACCGGAACGGCGCCCGCCTCCCGGGCGACGGAAAGGGCGTACCAACCGACATTCGACCCGATGTCGATGAAGGTGAAGCCGTCCGCGATCCGGGACGTCAGGATCTTGATCTCGTCCACGTCGAAATATTGCGGCGTGAACAGGATGCGCCGCTCGCAGACGTTCTTGTAGGGGTAGAGCCGCATGCGCAGGCCGAAGGTCTCCAGGTCGAGCGGCACGCCCTTCAGCGTCTTCATCGCCAGGCGGCGCAGCATCAGGGCCACCCGGCGGCCGGCCCATCCCTCGGGCAGCCCGCGCGTGCGGTCGATCACCCAGCGGGCGAGTCCTGAAGGCGCAAAATCGCCGAAGGGGCGAGAATCATTCATTAAGCGGGAATCCACGGCCGTCGAATGGGAACGAACAGGGTTGCTCATGACACCCTCGGCGGCCAATCGCAAGCGCGGCAGCAGGTCTTTAGAACATCGGGCGGAAAAGTAGGTCCCGGTTTTCCGCAAGAACGATACTCTCATTCAAGGGGCAAGCATCGGATCGATCCGATGCTTTAACTTGCGTCAGGCGCGACGATCCTTACATTCCGGACAAGAGTTCAAGGAACGAAAATGACCGAAACCGACATTGTCGAGCGCAAGCGCTCCGCCGAGATCCCGCTCCACGGGCCGGAGGATTTCGAGGCCATGCGGCGTGTGTGCCGCATGACGGCCGAGTGCCTCGACATGCTGACCGACTATGTGAAACCCGGCGTCACGACGGAATTTCTAGACAAGCTCGCCTTCGAGTTCATCCGCGACCATGGCGCCTATCCGGCCTGCCTGAACTATCGCGGCTACACCAAGACGATCTGCACCTCGATCAACCACGTGGTCTGCCACGGCATTCCCAACGACAAGCCCCTGCGCGACGGGGACATCATGAATATCGACGTGACCCTGATCCTCGACGGGTGGCACGGCGATTCGAGCCGGATGTATTATGTGGGCGAGGTGCCCCGCCGGGCCCAGAGGCTCTGCGAGATCACCTATGAATGCCTGATGCGCGGCATCGCGGCGGTCAAGCCCGGGGCCACCACCAACGATATCGGGGCGGCGATCCAGTCCTATGCCGAGGCCGAGCGCTGCTCGGTAGTGCGGGACTTCTGCGGCCACGGCCTCGGCCGCGTGTTCCACGACTCGCCGACGATCCTCCATTACGTGGAACCGGCCTACAACGTGGAGCTGAAGCCCGGCATGCTCTTCACCATCGAGCCCATGATCAACCTCGGCAGGCCGCAGGTGAAGGTGCTCGCCGACGGCTGGACCGCCGTGACCCGCGACCGTTCCCTATCGGCCCAGTTCGAACACACGGTCGGCGTTACGGAAACCGGAGTCGAGGTCTTCACCTTCTCGCCGAAGGGCATGGACAAGCCGCCCTACAACGCGTCTTGACTCTAGCCTGACGCGTCGCTTCAAGCCTACAAAGTAACATCGGCGCTCCTGGTTTTCTCATGGAGCACCGCAGGCAACGGCGACGGGCGGGCATGAGCGGCGACCAGATTCCCCATTATCACGGCCATCGCGACCGGCTGCGCGCCCGCTTCATGGAGACGGGCGGCGACCCGCTGCCGGATTACGAATTGCTGGAACTGGTCCTGTTCCGATCGATCCCGCGCCGGGACGTGAAGCCCATCGCCAAGGAGCTCATGAAGCGCTTCGGCACCTTCGCCGAGGTGCTGGCGGCCTCCCCGGCCCGGCTCATGGAGGTGGACGGGATCGGCGAGAGCGTGGTGACCGACCTCAAGATCGTGGAGGCTTCCGCCCGCCGCCTGGCCAAGGGCGAGGTGGCGAAGAGGCCGGTCCTGTCCTCCTGGACATCCGTGCTCGATTATTGCCGCACCGCCATGGCGTTCATGGACAAGGAGCAGTTCCGGCTGCTCTTCCTCGACAAGCGCAACGCGCTCATCGCCGACGAGGTGCAGCAATCGGGCACGGTCGACCATACGCCGGTCTACCCGCGCGAGGTGGTCAAGCGGGCGCTCGAACTCTCGGCCTCCGCCCTCATCTTGGTCCACAATCATCCAAGCGGCGATCCGACCCCCTCCTCGGCCGACATCAAGATGACCCGCGAGATCATCGACGTGGCCAAGCCCCTGGGGATCGCCGTCCACGACCACATCATCGTCGGCCGCGAGGGACATGCCAGCCTGAAAGGCCTGAAGTTGATCTAAGTCCCGAAGGGGGGGCCGCACGATGCCCTAGAAAAGCGTCTCGATCCCGGCGAAGATCGCGTAGACGAAGCCGAGGCTCAACGTCAGGCCGATGGAGCCGATGATCAGGCCGCCGATGATCACGAGGCCGTCGCGCTCGACGAGGCCGAGCCCCACCAGGCATACGGCAAGTCCCAGCGGGATCTGCCCGACGAACGGGGGCGCGAACAGCAGCCCCAGGGCCAGGATCAGGATGACCGCGCCCATGAGCCGCATGGAGATGGGCGTGTCGAGGAAGGTCATGCGCGGGCGCGAGATGCGCTCCAGCCGGCGGAAGACCGGGATCGCCCGCCCGACGGCCCGTTCCACGTCCGTGCGGGCCACGGACCGGTTCAAGAGCTGGCGCGGCAGCCAGGGTGCCTCCCGGCCGAAGGTGATCTGGATGGCGACGAGCGCCAGCAGCAGGCCGCAGACCAGGGGGATCGGCGGCGGCATGGGCAGGCAGTTCGGCAGGCCGAGGAGAACGATGAGCAGAGCGAAAGCCCTGTCCTGGAGCACCGTCATGATCTGACGCACAGTCAGGCGCTCGCCAGGCTGTGAGGCAAGGGCGAGCAGGATTTGTGAAGTGCGCGCGTTGGAAAACAAGGAGCCCTGGCAGGTTCGGGGATGCTCAGGGCGCCTCTCTACCTGACTTAAGGTCCGGGGCCAAGGGTTTGAGGTCACTTCCTCAATGAATGTTGATCTCGCCCTGGACCGCCCGAAATTCCGCCGGCTTGATCAAGCGGGCATGGGTGACGGTGACCGAATGCAGAGGGCCGGCGAGTTCGCGCTTCCAGAAATCGAGAAAGTCGATGAGGATGGGAAAACGGGGAGCCAGATCGTATTCCTGCCAGATATAGGTCTGCAGGAAGGTCGGATGATCGGGCATACGGTAGAGGATCTTGGCGGTCGTCAGCCCGTAGCCTTCCATCTGGCGGATGAAGTCTTGGGATACCATGCGAACTCCTTCTCTCAAGCTCCAGCGAGCCTAGCGACAGGTGTCCGCCCCAATGGCACAGGCGGTTCACTGCCCTATGCTCAAGGCTAAATCTTGAGTGTGATTCCGGGTTCCCGCAAGCCGATGGGGTTGCACATTCCTGCGATGTTGCGTTGATTGCCTGCAATCACATGTGAGCCAGGACGCCGGAGAAGGAGATCACCGGGAATGCGCTTTGCCTTCGCCGGAATCGATTTTCTCGGAGATGTCTTCGAGACGCTGGTCGCCCGAGGCTGGGAGCCGGTCAAGCTCTTCAGCCGCCCCTGCGATGGCATCTACGACTTCAATGACGTAACGGTGGCCCGCGCCAGAGCCTTGAGGCTGCCGATCCAGATGTCGCGGATCCTTCCAGCGGATCTGGCCGGCCTGAAAGCCCTGGGCTGCCAAGCCCTGGTGGTTGCGGGCTATCCCTGGCTGGTGACCGGATGGGAGCGGCACCTGCCCTTTGCGTTCAACTTCCATCCGTCCCCGCTCCCGATGGGCCGCGGGCCCTACCCGCTCTTCCAGGCCATCCTGGACGGCCATCCGGAATGGGGCCTGACCGTCCATCGGCTGGAGCCCGCATTCGACACGGGCGCCATCGTGACCCAGACGCGGTTCTCTTTAAGCGGAACGGAGACGCACGACACGCTCCTGGCCAAGTGCCAGATCGCCGCCAAGGAGATTTCCGTGCAGCTGGCCGAGGATCTCCCCCGGCTCTGGGACGAGGCACGCCCCCAGGGTCCGGGCAGCTACTGGCCCCGGGTCACGCAGGCGCAGCGGACGATCCACTGGACGGGAAGCGTTCGCGACGTCATGCGCACCATCCGCGCCTTCGGGTCCATCGAGGCCTTCGCGCAGATCGAGTCCCGCTACGTCTATGTTTGGGAGGCTACCGGCTGGGAGGAGCCGCACCGCTACCGGCCCGGCACCCTGGTGCACAAGCACCGCAGGCACATGGTCGTGGCCGCACGAGACGGCTTCGTGCAGATCACGGGCTGGAGCCCCTACGCTCCGGGACCCGCGCGGGGCAAGTAGCGTTTCGGCCCTTTTCAGCGCCGGCGCTTCACCAGCTTCCAGGCCTGGCGGAGGATGAAAATGTTTCTGATCAGCTTGAACATCGGGTCTCCTTGAAATTCTTCCTGGCTTTCAAGGGCGGACGGACGGGAAGGTTCCAAGCCTGACCAGGAACGGGACCCGTGCTGGATTTTTGACCCCTGATCGTGGAACCAAGCATCCGCAACGGCATTATTCCCTCACGAAGGCCATATGCCCCCAGGTCTTCGAGACCCTCAAAGCCCTTCACAGCCCCCGTGAAGGGCTTTTTCTTTTTCCGCATTTCATCGCAGCCGAGCTGAAACCCTCCGGCGCCTCGCCCGTTGCCCTGTCGAAGGCCATCCTGTGGCCTTCGGGACCGGGAGGCCTCCTCATGTGCCGGCGACGGCGGGTGAGGAGGCCTTTCCGTTTGTCCACAGATTTCAGAGCCTTTGGTAATGCCGTCCCTGGTAGACGAGCGTCGGCCTGCGTTCGCCCAGCCGGATGCGGACGATCTCGCCGATGATGACGTGGTGGGTCGCGATGATCCGTGCCTCGGCGATGCGGCAATCGAAGGAGACGAGGCTTGTCGCCAGAGCGGGCGAGCCCGTATCGAGCTTCTCCCATTCCCCAACCGTGAAGCGCTCCTGGCCCTGGAGACCGGTGCGCCCCGCAAAGATGTCCGCGAGCGCCTGATCCTCGGCGCTCAGGGTGTTCACGCAGAAAACCTTGTTGGCCAGCAAGGCTTGGGCCGAGCGCGAGGTGGTGTTGACGCAGACCAGGAGCGAGGGCGGGCTGTCCGTCACCGTGGTGACGGCCGTAGCCGTAAAGCCCGCGCGCCCGGCCGCGCCGTCGGTCGTGACCACGTGAACGGCAGCGGTCACCCGGCTCATGCCTTCCCTAAAGAGAAGGGCATCGGGGCTCGCGGCACCTGTGGCGGCGGAATCGGGAGAGGCTTGAGACTTCGACATGATGTTCCAGACGAGCCTCTTCCACTCTTTCAGGGCAGAGCACAAGGCCGTTCGGCCCCATATGGTTCCTGGCCTTAGCCTTTGGAAGCGGTATGCAGACCGGAACTTGCACAGTATTGCATCAGCCCCCGCCGCTTATTCCATCATGGACGGGAATAGGAAACTTAACAGAAAGTTGTCGAACGAAAATCTGGTTGCTAGAGAAACAACATCTTACGACAGGCTTGGCGTTGCTCAGGCATCGTGCTTTCCTGCAGTGTTTCCCAAGAATGACCCCATTCCAGAGGGGCAAGGGTAGGACATGGAAATTTTTGTGCAGCAGCTCATCAATGGGCTGACTCTCGGGTCGATCTACGGCCTCATCGCCATCGGCTATACGATGGTCTTCGGCATCATCGGCATGGTGAACTTCGCCCACGGCGACGTCTTCATGCTCTCCGCCTTCATCGCCCTGATCTTCTTCCTGATCCTGACGACCTGGCTCGGGATCTCGTCGGTGGTGCTGGCGCTGTTCTTCGTCCTCATCATCGCGATGGTGCTCACCTCCCTATGGGGCTGGGCCATCGAGCGGATCGCCTACCGGCCCCTGCGCGGCTCGTTCCGCCTGGCGCCGCTGATCTCGGCCATCGGCGTCTCGATCTTCCTGTCCAACTTCGTCCAGGTCGCCCAGGGCGCGCGCAACAAGCCGACCCCGCCGATGGTGCAGGACGTGATCGTGCTGTTCCAGGGCGAGAGCGGCTACAACGTCGCCCTCTCCTACAAGCAGATCATCATCATGGTCGTGACGGCCGTGCTGCTCTCGATCTTCTGGTACGTCGTCCAGAAGACCTCGCTCGGCCGCGCCCAGCGCGCCTGTGAGCAGGACCGCAAGATGGCCGCCCTTCTCGGCATCAACGTGGACCGCACGATCTCCCTCACCTTCGTGATCGGCGCGTCGCTCGCGGCCGTCGCTGGCACCATGTATCTGCTGTATTATGGCGTGGTGAGCTTCAACGACGGCTTCGTGCCGGGCGTGAAGGCCTTCACGGCAGCGGTCCTGGGCGGCATCGGCTCCCTGCCGGGCGCGGTCCTCGGCGGGCTGATCATCGGCCTCATCGAGACCTTCTGGTCGGCCTATTTCTCGATCGAGTACAAGGATGTGGCCGCGTTCTCGATCCTCGCCATCGTGTTGATCTTCATGCCCTCCGGTATTCTCGGACGGCCTGAGGTCGAGAAGGTTTAAGGGGCCTGAGAACATGAACGCTCCTTCCATCACCACCGCGGGCCAGACCCAGGCCGCGACGCGGACCTTCGACCTGGGCGCCGCCCTGAAGGATTCGCTGAAGACGGCCCTCATCATGCTGGGCCTGTCGATCCCGATCCTCGCCTACAAGACCGACCAGTCCGGCGCCGACCTCTTCCTCACCCCCCGATGGGGCCTGGTTGCGGTCATCTGCGCCATCGTGTTCGGCATGCGCCTCGTGCTGCACGCCTTCACCGCCTCCAGGGCCTATCGCCAGGCGACGCCCAGCGCCCATCAGGCGACGGAGCCGGTCCATGCGGAGCCGAGCGCCTTCCAGCACGTCTCCAGGTTCGCCATTCCCTTCTTCCTCGGGGTGGCCCTGTGCTTCCCGGTGATCATCTACCTAATCCAGGGCGGCCTGAACGAGTCGCGCTACTGGGTCGACCTGGGCATCCTGATCCTCACCTACGTGATGCTCGGATGGGGCCTGAACATCGTGGTGGGCCTCGCGGGCCTGCTCGACCTGGGCTACGTCGCGTTCTACGCGGTCGGGGCCTATTCCTACGCCCTGCTCTCGACCACCTTCGGCCTGTCGTTCTGGATCTGCCTGCCGCTGGCCGGCATCCTGGCGGCCTTCTGGGGCATGATCCTCGGCTTCCCGGTGCTGCGCCTGCGCGGCGATTACCTCGCCATCGTGACCCTTGCCTTCGGCGAGATCGTCCGCCTCGTCCTCATCAACTGGGTGGACCTGACCAACGGCGGCGCCGGCATCTCGTCGATTCCGCGCGCGACCTTCTTCGGCATCCCGTTTACGGCGGGCGAAGGCGGCTTCGCGCAGACCTTCGGGCTCGAATTCAACGGCATGCACCGGATCATCTTCCTCTACTACCTGATCCTGGTGCTGGCACTGATCACCAACTTCGTGACCATGCGCCTGCGCAAGCTGCCCGTGGGACGCGCCTGGGAGGCCCTGCGAGAGGATGAGATTGCCTGCCGGTCGCTCGGCATCAACACCACGAACACCAAGCTGACGGCCTTCGCCATCGGCGCCATGTTCGGCGGCTTCGCCGGCTCGTTCTTCGCGGTCCGCCAGGGCTTCGTCTCCCCGGAAAGCTTCAACTTCCTGGAATCGGCGATCATCCTGGCCATCGTGGTGCTCGGCGGCATGGGTTCGCAGATCGGCGTCGCCATCGCGGCCATCGTGCTGGTCGGCGGCCCCGAGATCCTGCGCAACCTGACCTTCCTCCAGGCCATCTTCGGATCGGGATTCGACCCGAACGAGTATCGCCTGCTGCTCTTCGGCGCCGGCATGGTGGCGATGATGGTCTGGCGTCCGCGCGGCCTGATCTCGGAACGTGAACCCTCGGTGATCTTGAAAGAGCGCAAGGCCATTTCCGGCTCGCTCGTGAAGGAAGGACACGGCTAATGCGCTGGCTGCAGGATCCCATCCTCGACGTACAGCATCTCACGATGCGCTTCGGCGGCCTCGTCGCCATCAACAACCTCTCCTTCCAGGCCGGGCGCGGCGACATCACCGCCCTCATCGGTCCCAACGGAGCGGGCAAGACCACGGTCTTCAACTGCATCACCGGCTTCTACAAGCCGTCGGAGGGCATGGTCGCCCTTCGCAAGCCCGACGGTTCGCACCTGCTCCTGGAGCGGCTGCCGGGCTACGACATCAACTGGAAGGGCAAGGTCGCCCGCACCTTTCAGAACATCCGCCTGTTCTCCGGCATGACCGTGCTCGAGAACCTGCTGGTGGCCCAGCACAACCCGCTCATGATCGCCTCGGGCTTCACCTTCCTGGGCATTCTCGGGATCGGCGGCTACCGCAAGGCCGAGAAGGAGGCCATCGAGAAGGCCAAGTACTGGCTGGAGAAGGCCCGCCTGATCCATCGGGCGGACGATCCGGCCGGCGACCTGCCCTACGGCGACCAGCGTCGCCTGGAGATCGCCCGCGCCATGTGCACGGACCCGCTCCTGCTCTGTCTCGACGAGCCGGCGGCCGGCCTCAACCCGCGCGAGTCCCTGGAGCTCAATGAGCTGCTCCTGTCGATCCGCAAGGACAACGGCACGTCGATCCTCCTGATCGAGCACGACATGTCGGTCGTGATGCAGATCTCGGACCACGTGGTGGTGCTCGATTACGGCACCAAGATCTCGGACGGCGCCCCCGCCGATGTCAGGAACGATCCCAAGGTCATCGCCGCCTATCTGGGCGTGGCCGACGAGGAAGTGGAAAAGGTCGAAGCGGAGATCGGCGCATGACCGCTGCAACGAGCATTCAACAAGCCGCCATCGACGCGGGCCGGCAGCCGCTTCTCAGCGTCCGCGGCGTAAAGACCTATTACGGCAACATCATCGCCCTCAAGGGCGTCGACATGGATGTCCATGAAGGCGAGATCGTCACGCTGATCGGCGCCAACGGGGCGGGCAAGTCCACCCTGATGATGACGATCTTCGGCAACCCGCGCGCTCGCGAGGGCAAGATCACCTATGCGGGCCAGGACATCACCAAGATGGCCACCCACGAGATCGCCCGCATGTCGATCGCCCAGTCTCCCGAAGGCCGGCGCATCTTCCCGCGCATGACGGTGTTCGAGAACCTGCAGATGGGAGCGTCCCTGCACAACATGGCGCATTTCGACCAGGATCTGGAACGGGTCTGCACCCTGTTTCCGCGCCTGAAGGAACGCCTGCAGCAGCGCGGCGGCACCCTGTCGGGCGGCGAGCAGCAGATGCTGGCCATCGCCCGGGCGCTCATGAGCCGCCCGAAGCTCCTCCTCCTGGACGAGCCGTCGCTCGGTCTGGCGCCCCTGATCGTGAAGCAGATCTTCGAGATCATCAAGGAGCTGAACCAGAAGGACGGCATGACGGTCTTCCTCGTGGAGCAGAACGCCTACCATGCCCTCAAGCTGGCCCATCGCGGCTACGTGATGGTGACGGGCAACATCACCATGAGCGGCACCGGTAAGGAGCTGCTCGAGAACCCGCAAGTCCGGGCAGCCTATCTCGAAGGGGGGCATCACTGATGCAGGGCATCCTTTACGAAGAGCCTTCGATCTGGCTCTTCCTTCTCATCACCGTGATCATGGGCGGCTGGGCGGCCTGGATGACCGGGCGGGCCATCGCCCTGACCTGGCGTCCGTTCTGGACCCTGATCGTCTACCTGTTCATCCTCGGCGCCGCGGTGCGCTTCATCCACTTCGCCCTGTTCGGAGGCACGCTGCTGTCGGTCCATTATTATGCCGTCGACACCATCGTGCTGCTGATCATCGGGGCGCTGGGTTTCCAGTACCGCCGCGCCCGCATGATGACCACCCAGTACCGCTGGCTCTACGAGCGGACCGGCCCTTTCTCCTGGCGGGAAAAGGCGTCTGCCGCCAAGGGCTAAGCGCAGCGTGCGGAAAGGTGGATCAGCCTTCCGCGCCAAACGACGCGCCGCTTTAAGAAGCAAGTGCATCGGATTGATCCCAAAAGTGGTTTCCACTTTTGGGCCCGATGCTCCGGCCTTCAAAATTCCCAGGTGACATCCGCTTAAAAAACAGCATGATGTTACCTTGGATGACGGATCTACCGTCAAACCGGCCCCCAAAGGAAGGGGGGCCTATAAAACCACCCAGAGGAGTGACCTCATGAAAAAACTGCTGTTGACCGGCGTGGCGCTTGGTCTTGGCCTCGCCTTCTCCAGCGCCGCCAGCGCCCAGATCAAGATCGGCGTCGCTGGCCCCATCACCGGCCCGAACGCGGCCTTCGGCGCCCAGCTGAAGAACGGCGTCGAGCAGGCTGTCGAAGACATCAATGCCGCTGGCGGCATCAACGGGCAGAAGCTCGTGGTTGTCGTCGGCGACGACGTGTCCGATCCGAAGCAGGGCGTGTCGGTGGCGAACAAGTTCGCGGCCGAGGGCGTGAAGTTCGTCGTCGGCCACTTCAACTCCGGCGTTTCGATCCCCGCCTCCTCGGTCTACGAGGAAGCCGGCATCGTCCAGGTTTCGCCGGCCTCGACGAACCCGCAGTACACCGAGCGCGGCATGTGGAACACCTTCCGCACCTGCGGCCGCGACGACCAGCAGGGCCTCGTTGCCGGCAGCTACCTGGCCGACAAGTTCAAGGGCAAGAAGGTCGCCGTCATCCACGACAAGACCCCCTATGGAAAGGGCCTTGCCGACGAGACCCAGAAGACCATGAACTCCAAGGGTCTGAAGGAAGTCGTCTATGAAGGCGTGAACCCGGGCGAGAAGGACTACTCCGCTCTCGTGTCGAAGCTGAAGCAGGCCGGCGTGGACGTGGTCTATTTCGGTGGTCTCCATACGGAAGCCGGCCTCATCATCCGCCAGATGCGCGACCAGGGCCTGAACGCCCCGCTCATGTCGGGTGACGGCATCGTGTCGGCCGAGTTCGTCTCGATCGCCGGCCCGGGCGCCGAAGGCACCCTGATGACCTTCTCGCCGGATCCGCGCAAGAACCCGAACGCCAAGGACGTGGTGGCCAAGTTCAAGGCCAAGAACTACGAGCCTGAAGCCTACACGCTCTACAGCTATGCGGCCGCCCAGATCCTGGCCGAGGCCGCCAAGCAGGCCGGCAGCTTCGACGGCAAGAAGGTTGCCGACGTCATGAAGGCCGGCAAGCCCTTCAAGACCGTCATCGGCGATCTCTCCTTCGACAAGAAGGGCGACATCACCCGTCCGGACTACGTCATGTATGTCTGGAAGAAGGGCGCCGACGGCAAGATCGACTACACGGGCAACGAGATGTCCATGTAATCCATCGGCCCGATAGCCGACATTCGGAAACCCGCCCTGGCGACAGGGCGGGTTTTCTTATGGATAGTGAATTATCCCGGCCATCCCGATACGGAGAGGCGCCCCGCTATCATCCCCGGCGAACCGAAGGCTCGGGAAGGGGATCCATGATCAAGCGAGACGCTATGAACTCTCTACGTCATGGCCGGCCTTGTGCCGGCCATCCCGATACAATGAAACTCAGCGCTCCTCCAATCGAGATCACCGGCACGAGGCCGGTGATGACGAGCGAAGTGATCCTATTGGCCACCCGCAGAAATTGGTGATCATGCCCACTCTCAGCCTGTCCCTGCTCAGTGGCCCCTACGCCATCTGCCGTTTCCCAGTCGGGACACCGGTGGCGGCTCCTGCGCCCGGTTCGTTCTCGCTGCTCGTCCAGGCGGCCGAGGAAACCACGCTCGTCTGCCTGCTCGACCAAGCTCCGCCGGGAGCCGAGATCGATTCCGGTTGGCGCTGCTTCCGGATCGAGCAGAGCTTCGATTTCAGCGTCCCGGGAATCCTGGCCTCCGTACTCGCGCCGCTGGCAGGCGCCGGAATCGGCATTTTCGCCACCTCCACCTTCAGCACCGATTACGTGCTGGTGAAGGCAGGCGACGCGGACAAGGCGGCGGCGGCCCTGAGAACCGCCGGGCACATGGTGCGGACCGCGGATTGATCAGGCCCGTTCGATCCGGGCCGCGAAGCAGCCGCGCCGGGCGAAATGGGCATCGATATGCGCGACCCGGGGATCGGCGAAGAACCGCCCGATCACCTGGAGAACGTCATCGCCCTCGGCCACTTCCGCGTCGACGATGAAAGCATCCGCATCATAGGCCCGCAGGGACAGGAGCCGGTCCCGCATCATCGGCGGCAATTCGCCCCGATACAGCCCCGTCCTGGCGGTTCGGCTGACGAAGATCGGCCCCGCCGCGCGATAGGGCGATGTCGCCATCGTCTGGTGGGCATGGTTGAGCAGCAGAAGCTCCTCCCCGACCGCGACCCGGGTCAGGGACACACGGCACGGATACGCATCGGCTTCGACGGCATGAACCCTCTGGGCGCCGATGGCCCTGAGGTCGGCCTCATTCAACTCGAAAAGCGGCGCGAAAGGCTCGGCGTCGAGGCCGCGGATTTGGAAGGACATGGGTGATCTCCGTGTGAGATCACCTCATTGCCAAACAGGATGTCTCTGGACGACCCGATTCCTGTGGGGGCCTACCCCAAAGTCCCCAGCGCCGGGAATGTCTCCAGGAGCCAGAACGACATGTTGCTGATCCAGCCGGTGAGGAAGGCGATGCCTGTGAGGACGAGGAGGACGCCCATGATCTTCTCGATCATGGCGAAACGCGAGCGCATGCGCTTCAGGAGCGCCACGAACGGCTTCATGGCGAAGGCGGCGAGCAGGAACGGGATGCCGAGGCCGGCCGAATAGGCGGCGAGCAGGAGGGCACCGTAGGACACGCTGTCCTCCGAGCCGGCAACCGTCAGGATCGCGGCCAGGACCGGGCCGATACAGGGCGTCCAGCCGAAGGCGAAGGCAAGGCCCATCACGTAGGCGCCCCAGAGCCCCACCGGCCTCGCCACCTGGAACCGGGCCTCGCGGTAGAACAGGCCGATGCGGAAGATCCCGAGGAAATGCAGGCCCATCACGATGATGGCGATGCCCGCCACCGTGCTCAGGACATCGAGATATTGGCGGATCGCCTGCCCCAGGGCCGAAGCGGTGGCGCCGAGCAGCACGAAGACGGTCGAGAAGCCAGCCACGAACAGCAGAGCCGCCAGCATCGCCCGCTGCCGGACGGCGCGGTCGTCGCCCGCGCTCAGCCGGTCGAAGGTGGTGCCGGCGAGAAACGACAGGTACGGCGGCACCAGCGGCAGGACGCAGGGACTCAAAAAGCTGATGAGGCCGCCGAGCGCCGCGGCCGGATAGGAAACACTGAGCATGGAAGCCTTCTATCCTGTCGCGGCGACTTGAGAAAGGCGGTGAAAGGCCGGTTCTCCAGCTTGTGAAGACCGCTGTTTTTCGGTTTGCTTCACCCCCATGACACAGCGCCGCAACCTCATCACCGACGTCCCTGGCCTTCGCATCGGCAACTCCCAAGATTCCGCCCTCGGCTCCGGCGTGACCGTCGCGCTCTTCGATGAGCCGACCGTCGCCTCGGCCTTCGTCATGGGCGGGGCACCGGCCACCCGAGAGACCGATCTGCTCGACCCGGACAAGATGGCGCCCGGCATCCACGGGGTCGTGCTTTCCGGCGGCTCCGCCTTCGGCCTCGATGCGGCCAGCGGAGTCCAGGCCTATCTGCGGGAACAGGGGATCGGCTTTGCCGTCCGGGATGCGCTCGTCCCGCTGGTCCCACAGGCGTGCATCTTCGATCTCATCAACGGCGGCGACAAGGATTGGGGCCGTTACCCGCCCTATCGGGAGCTCGGCTACGAGGCGGCCCGCCAGGCCGGCCCGGACTTCGCGCTCGGCACGGCCGGTGGCGGATACGGCGCCACGACGGCGAATTTCAAGGGAGGCCTCGGCTCGGCCAGTGCCATCACCTCCGCCGGACACATGATCGGGGCGCTCGTGGTGGTGAACAGCATCGCCTCGGCGGTCATCGGCAATGGCCCCCATTTCTGGGCCGGCGCCCTGGAAGAAGGCGAGGAATTCGGCGGATACGGGCATCCCGAGCGCGTCGATGCGGAGAAACGCAGGCTCATCTGGAAGGGCGGCCCGCAGCCGGCCACGACCATTGCGCTCGTCGCGACCGATGCGGCCCTCACGAAGGCTCAGACGAAGCGCCTCGCCATT
This sequence comes from Microvirga mediterraneensis, assembly GCF_013520865.1. Taxonomy (NCBI): domain Bacteria; kingdom Pseudomonadati; phylum Pseudomonadota; class Alphaproteobacteria; order Hyphomicrobiales; family Methylobacteriaceae; genus Microvirga; species Microvirga mediterraneensis. The sequence goes on from NZ_JACDXJ010000001.1 coordinate 3,613,619, forward strand.
GCGTCCCACGCGGGTCTCGCCCGGGCCCTGCGCTTCTCTCACGCCCTTTTCGACGGCGACACCATCTTCGCCGCCGCCACGGGCCGAAGGCCGCTCACGGAGGAGGCGGCGGAGTTCACGGAACTCACGGCTCTTGCCGCCGACGCGCTGACCCGCGCCATCGCGCGCGGCGTCTATGAGGCAACGGCCTTGCCCTATCCGGGCGCGCAGCCGGCGTGGAAGGATCGGTTCCCGCGAGCCTAGAACCGGTCCGCCCGGTACGGCTTGGGATCGACCACGGGCGTCTCGCCGGTGATCATCTCGGCCAGGAGCCGCCCCGTCACCGGGCCGAGGGTCAGGCCGTGATGGGCGTGGCCGAAGCCGAACCAGAGATTTTTGTGCTTGGGCGCCGGGCCGATGATCGGCATCATGTCCGGGGTGCACGGGCGCATGCCCATCCAGGGCTCGGGATCGACCCGCTCGCCCAGGGGGAAGAAGTCACGGGCGATGGGCTCGGCCCGCTGAAGCTGGACCGGCGTCTTCGGCGCATCGCGATTGGCGAACTCGGCCCCCGTCGTCAGGCGGATGCCCTTCGTCATCGGGGCGAGGAAATAGCCCCGGTCGAAATCGAGCGTCGGCCGGTTGAGCACCGCATTGCCCACGGGCTTGTAATGCATATGGTAGCCGCGCTTGACCGCGAGCGGCAGGTTGTAGCCGAGCTTCGTCGTCACCACGTCGGCCCAGGCGCCCAGGGCGATGACGACCTCTCCGGCCTCGACCGGTCCCTTCTCCGTCTGGACGCGCCAGCCGGTCGGCGTCTGTTCCAACGACCGGGCATCACCCGCCGCGAGCTCGCCGCCGAGGCGTTCGAACAGCCCGACATAACCCATGGTCAGCATGTGCGGATCGGACACGGAAGCCGGATCGGTCCAATGAATGCCGCCCTTCGTCTCGACCTTGAGATGCGGCTCGCGCTCAGCGACGGCCCGAGTGTCGAGCGCATCGAAATTGACGCCGAAATCGCGCTTGACGTCTTCCGCATCCTTGAACTGCTCGTCGCGGCTCTTCTCGTCGCGGAATACCTTCATCCAGCCGGTCGGGCGGATCAGGTGCGTGGAGCCGGATTCCTCCGCAAGGGCCATATGTTCGGTGACGCTGCGCTCGATGAGCGGCGCGTACATCCGGGCGATCGCCTTGTGCTGGGCGGGACGGGAATGCATCCAGTACTGCCACAGGAACGGCGCGAGCTTCGGGATCGCCGCCCAATGGTAGTGGGCGTCGATGGTGTTGTTCAGGGCATAGCGCAGCAGGGCGCCGAAATCGTGCGGGAAGCCGTAAGGATAGACGCCTTCGCGTTGAATCAGGCCGGCATTGCCGAAGGAGGTCTCCTCGCCGGGCTTGCGCTTGTCCACAAGGAGAACCGACCGCCCACGCTTCTGCAGGTGCACGGCAATCGACACGCCGACGATGCCGGCCCCAAGAACAACCACATCCTTACGCATGAAGACCCTGCCCCATTAAAGCCGCTTCGGTCGAGAAGCGAACCCGTATCCTTGTGACGTGGCCATCTTTACTCCCGTTGACGGAACGCCGTCCATGACTTTCCTGTCGCAAACGGACCTCTCCCCAGCCAAGTGGTCTTCAATTGGTTCTGGGACCATGCGCCGGTGGCTCAATGTCCCGTTGCGGCGGGGAAAGGCTCGTGCTACCGGCGCGGCATGACACGCCCGCTCCTCATCGCCCCCTCCATCCTCGCCTCCGACTTCTCGAAGCTCGGAGAGGAAATCCGCGCCATCGACTCCGCCGGCGCGGACTGGATCCATATCGACGTGATGGACGGGCATTTCGTGCCGAACATCACCATCGGGCCCGATGTGGTGAAGGCCCTGCGCCCTCACACGTCCAAGCCCTTCGACGTCCACCTGATGATTGCTCCGGTCGATCCCTACCTCGAGGCCTTCGCCAAGGCGGGCGCCGACATCATCAGCATTCACGCGGAAGCCGGGCCGCATCTGCACCGCTCGCTCCAGACCATCCGCAAGCTCGGCAAGAAGGCCGGCATCGTCCTCAATCCCGGCACCCATGAAGGCTCCATCGAGCCCGTGATCGACGAGGTCGACCTGATCCTCCTGATGACCGTCAATCCTGGCTTCGGCGGGCAGGCCTTCATCCCGTCGGTTTGCCACAAGCTGCGCCGGATCAAGGAGATGGTCGGCGACCGCGACATCGATATCGAGATCGACGGCGGCGTGACGCCCGAGACCGCGCCGCTCGTGGCCGAGGCCGGGGCCAATGTGCTCGTCGCCGGCTCCGCCACCTTCAAGGGCGGCCCGTCGGCTTACGGGGCCAACATGGCGGCCATTCGCGAAGCGGCCGCAAAGGCGCGTTGAGATCAAAGGGCTATCGTGCTACCGCGCGGGCACATCACCCGCGTGGAAGTGGAAAGCCATGATCCCCCGTTACAGCCGTCCCGAGATGGTGGCCATCTGGTCGCCGGAAACCAAGTTCCGCATCTGGTTCGAGATCGAGGCCCACGCCACGACGGCGCTCGCCAATCTCGGCGTCGTGCCGAAGGAAGCCGCGGAGACTGTCTGGGAGAAGGGCTCCAAGGCCACCTTCGATGTGGAGCGGATCGACGCCATCGAGCGCGAGGTCAAGCACGACGTCATCGCGTTCCTGACCCATCTGGCCGAGATCGTCGGTCCCGAGGCCCGCTTCGTCCATCAGGGCATGACCTCCTCGGACGTGCTGGACACGACCTTCAACGTGCAGCTCGCCCGCGCGTCCGACCTTCTGCTGCGCGACCTCGACGAGCTGCTCGCGGCCATCAAGCGCCGTGCCTTCGAGCATAAGATGACGCCGACCATCGGCCGCTCGCACGGCATCCATGCCGAGCCCACCACCTTCGGCCTCAAGCTGGCCCAGGCCTATGCGGAGTTCGAGCGCTGCAAGGTGCGCCTGATCGAGGCGCGGCGGGAGATTTCCACCTGCGCCATCTCGGGCGCGGTCGGCACCTTCGCCAATATCGACCCGAGCGTCGAGGAATACGTGGCCGAGCAGATGGGCCTCCAGGTGGAGCCCGTCTCGACCCAGGTCATCCCCCGCGACCGGCACGCCATGTATTTCGCCACGCTCGGCGTCATCGCGTCCTCCATCGAGCGCCTGGCCACGGAAGTGCGCCACCTGCAGCGGAGCGAGGTCCTGGAGGCGGAAGAGTTCTTCTCGGCCGGCCAGAAGGGCTCCTCCGCGATGCCGCACAAGCGCAATCCGGTGCTCACCGAGAACCTGACAGGCCTTGCCCGCATGGTCCGCGCCTATGCCATGCCGGCCATGGAGAACGTGGCGCTCTGGCACGAGCGTGACATCTCCCACTCGTCCGTCGAGCGCATGATCGGCCCCGACGCCACCGTGACCCTGGACTTCGCCCTCGCCCGCCTGACCAACGTCATCGACAAGCTCGTGGTCTACCCGGAGAACATGCAGAAGAACCTGGACCGTCTCGGCGGCCTCGTCCATTCGCAGCGGGTTCTCCTGGCGCTCACCCAGAAGGGCGCATCCCGTGAGGACGCCTATCGGCTCGTCCAGCGCAACGCCATGCCGGTCTGGCGCGGTGAAGGCGACTTCCTGACCCTCCTGAAGAACGATGCCGATGTGACGAAGTACCTGTCGGCTGACGAGATCGCGGCCTGCTTCGACCTCGGCTACCACTTCAAGCATGTGGATACGATCTTCGCGCGGGTCTTCGGCGCAGGAGGCGCATAGCTCGGGGGGTGGAAATTTTTCCAGAGTGAGCAACAATCCCCTGTCAGGAGACCAACGGCGGGGATTGTTGCCATGCTGTCGGAGAAGCTTCTCGATCTTGCGTTCACGCGCGCCGTGAAACACGGCACCCTGGAAATGACGACGGCCAGGGGCAGGCGGTTCACCTTCGGCGACGGGGCCGAGCCGCAGGTCTCGATCCGGTTCACGGACGCCGCGGCCCAGATGGCCCTCTGCCTACACCCGGAGCTGAAGCTCGGCGAATTGTTCGTCGACGGCCGCCTCATCATCGAGAAGGGCAATATCCTCGACCTGCTCCAGCTCCTCCTCCAGGACACCCATGGGGAGCTGGACGAACTTCCTCTCCATCGCCTGCGCAAGATCCGCGCCTGGATGATGCGCCGGGCCGAGAACGATGCGATCCGCTCGAAGCGCAACGTCGCCCACCACTACGACCTGGACGGCAGGCTCTACTCCCTCTTCCTCGACAGCGACCGCCAGTATTCCTGCGCCTATTTCGACCACCCCGACGCGAGCCTCGAAGAGGCGCAGATGGCCAAGAAGCGGCACATCGCGGCCAAGCTGCTGGTCGATCCGGGCCATAGCGTGCTCGATATCGGCTCCGGTTGGGGCGGCATGGGGCTCTATCTGGCCCAAGTAGCGGGAGCCGCGACGGTCAAGGGCATCACCCTCTCCGAGGAGCAGCTGGAGGCTTCGCGCAAGCGCTCCGCCACGGCCTGCCTTCAGGACCGGGTGCGGTTCGAGCTTCAGGACTACCGCGACACGAGGGGCTCCTTCGACCGGATCGTCTCGGTCGGCATGTTCGAGCATGTGGGCGTGGCCTCCTACGATGCATATTTCCAAGCCTGCCGGAGCCTCCTGAAGCCGGACGGCGTCATGCTGCTCCACACCATCGGACGAACGGGCACGCCCTACCCGACCAATCCCTGGATCACGAAATACATCTTCCCCGGCGGGCACCTGCCCGTCCTGTCGGAGATGATGCCCGCCATCGAGCGCGCGGGGCTTGTGGTGGCCGATATCGAGGTCCTTAGGCTGCACTACGCCTATACGTTGAAAGCCTGGCGCGAGCGCTTCATGGCCCATCGCGACGAGGTGTTGCGGCTCTATGACGAACGCTTCTGCCGGATGTGGGAATGCTACCTCGCCATGTCCGAATCCGCCTTCCGCTGGCAGGACGCCGTGGTTTTCCAGCTCCAGCTCGCCCGCCGCAACGACGTGGTCCCCCTCACCCGCAACTACATCGCCGAACGGGAGGCCGTGCTCAAGGAGGCCGAGCAGAACAGGGAGTTGAAGCGGAGCGCTTGAACCTGCCTCCGCGGGTCTTTATCTCCGGCTCATGAAAACCTCCGATTGCGAAATCCTCATCGTTCCCGGCCACACCAATTCCGGCGACGACCACTGGCAGAGCCGATGGGAGCGCCAGCTCTCGACCGCGTGGCGCGTCGAGCAGGAGAACTGGGACGCTCCCAACAAGGACGCCTGGGTCGAGCGCATCGTGCGCGACGTGGAGCGCGCCGAGAGGCCGGTCGTGCTCGTCGGGCACAGCCGGGGCGTGTTGGCCATCGCCCATGCGGCGCCCCGGCCCGCGGGCGGCAAGGCGAAGGGCGCCTTCCTAGTCAGCCTGCCGGACGTGGGGCGGCCCGACTTCATCCCGGCCATCGACCGGGCCTTCGCGCCGATCCCGCGCGAGCCGTTCCCCTTCCCGTCGGTCCTCGTCGCCAGCCGGACCGACCCGCATTGCGACTACGCCAAGGCGGAAGACATCGCTTATGCCTGGGGCTCGGCCATCGTCGACGCGGGTGATGCCGGCCATCTGAACACGGAAAGCGGCCACGGCCCCTGGCCGGAAGGCCTGATGCGCTTCGCCGGGTTCCTGAAGCGGCTCTGAAGCCCGTTCGTTTCCTCCAAACCTTGTCCACATGACGAAAAGTTCATGCGGCGGTCCCCTGGGTGAGAGCAGGATCGGAGCAATCTTGTCCTATCGCCACAACGGAGGATATTCATGAAGACCCTTGCAACCGTCGCTCTGGCCGCCCTGCTGGCAGGCTCCGGGACTTACGCGTTCGCACAGCAGCAGACGCCGGCCCCGAATGCGCCGGCGGCCTCCCAGGACCAGGGCCAGCAGAACCGTCGTCCCCGCATGAGCCAGGACGATTACAACCGGCTCGTGGATGCCCGCGTCGCCTCGATCAAGGCCGGCCTGAAACTGTCCGCCGATCAGGAGCGCCTGTGGGGTCCGGTGGAAACCGCGATCCGGACCTCGGCCTCCGAGCGCTATACCCGCATGCAGCAGTTTCGTGAGAACCGCGACCAGCGCCGGTCCATGGACATGATGCAGCGCCTCGAGCAGCGCAGCACGATGCTGAACGAAAGCGCCCAGCGCTCCGCCGCGCTGACCAAGGCCCTTCGCCCGCTCTGGGACAGCTTCAGCGAGGACCAGAAGCGGATCGCCCCGCGTCTCATGCGCGAAGCCATCAACGGGGGCTGGGGCGAGCGTCGCGGACGGGGCGATCGCGACGGGCATCACGGCCGACGCGCCGGGATGATGATGGACCATGGCCCACGCGGCCCGGCCCAGCAGCAGTAATGCATCGAACGCAAAGGCGAGAACCGGTTCTGCGTGAGGGATGCAAAAACCCAAACAATAAAAAAGGCCGCCCTCGGGCGGCCTTCTTCATTTTCGAAACCGGCTCTTCGCGGATTAGCGCGAATAGAACTCGATCACGAGGTTCGGTTCCATCTGGACCGGGTACGGCACTTCCGACAGGGTCGGGATGCGCGTCACGCGGGCCGTCATCTTGGAATGATCGACCTCGATGTAGTCCGGAACGTCGCGCTCGGCGAGCTGGGACGCCACGACGACGACCTCGAGCTGCTTCGACTTGTCCTTCACCTCGATCACATCGCCGGCCTTCACCTGATAGCTCGGGATGTTCACGCGGCGGCCGTTGACCTTCACGTGACCGTGGTTCACGAACTGACGGGCGGCGAACGGGGTGGCGACGAACTTCGCGCGGTACACAACCGCGTCGAGACGACGCTCGAGCAGGCCGACCAGGTTCTCACCCGAGTCGCCCTTCAGGCGGATCGCCTCCGCGTAGTAGCGGCGGAACTGCTTCTCGGTGATGTTCGCGTAATAGCCCTTGAGCTTCTGCTTGGCGCGCAGCTGCGTGCCGAAGTCAGACATCTTGCCCTTGCGGCGCTGGCCGTGCTGGCCGGGGCCGTATTCGCGGCGGTTCACAGGGCTCTTCGGGCGGCCCCAGATATTCTGACCCATGCGGCGGTCAAGCTTGTGCTTGGCCTGAATGCGCTTCGACATCGCTGTTCCTCTTGTTGTCGAATCTGCGAGGAACGCGCCCTCCTCTTCCCTTCATGCCCGAGGAGGTCCAAAGGACCGTCTCGAGGGACGGGACGACAGGCCGGCCGGAACCGGGCCACGGGAGCGTAAAAAGTTACGCGGCCCCGTTAAGGACCGCGTGAACGGAATTGCCTTAGTCGAGACGGGCCGACCTGTCAAGGAACTCGCCTCATTCGGCTGCCTGGGCACGCGGCTCAGGCCGCCCCTCGACCTCGGGATGGCGGCCGGACCACCAGGAGCGGACCGCCAGGGACAGGCTGTCGAGATAGAGATAGACCACCGGCGTCGTGAACAGCGTCAGGGCTTGGCTGACCAAAAGGCCGCCCACGATGGCGTAGCCGAGGGGCTGGCGGATCTCCGAGCCCGTGCCGTGTCCTAGCATGAGCGGCACGCCGCCGAGAAGCGCCGCCATGGTGGTCATCATGATCGGGCGGAACCGCAGGATCGCCGCCTTCCGGATCGCATCGCGGGGGCTAAGCCCCTCGTCCCGCTCGGCGCTGATCGCGAAATCGACCATCATGATGCCGTTCTTCTTCACGATGCCGATCAGCAGGATCACCCCGATGAAGGCGATCAGGCTGAAATCGAACCCGAACAGCATGAGCGTCACAATGGCACCGAGACCCGCCGAGGGCAGCGTCGACAGGATCGTGATGGGGTGGATGTAGCTCTCGTAGAGAATGCCGAGGATCAGATAGACGACCACGAGAGCCGCCAGGATGAGGAGCGGCACCGTCGCGAGCGAGGCCTGGAAGGCCTGCGCATTCCCTTGGAACGTCCCGGCGAGCGACCCAGGCGGATTGAGCGAGGCCACGGCCCGCTGGATGGCCTGGGTCGCTTCTCCCAGGGCGGTGCCCTGCGCGAGGTTGAAGCTGATCGTGATCGCCGGGAACTGCCCCTGGTGGTTGATCGCGAGCGGCGCGATCTTGCGCGTCGTCCAGCTCGCGAAGGTCGAAAGCGGGACCTGCTGTCCGGACATCGGAGACTTCAGGTAGATCTTGCTGAGCGTTTCCGTGTCGCCCTGCAGCTCCGGCAGGACCTCCATGACCACGTTGTAACTGTTGAGCTGGGTGAAGTACTGGGTGACCTGTCGTTGCCCGAAGGCGTCGTAGAGCGTGTCGTCGATCTGCTGCGGCGTGAAGCCGAAGCGCGAGGCCTGGTCCCGGTTGATCGTCAGGGTCAGGGTCGTGCCGCTCACCTGCTGGTCGGTCGCAACGTCGCGCAGTTCGGGCAGCGAACGGAGCTTTTCCAGGATCCTCGGAGCCCAATCGTTCAGCTCGTCCAGGTTCGCGTCCTGGAGGGTGTACTGGTACTGGGTGCGCGCCTGGCGCCCGCCCACATTGATGTCCTGCGAGGCCTGAAGGAAGAGGCGGATGCCCTCCACCTTGTCGATTTGCGGCCGCAGGCGGGCGATGATCTCGGTGGCGGATGCGCTGCGCTCCGACCGGGGCTTGAGACTGATATAGAACCGGCCCGTATTGAGGGTCGAAGCGCCGTTGCCCGCCCCGATCGACATGGCGAAGGTCGCGACGTCGGGGTCGTTCGCCACGATTTCGCCGAGCGCCTGCTGGCGCTCGTACATGTCCTTGAACGAGATGTCCTGTGCGGCTTCGGACGTGCCGACGAGAAAGCCCGTATCCTGCTGTGGGAAGAAGCCCTTCGGGATCGCCATGAACAGCGCGACCGTCGCGGCGAGCGTCGCGAAGAACACGAGGAGCGTGAGGAAGCGGTGGCGCAGGACCGCGTCGAGGCCCCGCTCGTAGCCGCGCTCCATGGCGGTGAACGACGCCTCGAGCCGGCGGTAGAGCCGGCCGTGCCTCTCCTCGGGCCCATGCGGCTTGAGGAGACGGGATGCCATCATGGGCGTCAGCGTCAGCGACACGATGGCCGAGACCGCGATCGTCATGGTCATGACGATGGAGAACTCGCGGAAGAGCCGACCGATGATGCCGCCCATCAGCAGGAGCGGGATGAAGACGGCGACCAGGGACACGCTGATGGACAGGATGGTGAAGCCGATCTCCCCGGCCCCCTTGTAGGCCGCGTTCATGGGCGTCTCGCCGCTCTCGACGTGACGGACGATGTTTTCGAGCATGACGATGGCGTCGTCCACGACGAAGCCTACGGAGATCGTCAGCGCCATGAGGGACAGGTTGTCGAGACTGTAGCCCGCGAGATACATCAAGCCGCAGGTGCCGAGCAGGGCCAGGGGAACCGTGACGCTCGGAATGACCGTCGCCCAGAGCCGCCGCAGGAAGACGAAGATGACGAACACCACGAGGGCGATGGTGATGAGCAGCGTGAACTGCACATCGGCCACGGAGGCCCGGATGGTCTGGGTCCGGTCGCTCAGGACCCCGATCCGGATGGCGGGCGGCATCGCGGCTTCGAGCCGGGGCAGCTGGGCCTTCACCCGGTCTACGGTCTCGATCACGTTGGCGCCGGGCTGCTTGAAGACGATGAGGAAGACCCCGCGCTTGCCGTTTGCCCAGGCGGCCAGCTTGGTGTTCTCGGGGCCGGCCACTGCCCGGCCGATGTCCCGAACCCGGATGGGAGCCCCCTCCGCATAGGCCACGACGACGTCGTTCCACTCCTCCGCCTGGACCAGTTGGTCGTTGGCATAGATGGTGAAGCTGCGGGTCTCGCCGTCGATGGAGCCCTTGGGCGCATCGACCGTGGAGATGGCGAGCTTGGCACGCACGTCCTCCAGGGACAGGTTCTTGTTCACGAGCTTCGTGGGGTCAACCTGCACCCTGATCGCCGGCTTCTGCTGCCCGCCGATCACCACCTGGGCCACGCCCGAGATCTGGCTCACCTGCTGAGCGAGCTTGGTATCGGCATTGTCGCTGACCTCCGTGAGCGGCAGGGCATCGGAGGTCACGGAGACGATGAGGATCGGCGTGTCGGCCGGGTTGACCTTCCTGTAGGTCGGCGGACTCGGCAGGTTCTTCGGCAACTGCCCGCTGGCGGCGTTGATGGCCGATTGCACGTCCTGGGCAGCCGCGTCGATGTTCCGGTCGAGATCGAACTGAATCGTGATCGAGGTCGAGCCGAGGGCGCTCGCCGACGACATCTGCGTCACGCCCGGAATCTGCCCGAACTGCCGTTCGAGGGGCTGGGCCACGGACGAGGCCATGGTCTGCGGGCTCGCGCCCGGCAGCGTTGCGGAAACCTGGATCGTGGGGAAGTCGATCTGGGGCAGCGGCGCAACCGGCAGGAACGGATAGGCCGCGAGCCCTGCGAACAGGATCCCGATCATCAGCAGCGTGGTCGCCACCGGATAGCGGATGAACGGTGTCGAGACGCCGCCTGGAAACCCCACGCTCATCTCACTTGATCTCCCCGGCGGCGACATGGGCTTCCGAAGCGTTCGTCACCCGCACGGGCGACCCGGGCTGGAGGCGGTAATGACCCGCCGTGACGACACGTTCCCCAACGTTCAGCCCATCCTCGATCACCGCCTTGTCGCCGGTGATCACCCCGACCTTGACCGGACGCATCTCGACTGTGTTGTCGGGCTTGACGACATAGGCATAGAGGCCCTGCGGCCCTCTCTGGACCGCCGTGCTCGGCACGGCCGCGACTCCTTGCAATGTGCGCACGAGCAGGCGCGCATCCACCGACATTCCGGGCCAGAGGCTATGATCCTTGTTGGCGAATTGCGCCTTGAGCCGCACGGTCCCCGTGGCGCTGTCGACCTGGTTGTTCACGAGGGTGAGCTCGCCTTCGGCCAGGGGTGTCTTGCCGTTCGACGACAGAGTCAAGACCTTGAGCGGCCCCTCGCCATGCGCTTTCAGGATGCCCGACAATTCCGCCTCGGGGGCGGTGAAGATGACGGCAATCGGCTCGATCTGGGCAATCTGTACGATGCCATTCGTATCGGCCGCATGGACGATATTGCCCTGATCAACCCGGCGCAGGCCCGTGCGGCCAGAAAGCGGAGCACGGATCGTCGTGTAGCTCAACTGTGTGGTGGCATTGTCGATGGCCGCCTGATCCGCTTGGATCTGGGCGTTGAGCGAGCTCACATTCGCCTGCTGAACGTCGAGTTGCTGCTTGGACGCGAAGTCGCGGGTGATGAGCTGACGGGTCCGTTCGAGGTCCGCCTTGGCGCTCACGAGCTGCGCCTCGTCCTGCGCCTTCTTCGCGACGGCCTGGTCCAGGGCGGCCTGGAACGGGCGCGGGTCGATCTGGAGCAGGAGGTCGCCCGCCTTGACCATCTGCCCTTCCTGGAAGGCGATCTTCTCGATCTGGCCGTCGACCCGGCTCTGGACAGTCACCGTGTTCAGGGCCTGCACCGAGCCGAGCCCCGTCAGGTAGATCGGGATGTCGGCGGCTTCCACCGGTGCCGCCTGGACCGGAACGGGAGCAGGCGCGGCAGGCCGCGCTGCGGCCGCCCTTTGCGCCGTTCGGGCCTCATACCAACGCCAAGCTCCCCAGCTCCCTCCGACTAGGACGAGAACGAGAAAAACGGCAAAGAGGCCTCGGGACCTGTGCCCCGACGTCGGCTTCGGCTCGACCATGGAGCTCTCCCGCGCGTGGACCTGAGCTTCGTATTTAGGAAGCGCCACCAGGAGAGATAGGGCGAGGCCCTACACACTTTCGTGCGTCGGATCTTATTCCGAGTTAAGGCGCCGGGAGGCGCATCGGCCAGGGTTCCACGACCACCTGCGACAGCCCCCGCGCCTGGAGCGCAGACCGCAAGGGGGCACCGATCCCGGCGCCGTCCGTGAAGACCGCAATGGCTTCGTTATCGTCGGCCTCGTGGCCGGGGACAAGACCGCCGATGAGCTGGATCACCCGCCGGGCGATGGCCGGGGCCGGGTCGATCCAGGTCACGGGCCAGGGCGCCAGGGCCTGGAAGCGCGGGAGCAGCAGCGGGTAATGGGTGCAGCCCAAGGCCACCACGTCCGTCCTTCCGCCCGAACCTTCGATGAAGCAGGGCAGCAGCTCGTCCAGCAGGTCCTGATCCGGAACGGGCGTCCCCGCAAGCTCCGCCTCCGCGAAGCCCGCGAGGCGCCGCGAGCCGACGAGGTTGACCTTGCAGTCCGCCGCATAGGTTTCGATGAGATCGCGCGTGTAGTCCCGCGCCACGGTGCCGGGGGTGGCGAGGATGGAGATGTATCCGGATCGCGTCGTCCGAGCTGCGGGCTTGATCGCCGGGACCGTGCCGACGAAGGGAACGGAAAACCGCCCGCGCAGATGCGGCAGGACGATTGTAGAAGCCGTGTTGCAGGCGATCACCACGATGTCGGGATCGTGCAGGCCGATCAGCCGCTCCATCACGGCGACGACCCGCTCGGCCAGGACCGTCTCGCTCAACCGTCCGTAGGGAAATCCCGCATCGTCCGCCGCATAGACGTAGCGCGCATCGGGGCGAGCCTTCAGCACCTCGGCAAAGACCGTGAGGCCGCCGAGACCGGAATCGAAGACGAGGATGGTGGGAACGGGAGACGGCATGACGGCGGGATTATAGGTGGCCCCCGCCAGAAGATCGACACGCATAACCAACCCTTACGAACGCGACTTGGTCAGAAAGTCTGATAATCCCTGTTTGGTTTCCGGAGGCGCCATGTTCAGCTTGCGGCGCGGCGCCGGCTCGTCCTTGCTCTCCGGCGTCGCTCCCTTCGGCACCTGGGCCGAGAGGCGCTTGACGGGCCAGCCGTCGCTCCAGGTGCTCATGTCGACGAATTTGGGATCGCGCAGGAGAACCGAAGCCTCCTTGCCGGAGAAGGCCGCATCGGAAGCAAGATCGAAGGTCTTCCAGAAGGCGAGGAAGTCGAGAGCGTCCGTGCCGTTGGTGCCGAGCTGCTGGGTCAGGATGGTCTGCGGCCCGCTGAGGGACATGTCGGCGCTCCAGCGCCACGTGCTTCTCTGCTTCGGATCGCGTGGCGGATCGGGCGGCAGCTTGATGGCGGAAGCATCGTACTCGGCCTTAGGAGACCCGGGCGATGCGAGAGTCGCCGTCAGCGCGGGATAGCCGTGGTCGTCCGAAGCCGCCCGCATGAACAGCTTGCGGGACGAGGGAACGGCACTGGCCTGCTGGAGCAGCAGGCGGGATGCGCGATCGCTCGGGATATAGTCCCTATCGCCGCTCATCGCGATGATCATGGTGGCCGGATCGACCGCCGAGAGATCGCGCAGGAGGATCCCGCGCTCCTTCTCGTTCGACGCGATGCCGCCCGGCATCAGGCCGAAGATCAGCTTCGGCGCCGGGACCTTGCCCGAACTCACCCCGGCCGCCAGGTTGAGCGCGATGGGCACGCCCGCCGAATGGCCGATGAAGGCGACCCGCTCCTTGTCGGGCCTGGCCTTCGGATCGCCCGCCAGCTCCGCGAGGGCGCTCTGGATCAGGTCTTCGGCCAGGTTCGAGGCATCGGCCGGACGGGAGCGGTTCACCTCCTGGAAGCGTGGGAAGAGCACCAGGTTGCCCCTGCGGGCCAGGTGATCGATCCAGCCGCCGTAGAGACCCGGGTTCACGGCTCCCCAGGAATGCAGGAACACCACCACGGGGCGCGGCCCGGAGGGCTCGTCATTCCCATGAAACACGAAGGTCCCGCTGCTGGCGGTGCCGAGCGCCCGCTTCACCACCTCGGACGAGGGGTACTCGCGCCCGCCCGCACCCTGTGCGGGCTGTTGCGGCGGCGTTGCCGCAAGAGCCGCCGGGGCAACGAGGGAGGCGCCAAGGAGCAGAACAGGCAGCAGGAAGCGGCGCATCGTCGTCTCGAACTCTTTTCACAACCGGCCAGATAGGGCCCAATCATCATAAGGCCACGATTAGATTAAGGTTTTCTCAAGCGTCTGCCTTCCGCGAGGGCCCGAATCGCCCCGCGCAGGGTGCGCACCTCCTGCTCGGTCATTTCGAGCCGGTGGAAGATGTCCCGCATGTTGCGGGTCATGGTCGGCTTCTTGTCCTCGGGATAGAAGTTCACCGCCTCGAGTTCGGCCTCGATGTAGTCGAAGAACGACGTCACCATCTCGCGGGGCGCCGGGGGCGATTGGCGGCCGCCCTCGAAGGGTAGCGCGCCGCCGGTGGCAAGCTTGTACCATTCGTAGGAGACCAGCAGGACCGCCTGCGCGAGGTTGAGCGAGGAGAATTTCGGATCGACCGGGAAGGTGATGATCGCATCCGCCAGCGACACCTCGTCGTTCTCCAGCCCCGTGCGCTCCCGCCCGAACAGGATGCCGATCCCCTGCCCCGACCCCAGGCGTCCCTGCGCCTCCTTCATGGCTTCATCCGGCGCGAAGACCCGCTTCATCTGCCCCCGCTCGCGGGCCGTGGTGGCGAAAACGAAATTGAGGTCCGCGATGGCTTCGCGAACCGTGTCGAAGAGCTTCGCGCCTTCCAGGACATGAGTCGCGCCGGAAGCCGCCGAATGCGCGCCCTTCTTGGGCCAGCCGTTGCGCGGCGACACGAGGCGCAGCTCCGACAGGCCGAAATTGGCCATGGCCCTGGCCACCATGCCGATGTTCTCGGCGAGTTGGGGTTCCACGAGGATGATGATCGGGCGGGTCATTGCGGCTTGGTCTGCTTGGATGAGGACGATCTCCCATACCGCCAAAACCGATGCCGCGACTAGCTCCGTCGAGAGATCCTGCCGTTCTGGAGCGCCCTGTGAAAAAGCCTCTCCGGGAAAGCCCGGAGAGGCCCTGCGGCACCCGCCTGGTCGCGGCCCGGCCGCTTACCAGCAGCCCCAGCCGCAATGGTAGTACGGGCGCGCCGAAGCCGCCCCAAGGGCGGCGCCGCCGACGACGCCGACTGCCGTGCCGACGGCCACCTGGCTAGCGGCCGCGTTCGATTGGGCGACGTTGTTGCGGTAGTTCGCGTTCCGGCAGCGCTCGAAGGTTTTCGTGCCGGGCTTCAGGCCCGATTCCATGCACACGGAATCGGCGTTGGCCATGGATTGCTCGGCCGTCTGGCAGCCCGCCAGGACCAAGGCCGCCGTTCCAAGAATGATAGCAAGACGCATGTCAGCTCCCCTTGATGTTCAACAAAGTCTTCCGACGGCGCCCCAAATCCGAAGTGTCGGACCAGATGCCTCAAGGGGAGCCGCCGGAACGAGACGATGTGAACTATGGATAAGGTTATGTTTCCGTGCGGCAGCACACGTGGCGTGGTGAGTATTCTCCTGAGGGGAACTCAGACCCATCGCTGTCTCTTATTTCCTGCCCCACCGAAGTCATATCGTCCCAATCCTCGCCGCTGTCTGGAGTATCGAGTGCCCCTATTGCGTTCCCTTGCGCTGCGTCTTTGCCTGATTCCGGTCCTGGCGAGCCCTGCCCTTGCGGCCCCCGCAGCCACCCTGGTCAGACCGGCGCCGCCGCTGTTTCACGGCAACTGGTGCGGCGCGGGCGATTCGAACCGGGCCGCTCCCATCGACGCCCTGGACGCCGCCTGCCGGGCTCACGATCTCTGCTACGAGAAGCTCGGGCGCAGCGCCTGCGAATGCGATAGGGCCATCCTCAAGGCGACGGCTTCCCTCGTCAGAAGTCCGAAAGTTCCCGAGATGGTCCGGAGCAAGGCGGCGACCGTCAATTCGCTGTTCAGCGCGGCCCCGTGCACCGAGACCCCGAAATTGCGCTCGCAGGCGGGAAAGCGCTGAATTCCTGACCCGCCCCCCCCTTCCCCCCCGGCCATAACCGCGCTATAGCCCCCGCAACCATCCTGCCGCACGGCAGGACCGTTTCAGCCCTAAAGCGCAAGGTGAGATCATGGCGAAGATCAAGGTTGCCAATCCGGTCGTCGAGCTCGACGGCGACGAGATGACCCGCATTATCTGGCACTTCATCAAAGAGAAGCTGATCCACCCCTATCTCGACATCGACCTGAAGTACTACGACCTGGGCGTCGAGCACCGCGACGCCACCAACGACAAGGTCACCGTCGAGGCCGCCGAGGCGATCAAGAAGTACGGCGTCGGCGTGAAATGCGCCACCATCACGCCGGACGAGGCCCGCGTGAAGGAGTTCAACCTCAAGGAAATGTGGAAGTCGCCCAACGGCACGATCCGCAACATCCTGGGCGGCGTGATCTTCCGCGAGCCCATCATCTGCAAGAACGTTCCGCGCCTCGTGCCTGGCTGGACCCAGCCGATCATCGTCGGCCGCCATGCCTTCGGCGACCAGTACCGCGCCACGGACTTCAAGGTGCCCGGCAAGGGCCGCATGACGATTAAGTTCGAGGGCGAGGACGGCACGGTCATCGAGAAGGAAGTGTTCAAGTTCCCGGGCGCCGGCGTCGCCATGGCGATGTACAACCTGGACGAGTCGATCCGCGAGTTCGCCCGCGCGTCCATGAACTACGGCCTGATGCGCAAGTACCCGGTCTATCTCTCCACGAAGAACACCATCCTCAAGGCCTATGACGGCCGCTTCAAGGACATCTTCGAGGAAGTCTACCAGAACGAGTTCAAGACGAAGTTCGACGCCGCCGGCATCACCTACGAGCACCGCCTGATCGACGACATGGTGGCCTCGGCGCTCAAGTGGTCGGGCGGCTATGTGTGGGCGTGCAAGAACTACGACGGCGACGTGCAGTCCGACACGGTCGCGCAGGGCTTCGGCTCGCTCGGCCTGATGACCTCCGTGCTGATGACGCCGGACGGCCAGACCGTGGAGGCGGAAGCCGCCCACGGCACCGTGACCCGCCACTACCGCGAGCACCAGAAGGGCAAGGAGACCTCGACGAACTCCATCGCGTCGATCTTCGCCTGGACCCGCGGCCTGGCGCACCGCGCCAAGCTCGACGACAACGCGGATCTCGCCCGCTTCGCCTCGACCCTTGAGAAGGTCTGCGTCGACACGGTGGAAGCCGGCTTCATGACCAAGGACCTCGCCCTCCTGGTCGGCGCCGAGCAGAAGTGGCTCTCCACCACAGGCTTCCTCGACAAGATCGACGAGAACCTCAAGAAAGCGATGGCGGCGTAAAACCCATTCGCCCGTCATGGCTGGGCCTTATCCCGGCCATGACGAACGAAAGACAGCGACCGATCCAGAGCCCGGCTTCATGCCGGGCTTTTTTGTTACACGGGACGCCGCAGCAAGCTTGATAATGTTGCTACTTTGTTCTAAGAATATATCCATATTTGAGAACTGCTGGATAGTTTATGTCCTTATCACCTTCCTCTCACCGCGAATGGCTCGGCGCCCGAAGAGCCTTCTCCATCGCGCAGCTAGAACCCCGGAGCCTCCGCATCGCACTCGCGCTCAAGCGCTTCAACCCGAGCCAACCACGCGTTCCGGCTGGAAGTCCCAATGGCGGACGATGGGTGGGCGAGACAGATGGAGCGCCGGCGCATCCTTCAGAAAAACCTCGAACTGCGTCGGAGAATTCGTCCGGCATCACGCTTGCTGGCGGTTTTGAGCGAAACCAGCTTGGCATGAGGGTTCAGGATTTTGTTTCGGCGCACTGCAAAGGCAAAATCCGCTCTGTGCTTCCGAGTCAATTCCTTGGATTGACGATTGAAGACGTAATGAAAGCGGCAAAAGGTGGGGATTCCGCCGCTAGGACATGCCTCAAGATTCTCGGGCGAGACGAATACCGAAAGTGAGGAACAATGATGACGTTAAGTGGCATCAAAGATTTGATACCCTTCCTGAATTACCTTGATCGAGAAAAGATCTACTATCGGCTGGATCATGTCCGCGACGATACTATCATGGTCTCGTTCACGCTCGTCGGCGCACGCATCGAACTGGACTTCTTCGACGATCACATCGAGTTCAGCATCTTCAAAGGCACGGAAGCGGTCGAAGATAATGTTGAGCTTCTGTTCCAGCAGATCCAAGCTCACTGGGGCGACGATTGACTTTATCAGGGGCGCTGACGGTGGCTAATTTCTTTGTCGGTAGCGTCCACTCAATCGTCATACCTGACGATAAGGTACATCAGAAATGACCGACGAACCACGTGAATGGCGCTCCGGTGAAACGCTGAGCGAATACATCAAGCAGGTCGCCAACGAATTGCCTGTCGACGCGGTCGGCATGTGGCAGATCGTGCCCCAGGGACGGTTCGGTTTCGGATTCGAAGGCGAGGCGCTGACCGATTTCGTGCGCCGCTGCATCGCCGAGCTTCTCTCGCGCGGCGCGGTGCCGGTGGTCGGCGGCGGACTTGACGGCGAGCACGAGTGGATCGTGCAGCGGCAATACGGTTCCACGCCCGGAGAGATCATCGACAACGTCGTACGCGAGTGGCTGGCGAACGGTGCCAAGGACGAAGATCCCGGCGGGCTCTGGTTTGCCTTGCGGGAATACGCCTGGACGCCGCCATCATAATCTATCGGAGGAGGAAGAAGATCATGCCAGACTTCAAGCCCACCCTGACCGGAGGCTGCCAGTGCGGCGCGGTTCGCTACGCGCTCCTATCCGAGCCGACCCATGCCAGCATCTGTCATTGCCGCATGTGCCAGAAGGCTTTCGGCAATTACTTCTCCGCGCTCACCGGCGTTCCGCGCGGGGATCTGGTCTGGACCAAGGGGCAGCCTGGGACCTTCAAGAGTTCGGAGGCGGTGGAGCGGGGCTTCTGCCGTGATTGCGGCACGCCGCTGACCTTCTCCTATGTGGAGCAGGATCGCATCACCGTGTCGATCGGCAGCCTTGACGAGCCAGGCCGGGTCACGCCGGAAATCCAGTACGGCCTGGAGAGCAAGCTCCCCGCCTTCGCGATGCTGCACACCCTGCCCGGCCAGCGGACGGAGGATTATGCGAGCCCGGAGGATTTGAGGAAGATGGCCTCGCGCCAGCATCCCGACCACGATTGAGGCCGAGAGAGGCCTCGCTACGAGCTCTTCCTGCTCCCGCGCGCCTGGGCGACATTGTGGAGATGCGCCGCGATGGACGGGTTCGCCTCCAGGAGCTCATGAAGGTCGTCCGCATCGAGGACGAGCAGCCGGCAATGGGTCGATGCCTTCACGGTGGCGGAGCGGCGGCGGCGACGCAGGATCGCCATCTCGCCGAAGAAGTCGCCCGGTCCGAGTCTCACGTGTTCGCCCGGCAGCACCACCTCCACGTCGCCGGAGGCGATCAGATACATGGAATGAGCCTCCTCGCCCTTGCGGACGATGACCTCCCCCGGCCGACAGCTGCGTGACCGGAGACATTGCATCACGGTGCCAATTTCGTGCGCGTTGAGATCGGCGAAGAGCGGCACGCGGGCCACCATGCTCCAGGTCACCACGAAGTCCCGCCGATGGATCTCCCGCGAAAAGGCGCTCGCCACGATGCCGACCGGCAGGGCCAGCATGATGAGACCCATGACGGCCGTCACGGCTGCAATCACCCGTCCGATTGGCGTCACGGGCACGGCGTCGCCGTAGCCCACCGTGGTGAGGGTCACGATGGCCCAGTACATCGCCTCCGGGATCGTGCCGAACGTGTCAGGCTGCACCTCCCGCTCGGCGAGGTTCATTGCCGAGGCCGCGAGGAGCATCGCGCCGATCAGTATGACCCCGCAGGCGACCAGCGCCCTCCGTTCCGCGTAGATGGCTTCGGCAAGGCTCGCGAGACCCGGCGAATAGCGTGCGAGCTTGAAGAACCGGAACAGCCGCAGCAGCAGGAGGGTGCGCAGGCTTTCGACATCCCAATAGGCCAGATAGAAGGGCAGGATTGCCAGGAGATCGACGATGGATTGCGGGTGCAGGGCCCATCGCAGGCGCGCCCGCCACGGCCTCATGTGCTGGAACGGCGGGTCTTCCGGCGCGCACCAGAGGCGTGCCCTGTATTCGACCGTGGAGATGAACCCCCTGACGATCTCGATGGCGAAGAAAAAAGGACCGTAGCCCTGCCCGATCGACGGGACGCTCTCGAGGACGACGGCCGTGACATTCACGCCGATCAGGAGGATCAGGCAAAAATGAACAGCGCGAACGACGGGGTCGTTCGCGCTGCCACGTTCAAGGATTTCGTAGATCCTGCGCCGCGTCGGGTGTGGATGAACCCTCGACACGGCGCCTGACCTCATGCGGCGTCGGAGAGCGCTGCTTCGATGGCGGCGAGAGCCGCTTCGGCCTGCGCCCCGTCGGGGCCGCCGGCCTGGGCCATGTCACGGCGACCGCCGCCGCCCTTGCCGCCGAGCTTTTCCGAGCCGACCCGCACGAGGGCGACCGCGTCGACCTTCGCGGTCAGATCCTCGGTCACGCCGACGACGATGCCGGCCTTGCCGTCCTCCGCCACGCCCACGATGGCCACAACCCCGGAGCCGAGGCGCTTCTTGCCCTCATCGGCGAGGCTCTTCAGGTCCTTCATCTCGACGCCGGTGACCGCGCGGGCCATCAGCTTGATGCCGGCCACGTCCTTGACCGGATCGCCACCGCTCGCGGCACCGCCACCCATGGCGATCTTGCGGCGGGCCTCGGCGAGTTCGCGCCCCAGCTTGCGGCGCTCGTCCAGCAGAGCCGACAGGCGGGCGGACACCTCGTCCACCGGGGTCTTGAGGAGGCTTGCGACCTCGCGCAGCTTGCGGCTCTCGTCCGCGAGGTGGCGGCGGGCGGCATCGCCTGTCATCGCTTCGAGGCGGCGGACGCCTGCGGCAACCGCACCCTCGCCCACGATGGTGATGACCCCGATATCGCCCGTGCGGCCCACATGCGTACCGCCGCAGAGCTCCACCGAGAAGGCCCTGTTGGTCTCGCCCTTGCCCATGGACACGACCCGGACCTCGTCGCCGTACTTCTCGCCGAAGAGCGCGCGGGCACCCGACTCGATGGCCTCGTCCACGGCCATGAGCTTGGTGACCACCGGCTCGTTCTGGAGCAGAACCCTGTTGGCGATCTCCTCTACTTCCTTCAGCTCGTGATCCTCGATGGGCTTGGGATGGCTGAAGTCGAAGCGCAGGCGGTCGGGGGCCACCAGCGAGCCCTTCTGGGCCACGTGGTCGCCGAGGACCTGCCGCAGCGCCTCGTGCAGGAGATGGGTGGCCGAGTGGTTGGACCGCACGGCCGAGCGGCGCTCGTGATCGACGATCAGCTCCAGGGACTGGTTGAGCTTCAGGGAGCCATGCTCCACGGTGACATGGTGCACGAAGAGGTCGCCGAGCTTCTTCTCGGTACCGGTCACGAAGACGCGCGCGCCCTCGCCCTGCATCACGCCGGTATCGCCGACCTGACCGCCAGACTCGCCGTAGAACGGCGTCTGGTTGAGGACCACGAGCCCGGTCTCGCCGGCCTTGAGCTCCGTCACCTCCTGGCCGTCCTTCAGGAGCGCCAGGACGATGCCCTCGGCACTTTCTGTGTCGTATCCCAGGAACTCGGTGGCGCCCGTGCGCTCCTTGACGGAGAACCACACGGTCTCCGTTGCGGCCTCGCCCGATCCGGACCAGGCGGCGCGCGCCATCTCACGCTGGCGCTGCATCGCGGCGTTGAAGGCGTCCGTGTCGACGCCGATGCCCCGGGGCTTCAGGGCGTCCTGCGTCAGGTCGAGCGGGAAGCCGTAGGTGTCGTAGAGCGTGAAGGCCGTCTCGCCCGAGAGGTTCTGGCCCTTGCCGAGGCCGCGGCTTTCCTCGTCGAGGATCGACAGGCCACGCTCCAGGGTCTTGCGGAAGCGGGTTTCCTCCAGCTTCAGGGTCTCGGTGATCAGCGCCTCGGCACGGATCAGCTCAGGATAGGCCTGTCCCATCTCGCGCACGAGCACCGGCACGAGGCGGTACATGAGCGGATCGCGGGCGCCGAGGAGCTGGGCGTGGCGCATGGCGCGGCGCATGATGCGGCGCAGCACGTAACCGCGGCCCTCGTTCGAGGGCAGCACGCCGTCGGCCACGAGGAAGCAGGAGGTGCGCAGGTGATCGGCGATCACGCGATGCGATGCCTTGCGCTCGCCCTCGGGCGCCATGCCGGTGGCATGGGCCACCGCCTCGATCAGGGTGCGGAACAGGTCCGTGTCGTAGTTCGAAGTCACGCCCTGCATGATCGCCGAGATGCGCTCGAGTCCCATGCCCGTGTCGATGGAGGGCTTGGGCAGGCCGATGCGGTTGCCGGGCTCGATCTGCTCGTATTGCATGAACACGAGGTTCCAGAACTCGAGGAACCGGTCGCCGTCCTCCTCGGGGCTGCCGGGAGGTCCGCCCCAGAGCTTGTCGCCCTGGTCGATGAAGATTTCCGAGCACGGGCCGCAGGGGCCGGTATCGCCCATTTGCCAGAAATTGTCCGAGGTCGGGATGCGGATGATCTTGGAATCCGAGAACCCGGCGATCTTCTTCCAGAGGTTCGCTGCCTCGTCGTCGTCATGGTAGACGGTGACCAGCAGCTTGTCCTTGGGAAGGTCGAATTCCTTGGTGATCAGCCCCCAGGCGAGCTCGATGGCCCGCTCCTTGAAGTAGTCGCCGAAGGAGAAGTTGCCGAGCATCTCGAAGAAGGTGTGGTGGCGCGCCGTATAGCCCACATTGTCGAGATCGTTGTGCTTGCCCCCCGCGCGCACGCATTTCTGCGCCGTCGCGGCCGTGCTGTAAGGGCGCTTCTCGGCTCCCGTAAAGACGTTCTTGAACTGCACCATGCCGGCGTTCGTGAACATCAGGGTCGGATCGTTGCGCGGCACGAGGGGGCTCGAGGCCACGACCTCATGGCCGTTCTTGGCAAAGTAATCGAGGAAGGCCGACCGGATTTCGTTGACGCCGCTCATGGAACTCTTAGCTCGGAATAATGGGCCCAATCGCCCCTCATGCTCATGTTTCGGCCGTTTCTAGACGTCCCGGCTTTCCCTGTCGAGGTGGCGCTTCGTCCAAAGTGCGACCTTGAGACCCGTATCGCAAGGGCGAGACCCGGGAACATTCGCCTCCTGCCGCCGTCAACTCCGGAGACCACACCGAGGACAGGCCGCGATGAGCGAACGTAACCCTCCGTCAAAGGCCAGCATTGCGGGCCACCCGATCCATCCGATGCTTGTCCCCTTCCCCATCGTCTGCTTCACCGGCGCGCTCGTGACGGACATCGTCTACTGGCGGACGGCCGACATCATGTGGTCGAACTTCTCCGCATGGCTTTTGACCGTCGGCCTCCTCATGGGGGGCTTGGCGGCCCTGGCGGGATTGATCGATTTCCTGAGCAGCCGCTCGATCCGGGCCCAGACGCCCGCGTGGCCCCACATGCTCGGCAACGTGCTCGTCCTGGGCCTGTCCATCGTCAACGCCTTCGTCCACAGCCGCGACGCCTGGACCTCGGTCGTCCCGACCGGTCTCGTCCTCTCCGCCGTCGTCGTGCTCCTCATGCTCGTGACCGGGTGGCTGGGCTGGTCGATGGTCTATCGCCACCGGGTGGGAGTCCTGTCATGATGGCCCCATCCCGCACCGCTCCCGCCTGGATTGCCCTCCTAAGCGTTTCCATGCTGGCTCTCGCCGGCTGCCAGGATGAGGAGACCTTCGACCCGCAGAGCCAGATCGGCCCGAATCCGGCCCTGCCCGCGCCAAAGCAATATCTCCTTCCGCCCATGCACCTGGCAAAGCCCATAGGCTGGGGCGCGAACGAGACCCCGAAGGTCGCCGCCGGCCTGAAGATCCAGGCCATGGCCCGGGATCTGGCCAATCCCCGCGTCGTCTATCCCCTGCCCAACGGCGATGTGCTGGTGGTCGAATCCGGTGGCCCCGACACAGAACCGACCACGCGTCCCAAGGACCTGATCATGGGCTGGATCATGTCGTACGCCCATGGCGATACGAAAGCCGGCAACCGCATCACCCTCCTGCGAGACACCAACGGCGACGGCGTGCCCGAGATGAAGACCATCTTCATCGACCATCTCAACTCGCCCTACGGCGTCGTTCTCGTCGGTCAGGATCTCTACGTCGCCAACACCGATGCAATCATGCGCTACCGCTATACGGAAGGTCAGACGCAGATCACGGAGCCGGGCACCAAGCTGACCGACCTGCCCGGCGGGCCCATCAACCACCATTGGACGAAAGCCCTCGCGGCCAGTCCCGACGGATCGCTGCTCTACGTGGGCGTCGGCTCGAACAGCAACATCACCGAGAACGGCATGGAGGCGGAGAAGGACCGCGCCGCCGTGTGGGAGGTGGACCGGGCATCGGGCCGCTCGCGGGTCTTCGCCGGGGGTATCCGTAACCCGACGAGCCTGGCCTTCGAGCCGCAGACCAAGGTCCTCTGGGCCGTCGCCAACGAGCGCGACGAACTCGGTCCCAACCTCGTTCCCGACTACCTGACCTCCGTCCGCGAGGGCGCTTTCTACGGCTGGCCCTACAGCTATTTCGGCCAGCACGTCGACCCGCGCGTGATGCCGCAGCGGCCGGATCTCGTCGCGAGCGCCATCGCGCCGGATTACGCCCTGAGCTCCCACGTCGCCCCCTTGGGCCTCGCGTTCAATACGGGCGCCGGCTTGCCGGACTCCTATCGCGGCGGGGCCTTCATCGGCGAGCACGGGAGCTGGGACCGCGACCGGTTCAACGGCTACAAGGTCGTGTACGTGCCTTTCCAGGACGGCAAGCCGAGCGGCAAGGCGCAGGACGTGGTGACGGGCTTTCTCGCCGGAGAAGACAGCGTCCATGGCCGTCCCGTGGGCGTGGCCATGGACAGAACCGGGGCCCTGCTGGTCGCCGACGATCTCGGCAATGCCGTCTGGCGGGTGACGACGCAGTAAGCCCGAAAGTCTTCACATGAAAAGACCGCCGCGATCTCTCGCGACGGCCTCTCTTTGCCCTTGAAGGAGAGCGAAGTTTCTTTCGTGCATGGCCTTATCGGATAACCGGATCCCACTTATCCGGGCCATGCATTACTCTGCGGAACCCTCGTCCAGGTCGTCGGCGGTCGGAGTCGCCTGCTCCAGGATGCGATCGGCGAGCAGGCCGGCGTTCTGGCGGATGAGCGCCTCGATCTTGCCGGCAACCTCCGGGTTGTCGCGCAGGAACTGCTTGGCGTTCTCGCGGCCCTGGCCAAGGCGCTGGCTGTCGTAGGAGAACCAGGCGCCGGACTTGTCGACGATGCCGGCCTTGACGCCGAGATCGATGAGCTCGCCCACCTTGGACACGCCCTCGCCGAACATGATGTCGAACTCGACCTGCTTGAAGGGCGGAGCGACCTTGTTCTTGACGACCTTCACGCGCACCGAGTTGCCGATCGGGTCGTCGCGATCCTTAAGCGTCGAGACGCGGCGGATGTCGAGGCGCACGGAGGCGTAGAACTTCAGGGCGTTGCCGCCCGTCGTCGTTTCCGGCGAGCCGTACATGACGCCGATCTTCATGCGGATCTGGTTGATGAAGATCACCATCGTGTTCGAGCGCGAGATCGAACCGGTGAGCTTGCGCAGGGCCTGGCTCATGAGACGGGCCTGAAGGCCCGGCTGGACCTCGCCCATCTCGCCGTCGAGCTCGGCCTTCGGGGTGAGCGCCGCCACCGAGTCGATGACGAGCACGTCCACCGCGCCGGAGCGCACCAGGGTATCGGCGATTTCGAGGGCCTGCTCGCCGGTGTCGGGCTGGGAGATCAGGAGATCGTCCAGGTTGACGCCGAGCTTGCGGGCATAAACGGGATCGAGCGCGTGTTCCGCGTCCACGAAGGCGCAGACGCCGCCCTTCTTCTGGGCTTCGGCGATGGTGTGCAGAGCCAGCGTGGTCTTGCCCGATGATTCCGGCCCGTAGATCTCGATGATGCGGCCGCGGGGCAGGCCGCCCACGCCGAGCGCGATATCGAGGCCGAGCGAACCCGTCGAGACGGTCTCGATTTCCACCGGCTGCTGGCCCTTGCCGAGCCGCATGATCGAGCCCTTGCCGAAGGCACGCTCGATCTGAGAGAGCGCCGCGTCGAGAGCTTTCGATTTGTCTTTATCCATTGATGAGCTTTCCACCAGTCTCAGGGAGGACTGTGACATGACCTAACATCCTTATGGCAGGAGGAAGAGTGAATCTCAACGCGGTGTTGAGAGAATATATGTACTCACTTTGTTCCTGTCCGCAAGTTCTTTTTTTGTTCCATTTGCAATTTTATCTATGGCTTGTCCAGGCGCTGTATAATCCCTCCACGTCGACTAAAGAAGCATTCTAAAACAGCAACTTAGGGAATATCCCTCCTGAAAGCGCCAAGCTTTGCGAGCGGTGAGAATGGGTCCGTTTGTCCTGTCTATCACTTTGCAAACCAAAGCCCTACGAATAATATATCAAAAGACACGCCCAACCGTGATGCGGCGCTTGTCCGGAGACACCTGATGCTTGCGTCCTCTCTGACCGGGCTTTCTGCCTTTGCCATATACCTTGTGACAGCCCTGGCCATGGTCGGCGCTTTTGGCACCGTCTATACGCTCATTACCCCGCATCGGGAATTTCACTTGCTCAGGTCCGGCTGCACGGCGGCCGTACCTGCCTTCCTGGGTGCAATCATCGGCTATGTGATCCCGTTAAGCGCCGCGATGAGGTGGAGCGCCAGCCTTGCCGACTTCGTTATCTGGGCCTCTATCGCAGCTTGCGTGCAGATCCTCGCCTATGGCGCGACACGCCTTCTCGTACCCGATGTCTCGAAGCGCATCAGCGCCAACGATGTCGCGGCCGGTATCCTGCTCGGCGGGATCGCTTTGGCCTTTGGCATGCTCAATGCGGCAAGCATGACCCCGTGAGACAAGCTCCTCAGCGGAAATGGCAAGGCACCTCTCCATGAAAAGCTCTACAGGCCTCAAGCTCACCCTTATGACAGGGGCCGCTGCAGCAGGCCTCTCGTTCTGCTCAGCCCCCCAGAAGAGCTTTTCCAACGTGGCGGAATGTGTCGGTGCCGGCAACACGGAAGCGCTCTGCCGTGGAGCCTATGAAGCCGCACTGGCCGAGCACGTACAATCCGCCCCCACCTTTGCCTCGCTGCAGGACTGCCGGGCCAATGTGGATGTCGATCAATGCATCAGCACGCTCAAACGAGATAGCAACGGTACCGTCAGCAACGTCATCGTACCGATGATGGCAGGCTATATGCTCGGTCAGAACGTGCGGGATGAGCGTGAGAACCAAGGCAGCACAGGAGGCGGTAGCGGCAGATATTTCTACGGTGGACGATCCTATGGCGGCGCCCCCCTCTACCAGTCCCGTAGGAATCCCGGAAACTATTGGACCGCTCCCGAATTGCGGACCTCCACGTTTCCATCGAGCCGCCCTAACGTCAGGACGGCGACCGTCTCGCGAGGCGGCTTTGGTGGACACTCGTCGTTCGGCGGCGGCTGATGCGGAGGCTCACCGTTCCACGGCGCCCGGATTGGGAAGCCAAGGCCAAGGCCTATGGCTTTCACTTCACCCACATGTATGGGCAGCTCTACTGGGACGAGAGCGCATGCTTCGCATTCACGCTGGACGAGATCGAGCGCGACATCGAAGACCCGAGCACCGAGCTTCATGCCATGTGCCTCGAGCTTGCGGACGAGGCTTCACGCGACGAAGGAATCCTTGATCAGTTGGGCATCCCGGAAGCATTCCGGGACTATGTCGCCGAGTCGTGGCGGCGACGCGATCCGACGATCTTCGGCCGTTTCGACTTAGCCTATAGGGGCGAGGGTCCTGCGAAGCTTCTGGAATACAATGCGGACACGCCGACAAGCCTCTACGAAACCGCCTTCTTCCAGTGGCTCTGGATGCAGGATGCCAAAGATTTGGGGATCATTTCTCCGGATTGCGATCAGTTCAATTCAATCCAGGAGAGGCTGATCGCCGCCTATGATCGTCTGCCCAAGCGCTCGATCCTGCATTTCGCCGGGTACGGCGGCGATGTCGAGGATACGGGCACATTGTCATACATGATGGACTGCGCCAGCCAAGGGGGACACGCGGTGAAGTTCATCGACATCACGCAGATCGGCTGCGATGCCGCAGATCGGTTTACCGACACTGATGACCTTGTCATTGACGTTCTGTCGAATCTCTATCCTTGGGAGTGGTTCTTCGAGGACGAGTTCGGCCCCAAGATTCCTTCGTCAGGCACGCGGATGATCGAGCCTGCCTGGAAAGCAATGCTCTCTACGAAGGCTATTCTGCCGCTGCTATGGGGGCGCCACCGCGGGCACCCTAATCTGCTGGAAGCATATTTCGAGGACGACCCGCGCAGCTCGTCCCTGATGAATTACGTCCGGAAGCCGCTTTTCTCACGCGAGGGCTCGAACATAACCCTGCACCGCAGTGGCATCGATCTGATGGCCTCCGATGGCCCCTATGGCGAGGGCGGCTGGATCCGGCAATCTGCCACTGATCTTTTCCAAAGCCCTGAAGGAGGCTATGCGGTGATCGGCAGCTGGATCGTCGACGATACGGCGTGCGGGATCGGCATTCGCGAAGACAGTTCACCGATTACAATGAACCTATCTCGCTTCGTCCCTCATATCATTGCCGACTAGCGCAATGGCGCAGCACACCGGAGAGCCTACCGCCCCATCGCCTGCTTCACGGTCTCGACCAGCTGGCGCAGGCTGAAGGGCTTGGGGAGGAAGTTGAAATCCTCACCTTCGGGAAGGTTCTTGCGGAAGGCTTCCTCGGCATAGCCGGAGACGAAGATCACTTTCAGGTCGGGGTAAAGCTTGCGCAACTCGCGCAGCAGGGTCGGGCCGTCCATCTCCGGCATGACAACGTCGGACACCACGAGATCGACCGGGGCGCCGCGCTCCTCGATGATCTCCATGGCCTCGATGCCGGAGGCGGCCTCCAGCACCGTGTAGCCGCGGGCGGAGAGCGCCCGGGCATTGACCGCGCGGACCGGGTCCTCGTCCTCCACGAGCAGGATGGTCCCCTGCCCGGTCATGTCGGCGGCTGGCTTCTTGGGCGCATCGGCCTTGGCTTCTTCGGGAGCCTCCTGGACCTCCGGGATATGGCGCGGCAGGTAGATCCGGAAGGTGGTGCCTTCGCCGGGTTTCGAATCCACGTCGATATAGCCGCCCGACTGCTTGACGATGCCGAACACGGTGGAGAGGCCGAGGCCGGTTCCCTTGCCCACTTCCTTGGTGGTGAAGAAGGGCTCGAAGATCTTCTCCACCACATCCGGAGTCATGCCCGATCCCGTATCGGACACCTCGACGACCACATAATCGGCCGGCGGCATGGCGCTCACGTTCAGCCGGGCGGCCTCTGCGGCCGAGATGTTCGCCGTACGGATTGCGAGCTTGCCGCCATTGGGCATGGCGTCGCGCGCATTGACGGCGAGGTTCACCACCACCTGCTCGAACTGGTTCACGTCGGCCTTCACGAACCACAGGTCGCGGCCATGGCTGAGATCGAGCTCCACCCGCTCCCCGAGCAGGCGCTTGAGCAGCATGGAAAGATCGTAAAGCCGGTCGTTGAGGTTCAGCACCTCCGGCCGCAGGGTCTGGCGGCGCGAGAAGGCGAGCAGCTGGCGCACCAGGCTCGCGGCCCGGTTGGCGTTCTGCTTGATCTGCATGATGTCCTGGAAGGACGGATCGGTCGGCCGGTGATTGGCCAGCAGCAGGTCGCTGTAGCCGATGATCGCTTGCAGGACGTTGTTGAAATCGTGCGCGACGCCCCCCGCCAGCTGGCCCACGGCGTTCATCTTCTGCGACTGGGCGAGCTGCTCCTCCACCTTGCGGAAATCGGTGGTGTCGAGGGCATAGAGAATGGCCGTCTCGCCGTCTGCGCCCGTATCGCCCACGGGCGTCACCCAGATCCGGACGGAGCCGCCGCTGTCGCCAGCCGTCTGAAGCTCCAGGGGCAGGATGTCGCCCCGGTTCTCCGCCGCCGCCTTGAGGGCGGCCTCGATCGGCCCGCGCTCGCGGAAACTGTCGAGAATCGAGGCTCCGGCGGCCCCGCTCTCCGCCATGCGGGTCAAGGCGCCGAACAACTTGGTGAAGGGTGCGTTGGCATGGACGATCCGCCCGGACCGGTCGACAGTCGCGATGGCAATCGGCGTGTTGTTGAAGAAACGGGCGAAGCGCACTTCCGCCGCCCGCTGTCCCTCGTCGACCTCTCCTCCCGCCGAGCGGTTGAGAACGAGCGTCCGGGACGGCCCCATCCGCCCGTCCTGCCCGAAGGCGATGCGGTGATACAGGCGCACGGGCAGGAACTGGCCGTTGCGGCGGCGCAGGTCGAGATCGAAGGTTTCCGTGCGAACGCTGCCCGGCTCGCCGGAGAACGACGTCATCAACGAGACCACGTCGCGAGGCACGATATCGGTGAGGTTCAGCCCGCCGGACCCGACCTGGGCGAGATCGTAATCGAGCCAAGACGCAAGTGTCGCGTTGAGGTAGATGATCGAGCCCTCGGGAGCGACCGACAGGAATCCCGCCGGGGCGTGGTCGAGATAATCGATGGCGTGCTGAAGTTCCTGGAAGACGTTTTCCTGCCGCTCACGCTCGTGCGTCACCTCGCTGATGGTCCAGAACGCAGCCTGCCGTCCGCTGGGACGCGGCACCGGGCGCACGCGTACGCGATACCAGCCGAACTCCTGGGCGCCGCTCAACGAGGGAGAGAGGCGGATTTCCTCCGTGCCCGGGCGATGCTCGCGCGCCGCCTGGGCAAGCCGATAGATCGCCTCCGAGACCTCGGGCGCGCCCATGAACAGACGCTCGACGGGACGTACTTCCCCACCCTGCAATCCTGCGATCGAGAGGTAGGATTCATTGGCGTAGGTGATGCGCCCATCGTCCTCGATCACCACGAGACCGTCGCCGGAGGTATCGGCCATGAGCTTGGTGATATCGTTTCGCGCCGTCTGACCGGAAAACTGCACGACGCCGATGGCCATGGCGAAAAGGAAGAAGACACCCGCCATGGCGAAGAAGGCGAGAAGTCCGAGGATCAGCGGCTGTGTCTGTTCGATGTCCAGGAACCGCAGGCTCAGGGTCGCGCCGACCAGAACGCCGGCCAGAAGCAGGACCCATCCGATATGGCCGGAACGGTCGGAACGGTCGATGGCCGCGCTCTTCGGCGTGTCGCCCTCGTAAGCCATGGAGTGTCAACTTCCTCAACGGAGGCGGATGCGCCTCAAGGCACAGGTTGCAACGTTGCAGCGATCCGCTCGATCTTCGTCGCTCATCTTACGCGCCAATTATTGATCGACCTCTAAGGCGGAGCCGTGAGCCGACGCAAGGTCCCAACGGCTCACAAACTGCCACGGCCATACGATTTCGCCATAGGAAATCCCTATTTTCCTTGATGAAGAGGGGATCAGACCCATTTTGGTCCCATCATCGAGGACCGTTCCTCATCCACATGCCGCGCCGAAAGCAGCGCTCGTTAACCATCTGTTAACCTTGTCGCTGGCTTTGGCGGTCAATGTGGTACAACCAACACAGAACCGGCCTGCAAAGGCCTGCACAACGCTTGAGAGTTCATCGTGTCATCTCTTTTCGGTATCGAAGCGTCACGGGCGGTCCAATTCGCGATTGCATTCGCGATCATTCTGATCCTCCTCGTGCTCTTCGGTGTAGTCTTCCGCAAGCTGACGGGCGCCCGCCTGATGATGCCCGGCAGCGGTCGCGGCAGCCGTCAGCCCCGGCTCGGCATCGTCGACGTTTACGACCTCGACCGGCAGCGGCAACTTCTTCTTCTGCGCCGCGATAACGTCGAGCACCTCCTTCTTATCGGCGGTCCCAACGACGTGGTCATCGAGACCAACATCGTCCGGGTTGCCGGAGCGCGCATTCCCGCCCCGTCCAACGATACGGGCATGGAGCGCTTCGAGCCGACCCTGGATCAGGCGCCCCGCCCGCCGCAGGTCGAGCCCGGTGGCCGGCCTTCCATCGAGAGCCAGCTCGCGGCCCAGCTCGGCACCTTCGTGCGGCGCCCTTCGGAGGAGTCGGATATCGATGAGGAACTCTCGCCCATCGCCACTGTGAGCGCCCCGATCCCGGCCCATCCGGAGCCCGTGCTGAAGCCCGATGCCGTTGCCGTCTCGGCCGCCCCGACCATCCAGGGCCTGCGCGCCGAGGCGAGGACGCCTTCCTTCCAGCATGCTCCGTCCGCTCCGGCACCCGCCGTGGAGCGCCCTGAGCCGCGCCCGTCCTTTACGCCTCCGCCTTTCCAATCCCGGCCGACGCCGGTTCCTCCGGCCCCTCCGGTGCAGCCCGAGCCGGTCCGCCCGCCCGAGCCGGCACCGGTCGAGCAGCATGCCGCTCCGTCGCGCCCGGGATCGGAGGCCGGCCTCCTGTCGGACATGGCCAAGCAACTGGAAGAAGCCCTGAAGCGTCCGGCGATCCCTGTTCCGCCCCCCCCGATGACCCCGGCGGAGCCCGTTGAGGCGACCAGGGATGATGAGGAGGTTGAGGCCGCTCAGACCGATGCGGAGCCCGTCGCCTTCGATAAGCATCGGGACGAAGAATCCGTCGAAGAGGAACGGGAGACCGCCCCGCCGGCCAAGCCCGTTCCGGCTCCGGAGCCCCCCCGGCCCGCGACGCCTCCCCCGCCCGTGACGGCTCCGCTTCCGCCTCAGGGGAAGGAGGCACCGGCCGCCTCCCAGAAGCCGACGGATCCGTTCTCTGTCGAGGATATCGAAGCGGAGTTCGCCCGCCTTCTCGGACGCCCCTTGGATCCGACCAAGAAAGGCTGACGTTTTCCAGAACGGTCAACGAAAAGGGGCCCCGCAAGCGGAGCCCCTTTTTTATTGGATAATGGAAGGTTTCAGTCGTCCCGGTAGACCCGCTCGTTTCGCTCATGGCGTTCCTGGGCCTCGAGAGAAAGCGTTGCGATGGGGCGTGCCTCCAGGCGCTTGAGGGAGATCGGATCCCCGGTCTCCTCGCAATAGCCGTAGGAGCCGTCCTCGATCCGCGCGAGGGCGGCATCGATCTTGGCTATGAGCTTGCGCTGGCGGTCGCGGGCACGAAGCTCGATGGCGCGGTCCGTTTCCGAAGAGGCGCGATCCGCAAGGTCAGGATGATTCTCGTTCTCGCTCTGCAAGGTAGCGAGGGTTTCCTGAGCCTCTTTGAGGATGTCGTGCTTCCAACGGATCAGCTTGCGCCTGAAATACTCCCTCTGCCGTTCATTCATGAAGGGCTCGTCTTCTGTCGGACGGTAACCCTCATCAATCACGATGTCTGTCATGTTCAGCCGTTCTTCCCCGATGAACCGTGGCGCCCCTATATAGGCAAGGAGGACCGGGGACAACGAGATTAAGCGTCATCGATTTGTCTAACGGGCACAGGCACCTCTTTTGCACCATGGAAAGACTGGGCCAGAACGATTTGCCGCACCTCTAAAGTATAGTCCGACGATGCGTTAAGAAGCGGCCGCCTCGGCCCGGCTGATCAACTCGCCGGCCACGTCGCCGATCTTGGGCGTCTCCTCGCGGATGAAGGGCAGCGGGCGGCAGACGGACAGGGCCGCGAGGCCGAACCGGGCGGTCATGAGCCCGTTCAACACGCCCTCCCCGAGCTTGGCCGAGATCCGCGCCGCGAGGCCCAATCCCAGAACCTGCTGCATGAGGCTGTCGCCCACGGCCATGCCTCCCGTGACCGCAAGGTGGTTGAAGGCGGCCTTGGCCAGCCGCAGGAATCCGAACAGGCCGGGCCGCCCGCCATAGATGCGCGAGAGCGTCCGCAGGAGCCGCACGGCGGCGAAGATCACGAAGGCCACGTCGACGATGGCCCGTGGGCTCACCGCCGTCACGAGCGAGACCTGCTTCGCGGCCCCCGCGATGGCCCGTTTGGCCTGGGCGTCGAGGGGGGCGAGAAGCTCGCGCTCGGCGATGGCGAGACGGTCGTCCGCATCGATGATTTCGTCGGTCAGGCCGCGCAGGCGAGCACTCCCCTGAGCCGCAGAGGCACGGCCGCCATAGAGGCTCAGGAGGTCGGACACGATCCCCTTCGCGGCCTTGTGGTCCTTGACCGCCAGGGCATCGATGGCGGCCTCGCGCAGGCTTTCGATCTTCTGCTCGCGCCAGATGCCCGCCACCTCGCGGCCGATGATGGCGAGGAAGGCGAGAACGGCCAGGACGGCGAGCCCCAGCGCGACCCAGCCGAGCCAGGGCGCCACGCCATAGAGATCGACGATCAGCTTCTCCACCGCGAGCCCGAGGCCCAGCAGGAGGAGACCCGACAGGGCGGAGAGCAGGATGCCGAGCCAGGGCGCGCGGCGCTTCTCGCCCATGGGCACTACGATGCCATCGGCGGCCTCGATGGCGTCGAAGGGCTCCTCCGTCACCTGGATGGCGCCGGCCGTGACGTTCGGGTCGTCGAGGCGGTAGGCGCGAGGTTGGCGGCTCATGCGAAACGATCCCCCAGCAGGAATTCAAGGGCCCGGTCGAGGCGGATATGGGGCATCCTGGCCATGCGGCCCGCCGCATCGACCGGCAGCTTCGGCGGGCGGAAGCGCGGAAACCGGAAGGAACCCGGCGGGATAGCTCCCTGAAAGACCGCCTCCGGCGTCTCCGGCAACTCTCCCGGAAAGATGGCGGCCTCCGCCTCGCCGTCGAAGATCTCATCCCCGACCCGCTCGCCGGCCTCGGGAATGCCCGCGACGGCGCGCAGGGTCTCGCGCCCCTCGCGGATGGTCGTCTCGCGGGTGGCGCGCACGGAAGCGAGCGCCACGGTGCCGACCCGCGCCCCGGCCGCTTCGGTCCGGCGCGAGGCGCGGTTGACGAGAAGGCGCAGGATCGCGTCCAGCCGGTCGTGGTCCGTGTGATGGATGTGATCGGCCTTGGTGGCGGCGAAGAGGACCCGGTCGGCCCGCGGCGAGAACAGGCGGGACAGGAGCGTGTTGCGTCCGATCCGGAAGGCCATCAGCACCTGGTCGAGGGCCTCCTCCAGCTCGGCAAGCGCCACCGGCCCCGCATCAATGGCCGCCAGCACGTCGACGAGCACGATCTGCCGGTCGATGCGCTGGAAATGATCGCGGAAGAAGGGCCGGACCACATGGGTCTTATAGGCCTCGAAGCGCCGCTCCATGAGGGCCGCGAAGCTGCCCGGCGCGATCGGCTGTCCTTCAGCCAGATCGAGCGGCGCGAAGGTGAGAGCGGGCGAGCCTGCCAGATCGCCCGGCATGAGGAATCGACCCGGCGGCGTGGTCGCCACGGCCTCGGAATCGGCCCGCAGGACGGTGAGATAATCCTTGAAGGCTTCGCTCGCCCGCGACGCGAGCATCTCGTCCGAAGCACCTGCGGGGTCGAGGGTTTTCAGGGTTTCGTGCCAGCGCCCTGCCGCCGCGATCCGGTCGCGCTTGCGGCTCGCCTCGATGGTCTGGCGGGACCATTCCGCATAGCCGGCGTCGAGGAGCGCGAGGTCGAGCAGCCATTCCCCCGGATAATCAACGATGTCGAGGGCGAGCGAGGCCGGCCCCGTGCGCCAGCCGGACTTACGCTCGTATTCCACATCCACCCGCAACTCGCTGGTGCGGTTGGTGGATTGCGGCCAGCGACGGCTTTCGGTGAGAGCCGCCATATGCTCCTCATAGGGGAAGCGCGGCACCGCGTCGTCCGGCTGGTGCGCCAGATGCGCCCGCCGGATGCGGCCCTCGGCCGAGGCCCGGAAGGCGGGCAGGTTCGTGCCGCGCGTGAGGTGATGCACGAGGGCGGTGGTGAACACGGTCTTGCCGGAACGGGCGAGACCCGTCACGCCGAGGCGGAGAGAGGGCTGGATCAGCTGCCCGGAGACCTCCCAGAGAGATTGCGCCGCGGACCCGGCGCGGGAGGCGAGATCGGTAATGACAGACACGAAGATGAACCCAATTCTCTCAAGCCAAGCTCGTAGGTGGGGCTTGAAGTCCTAACCTGCAAGGCAGCGTCAGCGCTCCAGGTGCTGCGGCGGCACCTGGGAGAGGTGCGCCTTTTTCTCCTCCGCCCCCTCCTTCAGCCGGGCGGCCGCACGCTCGATCGCCTCCTCCACGAGATCGGGGCTGGCGCGCAGGGTCCCCAGTTCGAAGGATGACATGGCGAGCATCACATGCGTGAGGTTCGGTTGGGGCGTGCCGTCCGGGGCGAACAGCTTGAGGTCGTCACTCGGGCCCAGGCCAAGTCCTTCGACCATCCGGGTCGCATAGTTGCGGTGGCGCTGCTCCTCGGATGGACAGGCGGAGGCCACCTGGACTTTCGGGGCCGGTCTGGGAGCGGCCGACGTCGTGGTCGTCGGCTCCTTCGCGGGCTCGCGACGGACGAGGGCCGTTGGCTGACTGGACGGCTTCGGCTTCTCGCCCATACCCTCGGCAATGCTCGGCACCCGGTATTGCGGGGTCCTGGGCGCCATCGGAATCACGATGGAGACCCGCCCCTGTTTCCCGCCGGGACCGGCCTTCGCCGTGTATCGTACCGCGCCCCCCTTCTTGCGCCGCGATGCGAGATATTGCGCCCGCACGGTCCCGCCGATGCCCCGCACCGCCAGCAGCGCGATGTCGCCGAGGCTGGTCGCGACGTTGCACTCGGCCGGCGCCCAACGGCGGACGATGTCGAGAGCGGATTTGCGGTTGAATTCGAGATAGTAGCGCCGCAACAGGGTGGCGGCGGCATCGGCTCCATGATCGGCCGACGCGAAGCCCACATGGCCTTCGCCGTCCGTGGCGAGCTCGCCGTTCCAGCGGGCGCTCTTGATGCACCAGTAATTGTTGAGCTTCACGCAGCGCGTCACGAAGGGCCGTTCGGCTCTGAAGAAGGCCACCATGGCCACGACGGGCTTCGGCTCCAGGGAACCCATGGCCTGACGGCGCCAGTTGGTCACCTCTCGGGTTGCCGGCTCGTAGCGCGCCTGGCTGGCCTGGACATCCTTCACGGGCGAGGCGGCCTCGTCCGCCTCGCCGGGCGCCAGGGCGCGCAAAGCGAGGGCGAGGGCGAGCGCCAGGATCGTCTGTGGCATCATGATGATCAGCCCCCGCTTCCGCCGGACACGATGGAAAAGCTTCCAGACAGAACGATGATGGAGCCGCTAGGTTCAGTCTCAAGATCCGGACCGTCTTTTCCGCATCGGACGCACGCGGGCCGATGGCCCCAGGCCGAATCCGCCGATCAATCCCGACGATGGAACGAACCTGACCTGAGAGCATATCTGACTTGCAGTAGAAGTCCGGACAGAACGGCCCGTTCTCCTCTAGATGGGTTTTCCCGGAACGCGATGGACATAATGGATCAACCACCGAACGAGAGCGTGCGGGACAACCCGGCACCCGCCCTGAGCCACACCGAAATCCGCACGATCATTCTCGGCGTCATGCTGTCCATGTTCCTGGCGGCTCTCGACCAGACCATCATCGCGACGGCTCTCCCGACCATCGGCCGCGAACTCGGCGACCTTGAGCACCTGCCCTGGATCGTGACGGTCTACCTCCTGACCTCCACGGCCGTGACCCCGCTCTACGGCAAGTTCAGCGATTCCTACGGCCGGCGCGTGACCATGCTGATCGGCATCGTGATCTTCATCATCGGCTCCATCGCC
Organism: Microvirga mediterraneensis; assembly: GCF_013520865.1. Classification (NCBI taxonomy): domain Bacteria; kingdom Pseudomonadati; phylum Pseudomonadota; class Alphaproteobacteria; order Hyphomicrobiales; family Methylobacteriaceae; genus Microvirga; species Microvirga mediterraneensis. The sequence continues at coordinate 3,651,000 of NZ_JACDXJ010000001.1, forward strand.
TGCGCGCTCGCTCCCAACATGATCTTTCTCATCCTGGCGCGCGGCCTGCAGGGCATCGGCGGCGGCGGGCTCATCGCGCTGGCCCAGACCATCATCGCCGACATCGTCGCGCCGCGCGAACGGGGCCGCTATCAGGTCTATTTCGCCAGCGTGTTCATGACGTCGAGCCTGCTCGGTCCGGTCCTGGGCGGCTTCTTCGCCCAGCATCTGCACTGGTCGGTCATTTTCTGGATCACCCTGCCGCTCGGCCTCTTCGCTCTGACCATCGCCTTCCACTCCCTGAAGAAGCTTCCCCGCTTCGAGCGCCCGCACCGCCTCGACCTCCTCGGCGCGCTTCTCCTCGTGGCGGCCACCGTCGCGCTGCTGTTGGCTCTGAGCTGGGGCGGGCTGCGCTACCCCTGGGCCTCCCTGCCGATCCTCGGGCTCTTCGCAGCCTCCGCGGTGCTCTGGATCCTCTTCGCCATCCGCATGCGCCTGGCGCCGGAGCCGCTGATCCCGCCGGGCGTGCTGCACAACCCGGTGGTGCGCATGGCCGTGCTCGCCGCCTGTTTCGGCATGGGCACCTATATCGGCCTCACCATCTACCTGCCGGTCTATTTCGAAGCAGTGCGCGGCCTCTCGGCGAGCCTGTCCGGACTTGCCCTCATCCCGCTCATGGCCGGGACCGTCGTCGGCGCGACGATGTCGGGCCGGAGCATGGCGAAGGTGAAGCACTACAAGCGGCTTCCGACCGTGGGCCTCATCGTGGCGATGGCCGCCACGGGCGTGCTCGCCCTGTACGGCCAGTCCCTGTCCATCGTGACCGTCGAGATCATCCTGGCCGTGATCAGCATCGGCCTGGGCACCGTCCTGCCCGTCACCATGGTGACGACCCAGAACGCGGTCGCCCCCCACCAGATGGGAACCGCGACGGGCACGGCCAATTTCTTCCGCTCCCTCGGCGGCGCCTTCATCGTGGCGATCTTCGGGGCCATCGTGCTCGGCGCATCGGGCATCGGCGGGGCCGCGAGCTTCGAGTCCCTGGGCGCGGTCGCGGCCCAGAGCGGCGTCGACCTGGCGGATGTGTTCAGCTACGTGTTCATGGCCGCCGTCGTCGGCTTCGGACTCTCGCTGGCATTCCTTCTCGCCCTTGAGGAGCGGCCCCTGCGCGGCAGCGCGGTCAAGGCCGCAGAGGCCGTGGTTGCCGACTGAGCGCCTTCCCTCATCGACGGCGATGGCGAAGCAGCGTCCAGAGGAGCGAACAGGCGAGAATCAGCAACAGGAAGGCGCCCACCGTCGTAAAGACCGTATCCGCGCGCGAGGCGCCGGCCGGCGGAAGCATCGGCCCGTCGGGATCCTCCTGGAAGATGGAGCGCCCCGCCGCCACCTTGAGGGTTCCCGCTCCGCTGCCTCCCTCCTCGAACACAGCCGGGACGGCGTGAAAGGCGGGCCTGACGGAAGGCTCGACGGGCATCGATCCTCTCCTGCATCGAGGACGGCGGGTCTCCTGAAAGTTAATGACCTGGGGGCGGCCCGGTTTCGCCCGGCCTGCGGCGTCGTGGCTGGGGACAGCGCATTTCGCCTGTGGAGGACTTCACGTTCTCCGGCACTTCCTTAAGCCTTGCCGTGTTAGGACCGTGCCCGATCGTTTTGAGGTATCGCAAGAGGGAGGCTGATGAAGGTCGGCATCGACATGGGGTTGGCGTCCTCCGCCCCCGGGGGACAATCGGCATTGCTCGATCTGGAAGAGCTTCTGGCGACGCGTCTGCTCGTCCAGGGCAATTCCGGCTCCGGCAAGTCGCATCTCCTGCGCCGCCTTCTCGAACAGAGCGCCAACCTCGTCCAGCAGGCCATCATCGACCCCGAGGGCGATTTCGTCACCCTGGCCGACAGGTTCGGCCACGTGGTGGTCGATGCATCCCGCAGCGAAGGCGATCTTCAGCGCATCGCCGCCCGGGTGCGCCAGCACCGGGTCTCCGTGGTCCTGAGCCTGGAAGGTCTCGACGCGGAAGCGCAGATGCGCTGCGCGGCGGCTTTCCTCGGCGGCCTCTTCGATGCGGAGCGCGATTACTGGTATCCCATGCTCGTGGTGGTGGACGAGGCCCAGCTCTTCGCCCCCGCCGCCGCAGGCGACGTGTCGGACGAGGCGCGGAAGGTGTCCCTCGGCGCCATGACCAACCTCATGTGCCGTGGCCGTAAGCGCGGATTGGCCGGCATTATCGCGACCCAGCGCCTCGCGAAACTCGCCAAGAACGTGGCGGCGGAGGCCTCCAACTTCCTCATGGGCCGCACCTTCCTCGACATCGACATGGCGCGCGCCGCAGACCTTCTGGGCATGGAGCGCCGTCAGGCCGAGATGTTCCGCGACCTCGAGCGCGGCCACTTCGTGGCCCTCGGCCCCGCCCTGTCGCGCCGCCCGCTGCCGATCCGCATCGGCGCGGTCGAGACCTCGACCCGCACCGGCACGTTCAAGCTCATGCCCCTGCCCGAGCAGCCGAAGGAAGAGGCCCGCGATCTCATCTTCAAGGCCGGCGAGGACGAGATCGCTGCCCGCCCGGTCATGCCCGCCGCGCCCCGCCGCCTCCGGCCCCTCCACGAACGACCTCCTGGCCCAGCTCGCCCGCACGAGGCCTGCCGCCGCGCCGGAGCCGCAGGTGGAGGAAACCGAGCAGTCCAAGGCCGAGCGCGAGACCGCCCTCGATGCGATCCTGCGCGAGATCCTGGACGATCCGGAGGCCGCCTTCCGGTCCGTGGCCGTGCTCTATCAGGACTTCCTCGTCCGCTGCCGCATCCGCCGCGTCTCCGGCGAGCCGCTCAACCTCAACGCCTTCCGCCGCCGTCTCGCGGTCGCCCGCGCGGGCGTCGACACGGCGACCGCCGACGGCTCGGAATGGGACCGTGCGGTCGCCTTCGCGGCCGATCTCGCCGAGGACATCCAGGGCGTATTTCTCCTCATCGCCCGCGCGGCCATGGAAGGCAGCCCCTGCCCGCCTGACGGCGAGATCGCCCGCGCCTGCGGCAGCCGCTCGCCCGGACGCGCCCGGCGCCTCATCGCCTATATGGAAAGCCGCAACATCGTCGTGACCCGCAACGATCCGCGCGGCCTGCGCATCATCGCCCTCCCCGATCTCGGCTGGGAAACCGGCCCTGGCGACCCGAACGCCTTCGAGGAGCCCCAGGCACCCGAAACGCGTGACCTCTTTGCGATGGGGTAGAGAACGCCCCCTTCGGCCCAAAAGCTGCGACGGAGCGCCCAGCGCCAGGTCAGAGACTCTGTGCCAGGACACTCTCGCCAGGGCATGGCGAGCCTTCAGGAGAAATCATCTCTTCCGGCAAACGGTCTCGATCAACGCAATCCGGTTCTCTTCAAGGTTGCGGCGCTGGTTTGCGGCCATTGTCTTGAACTCAGGACCCATCAGGAGAACGAAGCTGACGGGGGGCGGGCCGTTCTCCTGAAGACGGCGGTCCACTTCAATGAACCAGTCCCGACCTGCTGCCGTCGTATCCTGCCAATACTCGACCTCGAAGCCGGCCTGTTCGAGCAGGCTTCGCAACTCCGCCGGCGTAACCAGGTGGCTGATCGAGGGGTCTCGTGCCCATGGCACCGGAAAGATGACCTCCCCACCGGATCCTTGCAGCACATCGTAGAGGGCAAACACTCCACCGGGCTTCAGGACGCGAAAGGCTTCCCGGTACATTGTCGCCTTGTCCGGAATGTTCATGGCGACGTGCTGCGTCCAAGCGATGTCGAACGATCCGTCCGGAAATGGAAGATCGAGAGCGTTCGCCTGCTGATATGTGACATGATCGCCAAGACCGACCCATTCCGCCAGTTGGCGCGCAGTCCGGCAGTATTCTTCCGTCAGGTCGACACCTGTGACATGGCAGCCATAGGTCGCGGCGAGTGCGCGTGAGGCCCCGCCCAAGCCCGAACCGATGTCGAGAACACGGTCTGTCGGCGCTGGCTTGATCCTGTTGGCCAGTTCGAGGGTCGCTTGCCGTCCCCGAATATGAAACTCATCGACGGCTGCAAGATCAGGAGGTTGAAGGTGCGCGAGGTCCTTCCCCGCCCGTTGGAGAGCCTCTCCAATAGCCTCGACCAGATCAGGGCGCGTGTAGTGCTCCTCGACAGCGACATCCATGCTCGCCTCCCTCAGAACATCCCGGGAGGATGTCACGGGTCATCAAGTGGAGTAAATCATCCTTCCGAGCACGGCGAACCGTGCATTTTCAGCCCACCGAGGTGGCTATCGCGGCCCACCAGGTCCTCAACTTCACGCGATCGTCACCTCTAGGACAAAGATCACTGCATCATTGCGCCCCCTTGGTCTCGTTGATTCGAGCCAAAGCCGATGAGATGCGCCGATGTTCCGCTACTTCGAGACCCGGATCGACTTTTCCAGAAAGCCCCCAGAGGAATCGCCGCCGGACAATCTCTGGGGCTTCTACTGGCACTTCATCGCCCAGGCGAAGGGGCTGTTCGTGGCGCTGTTCGCGCTGGGCTTCGTGCTCGCCGTGGTCGAGGCGCTCGTCCCCTGGCTCATCGGCCGTCTGGTCAATGCCATCTCGCATACCTCGCCCGAAGGCATCTTCCATGAGGCCGGGCCGCTGCTGATCGGCATGGGGGCGATCATCCTCCTGGTGCGGCCGTTCGGGACGATCCTGTTCCGGCTCCTGGTCAACCATTCCCTGGCAGTCTCCTTCACCACCATGGTCCATTGGCAGAACTACTGGCACGTGGTGCGCCAGCCCTTGGGATTTTTCCAGGAGGATTTCGCGGGACGCATCGCCAACCGGGTGCTGCAGACGGGCCGCCCCCTGCGCGAGACGATCCTGTCGGTGGCGCGCGCCGTGTGGCAGATCCTGATCTTCGGCGCCGCCTCCATCGGGCTTCTGGGCACGCAGGACTGGCGGCTCGCTTTGCCCATGACCGGGTGGTTCGTTCTCTATGCGACCCTGCTCGCCGTGTCCCTGCCGCGCATCCAGAAGCTGTCCCGCACATCGAGCGAGGCGCGCTCGGCCGTGACCGGCAAGGTGGTGGACAGTTTCACCAACATCATGACGGTCAAGCTGTTCGGACGCCGCAAGGACGAGGACGACTACATCAAGGAAGGCTATCGCTGGCTCAACGACGCCTTCATGAGCCAGCAGCGCGTCAACACGCTCTATGTGGCCGGCCTCACCTTTCTCAACGCGGTCTTCCTGGTCTCCACCGGCGCCATGGCGGTGTGGCTCTTCAGCGCGAACCGCATCGATGCGGGCACCCTGACCACCGCCCTGCTTCTCTCCACCCAGATCGTCTCCATGTCCGGCTGGGTCGCCTTCGAGGTCATGGGCATCTTCGAGAATGTCGGCACGGTGCAGGAGGGCATGAAGACGATCTCGCGTCCGCTGACCATGCAGGACAAGCCGGACGCCAAACCCTTGACCGTGACGCGCGGCGAGATCCAGTTCGATCACGTGGACTTCTCCTATGGCGACGGCGACAAGGTCATCGACCGGCTGAACCTGATCATCCGCCCAGGCGAGAAGATCGGCCTCGTCGGGCGCTCCGGCGTCGGCAAGACGACGCTGGTCAACCTGCTCCTGCGCTTCTTCGAGCCGCAGGAGGGGCGCATCCTGATCGACGGCCAGGACATCGCCGACGTGCGCGAGGAAAGCCTGCGCTCGCAGATCTCCGTGGTGACGCAGGATACCTCGCTGCTGCACCGCTCCATCCGGGAGAACATCCTCTACGGACGGCCTGCCGCGGGTGAGGACGCCATGCGCGAGGCGGCACGCCAGGCTCACGCGGCCGAATTCATCGAACGCCTCGCAGACGGGCGCGGGCGGCGCGGCTTCGACGCCCATGTGGGCGAGCGCGGTGTGAAGCTCTCCGGCGGCCAGCGCCAGCGCATCGCCATTGCCCGGGTGATCCTCAAGGACGCCCCGGTCCTGGTCCTGGACGAGGCGACCTCGGCCCTGGATTCCGAGGTGGAGGCCGCGATCCAGGAATCGCTCGCGACCCTCATGGAGGGCAAGACCGTGATCGCCATCGCCCACCGGCTTTCCACCCTGCAGCTCATGGACCGCCTGATCGTGATGGACGATACCCGGATCGTCGAGGAAGGCACCCACGAGGAGCTTCTGGAGAACGGCGGTCTCTATGCCGGCCTCTGGTCGCGCCAGTCCGGCGGCTTTCTCCCGGCGCGCCGGGGCGTGGCGGACGAGGCGGTTTAGACGAATGTCGGCATCGCCTCGTTTCAGGACGTGTGGCTCGCGGAATGCGACACCCTCGGACGTCATGGGCGGCCTCGTCCCGACCATGACGAAATCGAAAAGTGCGGTCAGACACCGAGGATGCCGCAAAAATAAGGTAGTGCTTTTCCGACTGATCCGACCTGCGGCAAGCGAATGCCCCCTCCCTTCCCTATCAGCATGAACCTGATAGTGTTCGCGCCGGCCTCCTTATCAAGATAAGATAACATTATGCAGAACGACCGCCTGAGCCTCGATGCCATCGCCCGTCACGTGGATGCCAAAGCCGAAGATTATTGCGCATTGAGCGATCGGATCTGGGCCGCGCCGGAACTCGCCTTCGAGGAGCATCGCGCCGTGGCCGAGCAGGTCGCCATGCTGGAGCGCGAAGGCTTTCGCATTGCGAGGAATGTCGGCGGCATGGCGACGGCCTTCGTGGCGGAATGGGGGTCTGGCGGGCCCGTCGTCGGCATTCTCGGCGAGTTCGATGCCCTGCCCGATCTGGCGCAGGAATCCGGCCGCACCGAACATCGCCCGACCATGGCGGGCACGCCGGGCCATGGCTGCGGCCACAATCTCCTGGGAGCGGGGTCCGCCCTGGCGGCCGTCGCCCTCAAGGATGCGCTCGAGGCCGAGGGGATCGCCGGGACCGTGCGCTATTACGGCTGCCCGGCGGAGGAGAGCGGATCGGGCAAGACCTTCATGGCCCGGGCCGGGCTGTTCGACGATCTCGACACCGCCTTCTGCTGGCATCCGAGCGTGGTGAACGAGGTCCAGACCTCCTCGTCGCTCGCCTGCATCCAGGCCTATTTCCGCTTCAAGGGCCGCGCCGCTCATGCGGCGGAGGCTCCGCATGTGGGCCGCTCCGCGCTCGATGCGGTGGAATTGATGAATGTGGGCGTGAACTACATGCGCGAGCACATGCCCTCGGATGCGCGCGTGCATTACGCCACCACCAACGCGGGCGGCAATGCGCCGAACGTGGTTCAGGCCTTTGCGGAATCGCTCTATCTCGTGCGTTCGCCCCATCTGCCCGATACGGAGCGTCTGTTCGAGCGGGTGAAGAAGATCGCCGAGGGCGCGGCCCTGATGACGGAGACCACCGTCACGGTGCAGATTACGGACGCGACCTCGAACGTGCTGCCGAACAAGGCGTTGCAGGAGGCCATGTACGAGCACATGCGCCGCCTCGGCCCGCCCGATTTCGACGCGGCCGATTTCGCCTTCGCGGAAAAACTGCAGAAAGCGGCCCTGACGGATGAGGAAATCGTCGCGAGCGTCAAGCCGCACGACCTCTCCCTCCGGACCAAGGTGCTGCACGACGGCGTGCTGACCATGCCGGTCCGCGAGGAGGTGATGATGGGCAGTACCGACGTGGGCGACGTGAGCTGGATCGTGCCGACGGTGCAGTGCCACACGGCGTGCTTTGCCATCGGCACACCTTTCCACACCTGGCAGCTCGTGGCTCAGGGCAACCTGCCGGCCGCGCACAAGGGCATGGTGCTGGCCGCCAAGGCCATGGCGGCAACCGCCGCCGATTGCCTGCGCAATCCCGACCTCATCGCCCGCGCCAAGGCGGAGCTGAAGGAGCGCAATGGCGGCCGCGAGTACCGCTGCCCGATCCCGGACGACGTCACGCCCGACGATCTGCGCGCCAAAGCAGCCTAACTCAATGAACCCTCCGCTCCGCTTGATTGTGACGGGGTGGAGGGCTCTTTCTCAATGAACCGTTGGAATCCATGTCCGCGAGCTTTTCCATCCGCCCTCTCCGACCGTCGGACGCCCGAGCCTATCGGGATCTGAGGCTGGAGGCCTTGCAAGGCAGCCCGGAGGCCTTCGGCTCCAGCTATGAGGAGGAGGCGCCGCTGCCGCTGGAGACGATCGAGGCGCGCATCCCCACATCGGGCCCGAATGCGATCTTCGGCGCCTTCGCCGGAGAGGCCCTCGTCGGCATGGCGGGCTTTGCCGTCTATGAGCGCGTGAAGGCCCGGCACAAGGGCGTCATGTGGGGCGTCTTCGTGAGGCCGGAATGGCGCAAGCAGCGCGTCGGAAAGGCCCTTGTCCGTCAGGTGATAGACCACGCCTCCCGGCATGTGATCATGATTGAGGCGGCGGTGGGCCTCGCGAACGAGAGCGCGCGGCGCACCTATCACGGCCTCGGCTTCACGCCGTACGGCGTCGAACGCAAGGCGATCCGCATCGGCGACGTCTTCCACGACGAGGAGCTGCTGTACCTGGACCTGCCGCAAGCCCAGGGCGTCTAATCGTCCTCGCCGCTCCCGAGGGATTTCGGCGTGACGAAGCGTTCGAGCCGTCCGGATTTGTGCGCCACATCGGCCCAATCGTCCAACGCGAAGTCGATGACGGCGAGACCCGCGGTCGGGTATTTCTGGCCGAGCCGCAGGATTCCATCCATCTCGCCCTCGCCGATGAGGAGCTTCGCCAGCTCCTCGAAACCGGGATTGTGGCCGATCAGCAGAACGGTGCGGGCCTCGGGCTCCACTTCGCGCAGGACGTCCAGCAGCCTTCCGACCGGAGCCTCGTAGATCCGCCCGTCCCGGCGCATCTCGATCTCGCCGAGGAACGGCTGGACGCGCTCCCAGGTCTCCTGCGTCCGCCGCGCGGGCGAAACGACGACGAGATCCGGCTCCAGCCTCTCGCTCTTCAGGTAGTTTCCCATGACGAGGGACGCCTCCTGCCCCCGCTTCGCGAGGGGGCGGTCGAGGTCCAGCGTGCCCGAGGGCCAGGCAGCCTTGGCATGGCGAAGAAGCAGGAGACGGAGCATCAGCGTCCTTCCCTTCTGGCGATGAAGGCGAGCTTCTCGAACAGGCTCACATCCTGCTCGTTTTTCAAAAGCGCCCCATGGAGCGGCGGGATGAGCTTGCGGGTGTCGCGCTCGCGCAGCTGCTCCGGGCCGATATCCTCGGAGAGCAGGAGCTTGAGCCAGTCGAGCAGCTCGGATGTGGATGGCTTTTTGCGCAATCCCGGCACCTCGCGCACGTCGAAGAAGATCTTCAGGGCCTCCTCGACCAGGCGATGCTTGATGCCGGGGTAATGCACCCCGACGATCCGGGCCATGGTGTCGGCGTCCGGGAACTTGATGTAGTGGAAGAAGCAGCGGCGCAGGAAGGCGTCCGGAAGCTCCTTCTCGTTGTTCGACGTGATGATGACGATAGGCCGCCGGGCCGCCTTCACGGTCTCGCCCGTCTCGTAGACGAAGAACTCCATGCGATCGAGTTCGAGAAGCAGGTCGTTCGGGAATTCGATATCGGCCTTGTCGATTTCGTCGATCAGCAGCACGGGCCGCGCCTCGGAGGCGAAAGCCTCCCACAGCTTGCCACGCTTGATGTAGTTGCGGATGTCCGTCACCCGGCTGTCGCCGAGCTGGCTGTCGCGCAGGCGGGAGACGGCGTCGTATTCGTAGAGCCCCTGCTGGGCCTTGGTGGTCGACTTGATGTGCCAGGTCAGGAGCGGAGCGCCGAGGCTCCGGGCGATCTCCTCGGCGAGGACCGATTTGCCCGTGCCTGGCTCACCCTTCACCAGGAGCGGCCGCTCCAGGGTGATGGCGGCATTGACCGCCACCGTAAGATCCTCGGTCGCCACATACGAATCCGTCCCGGCAAAACGCGCCATTCTTCCACCATTCCTTCCAATGATCCCGAACCTATGACCTCACCCCACCTTTCGGCAATCGCCCTCATAGGTTAAGCCCATGACAAACGAACCGGGAGGATACTGACCTATGGCTTACAATCGCTATCACAAGGACCGAATCGGAAATCACAAGCTGCACCCTGAGACCCTGATGCTGGGCTACGGATACGATCCGACCCTGTCGGAGGGAGCGGTGAAGCCGCCGGTGTTCCTGACCTCCACCTTCGTGTTCAACAGCGCCGAGCACGGCAAGGAATTCTTCGATTACGTGGCGGGCCGCCGTGAGCCGCCGCAGGGCGAGGCGGCGGGCCTCGTCTATTCCCGGTTCAACCACCCCAATTCCGAGATCGTCGAAGACCGGCTCGCCGTCTTCGAGGAAGCGGAAGCCGGTCTCCTCTTCTCCTCCGGCATGTCGGCCATCGCGACGACGATCCTGGCCTTCGCCCGGCCGGGCGACGTGATCCTCCACTCGCAGCCCCTCTACGGAGGCACCGAGACCCTGATCGCCAAGACGCTCGCCAACATGAGCATCGGGGCCGTGGGCTTCGGCGACGGCGTGGACGAAGCCGGCATCAGGGCTGCAGCCAAGGAAGCTCAAGGCAAGGGTCGCGTCTCGGTCATCATGATCGAAACGCCCTCCAACCCGCTCAACACTCTAGTGGACATCGCCCTGATCAAGAGGATCGCGGACGAGATCGGCCAGGCCCAGGGGCACCGCCCCGTGGTCATCTGCGACAACACCCTGCTCGGCCCGCTCTTCCAGAAGCCCCTCGAGGACGGCGCCGACATCTCGGTCTATTCGCTCACGAAATATGTGGGCGGCCATTCGGACCTGATCGCCGGCGCGGCGCTGGGGTCGAAGGACCTCATGAAGACCGTGCGCCTGCTGCGCTCGGCCATCGGCACCCAGCTCGATCCCCATTCCTGCTGGATGCTCGGCCGCTCGCTCGAAACGCTCGCCCTGCGCATGGAGGCGGCGAACCGCAATGCGGAGATCGTCGCCAAGTTCCTGCATGAGCACCCGAGCGTGGTGAAGGTGCACCACCTCGCCTACCTGCCGGAAGGCTCGCGGGCGAAGGAGGTCTATGAGGCACAATCCGACGCGCCCGGCTCCACCTTCTCCTTCGATGTGAAGGGCGGCGAGGCCGAGGCCTTTCGCGTCCTCAACGCGCTCCAGGTCTTCAAGCTGGCGGTGAGCTTAGGGGGCACGGAATCGCTGATCTCGCCCCCGGCCTCCACGACCCATTCCGGCGTGCCGAAGACGACCCGCGACCGCCTCGGCGTCTCCGACGCCACGATCCGCGTCTCCATCGGCATCGAGCATCCCGACGATCTCGTGGCGGATCTGGCGCAGGCGCTGTCCACGTTGGGATAAGGACGTCGCGTCCTCCGTGTCGTTCCTGGCCGGAGATGGCGGAGCCATCGGAGGAGAAGGGAAACCATGAGCAAGCGCAGTGCTATGGATCCCCTTCCCTCGCTTCGCTCGCCGGGGATGACACCCGTCACGTCATGGCCGGCCTCGTGCCGTCCATCTCGATGCTGTGAAACGCTGCGCCTTTCCAATCGGGGTCACCGGCACAAGGCCGGTGACGACCTGGCGGATGTCAAACCAGAGGGCCACCTGCCGTTTCTCCATGCGCCCATGTCGCGCCCGCTATTCCGCTTTGCACTGCAATAAACCCTTGCGCATGTCCGGTCGCTAGAACGAAAATGGTTCGAACCGGAAGGAAGCAATGGCCGCTGCGATAGACTTGCAGTCTTATCAGGAACCTATTCTTTTTCTGGCAACGGCAGGCATCGTCGTCCCCCTGTTCCACCGGCTCCGAATCAGCCCGGTCCTGGGGTTTCTGGCGGCAGGCGCGTTGCTGGGACCCTATGGGCTCGGGCGGCTCATGCCGAGCCAGCCTTGGATCAACTGGATCACCTTCACCAATCCGGAGGGCACCTCGCGGCTGGCCGAATTCGGCGTGGTCTTTCTGCTGTTCACCATCGGCATCGAGCTGTCCTGGCAGCGCCTTCGCACCCTGCGGCGTCTCGTCTTCGGGTTCGGCTCCCTGCAGGTGCTCCTGGGCGCCCTCGTCCTGGGGCTGGCCTTCTACGCCTTCCGGACCGTCGAGACGATCACCGCGGCCACCATCGTCGGCCTCGCCCTCGCCCTGTCGTCCACGGCCATCGTGATTCCGGTCCTGGCCGAGCGGAAGCGCCTCAACACGGCGGCCGGGCGGGCCAGCTTCTCGGCCCTGCTGTTCCAGGACCTCCTGGTCGCGCCGATCCTGTTCGCCATCGCGGTGCTCGATACGAGCAGGCCCGAGGTAACCCCGTCGTCCTTTGCCATCCTGGTCCTGCAGGCGGTCGTCGCGCTGGTGCTGATCGTCGGCCTCGGCCGCTTGATCCTTCGCCCCTTCTTTCAGCTCGTCTCGACCACGAAAAGCCCGGAGCTTTTCATGGCGGCGTGCCTGCTCGTCGTGCTGGTGACCAGCCTGATCGCCGCCGTCAGCGGCCTGTCGATGGCCTTGGGCGCCTTCATCGCCGGCATCCTCCTGTCCGAGACGGAATACCGGCGCGCCATCGACGTCACCATCCAGCCCTTCAAGGGGCTGCTCCTCGGCGTATTCTTCGTCTCGGTCGGCATGAGCCTCGACTTTTTCCGCTTCCTCGAAGCGCCGCTTCTGATCCTCTCGTTGGCGGCTACGGTCATCGTCATCAAGGGCATCACCATCGTGGGGATCGCCCGCCCCTACGGCCTCAACACCGCGGAGGCGGCCGAGACCGGACTGCTCCTGGGTCCCGGAGGCGAATTCGGCCTCGTCATCCTGGGCGCCGCGATGATCGCCGGGCTCGTCCCTGCCGGGATCGGCCAGAACCTCCTTCTGGTGACGACCCTCACCATGGTGGCGATCCCGCTCCTGGCCCGGCTCGGGCAGCGCCTCGGCCGCAAGCTCGAGGTTCGCCGGCCGCTCGATCCGCTCGCGGCCGTCGCGCCGCCGACGGACGAGGTCGGCCGCGTCATCGTCGCCGGGTATGGGCGCGTCGGCCAGCTCGTCGCCGAAATGCTCGAACGGCACAAGGTGCCCTATCTCGCCATCGACCTCGACCCTGCCCGCGTCGCGTCGGAGCGAAGGGCCGGGAAGCCGGTCTATTACGGGGACGGAACCTATCCCGAGTTCCTGCGGGCCTGCGGCATCGACCGGGCGCCGGCCCTCGTCATCACCCTCGACACCGTGAGTTCCATCGAGGGGGTCGTGTCCGCCGCCCGGCAGGAATGCTCGGACATCACCATCGTGGCCCGGGCCCGGGATGCACGTCATGCGACGCAGCTCTACGAGCTCGGCGTGGACGACGCGGTGCCCGAGACCATCGAGGCGTCCCTTCAGCTCAGCGAAGCGATCCTGAGCGATATCGGGGTTCCCATGGGTCTCGTGATCGCGTCGATCCACGAACGGCGGGACGAATTCAGGGAAATCCTCCGGAAGAAGAACCCGAAGCGCGATCCGAACCGGGTCGTGTTCCAGGCGCGCCGGCGCGTCGGCAAACAGGCTCCCGAGGCCACGACCGAGCAGACCACCGAGGTTGAGGGCTGAACGGGGCTCTCGCCTCTTGACCTTACTGCGAAGGACGATGCGACGCTTAAGGGGTTGAACATCGGATCAATCCCAAAAGTGGACTCCACTTCCAGGTCCGATATTCTGACGCGATGTTCCTGAACTTCTTCACAGAGCTGCGCGCGGCCAAGGTGCCGGTCTCCTTCCGCGAATATTTGTCCCTTCTGGAGGCGCTCGACCGGGATCTTGCCGACAAGAGCGTCGAGGAATTCTACTATCTCTCCCGCGTCTGCCTGGTGAAGGACGAGCGGCATTTCGACCGGTTCGACCAGGTCTTCGCCCATGTGTTCAAAGGGATCGCCAGCATGGGCCACGCGGTCGACGAGGCCGGGATCCCGGAGGAATGGCTGCGCAAGCTCGCCGAGCGCTACCTCACGGACGAGGAGAAGAAGCAGATCGAGGCCATTGGCTGGGAAAAGCTCTGGGAGAATCTCAAGGAGCGCCTCAAGGAGCAGAAGGGTCGCCACCAGGGCGGCAACAAATGGATCGGCACCGCCGGAACCTCGCCCTATGGGGCCTATGGCTACAATCCGGAAGGCATTCGCATCGGCCAGGACAAGAACCGCAATTTCCGCGCCGTGAAGGTGTGGGACAAGCGCGAGTTCAAGGATTTCGACGACAGCGTCGAGCTCGGCGTGCGTAACATGCGCATCGCGCTGCGGCGCCTGCGCCGTTTCGCCCGCACCGGCTCGGCGGAAGAGCTCGACCTCGACGAGACGATCCACGAGACCGCCCACAAGGGCTATCTCGACGTGCGCCTGCGGCCCGAGCGGCGCAATGCCGTGAAGGTGCTGCTCTTTCTCGATGTCGGCGGCTCCATGGACTGGCACATCGAGATCGCCGAGGAGCTGTTCTCGGCGGCACGGCTCGAGTTCAAGCATTTCGAGCACTTCTACTTCCACAACTGCGTCTACGAGAACCTGTGGAAGGAGAACCGCCGGCGCTTCGACGAGGTGATCCCCACCCTCGACGTGATCCGCACCTACCCGTCCGATTACCGGGTCGTGTTCGTGGGGGACGCCTCCATGAGCCCCTACGAGGTCACCCATCCCGGCGGCTCGGTGGAGCATTGGAACGAGGAGCCCGGCCAGGCCTGGCTCGGACGCATCCTCGATCATTTCCCGAAAGCCGTGTGGCTGAACCCGGTGCCGCAGCCGCATTGGGCCTATACCCAATCCATCGGCCTGATCCGGCAGGCCTTCGGCGAGCGCATGTATCCGCTCAACCTCGAGGGCATCGATCACGCGATGCGCGAGTTGGTCCGATAGGTTTCATCCGGCAGCGCGGAAACCGGTTTGCCGAAAGATCCGCACGCAGATAAGAAACCGCATGACCCAGACCTACACCCACAGCCCCAAGCCCTTCGGCGGGCCGATTTCGTTCATCCTCAAGGGCGACAGGCTCACGGTGGATTCCGGCCGCAAGGTGCATGAGGTCCAGCTCGGCGCCGTCAGCACGGTCCGCATGACCTTCGAGCCCGGCCGGCTGGCGCAGAAATCCTTCCGGACGAAAGTGACCATGAAGGACGGCAAGTCCTTCACGTTCAACTCGCTCAACTGGAAGAGCCTGGTCGAGGCTCAGGAACTGACCCAGGAATACCGCGGCTTCACTCAAGCCCTGTGCGAGGCCATCGCGCGCGCCAATCCCCAGGCGCGGTTCGTGGCGGGAAAGCCCATGGGACTCTGGCTGCCCACCTCGGCGCTGGCCATCGCATCGCTGCTGGCCATGGCCTACCTGATCTGGCAGGCCATGCGGATGGGAGCGACGGGCGTCGCCCTGCTGGGCGCGCTCTTCGCCGTCGTGGGCGTGTGGCAGATCGAGCCGATGATCCGGCTCAACAAGCCCCGCCCCTTCCGGGCGGGCGAACTGCCGGCGGAGCTTCTGCCGAGGTCCTGAGCCTGACGTGGCGGCGCGGTGCCTGGTCCTCGTCAACAGGCCATATTCCCTGCCAGGGCTTTAAGGAGGCCTTCTGCCCGATAAGTTCGTTGACATACCCTCTTTATGAAATATTGTAACAAACAAGTGCCCGCAGAGGTACTTTCAGGACACCAGAAGAGGGAATGGTTATGAAACTCACTATCTGCATCAAGATCGCACTCGCCTTCGCCCTCATGGGATCGGCGGCAGCGATGTCGTTTCCCGGGGCGGAAGGAACCGTCGTGGCCCGCGCGGGCGATCCGTCCCAGTGGGGCTAGGCGTTCTGTCATCCTGAAGGAGACGCCCCTGATCATAGGGCAAGCCGGGATGCCTTCGGGCTCCCGGCTTTTTGTTGGCTTGAGGGGCAGCCCGGCGTTAGGCCCGCACCACCAGCACCGAGCACTTGGCGTGGCGCACGATGGTGGCGGCGTTGGAGCCGAGGAGATAGGTCGCCATGGTCGGCCGGTGGGAGCCGATGACGACGAGATCGGCGCCGGTCTTCTCGGCCTCGTCCAGGACCTCGTTGTAGACCGAGCCGAGCCGGACGACGGCGGAGACGCGCTCGGCCGGTAGGGCCACCCTGGCTGCCAGCTCGGCCAGCTTCTTCTCCGACTCGCCCTGCTGCTCGTCGTCGAAGGTCGGCGGCATGAACTCCATGTAGGTGACGGGCACGATGGCCCGCACATAGATCAGGCGCAGGGAGCCGCCCGACGCATTGGCGAGCTCGACGGCCTTGTCGATGGCGGGCTGCGCCTGATCGACCTCTCCGAGATCGACGGGAACCAGGATCGTCTTGAACATGGGCTTTCTCCGGATTCAGCCTTGACGGGTGGGCGTGTGAACGACGAGGCCGTCGAGTTCGGGCCGGACGCGGATCTGGCACGAGAGACGGGAATTGGGGCGCACATCGTAGGCGAAGTCGAGCATATCCTCTTCCATCGGCTGAGGCTGGCCGGTCGCGGCTTCCCATTCCTCTGCGACATAGACGTGACAGGTCGCACAGGAGCAGGCCCCTCCGCACTCCGCCTCGATGCCCGGGATGCCGTTGCGGATGGCGGTTTCCATCACGGTAGAGCCCTCCTCCGCCTCGACGGTGCGGGCTGTACCTTCGGCATCGATGAACGTGATCTTGATCATTGCGGACCTCTTCTTGTCGGCGCATACTTAAGACAGACTGCACCGGAAGACGAGAGACGGGCGCGAAACCTGCCGTCTTTTCGCCGTAATTTTCCCTGGTAGAGCAGGTTACTAAGCCGTTAACGACGTTCATAAATGACAGGGGACATCGGGTTTCCTTGTTGCAGATCGGCCGCTAGACTTGCTTGGTAAATAACAGATTACCGTGCGGAATCCCTTGAACGGGGCTCCGTGCCGGTTGAGGCCACGCATTCACCTCGTTTTTCAGGGAATGAAGCGGGCTCAACCATCATCAGTTGCGTCACGAGGGCGGATCATGGCGACCGAGAACAAGAAGATGAAGGACCCGGCTGAGGCGGCCCTGTCGGCTGTCGAGCAGGCACTCAACCTCGAAGAGACATTCGTGATCCATACGCCGGAGCGCTCGGGCAACAAGCCTTATGAAGAGCCCAAGCTGCCCGATATCGACGATCACGACTTCACCAAGGGTCCTTTCGGTCTCGGTTCCGATTCCCTGTCCGCCCAGGCAGACGACCATGACCCCAGGCTCGACGACATGGCCCGTTCCGGTTTCATCGCCCCCGACCGGAGCGCCGTCGCGAATGATGACCGCCAGAACATGGGCGTGATGCTGCAGGCCCTCCAGGTCCGCCCGTCCCGCCGCGCCTATTGGATCGCCGCCCTCGCCTCCCTGCTCTGGCTCGGCGGTATCGGGGCCCTGGTCTATGCACAGGGGATCACCACCCCCGAACAGCTGCTCGCCGCCTTCTCGACCTCGCAGTTGGCTCTCGGGGCCGTCGGGCTCGTGGCGCCGATCTTCCTCTTCTTCATCGCCGCGATGCTCACGATCCGCTCGCAGGAAATGAAGCTGGTCGCACGGGCGGTCGGCGAAGTCGCCGTACGTCTGGCTCAGCCGGAAAACTTCTCCACCGATGCGGTCCTGTCCGTTTCGCAGGCCGTGCGCCGTGAAGTCGCCGCCGTCGGCGATGGCGTCGAGCGGGCCCTGGCCCGCGCGGGCGAACTCGAAACCCTCGTGCGCAGCGAAATCTCGACGCTGGAGCGCGCCTATTCCGACAACGAAATCCGCATCCGCTCGCTCATCGACGAGCTCGTGGCGCAGCGTGAGGCCATCGTGTCCAACGCGGAGCGCGTGCGCGGCTCCATCACCGGCGTGCACCAGAGCCTGATCCAGGATCTCGACGGCGCCAGCGAGCGCGTCGTTTCTGCCGTCAGCGGCGCGGGCGACAAGGTCACCGCCTCGCTCGAACAGCAGGGCGATCACATCACGCAGGCCCTCGGCCGCGCCGGCGAACGCGTCGTCGAGGAAATGGCGAGCCGCGGCGTCGAGCTGGTGGAACGCCTGTCGGGCTCCAGCGAAGAGATCAAGAACGGCATCTCGGAGGTGGGCACCACCATCACGAGCGCGCTCGAGAGCAAGGCGCAGGACATCACGGGCGCCTTCGAGCGCACCGGCGACCTCCTGACCCGCCACCTGCAGGACGGCGCGAGCCAGGTCACCCGCACGCTCGCCGAAACCGGCCGCGGCGTGATCGACGCCCTCGCCCAGCAGGGCAACGACGTGCGCGAAGCCTTCGAGCAGACGGCCCGCACCCTCGAGGACAGCTTCGCCCAGCGCGGAGCCGAGATCACCGAGAAGCTGGCGGCCACCGGCGGCGTCATCGCCGACGATATCTCGGCCCGCACGACGGAAATGCGCGACCAGATCGCCACGGCGGGCGCCCTGGTGGGCGAGGAGATCGCGACACGCGGCACGCAGCTGCGCGAGCAGCTTTCAACGACGGGCGCCACGCTCGTCGAGGAACTCACCGCCAGCAGCAGCAATCTGCGCGAGGAATTCGCCCTCACCGCCGGATCCCTCATCGAGGAACTGGCGACCCGCGGCACCAGTCTGCGCGAGCAGCTCGCCACGACCGGAACGGGCGTCGTCGACGAGATCGTCCTGCGCGGCAACGAGTTCCGCGAGCGTCTTGCAACCACGGCCGCCGACGTCACCCGCGAGATCAGCGAGCGGGGCGGAGAAGTGCGCGAGCAGCTCGAAAGCGCCGTGCGCCTCGCCGACGAATCCATCGGCAACCGCGTCGAGGATCGGGCGCCCCGCCTCGAGACCGCGAGCCAGCGCGTCAGCGAATCCGTCACCGTCCAGGGCCAAGCGCTGGAGACCAGCCTCGCCGAGGCCGGCGAGCGCGTGTCGCTGCTCATGGGCAACCAGGTCGAGGAGTTCCGCACCGCCTTCGAAACGCGCGGCAAGGACTTTTCCGAGACGCTCGCTCTCCACACGGACGAGGCTCAGACCCGTCTCGCGACCACCGCCAAGGACATCGTCCTCGCCATCGCGTCGCAAGGATCGCGCGTCAACGAGGTGCTCAGCCGCACGGCGGAAACTCTTTCCACGACGGTCGACACCCGTACTCGCGAGATGGAAGAGGCTCTCGGCTCGCGCCTCACGGCCCTGGAGGGCGTCATGGCCCGCGG
This sequence comes from Microvirga mediterraneensis, assembly GCF_013520865.1. Lineage (NCBI taxonomy): Bacteria > Pseudomonadati > Pseudomonadota > Alphaproteobacteria > Hyphomicrobiales > Methylobacteriaceae > Microvirga > Microvirga mediterraneensis. Next base: position 3,670,019 of record NZ_JACDXJ010000001.1, read on the forward strand.
CGGCGAGATGGCCGAGCGCATGTCCCGCGACGTGGGCAGCCTGACCGAGACGATCAGCGGCCGCTTCGAGGAGATGGACCGTCTCATCACCGTGCAGGGCCGCGCCGTGGCCGAGACCTTCGCCGAGCGCGCCCGCGAGGCGACCACCGCCATCGAAACCCAGCTCGCCGCCCTGGAAGAGCACGCCTCACGGCGCAGCTCGGAGATCACGGTCAACTTCGACACCATCGTCGAGCGGGTCGACACCGTTCTCGGCGCCCGCGCCACGGCGCTCAACGAGGCCCTGGTGGTGCGCACCGGCGAGATGGCACGCGTGATGGCCGAAGGCGGACGCGACGTGGCGGCCTCGCTCCAGGCGCGTGTCGACGAGATCAGCCAGGCGATCAGCGCCAAGACGAACTCGATTGCCGATACCCTGTCCTCCAGGGCCGAGCAGATCGGCGTATCCCTCGACAGCCGCATCGCGTCGATCAACGAGGTTCTCGGCAGCCGCGCCGACGAGATCACGGAAACCCTGGGCACCCGCGCCTTCGAGATCAACCAGACCCTGGGAAGCCGCGCCGAGGAAATCGCCAACGCGCTCAACCAGAGCGTCACGATGCTCGAAGACCGGGTCGTCAACCGCCTCAGCGGCGTTGCCGAGACCATCGACGAGCTTGGACAGGCCGTTCTCGGCTCGCTCACCAGCCGCATCGGCGAGATCCGCTCGATCTTCGACACGGAAGGCGCATCCCTCGTCGAGAACCTGGGTAGCCGTGGCGAAGTGATCGGCCGCGAAGTCGCCGCCATCAGCGATACGACGCTGCGCAGCCTCGAAGAGCGCAGCAGCACCCTGCTCTCCTCTCTGCAGGATCGCACGATGGAGCTGACCGCCTCCTACATGCAGTCGACGGAGGCCATGCGCAGCGCCCTCGACCTGGGCACGCAGCAGACCGTCGAAGCCCTCACCGGCACGAGCGACCGCCTGCGCGGCGAGCTCACCGACGTGCTCGGACGCCTTCAGGACGCCAACCGCCTGCTCCAGCAGGTCGCGGCCTCGGCCAGCAGCAATCTCGGCGCCGTCGAGGACGGGTTGGCCGGGCGCGTCCAGCACATCGAGTCGCTCTTGACGGAGATCGCCACCCAGACGGGCCGCGCGTCCGATCAGGTAGGCGATCAGGTCGATGCCCTGCGCAGCGTATCCTCCGGAGCCATCCAGCAGGCGCTGGAACTGGCCCAGAGCCTCGAGGAGCGCGGTCGCACGCTGACCGACACCACCCACGAGCAGATGCGCACCCTCACCGAGGCCACGACCGCTCTCGAGCGTGTCGAGGCCCGCATGAGCGAAGCCCTGTCCGGCCGCCAGCAGGCCCTGGACGAGCTTCTCGGCCGTATCAACGCGCGGGCTCAGGATCTCGAATCCGCCACGCGCTCCTTTACGACCCTGCTGGAAGGCTCGCTCGAGAACGCCGACGCGAAGGCGCGCCAGCTCGGCTCCGTCCTCGCCGCTGCCGCCGATACGGCGACGAACGCCATCGGCGAGCAGTTCGAGCGCATCCGGTCCAGCACGGGCGAGGAGAGCGCCCGCACGGCCGCTGCCCTGCGCGCCAATTACGAGCAGGCCGCCGCCGAGATGGCCCAGGCCCTCGGCAGCGCCACCGCGAAGTTCCGCGACACGATGGGCGAGCTGCGCGGCATGACGGGCCAGATCCAGCGCGAGTTGGAGGCGACCCGCGCCGAGCTGCGCCGCGGCGTCGTGGAGCTGCCGCAGGAGACGCAGGAAGCCAGCGCCAACATGCGCCGCGTCGTCGCCGACCAGATCAAGGCTCTCAACGAGCTGTCCGCTCTGGTATCGCGCTCCAACCGTCTGGTCGATGCCGCTCCGGCCGCCCAGCCCCGCAAGGCCGCCGTCAACGAGACGCCCGTCGCCGCCACCATGGCCGCCGTCGCGGCCGCGGTCGAGCAGCGGATCGCGCAGAATCCGGCCCCCGCCCCTGCCGCGACGGTCGCCCGTCAGGCGGAGCCCAAGCCCGCTCCTGCCCCGACGCCTGCGCCTGCACCGGTCCCCGCGCGCCCGGCTCAAGCCCCGGCTGAGCGTCCGGCTGCTCGCCGGGAGGAGGCTCCCGCCCGCGACGCCGGCAATCGCGGCGGTTGGCTGTCGGATCTCCTGAACCGCGCCTCCCGCGACGAGGCCGTCGAGCCCGCCCGTGCACCGGCTCGTACCGACCGCGCCCGCACCAACAGCCTCGAATCCCTGGATTCGATCTCGGTCGACATCGCCCGGATGATCGATCACGAGGCGGCCGTCGAGCTGTGGGACCGCTACCGCCGGGGCGAGAGCAACGTGTTCACCCGTCGCCTCTACACCCTGCAGGGTCAGCAGACCTTCGATGAGATCCGCCGCAAATACCGCCGCGACGACGAGTTCCGGCAGACGGTGGACCGGTACGTGGAAGAGTTCGAGCGTCTGCTGTCGGAAGTCTCCCGCGACGACCGGGACTCCATGCTGACGAAGACCTATCTCACGTCCGAAACCGGCAAGGTCTACACCATGCTGGCCCATGCCAGCGGCCGGTTCGATTGAGGCGATTGACGCTTCATACAGACATGAAAAACGCGGCCTTCGGGCCGCGTTTTTTGTTGAGGCGCCACCTCGCTCGCTTGGGCGCCGGTGTCAGCCGCCGGGGCGCGTGATCGAGAACCTGGTCTCCGGCGTCGCCACGAAATAGTCCCGGTAGCCGGAGCGGGCGATGGGGCGCATGGCGGCGGTGTCGACGAGACCGTTCACGATGTAGCGGTCGTCGATGTGGATGCCCACGACCTGCCCGATCACGAGGTAATAGGACGGGTCGCCCCCGCCCAGGGGATTGAGCGGCACGGTCTGCAGCCACTTGCATTCGAGTGCCGCAAGGGCATCGGCCACCCGTGGCGGCTTCACGAGCCGGGAGGGAGCGGATTTCAGGCCCGCATGGTCCATCTCGTTCTCGCCGCGCGGCAGAACGGCCGACGTGACGTTCATCTGCTCGCGCAGGTCATAGGTCGCCAGATTGCAGACGAACTCCCCAGTCTCCTCCACGAAGGTGAGCGCATCCTTCTTGCCGGCGGACGAGAACGCCACCATGGGCGGGCGCTCGGACACGGCGTTGAAGAACGAATAGGGCGAAAGGTTCACCTCTCCTTTAGCGCTCATGGTGGTGATCCAGCCGATGGGCCGGGGCGTGACGATGGCCTTGAAAGGATCGTGCGGCAGGCCGTGGGCGTTGGTCGAGGTTTCGTAGAACATGAGGGATCAGCTACCGGCGAGTTGTTCAGAAACGCGTCACGATGTCAGCCAGGGCGGGACGGTCGCGGTCGGTCGGCGTCTCCTTGGCCGTTCCGATATGCACGAAGCCGGCGATCCGTTCATGGAGCTTCAGCCCCAGTGCGTCGAGCACACGCCGGTCGAAGGCTGCCCATCCGGTAAGCCAGGAGGCGCCATAGCCGAGAGCGGTCGCTCCGGTGAGGAGGTTCATGCAGACCGCCCCGGCAGAGAGAACCTGCTCCCAGTCCGGGATCTTCGCATGCGGCACCACGCGGGACACCACCGCGACGACCAGGGGGGCGTTGGAGAAGCGCTCCCGCTCGGCCGCGACCTGCTCGGCGCTGGCATTGGGATTATCCGCCTGGAAGGCCGTCGCAAGCACCTCGCCGAGGCGCCCTCGAGCCTCGCCCTGGATCAGGATGAAGCGCCAGGGAACGAGCTTGCCGTGGTCCGGCACCCGGGATGCGACCTTAAGAAGCGTTTCGACTTCCTGCTCGGACGGCCCCGGCTCGCCCAGCCAACGCGGAGGGACGGAACGGCGCTGCAGAAGGCGGGAGATACTATCATTCATGGGATCTTCATCCGGCGTGAATAATGTGGAACAATGTAGATGGGTGCTAAAGGCGGCAGGTCAGGAAAGCCCCGGCTTGCCATCGTCTCGCCGTCTTGCTGCGTTTGAGGAAGCGCGGGCATCCCGAAAACACATCGCTGAACAAAAGAAACAGCAGCGGATGTATAGGGGGAGTGCGGTCAGACGCCAAGCAGGTTTCCAGCCATGGCGGACCCGGGGGGCGTGCGCGTGCAGGCCGGTCGATGGGTCTCGTGGCGAGAGATGAGTGGGCGGGATGCCGCGTTGAGTGCAATGCAGACATCGATTTCCGGACTGGATAGTCCAGCGTCCCTGCCAGCCTGGTCGCAGCGCCAGGTTCTGACGGCTTTTGCCCTTATCCTTGCGGCCTGGGCCCTGGCGGTCTCCATCTGGCCCCTGACCGGGACAGTCGTTCCCTGGGATTCCAAGAACCAGTTCTATCCCACCCTGCGCTACCTGGGCAGCGCCCTCGCCAACGGTGAGCTGCCCCTGTGGAACCCCTACCATTTCGGCGGGCATCCCTCGGCGGCGGATCCGCAGTCGCTGCTTTTCACGCCCACCATGCTCCTGTTCGGATGGCTCGTCCCCGAGCCGTCCATGCAGCTCTTCGACATAGTCGTCTTCGCCCATTTCCTGCCCGGAGCGCTGGCCTTCGTGCCCCTGTTCCGCCGGCGGGGATGGCACCCGGCGGGCGCCGTGGTGGCGGCTCTCGTCTTCATGCTCGGCGGCTCCGCCACGGCCCGGCTCCAGCATACCGGCATAATCTTCAGCTACGGCTTCTTCCCCCTCGCCTTCTGGCTCCTCGAAGAGGCCCTGGACCGCCGCTCCTACCTCTATGGCCTGCTCTTCGCGGTCAGTGCGGCCATGATGGTCATCGGGCGTGACCAGGTCGCCTTCCTCTGCGGCCTGACGCTCATCGCCCTGGCTGCGCAGCGGATCTGCACCGCGCCTCGCTCTCTGGTCTATCTCAAGTCCCGCCTCGGGCTCTTGGTCTTCATGGGGCTGATCGGCGGCGCGCTTCTCGCCGTTCCGATCGTACTGACGATGCAGTTCCTCGCCACCTCGACGCGCCCCTCCTTCGGGTTCGGCGTGGCGGCCATGGGGTCCCTGCCCCCGGAGAGCCTGGCGACGATCCTGTTCGGCAACGTGTTCGGCTCCCTGCGCTGGACCTACGATTACTGGGGGCCGGACTGGCACAGCCTGTCCGAGGGAACCTGGACCGACCGGGCGACGAACTACCTGTTCATCGGCACGGTCCCGGCTCTGCTCCTGCTCTGGCACGGGGTGGCGGGCGGTCGCCTGTTCGCCCGCGAGTTCCGCTTCTTCCTCGTGATGGGGATCGCGGCAACGCTCTATTCGCTCGGGCGCTATACGCCCGGCTTCGTCATGATCTTCGATCACCTGCCGGGTGTGGACCTCTACCGCAGGCCGGCCGACGCGACCTTCCTCATCAACATCGCCCTGGCCTTCGCGGCAGGCTATCTCGTCCATCGCTATGCGACGGAGGGGCTGCCGCAATGGAACCGGTCGGCCCTCGGCCGGCTCTGGGTGGCTCTGCCGCTCCTCGCCCTTGGCCTCGTGGCTGCGGCCGTCGCCAGCGCCATGGCCTTCGCCGTCAAGGGCGGCTTCGTCTCCCCGGCCCTGACGGAAATCGGCGTGAGCCTTGCCGTGGCGACCCTCGCCATCGTGGTCATCACCCGGATGAGCGGTGCATCGCGCTGGCGCGAAGCCATCGCCCTCGTGCTCGTGACCCTGACGGGCGCGGAGCTGATCGGCCGTCACGCGGCTTCGGCCCTGAATGCGGAGCCCGCCGAGCGCTACACGATTTTCACGAAGCTGCCGCCGGAACAGTTGCAGGGCCTGCAGATCCTCAAGCGCGAACTCGCCGACCGCCATGCGAGGGGCGAATATCCCCGCGTCGAGATCCTCGGCCTGAAAGGGGCGTGGCAGAATGCGTCCATGGTCCTCGGGATCGAGGACACCATCGGGTACAACCCGCTGCGCCTCGCCGATTACGAGCGCGCGATCGGCCCCGGCGAGAATGCGGAAGACCCCAACCTGCGCAGTTTCCCGACGAGCTTCAGGGGCTACAATTGCGAGCTCGCCAGCCTTCTCGGGCTCGATTACGTCGTGCTCGACCGACCCGTGGAGAAGCTGCCGCGCCATTTCCCGCGCCTGACCGATGCCGAGATCGTCTATGGGACGGGGCGGATGTGGATCTACCGCCTGAACACCTCCGTTCCGCGCGCCTACGTGGCGCATCACGTCTCGCCCGTGAATTCGGAGGATGTGCTGGGCGAAGACGAGCTGCCGGAGTTCAATCGCGAGACGGAAGCCCTCATCGACAACGAGAGCATGCCCCTGCTCAAGGCTCCCTACACGGCGGCCGGGGCCGCGTCCGATGAGTCCAGGGGACAGGCACGCATCGTCAGCTACAGGCGCAACTCGGTCGTCCTCGATGTCGAGAGCAGCGACAACGGCATATTGGTGCTGCACGACATCAACTATCCCGGCTGGGAGGCCTGGGTCGATGGCGAGCGCCGGCCGATCCTGCGCGCCAACCTTCTGTTCCGAGGCGTCGAAATCGGCCCCGGACGCCATCGGGTCGAGTTCCACTTCCGGCCGATGTCCCTCGAGAATCTGGTTGCGGCCGCCTCCGATCTCGTCAAAAGCGAGGGCCAGCGGATTCAGACGGCGGTCGCCTCGCCGCCCCCATGAGAACCCATTTCAGCCGATGCCCTTATTTGACAAACAGCCTTTTGCCATTCTCGGTCTTCTCAGCCTGATCGCAGCCGGGCCCGTCCTGGCGCAGTCACCCGCCGTTCCCTCCATGTCGCAGAACCTCCCGGCGATCTCCGTCGGGCAGGTGGTGCTGAATGCCGGAGCGAATTTCGCGGGAAGCAACGAGCCGATCCGCTCGGGCCTGGTGTGGCGGATCTTCGAGGATCGCGGAGATGCGTCGCAGCCCAATATCGTCGCCCGCTCCACGAGTCCCGCGCCGAGCTTCACCCTGTCGCCCGGCAACTACATCGTCCACGTGGCTTACGGCTTCGCGAGCGCGTCGAAACGCATCAGCGTGCAGCGCGGCAACCTCAACGAGCGGCTCGCCATCAACGCCGGAGCCCTCCAGCTCAAGGGCGCCGTGAGCGGAAGCCCCATTGCGGCGAACCGCCTCTCGTTTTCCGTCTACGTGCCGGAGGCGCAGAATTCCGAAGGCCGGCTCGTGATCGCCGACGCCAAGGCCAACGACATGATCCGCCTGCCCGAAGGCACCTATCACGTGGTCTCCACCTATGGCGACGCCAACGCCATCATGCGCAGCGACCTGAAGGTGGAATCCGGGCGCGTCACGGAAGCGACCCTCAACCATCGCGCCGCCATCGTGACGCTGAAACTGGTCGGCTCCGCGGGCGGCGAGGCCTTCGCCGGCACGGCTTTCAGCGTGCTCACCCCAGGCGGCGACGTGATCCGCGAGGCCATCGGCGCCTTCCCTTCCGTCACCTTGGCCGAGGGCGAGTACGTCCTGATCGCCCGTCACGAGGGCAAGGTCTATACCCGCGAGTTCAAGGTCGAAAGCGGGCTGGACCGGGACATCGAGATCATCTCGACGCCCTGACATTCTCGTCATTCTCCCCATCCTTCGAATCGTGTGACCCATGGAGCGGCAGCGGCCCACCTCTCACAGGTGGGGAGAGGACGAGCGCAGCGAGGGCGAGGGGGAGAGCGCTCTCCGGATGGACCTGTAACCCCTCACCCGCGCCAGACCCTCATGGGCTTTCGCTCTCGTCATCAACTTTTGCCCGATCCTACGAGGGGGAACGCGCGTGCATTGCATCGTAACTCGGGAGTAAGCTTCCCACTCGACTTCCGAGGACCGCTGAACCTTTCCCGCCTGGCGGCATTGACCGACAGCCTATGATTGGTCGCGCCGCCCATGAGCCTGAACTCCCAAGGCGTGACCTTGCTGGAGAGGAAGCTCATGAAAATCGCAGAGATCATGACCCGCAACGTCCGCGTGGTGAGTCCGGATCGGACCATCCAGGAAGCGGCGCGTCTCATGGACGAGATGAATGTCGGCGCGCTGCCCGTCTGCGACGGACGCCGCCTTCGGGGCATGGTGACCGACCGCGACATCACCGTTCGAGCGACGGCCGCCGGCCTCCCTCCCGATACGACCCGGGTGCGGGACATCATGTCCGACAATGTCTGGTGGTGCTTCGACGACGACGATGTGGGTCACATCGTCGAGCTGATGAGCGACCATCAGATCCGCCGCCTGCCGGTGGTCGATCACGACAAGCACTTGGTCGGGATCGTGGCGCTCGGCGATCTCGCGACGGACCGCGAGGGCGACGCCTCCCGGGCGTTGCACCGCATCTCCACGCCCTCCGAACCCGACCGCACCGGCACCCCGACATCCGCCCGTGCGGATCAGACCCGAGGCGGCGGACGCGCCCGCCTGACCGGCGACGAACGCCGCGAGCTGGATCGGCGAATGAGAAACGACGATGACGATTGGCGCCACCGCCCGCACGACTATCACGAGGACAGGCGCGGACGGGCCGAGCGCTCCCGCAATCCCGGACGCGAGCCGTTCCGCTTCCGCGAGGAGGACGACGTGCGCGCCGCCTTCGGCAGCTTCGGCTATCCCGGCGAGGAAGGCGCCCGCAACGCCCGCATGCGCGGCGGCTACGGCGGCGAGGGCTACCAGAGCTACGGCGACGAATATGCGGGACGCGGCTCCGCCGGCCGGGGCTATCACCCGAAGCGCTTCGGCGCCTCGACGATCACCGGCGAGCGCGCCCGTCCCGGCGACGACAGCAGCGAGAACGATCGCCGCATGCAGGACCGCGAGCGCACCTGGAGCCTCGTGAACGAGAGGCGGGACCACAGCAATTACGGCGTGGGTCCCGGCAACACCCGCTTCGGCAACGACGCCACCGCCAGCCGGGGCGAGGTCCGCCGGGGCGAGCATCAGGGACGCGGCCCGAAAGGCTACCAGCGCTCGGACGAGCGCATCCGCGAGGACATCAGCGAACGCCTGACCGACGATGCCATGATCGACGCCTCGGAGATCGAAATCCAGGTCCAGAACCGGGAGGTGACGCTCACCGGCACCGTCCGCGACCGCAACGAGAAGCGGCGCGCCGAGGATCTGACGGAATCCGTGTCGGGCGTGAGCCACGTGCAGAACAACCTGCGCGTCGGCCAGCGGCAGGGCACGCACGCCACGGGCACCGAGGCAGGCGATGCGGGCGCAGCGACCGGCAACCCCGGCAGCGGCACGGCGGGAACGACCGCCGGAACGGCTTCGGGTGGTCGCACGACGGGGCGGCAGCGGCAGACGAGTTGATCCGTCCGATCAACTCCACCCTCAGCGTCATTCCCGGCCGGAGCGTCAGCGGAGGGGAAGGGAATCCACGATCAGGCGCAACGCTCTGGATCCCCTTCCCGCACTGCGCGCGCCGGGGATGACACCCATCACGTCATCACCGGCCTCGTGCCCGTGATCTCGATTGGAAAAGTGCATCGCTTCACGGAAACGGGATGGCCGGCACACGGCCGGCCATGACGTGGGAGTTATGGTTTCAACAGAAAAGGCGGCGCTTCCTTTCGGAGGCACCGCCTTTCCTTCATCCGATCAGATTTTATGCGACCGTCCGCTCGACCACGTGATGTCCGTCGAGGGTGGCATGGCCTTCCGGCTCCGATACGGCCTTGGCCTGGCGTCGGCGGTCCGGCGTGACGGCCTCGGCGGCGAGAACCTTCAGGGCCTCGTCGAGGGTCATGGTCTGCTGGTTGGGGCTGCCCAGGCGGCGGATCGACACCGTCCGCTCGGCGGCCTCCTTGCGGCCCACCACGAGAAGCACCGGGACCTTCACGAGCGAATGCTCGCGGACCTTGTAATTGATCTTCTCGTTGCGGAGATCCGCCTCTACGCGCAGGCCTGCGGCCTCGGCGGCGCGCACCACTTCCATGGCGTATTCATCGCCCTCGGACGTGATGGTGGCGACGACCGCCTGCACGGGCGCGAGCCAGAGCGGGAAGTGACCGGCGAAATGCTCGATCAGGATGCCGGTGAAGCGCTCCATGGAGCCGCAGATCGCGCGGTGCACCATGACGGGCGTCTTCTTCTGGCCGTCCGCGTCGACATAGAACGCGCCGAACCGCTCCGGCAGGTTGAAGTCCACCTGCGTGGTGCCGCACTGCCAGTCGCGGCCGATGGCGTCGCGCAGCACGTACTCGAACTTGGGCCCGTAGAAGGCGCCCTCACCCGGGTTGATCGCCGTCTTGATGCGCCCGCCGGACTGGTCCTCGATCTGCTTGAGCACGCGGGTCATCACGTCTTCCGCATGATCCCACATTTCGTCGGTGCCGACGCGCTTCTCGGGACGGGTCGAGAGCTTCACGACGATCTCGTCGAAGCCGAAATCGGCATAGGTCGAGAGGATCAGGTCGTTGATCTTCAGACACTCGGCAGCCAGCTGATCTTCCGTGCAGAAGATATGCGCGTCGTCCTGCGTGAAGCCGCGCACGCGCATGAGGCCGTGCAGCGCGCCCGACGGTTCGTAGCGGTGCACGTTGCCGAACTCGGCCAGGCGCAGCGGCAGATCGCGGTAGGACTTCAGGCCGTGCTTGAAGATCTGCACGTGCCCCGGGCAGTTCATCGGCTTGATCGCGAAGACGCGGTCGTCCTCGGTCTGGGTCGCGAACATGTTCTCGCGGTACCAGCCCCAGTGGCCGGAGGTCTCCCAGAGGGCCTTGTCGAGGATCTGCGGCGCGTTCACCTCCTGGTAGGTGCCCTTCAGGCGGCGGCGCATGTAGGAGATCAGCTCCTGGAACACCGTCCAGCCCTTCGGGTGCCAGAAGACGACGCCCGGCCCCTCTTCCTGGAAATGGAACAGGTCCATCTCGCGGCCCAGGCGGCGATGGTCGCGCTTCTCGGCTTCCTCGAGCTGGCGGATGTAGTTGTCGAGATCCTCCTGGTTCGCCCAGGCGGTCGCGTAGATGCGGGTCAGCATCGCGTTGTTCGAGTCGCCACGCCAATAGGCGCCCGCCACCTTCATGAGCTTGAAGGCGTTGCCGACCTTGCCCGTGGAGGTCATGTGCGGGCCGCGGCAGAGGTCGAACCAGTCGCCCTGGAAGTAGATCTTGAGGTCCTGGCCCTCCGGGATCGCGTCCACGAGCTCGACCTTGTAGGCCTCGCCCTTCTCGGCGAACACCTTCTTGGCCTTGTCGCGGCTCCAGACCTCTTTCGTGAAGGGCTTATCCCGCGCGATGATCTCGCGCATCTTCGCCTCGATGGCGGGGAAATCCTCGGGCGTGAAGGGCTCGTTGCGGGCGAAATCGTAGTAGAAGCCGTTCTCGATCACGGGACCGATGGTCACCTGTGTGCCGGGAAAAAGCTCCTGCACCGCTTCCGCGAGCACGTGCGCGGCATCGTGCCGGATCAGCTCCAGGGAACGGGGATCCTCGCGGTTCAGGAATTCGATCCTGGCATCGCGGGTGATCGGATCGCCGAGATCGGCGACCGTGCCGTCGAGGGCCATGGCGACCGTGCGCTTGGCCAGGGACTTGGCAATGCCTTCCACGATCTCGCGGCCGGTGATGCCGGATTCGTACTGGCGCTCGGCGCCATCGGGGAATGTCAGGGTAATCATCAAAATGTCTCCTGGCTCACTCCTGCCAACGGAGCAGGTAAGCGGGGGCCGACGGCGAGTTGGGAAAGGCGAATTCAGCCGCCGTCAGGTTCGACTGAATCGCAGGTGATCGGGGGAGCGTTCACGCCCCGCCAGCGACCATAGGCCCAGGGCTTATACCAGGCCGAGCCGTCGGGCAACGTTTCGGGCACCAGATCGAGGCCATGCGTCCCGAAGGGGCCGCAGCGGCAGATGCGGGCGAGCCCCATCCAGCCGCCCGGCCAGAATCCGTGCCGCTGGATCGCCTCGTCCGTGTATTCCGAACAGGACGGCAGATGGCGGCACTGGCGGCCGATCAATCCGGACAGGCTCAGCTGGTAGCCGCGGATCGCCCAATGGGCCGCCTGCTGGACCGGGCTCGGCATTTATTCAGCGCTCGCCGAGCGCCGGGCCTCGACCTGGTCGAGGGCGTCGACAACGGCATCGAAGGTGAGCAGGATCGAGGCGTGGCGTGCCTTATACTCCCGCAGGGGCTCCAGGACCTTGAGGTCTTCCCATTTGCCGGCGGGAGCCTCTCCACCGGCCTTCAGCAGACGACTTGCCGCATCGCGGACGTCGCGAAGCTCCTCTATGGTTGCGCCGATTATATTCCGCCCCATGATGGACGATGAGGCTTGGCCGAGGGCGCAAGCCTTTACGTCATGGGCAAAAGCCGTCACGACATCGCCTTCGAGCTTGATGTAGACCGTCACGGTCGAGCCGCAGAGCTTGGAGCGGGCCGTCGCAGACGCATCGGGCGTGGGAAGCCTCCCCAGATGCGGGATATCGGCGGCCAGTTCGAGAATGCGCCGGCTGTAGATGTCGTTCAGCATATCGTCTCATGACATGACGGTTGGGAATGTGCTCATATACCTATATAAGCGCCGTGATAGAGTTCTGCGATATTGGCCACATGGCGCTGAATGGAAAGAAATTGGAAACTGCCGGGCGGCCAAGCTTCCTCGGTGCAAAGTTGAGAAAAGAGGCTCCACGTGAGTGATGTGGTTAAGTCCCTGTCCACGCGTCTGACGACCGCTGCCGACAAGCCGGTTTCATCCCCGACCCGGGAGGAAGCCGAAGCGGCTGTTCGCACCCTGCTCCGGTGGGCAGGGGACGACCCGAGCCGCGAGGGCCTGCAGGACACGCCCAAGCGCGTCGTCAAGGCATTCCGGGAATTCTACTCCGGGTACAACGAGGATCCGTCGGAAATCCTCGACAAGATCTTCGCCGAGGTCGAGGGCTACGACGATATCGTGCTCGTGCGCGACATCCCCTTCTACTCCCATTGCGAGCACCACATGGTGCCGTTCTACGGCGTCGCGCATGTGGCTTATTACCCCACCAAGGGCGTCGTCGGCCTGTCCAAGCTCGCCCGCCTCGTGGACGCCTATGCCCGCCGGCTGCAGACCCAGGAGACCATGACCTCGCAGATCGCCAGGGCGATGGTCGAGGCCCTGGACCCGCGCGGCGTCGCCGTCATGATCGAGGCCGAACATATGTGCATGTCCATGCGCGGCATCCAGAAGGCGGGCGCCCTGACGCTGACCACCCAGTTCACCGGTGTCTTCAAGGAGGATCCGGCCGAGCAGGTGCGCTTCCTCACGCTCGTGCGGAACGGCCGGGGCTGACATTTCCCATGAGCCTATTCGGGTCCAATCCCTTCCCCGCCCCCGGCCCCAAGGCCGAGCTCGAGGAAGGAGCCGTCCTGTCGCCCCGCTTCGGGGCGGACGGGCTGATCACCTGCGTCACCACGGATGCCGCGACCGGCGAGATCCTCATGGTCGCCCACATGAATGCCGAGGCCCTGGAGAAGACCATCGAGACCGGCGAAGCCTGGTACTGGTCGCGCTCGCGCGGGGAGCTCTGGCACAAGGGGGCGACCAGCGGACAGATCCAGACGGTCAAGGAGATGCGGATCGACTGCGACCAGGACGCCCTGCTGCTGAAGGTCGAGGTCGCCGGCGACGGCGGCTGCTGCCACACCGGGCGCCGTTCATGCTTCTATCGCAAGGTCGAGTCTTCCGGCGCCGCCGCTCGGCTCGTCGTCGATTGAGTCGGCAGCCCCTCGAATGTGCGGGGCTGCCGTCGTCCGGCACGCGGGTGCAGTTTCCGGATCTTCGGGTTAGGAAGGCCCGATGATGCGACACGATCTTCTCCCCGCGCGCCTAGCCGCGAGCGCCATCTTCTTCGGCAACGGCTTCGGCATCGGAACCTGGGCGGCCCAGCTTCCCCGGTTCAAGGAATCGCTCGGGCTTTCCGACGGCCAGCTCAGCCTCGGCCTGTTGGCCTTTTCCCTCGGGGCGGTCGCGCTCATGCCCGTCATCGGCTGGGCCGTGACCGTCGTCGGCAGCCGCACCATGACGGTGATCGCCGCCTTCTCCTTCGCGGCGGCCCTGCCCCTCCCGGGCCTCGCGCCGAACTTGAGCCTGTTCGTGGCGGCCGCCCTTCTGGCCGGAGCCTGCAACGGCACCATGGACATCGCGATGAACACCAACGCCACGGTGGTCGAAAAGGCCTGGGGTTCGGCCATCATGTCCTCCTTCCACGCCTTCTTCAGCCTCGGCGGCCTGGCGGGAGCCGGAGCCTCGGGCCTCCTCATCGCTCTCGATGTCGGCATCGTCCCGACACTTCTGATCTCCTCCCTCGGCATGGGCCTGCTCTTCCTGATCGCGGCCTTCCGGACGCTCGGGGAAACGGAACGACCAACGGAGGGACACGGCTTTGCCTGGCCGCGGGGGAGCGTCCTCATCCTGGCCGTGCTCGCCATGTTCTGCTTCCTCGTCGAGGGCGCCATGGTCGATTGGACGGCGATCTACCTCCAGACCGTCGCCGGAGCGAGCCTGGAGACCGCCGTCACCGGGTTCGCGGCGTTCTCCCTCGCCATGACGATCTGCCGCTTCATGGGCGATTTCGTCGTCCGGCATCTCGGCCGCGTCCGCACCCTTCAGCTCGGAGGGCTGCTCTCGGCTTTCGGCCTTGCCCTGGCGATGCTCCTGCCGCAGCCTCTGCCCGCCGCCATCGGCTTCGCCCTCGTCGGAACAGGCCTGGCCAACACGGTGCCGGTCCTGTTCAGCACGGCGGGGCAGATGAAGGATTTCCCGCCGAGCATGGGCGTCGCCATGGTGGCGACCCTGGGCTATGGCGGCCTGCTGCTGGGCCCCCCGCTCATCGGGTTCGGAGGGGAAATCTTGGGCCTCCGCGCGATGCTCGGCGTGCTCATCGGCCTCGCCTTCATCATCATCATTTTGTCGCAGCGGGCTTTGCAGCGGGCCGCTGTTCAGTTTTCCTGAACCAGTCCTACTTGAAACTTAAGGGCAACCTTCATGCGGTCTTCATGCCGGGACCGCTAGAATGGGAAGCAAGGCCTTGGAGCGATCAATGTTGTGGGACGGGATTGCCCGGCGCAGCGCCGGATCAGGGGATGGCGGAGGAGCGACCGAGGTGAAGCAGCCGACGGAACGCGACCCTCGCGCGAAGACCAGGATCGGTCTGGCCCTGGGCGGCGGCGCGGCGCGCGGCTGGTCCCATATCGGCGTCCTGCGCGTCCTGACCGAGGCGGGCATCGTCCCGGACGTGATTGCCGGCTCCTCCATCGGCGCCGTGGTCGGCGGCTGCTATGCGGCCGGGAAGCTCGACGAACTGGAGGCCTTCGCCCTGTCCTTGACCAAGCGGCGCGTGATGGGCCTTCTCGATTTCCATTTCAGCGGCGCGGGCCTGATCGCCGGGGGGCGCCTCCAGCGCCTGCTCGACCAGGACCTGATAGACCGCCGGGTCGAGACCCTGCCGGTCAAGTTCTGCACCATCGCGACCGAACTCGTGAGCGGCCACGAGATCTGGCTGACCCGCGGCCCCCTCGTGCAGGCCATGCGGGCGTCCTATGCCCTGCCCGGCATCTTCGATCCGGTCATGATCGGCGGGCGCTGGCTCATGGACGGCGCCCTGGTCAACCCGATCCCGATCACGGCCGCCCGGGCGCTCGGCGCCGACATCGTGATCTGCGTGAACCTCAACGGCGAGGTGCGGGTTCGCGGAACGGTCATCCAATCCTACGACACCGAGACGAGCGACGAGCAGGAGATCGAGGAAGCCATCGAGGAAGCGCCCCGCCGCTGGGGGATCTTTCCGGGAACCAGGGGAGACAAGCCGCGTAAGCCGAACGCTCCGGGCCTCGCCACGGTGATGGTCGACGCGTTCAACATCACGCAGGACCGCATCGCCCGATCGAGGCTCGCCGGAGACCCGCCCGACATCATGGTCGCGCCGAAGCTCGCCAAGATGGGCCTGTTCGAGTTCCACCGGGCCCAGGAATGCATCAGTTTGGGCCGGCAGGCGACGGAACGCGCCCTGCCGGACATCCTCGAACTGCTGCAGGAAACGCAGCCCAGGTAATCAGGCCGTCGCGATATATTCCTTGATCGCCTGCGTCTCCGCCTCGACCTCCTCGAGACGCAGCTTCACCACGTCTCCGATGGAGATGATTCCGGAAAGACGCCCGCCCTCGACGACGGGAATGTGCCTGAATTTCTGCTGGGTCATCAGCTCCATGATGTCGTTGATGGAGGTTTCTCCCGTGCAGGTCACCACCTCCTCGGTCATGAAACGGGAAACCGGCTCGTCCAGGGCACTGGCCCCATGCCTCGCAACAGCCCGCACGATGTCCCGCTCCGAGATGATGCCGACGACGGGCCGGTGACCATCCACGATCAGCAGGGCGCCAATTCTGCGCTCCGCGAGAACGCCGGCGGCTTCGCTCAAGGACCGGCTCGGCTCGATGGTGGCGACGTCGCGACCTTTGATCGAAAGGATTCGATTGACGATCATTCATTCCCTCCCGTTGTGCGAACGGCGAGGACGATCAGCCCTCCATTCGCAAGGCTGAAGTCGGGCCCGAACCCCCAAACGACATTGGGATGAGAACCCTAAGTCAGCCTCACGATGATTGGAGCAAACCGTGTTGGTTTCAAGCCGAGATGCGGCTTGGCCGGGCCGGAAGCGGATCCAGCAGAGGGAAAATCGCGAGGCCCGCCAGGAAACCGCCGATATGCGCCTCCCAGGCGATGCTCGCATCCATCATGCCAACGGGTTGCACGAAGGCGAACACGTAGTTGGCGGCGAACCAGATGCCGAGAAAGATCAGGACCTGACGGTTTTGCACCATGTGCCCCAGAGTTTCCCGTGGCCTCTCGTGCGGCTGCGTGAGACGCCCCTCCCAGTGCCAGGCAGGCGGCGAGAAGATGAACCAGGATGCCGCCGCCATGAGTCCGGACACGGCCCCGGAGGCGCCGATCATCGGCAGAACCTGCGTGGGGTTCATGAAGGCGTAGAAGACAGCTCCACACACGGCCGAGACGGCCATGAGAATGAGGAACCGCGCGGCGCCGCAGCGCCTGACGATGGGCGTGCCGAACGCGGCGAGCCAGACGCCGTTGATGAGGACATGGGCCCAGGAGCCATGGAGGAACGCGTAGGTCAGGGCCGTCCAGGGCCGCCCTTCCTCCTGGGCCAGCACGTATTGCGCCAGCGCCATCATGGGGGAGATGGTGTCCTGCGGCACGCCCTCCCGAAGGGCCTGCATGACCTCGTCGATCCTGAACCCTCCGAACGCCACGGACCAGCGCGCGGGAATGACGGCCCAATCGATGATCAGCGTGAAATCCGTTTCATCGGACAGGACCAACCGGACGGCATGAATGCCGATCAGCACGGCCAGGGACAATGTGATGGCCGTCGGCAGATTGAGGATCGGCTCACGGACGCGGGGCGGGTTTGGGGACATGAACAGCTTTTTGTCTGGCAGCCGACCTCGTCACGCCGGCAGCATTCGGTCTCTCATGTGAGTAGACCCGATCAGGGGCATCCGTCGAGCAAAACCCACAGGCGGCAGCGGCCGAGCCTGACCGAGAGGAACGTGCTCGTTCATTCGCTCGGATGTCTCGATATTTTTGTTAACCATAGTGGAACCGGTTGGGCCGCGACGCGTTAACTCACCTTTTACTTTTCTCTTGAGCCGCCAATGCAACCATGTCAGTTTGGTTAAAAGAACGTTAACCGGCTGGTGGGGCATGCGGCAGGATTATTTCAAGAACAGCCTTTTCTGTGGCGTAAATGAGAAGCCTGCCGCTTTCGGCACAATCATCAAAACAGCTATTCTGGGTGCCTCGCTCCTGCTCTGTGGCGCAACCGCTCAGGCCCAGACCCTGGCCTCCCTGCCCTCGTCCAGCGCCCCGATCACCAGCGTCGGGTCGGCCCGCCCCCTCCAGGGCTGGTCGGAGTTCTGCACGAAATTCCGGTCCGAATGCGCCGTGGACGTCTCGGAGGCCAGCACCATCGAGATGACCCCGCAGGTCTGGAAGACCATCGTGGCCGTGAACCAGCGCGTGAATTCCTCGATCAAGGCCGTCACGGATGCCGATCATTGGGGCGTGGTCGACATCTGGGGCCTCCCCGACGATGGCCGCGGCGATTGCGAGGATTTCCAGCTCCTGAAGCGCAAGCTCCTCGTCGAAGCGGGCCTGCCCCGCCGTGCCATGCGCATGACTGTCGTCATCGACGAGCTCGGCGAAGGCCACGCGGTGCTGATGGTCCGCACCAGCCGGGGCGACTTCGTTCTCGACAACAAAAAGAACGCCATCCTGCCCTGGCACCAGACCGGCTACGTCTACATCAAGCGCGAGAGCCAGGACATGGTCGGATGGGTGTCGCTCGGCGGCATCATGTCGTCGCCGACCACGACCGCGAACCGGTAAGGCAAACGCCGAGGTTGCTTCTCAGTGTCGGGCCGGCAATGCACGGCCAGTCCCTCCCACGTCATCACGGCCTTGTGCCGGTGATCTCGATTGAGTGAAGCGCCGTGGCTCACCGGATCGGGATGGCCGGCAAAAGGCCGGCCATGACAAAGAGAGAAGCGATTTATCGGCCAGATACTCAGGAAGAATGCCGAACGATCATGCCGGTTGTCAGCGCTGCTTCGCCGACTTGTAGATTTTGGCTCCTTCACGCTTGCCGACAGCCACGACGAGCACGGTGACGGTACCGTCATCGACCCGATACACGAGACGATAGCCCGCAGCCCGAAGCTTGATCTTGTAGTGATCGGTCATGTTGCGGAGCGCGTCGGCGGGAACGCGCGGTTCCTTCAGCCGCTCCGCCAGTGTCTTCTTGAACTGCTCGCGAAGCGTGCTCCCGAGCTTGCTCCACTCTTTCAGGGCCGACGGCAGGAACTCGAGCTTATAGGTCATCGAGGGCGACGGGCACCGGGACCTCACCGGAACGCCGTTCGATGATCTCCGCCAGCGCGATGTCGTCCAACTGCTCCATCATGGCCTCGAAGGTTTCGGCCGGCACCATATAGGCCATGACCCGGTTGTGGTTCAGGACCGCCACAGGCGAACCATCGGCCTCGTTCATGATCGCTGTCGGGTTCTTCTTCAGGTCCGAGACGCTCACCGCGATCTCCGCTTCCACACGCTGCATCGAACGCCTCCTGTCGAGAGACGTAATATAGTAAAATAAGACCTGAATTCAATACTATTTTAGGTGCGACTAAAGGTGCTGTTCCTTCGGATGCCTAAGGCTTAAGCCTGGAGGCGGATCAATCGATCCGCTTCATTCCGTTGGCAAAGCGCTTCCAGTTGTCCACGTAGTTCCTAGCCGACCAGCGGAGCCGTTCGATCGCGTCCGCGTCGAGCACGCGGATGGCCCTGGCGGGCGCCCCGACGATAAGGGAATTGTCCGGAAACTCCTTGCCTTCGGTCACGAGCGCGTTGGCACCGACCAGGCAATTGGCCCCGATGCGAGCATGGTTCAGCACCGTGGCGCCCATGCCGACCAGCGAGTTCTCGCCGATCGTGCAGCCGTGCAGGATGGCCTTGTGGCCGATGGTGCAGCCTGCTCCGACCGTGAGGGGAGCTCCCATATCCGTATGGAGCAGCGCCCCTTCCTGGATATTGGTGCCGTCACCGATGTCGATCAGTTCGTTGTCGCCGCGCAGCACGGCCCCGAACCAGACGCCCACATCCAGCCCCAGGCGCACCTTGCCGATCACATGGGCATCGGGAGCGATCCAGAAGCGGCCGGACTCGGGGAGGGTCGGAGCGGTGTCGTCGAGGCTGTAGATCGGCATCGCGGGTCCAGATGGGAAAAACAGCAGAACCCGAGATCGAGGTTCTGCTGCGAGAGCCGGTTTAGTCCTCGAGATCCGTATCGAGGATCGCCATGGTGAAGTTGTAGGAGCGGTCCCCGTCCTCGTCGTCGAGGAACAGCACCCCGACGAATTCCTCACCGATGTAAACTTCCGCCGAGTCAGCCTTCTTCGGGCGACCGACGACGCGGATCGAGTGGTTCGCAAAGGTCTGGCGCAGGTAGCGCTCGACTTTAGCCATCTCGGTTTTATCCACTACAGGTCCTTTCTTGATGTCACGGATGGTGCACTTGCCATGCCCGGCCAACGCGGGCAAGCGGGGTTAGGCCCGGAAGCGGCCTCTCGCCTCAGTTTCCATCGGATTCGGAAAAGCAATGATCCATGGAGCGGGCGGGCTCCTCGCATCCGGCCGTGCCGATGACCTTGGCCGGAACGCCGGCCACCGTGGCATTGTGGGGCACGGGCTTGAGCACGACGGACCCGGCGGCGATTCTGGCGCAATGCCCGACCTCGATATTGCCGAGGATCTTGGCCCCGGCCCCGATCAGGACGCCGTGGCGGATCTTGGGATGCCGGTCGCCCCGCTCCTTGCCGGTGCCGCCGAGGGTCACGTCCTGAAGCATGGAGACGTTGTCCTCGACGACCGCAGTGGCGCCCACCACCAGGCCGGTGGCATGATCGAGGAAGATGCCGCGCCCGATCCGGGCCGCGGGATGGATGTCGGTCTGGAACGTGTCGGAGGAGCGGCTTTGAAGATAGAGCGCGAAATCCTGCCGCCCCTTCGTCCAGAGCCAATGGGCCAGGCGGTGGGTCTGGATGGCGTGGAAGCCCTTGAAGTAGAGCACGGGCTCGATGGCGCGGGTCACGACCGGGTCCCGGTCCATGACCGCGCTGATATCGGCCCGGAAGGCCGCCCCGATGGATTTGTCGTCCTCGACGGCTTCGAGGAAGATCTGCTCGATGATATCGGCCGGGACGGCGGCATGGCCGAGGCGGGAGGCCACGCGATGGATGACGGCGGCCTCCAGGCTCGGCTGGTGCAGGACGGCGCTGAGCACGAAACCGGCGATCGCCGGTTCGGCCTGGACGACCGCTTCGGCCTCGGAGCGCAGACGGTTCCAGACCGGATCGACCTTGCCGGCCACCGCGTCCGGGGCACCCGGCTTCAAGCGCGTCTGTGTCATCTCACTCTCCTCGGCGACTTCTCGACCGTCTTCATAGATAAGAAGCCCAAGCCCCTTACCATAGGTTCCAACGAGCCATGACCTACTCTTTTTCGCCCGCGACGTCCAAGCTTGCCGTGTCCCTCTCGGACGGCATCGCGACGCTTTCCATCGACAATCTCCCCAAGCACAACGCGCTCGACCTGGAGATGTGGCAGGCCTTTCCCGGCCTCATGGCGACGCTCGACCGGGACCCGCGGGTGCGCGTGGTCGTGCTGAGAGGGGCTGGACAGGAATCCTTCGCCTCGGGGGCCGATATCGGCGAGTTCGCGACCCTGCGGGCCGATGCGGAAGGCGGGCGCCGCTACGAGGCCACCAACGAGGCCGCCTTCTGGGCGGTCGCCCATTGCTCCAAGCCCGTCATCGCCATGATCCGCGGCTTCTGCCTGGGCGGCGGCTTCGGCCTCGCCCTCTCCTGCGACCTGCGCGTGGCCTCGGAGAGCGCCATCTTCGGCATCCCGGCCGCCCGGCTCGGGATCGGCTATCCGCCCGGAGCCATGAAGCTGGTGACCGCCGCCGTGGGCGCCCCGGCCGCGAAGGACCTGTTCTTCACCGCAAGGCGGATCGACGCCCAGGAGGCCGCGCGCCTCGGCGTCGTGCAGCGCCTGGTTCCGGACAGCCGCCTGGAGGAATTCGTCCTGTCCCTGGCCCTGGCGATCGCGGAGAATGCGCCTCTGACGATTCAGGCCGCCAAGGCCGCCATCGACGAGGCGGTCGGGGTCGGGCATCCCGACGCCGACCCGGTCGCCCTCGCCGACCGCTGCTTCGACAGCGCCGACGCCGTCGAGGGACGCAAGGCGTTCCTGGAGAAGCGCAGGCCGCTATTCAGCGGCCGCTGACCTCAAGCCTCCCGCCGGTACACGAAATAGCGCCCCTCCGGCACCTTCGTCTCGGCCGAGATGTCCCGGCAGGACGGCATCGGGAAGGCGCGATCCCCCAGGAGGATCCCGCCCGGCTGGAGCAGGCTTTCGAGCAGGGGAGACAGGCGCCGGGCGAGGCTCAGGTTCGCGTCCTCGTCGCCGGTCCCGATATCGATGTGGATCAGGGCGGCCGAACCCCGCCCATGCCGTTCGATGAAGGGCGGCAGGGTGTCGAAGAGGTCGCCGACGATCAGGTAGCCGTCCGGCGGATAGCAATCGGGATGGGCGGCGGGCGCGCGCTCGAAGACGTAGATCTCGCGCCCCGGCAGCCGGTCGCGCAGATGGTCGTAGGTGCGCCCGTTGCCGAGGCCGATCTCCAGCACCAGCCCGGCGGGGCCGATCGCCCGGGAGGCCCAGTCGAGCAGGTCGCGCTGGGCGGTCAGGCGCCGGATGGCGCTGTCGAGCCGGGTCATGCGCCCCTCCCTTCGCTCAAGGCCTGCTGGCCAGGAAATCGAGCACGCCCTGCTTGTGCACCTTGTCGCCGACGGCGAGGTTGTGATCCCGTCCGGGGATGTCGAGCGCCGTCGCGTTGGGCATCAGGGCGGCCAGTTCGGGCCCTGAGCCCGACACGTCGTCGGCCGTGCCGACGGAGACCAGGGTCGGGAGCGTGATCGAGGCGACCTCCGCCTTCGACAGCACCTGCCGCGAGCCCCGGATGCAGGCGGCGAGCGCATGCAGGTCGCTGCCGTTCTGATCCGCGAAGGCGCGGAACATGCGCTGCATGGGGTCCGTCAGGTCGTCGAGGGAGCGCGCCTCCATGGCGTCCGCAATGCCGAGCGGCAGGCCGACGCCTTCCACGAGATGGATGCCCAGCCCTCCGAGCAGCATGGAGCGCATGCGGTCCGGCGTGGCGAGCGCCATATGGGCGGTGATGCGGGCGCCCATGGAATAGCCCATCACGTCGGCCCGCTCGATGCCGAGGTGATCGAGCAGCCGCCGCCCGTCCTCGGCCATGCGGTAGGAATCGTAGGCCGCCGGATCGTAGAGCTTCTCGCTCTGCCCATGACCGCGATTGTCGAAGGCGATAACCCGGTAGCCCGCCCGCGTCAGGGTCTTGACCCAAAGCGTATTGACCCAGTTCACCGCGTGGTTCGAGGCGAAACCGTGAATGAGGAGGATCGGATCGCCCTGCCCCTCATGAGGCGGAACGTCGATATAGGCGATGCTCACGCCGTCGGAATTGAAATAGCGCATGGACCTAAGGGGAAGGTTGCCGGATGGGCGCAACCTAAATCATTTTTCGGAGAAGTGGATCCGGTTGGCCTTCAAAAAATGAGAATAGGCGAAGACAGAGGTGTTTTCGCCGCCCCTCCAGCCGGGAATGACATTCTCCTCGTCATGGCCGCCCCCATCTTCCTGTCCAACTCTCCACCCTCATCCTGAGGAGCAGCCGTGAGGCTGCGTCTCGAAGGAGGATCCAGCGCGCACTGGACGATCCTTCGAGACGGTCGCTGCGCGACCTCCTCAGGATGAGGGTGGAGGACGTGACAAGCGAGTTGACCGAGTGGAAGTCCGGCGAGGCGATGACAGGAAAACCGGAGCCTTTCCCTCAAGGCCGCCGGACCGGGCGCGCCAGCGGCATGTCATCCAGCTCCGCGCCTTGCAATTCGCGCACCACGCCGCGCGCATACTTCATCAGGCGTCCGTCCTCGGTCCGATAGATCGCATAGAGCGGCTCGCCCTGCCGCTCGCCGCGCCGAACGACCGTCCCGGCGACCTCCTTCACCGCCTGCAGAAGGTAGAAGCCTAGGCCCACCAGCGTCACCGGCACCATGACGAGCCAGAGCGCCTGAATCCATTCCGGCGCGGTGTGAAACTTGGACAGCGCATCGGCCAAAACGGAATAGGTGTGAGGGCTGGACAACGGCTCCATCGGCAACTCCCTTGAATGGAAGCGACCACCAGCAATGCGCTGGTGGCCGGGGAGCTAGAAAGCCGCCTGTAGACGGCCGCATTGGCCTTTGGGCTTGCGCCTTGGACATGCGCCAATACCTCCCCGGCCATAGGGCAAGGGAGACATCGTTGCGGTCGATGCCGACCGCTACAGGAAGAGGTTTCTAGGCCCCGGAACCGGGTGTGCCCGGCTCCGGTGACGAGGTAACACGCAACAGGGGTGCGGGGTCAATGGGGGGCGATGAGCGAGACAACGCCTCGCCTGTCATTCCGGGGCGAGCATGAGCGAGAACCCGGAACCCATTTCCGGCGGCCGAGCACGATGAGTCGTGACGCTGCTCGCCCATTGCTGGAATGCCGTGATTATGATTTTCCACGCCTTCGGCGAGACCCTTCGGATCTGGTTCGTACCGAAGGTGCGCCCGGACTGCACCCTCCCCCACATGGCCGTGCTCGTCACGGCCACCCACGCCTTAATACCGCTATCGAAAACGTGGATGGCCGCACGGGTCCCCGGATCAAGTCCGGGGAGGCCATGACGTGAGAGACTCCCGGACGGTGTTTGTCAGAACACGAAGAAGTCAGCGTTCGTGAGCTTCAGGTTCTTCTCCAGCTGGGCGATCTGGATCGCCGCTTTCGCACCCGTGCCGTCCGCATCGTACCAGAGCGCGCCCTTCTTCTTGTCGTAGATGATGCGGTCCGAGGCATCGTGCGCCTTGGTGTCGGTATAGAACGCCGCCTTCGCCAGCACACCCTTCTTGGCGATGCCCTTGAACACGCTCTTCATCAGATGGATGGTGTCGTCGGCCACGACGAAATCGGTGATCGTATCGACTTCCGTCCGCTTGTGCGCAGCGTTCGTCTTGGCGAGCCGGTTGAAGACGAAAATGTCCCGACCGGCTCCGCCCGTCAGCACGTCCCGGCCCGCGTTGCCGGTAAGCCGGTCGGCGCCGCTCTCGCCCGTGAGCGTATCCGTGCCCGCCGTGCCGATGAGGACGAGCGGGTTGGTCTCGACCACATTCGTCAAATCGAGCGTGAAGCTATTACTGGTTTTTGCGCCGAACTGGTCCTTGGCCTCGACGCTAATCGTGTATAGGTGCGGACCGGTATCGTAGTCGAGCGCGCGGTTGAGCACGAGGTTGTTGCCCTCGATCCGGAACGCGCCGCCGGCATCGTTGGCGAGGACATAGCTCACCGCGTCTCCATCCACGTCGACGGATGAGAGCATCGCCACGACTGCGTGCACCGGCAGCGTCTCGGATAACGCGGTCTTGGAAAGCGCCACGTTCGTCGGCGCGGCGTTGACGAGCGCGACAGTCTGGTCGGAGAACTGCAGCACGCGCACGTTCTTGATCGCGTCCGCCCCGTCGCCGCCGCCCGGCAGGTAGGTGACGGTCACATAGCCGTTCGCGTCGGGCGCGCTGATCGAATACTGGCTGCGGGATCCGGCGAACCTGGCGACGTCGCCTCCGCCGCCGCCGTCGATGGTGTCGTTGCCGCCGCCGCCGGTGAACACGGTCTTGGCGGCATCGCCGATGAAGTGATCGCCGAACTTCGTGCCGACCAGCGCCTCGATGCTGATATAGGTGTCCGCGCCAGCGCCGGTAATCGTTGCATTGCCATCGTTGTTCATCGGGTCGGACGGATTGGCCATATTGACATAGGCACCGGTTTCAAAACGATCCACGTAATCGACGATGACCGTATCGAAGCCGTCACCGCCATTGAGGGTATCATTGCCGAATCCGCCATCGAGCGTATCGTTGCCGAGCCCGCCTATAATTAAGTCATCTTGGTTTGATGCACCCGCATTAAGAAGATCGTCGCCCGAGCCACCATCGAGAGTATCGGTGTTGGCACCACCGTCGAGTACATTAGAGCCCGCATTGCCGATCAGACGATCCTTTCCTGAACCAGACGTGACGTTTTCAAAATTGAGAAATGTGTCTGTACCATAGCCGGTCGACTGTGGCGTATTCTGCGATAAATCTATCGTTAGATTAGCTTCGGCAGTATCGAGATTGAGAGAATCGATACCATCGCCCGCATCGATGAAATCATTTCCGAAGAGTACCCTGAACGTTTCAGAAAAGACGCCGCCATAGGCAATGTTGTTTCCACTGCCAAGATCGATGAGATCCAAGGCCCGACCTAACCGACCATCGTAGATATCTGCAGCTGCACCGAGGCTTATTTTGTTTTCGATGACACCGAAGTTGTTGATGATGGTGGCACCGGAATTGCCAAGATTGTTCTTAATTGCAAATGCAGAGACGGTCGACTTGATCAGTCCGTAGTTCGTAATATTCAGGACCGATCCACCTACAGCATTAATACCATCCCAACCTTGAATGGTGTTGAAATTGAGTATTGTGGCACTTCCCAGGACTCCAACACCAATCCGGCTGTTCTGAGCACCAACAGTGCCTGTATTGACCAGTAAATTGCCACCACTGGAAGTGTCGACGCCGAGCTGCACGGCCCGGTTTCCGCCTGCGATCGTCCCGGAATTGTCGATAGTGCCGTTGGTTCCGAGTTGAATCCCGTAATTCGTCCCAGACACTGAGCCAATCACCTGAACCCGATTATCGGGCGCCGTGGAGGTTATCCCGATGTCGGCATTCAGGCTTCCCGCTGCCGTGACCAAAACGGTATCCGCTGCAGCAAGTGTTTTCCAGGTTCCAACGACGGTTGTGGGGGTTGAGATTTCATAATTTGCCATAGTAGGTCATGCCCCAATTATGTTACGTTAATTCATAATTAGCGTGACTCCCTCAACGCACCAAGTGCTATCTTACGTTACATCATGGCTTTGTTCGGCGGGCGCCGAAGTAAAAATGATTGCTGGGAACTCTCCGAAAGCCGCTCCTCTCCATGTGGAGGTTCAGAACGGAAAGAGCCTCCACGGTGGCGGGTGAAGACATAGGAGGTCGCAACAAGCCCGGCCATGACGCGAGGGTTTGTCAGACGGGCATCGCGTCAGACGACGAAGACGTCGAGGTGGGTGAGCTTGAGGTTCTTGGTGACGGTGGCGAACTGGATCGCCTCGGCCGCCCCGGTGCCGTCCTTGTCGTAGAACAGCGCCCCGGTCTTCTTGTTGTAGATCACACGATCGTCCCGGTCATGGGCCTTGGTGCCGACATAGAACTCGCCCTTCTTGAGCACGCCCTTCCTCGACAGGGCCTTGAACACGCTCTTGGCCAGATGGAGCGTGTCGTCCACCGCCACGAAGTCGACGATCCGGTCGAGGTTCTGCTTCTTGTTGAGCGCATTGGTCTTGGCCAGTCTGGCGTCGAACACGAAGATGTCCTGACCGGCGCCGCCGTCGAGCGTGTCGTTGCCGAGCCCGCCGGAGAGCCGGTCGTGGCCGGCGTTGCCGTAGAGCCGGTCCTTGCCGGCCAAGCCAACGATCACGTCGTTGTTGCCGCGTCCCGCGAGCGTGTCCGCAGCCGCAGTGCCGGTCAGCGTGAGCGCCGGATCGCTCGGGCTGCCGGGGGTGCCGGGGGTGCCCGGGCTGTCGGCCACGTCGGTGACGGTAAGGACGATCTCCTGCGTGGCGGCGAGGCCGTACTGGTCGGTGACCGTCACGGTGACGCTGTGGCTGGTCCGGGTCTCGTAATCGAGGCTTTTGAGCAGCACCAGGGTGGTGCCGTCGAGCTTGAAGGTGCCGGTGGGATCGGCCAGCGTGTAGGTGAGCGCATCGCCCTCGGCATCGTGCGCCGACAGGGTGGCCAGCGGCGTGCCGGTGAGCGCGTTCTCGGCGAACGTGGTCTGCGAGAACGCGAGGCTGTCCGGAGCGGTGTTGTAGAGGGCCATTTTCACGCCGTTGAACAGGCCGAAACGGATGTCCTTCAGGCTGTCCTTGCCGTCCTTGCCAGCGCGCTTGTCCTCGACCGTGACCCGATGGTTGCCGAGATCGGTGATCGTGTAGTCGCTAGATGCGCCGGAGAATATGGCCGTGTCGTTGCCGCCGCTGCCATCGAGCGTGTCGTCGCCGCCGCCGCCCGTGAAGCTGTTGGCGGC
Organism: Microvirga mediterraneensis; assembly: GCF_013520865.1. Lineage (NCBI taxonomy): Bacteria > Pseudomonadati > Pseudomonadota > Alphaproteobacteria > Hyphomicrobiales > Methylobacteriaceae > Microvirga > Microvirga mediterraneensis. The sequence goes on from NZ_JACDXJ010000001.1 coordinate 3,697,766, forward strand.
GGAAGTGCCGATAAAGCTATCGTTGCCGCTTCCGCCGATCAGGTTTTCAATGCCAATGAGCGTATCGTTGCCCTGGCCCGTATTCTGCTCTGTCGCTAGGGAAAGGTCGACCGTAAAACCTGCAGCCCCCGTGTAGATCGCGGTATCCGAGCCGCCGCCGCCATTGATCAGATCATCGCCCTCGCCACCGAAAAAGATTTCGGCGCCATCGCCGCCATAAGCCTGATCGTTGCCGGCTCCGAGATCGATGACGCCAACCGACCTGCCGCCATTCCGGGCATCGTAAAGATCGTTCCCTCCATTCAGGGAAACTGCATAGACCCCGCCTTTGATGCTTCCGGTATTCGTAACTTGATCCGCAGTATTCCCAGTGCATACACCGCCTGTACCGCCGTCGATGACTCCGGAGTTTGTAATGATGGACTGCCCATCGAACTGCAGGTGCAAATCACCGCATAAGACACCGATGCCGCCGACTTTGATTTCACCTCGATTGATGACCTGGCCATCATCACCCATGAAGTCGATACCATGGATTCGTGCCGTAACCGTTCCGAGCGCAAATATTGTGACGACGGTCGAATACAGGGCAATGGCGGAATTCAGTTCCGAGTTGATGGTTCCGCCATTTTCGATCTGAACGGACGATACGTTTCCGCTGCTCGTAACAGCACTTGCCCCATTCGATGGATCAATCGTTCCACCAGATATGACCCTCAGGCCGTCTCCTGGCGAGAGAGAAAAGGTCGAGTTCCAATACGTTTGAACGATTTGTGTGACGGCCATTCCTGGTACCCCGATACGTAGTTCCGCCATCGCTGGTTAGGGCCGCTGGGACGCGCCACATGTTTCGATGGGCCGGTAACTCACTGCGCATCATTTAGAGATCGAATTTATATGTTGTAACATAATAATGAAGGTGCTCGTCAAAAGTTTTATGGGCCATGCTCATTTGTTCCGTCTTTGTTCTTGACAGCGGGTTCAATTTTGGCTATATCGTTGCAAGTCTGATCCGACGAGGGGCGCGCTTCGCGAGGCGTCGCACAGTGTGGGAGCAGGCACGGTCCTGCCCGCCGGTCACGCAGCCGGCGGCAGGAGGCCCTTGGTGCCGCAAGGCTGCCAAGTCCGCCTAAAAGAACCGTGCGCGAAGCGGCCGTCCGGCTCTTCCATCCAACATCACACAGCGAGCCGGGCTGCCCGACGCGCCACCCTCGATCTCCTTCAAGCTCCGGGCTCTCTCAGCCCGGAGACGAAGGTGCGTGACTTATCCCATTTCATGTCCTGTCAGATTGCCGGAAGATCATTCCATGAAACGCTTTCATCCCATCCTGTCCGACCTGCCCGATTGCGACGATACCCTGCGCCGCCTTGCCGACGTGCTGCAGATGCCGCACACCTGCCGCAGAAGCCGCTGCCAGCGCAGGGGCGCCTGCCAGGGCGGCTACGGGCCGCCCTGCTACCTTGAGGACCGCCGGTCCTTCGTTCTCGGCGTGGGCGAGCAGATGCAGGAATACCGGGAGTTTTGGCACGGCCGGTACAGGGCGATCCAGGCGGAGGAGCGGCGGCGGTAACGCCGTCCCTCCGGAAAAAGGCTCTAGGCGCATGGCCCTTCGGCCATTATGGTGCCGGCCGAATTTCATCCCTCGAGAGCAACGGCCATGGCTGACAAAGGCACACCCCATTTCCACAACGACCCGGGCGTTCCCGTCATTCACGTGGGCTCGAAGGAGTTCATGTGCATCGGGGCGACGCCGCCCTTCGATCATCCCCATATCTTCATCGACATGGGCTATGACAGCGAGACCGTCTGCTCCTATTGCTCGACGCTGTTCAAGTACGATCCGTCCCTGAAGGCCGACGAGGCCCGCCCGGCCGAATGCGTGTGGGAGCCCGACTTCGCGACCGATCCCGCCTCGCGCTAAGTGCAGAATCTCTCGATTGCCATTGTCGGCGCCGGAATCGGCGGCCTGACGGCGGCCCTGGCGCTCGCCCGGCAGGGCCATGCGGTCACGCTCATCGAGCGCCGGACCGGGTTCAGCGAGGTCGGCGCCGGGCTCCAGCTTTCGCCCAATGCGAGCCGGATCCTGCTCGGGCTCGGGCTCGGCGCCGCCCTGCGCCGGGTCGTGACGGAGCCGCAACGGGTCGTCGTCCGCTCCATCCGCTCGGGCAAGACCATCGGGCAGGTCGCCCTCGGGGCCTTCATGCGCGAGCGCTTCGAGGCTCCCTATTGGGTCGTGCACCGGGCCGATCTCCAGACGATTCTCCTCGACGCCGTCCGGTCCGAACCCGCGATCCGGCTCGTCATGGGCCGCACCGTCGAAGACGTCGCGGACGGGCGCGATCGGGCCCGCCTGACCTGGACCTCCGCCGGCGGCGCGCGGGAGAGCATCGAGGCCGACCTGATCATCGGCGCGGACGGCGTGTGGTCGAAGGTCCGGCAGGCCCTGGGCGACCGGACGCCGCCCGCCTATCGCGGCGCCATCGCCTGGCGCGCCACCTTCGAGCGGAATATGGCCCCGGCCGAACTCGCGGGCGACGAGACCGGCCTCTGGCTCGGCTCGCGGGGCCACGTGGTGCATTATCCGATTGCCGGGGGCAGGCTCGTCAACGTGGTGGCCATCCAGAGGAGCCCTGCTCCCGTCGACGGCTGGGCCGCGCCGGGCGACCGGGACGAACTTCTCGGCCACTACGCTTCCGCCGCCCCTGCCCTGCGCAACCTCCTGTCGCAGCCGCTGGACTGGCTGCGCTGGTCCCTGTTCGACCACCCGGCCGGGCGCCTCGCCCAGGGCCGGATCGCCCTTCTCGGCGACGCCGCCCATCCCGTCCTCCCCTTCCTGGCCCAGGGCGCGGCCCTGGCCATCGAGGATGCGGCTACCCTCGCGGGACTTCTGGGACAGGACCGGCCGAGCATCGCCGAAACTCTGTCCGCCTACGAGGCGCATCGCCTCCCGCGGGCCCGCCGGGTGCAGAACGAGGCGCGCAGGAACGGGCGCATCTACCATGCGGTCGGCCTCATCGGCTTCGGGCGCAACCAGGTCATGCACCATCTCGGGCCCGAAGGCATGACCCGGCGTTACGACTGGCTCTACGGCTTCCGCATTGCTGCGTAACGCTGGGAAAGGAACCCTCTTGGCCCTTGCACTCGGCCCCCCGGCCCGATAACCCTCATACCGATGCGGACGTGGCGAAACCGGTAGACGCAAGGGACTTAAAATCCCTCGGGCTATGCCCGTGCGGGTTCGACCCCCGCCGTCCGCACCAACCTCCTTGAAAATGCTTGCCCTGCAAGAAGTTCTTGTGCTTCAAGGGGTTCGGTCGCCCTAACGCTACAAAGGGCGCTACAAATGGCCATTCCCATGACTACCCTAACCCGTGCCCCAAACGGTGACTGGTTCGCCCGCAAGGGCATCCCGAAAGACATCCGAGTTGCCTATAAAGCTGCCTTCGGGGTCTCCCAGGAGGAGCGGTTCCGGCGTCCTGCGGCGATGTCTCAGGGCCGCGCCAAGCAGGAGTTGCGCGATTGGGACGCAACAATCAGCAGCCGGATTGAGGCGCTGCGGGCAAAGACGAACGGCGAGGGGCAGTCCCTCACCCAGCGTCAGAGCATTGCCCTTGTGGGCGAATGGTACGCTTGGTTTATCCAGAAGCATCAAGAAAACCCCGGCCCTGCCCTCGGCTGGGATTTGAAAAGAGACGAGCTTGAAGGCGTCTACAGTAGGTTCGGGGTCTCGGACCAAGACCTAGAAGACCCGAATTGGGAACCGCCCCCGGTTGTGAAGAAGAGGCTCCACCAGACTCTTTCCTCCCTGGCCGAGGTGCCGAGCTTTCTGGCCGCAAAGAACATTGCCCTCAACGATGAGGCGTCCTCCCTTTTCCTCGACGCCCTACAGGGCGACTTCCTCAGCGCCCTCGCCACCTTGAGACGGCGCAGCGAGGGGGACTATCGACCCGACGAGCGCCCGAAGGTGTTCCCAGAGTTCGAGGTAAAGAAGGCGTCCGGGCTCACCGCTTGGGGCCTCTTTGAAGCCTGGGTGAAGGAGAAGAAGCCGCGTCCCCAGACTGTCGATAGGTGGAGGGCGGTGTTCCTGAACCTCCAGGGCCAGTTCAACGATAAGGACGCGAATGAGATTACCGAGGCCGAGGCCCGCCAATGGGCCAAGGGGTCGGTCACCGAGGAGAGGTCAGCGCAGACGGTTCAAGAGGTTTGGCTCAATGCGGCTAAGACCGTCTTCCGCTGGGGCAAGGAGACCAAGACCCTCGACCACAACCCCTTTGCAGAGGTGAAGATCACCGTTCCCAACAAGGTTCGGCTCCGGGAGACCAAGGCGTTCACCTCTCAGGAAATCCAGACGATCCTTGCTGCGACCCTGCAAGAGCCCCCGCCCCGCCTGTCGGCGCACTACCGGGCTACGCGCCGCTGGGTGCCTTGGATTTGTGCCTACTCGGGAGCCCGAGCCGGAGAGATTACACAGCTTCGGGGGACTGACGTGGTCAAGCGCGATGGAATTTGGGCAATCCGCCTCACACCCGAGGCCGGAACGATCAAGACGGGCGAGGCCCGTACTGTCCCGATCCATGAACATTTGATTGAACAGGGCTTTCTTGAGTTTGTGAAAGCCGCTGGCGACGGGCCCTTGTTCTACCACCCCTCAGCCCGCAGGAAGTCCCAAGCAGACGACCCGACTAAACCGGGACAATCCCAGGCAGTGAAGACCCGCAACCACCTTGCGGAGTGGGTCCGCGAGATTGGAGTAGATGACCCAGAACTCCGTCCTAATCACGCGTGGCGGCACACGTTTAAGCAAATTGCCGACCGCTGCGGGATCAGCGAGCGAGCATCTGACGCGATTACCGGTCATGCTCCAATCAACGAGGGACGAGCTTACGGCAAACCCACGTTGGCTGACATGGGAGAGGCTTTGAAGCGTTTCCCGAGGTACGACGTGCGGCCCACTAAGAAACTCGCGACTGCAAACGAAGGAGCGTTCGACGAGAAGTAGGACCTGCCATGAAGGGCCAGAGTTCCGCCAGTCCCGCCTAGACCTCCACGGCTTCCGAGTTTGGTACGTCACCAAGGCCGAGCGGGCATATTAGCTGACCCACTTCATTGAGGCATTGTGGGGCTACAAGCGCACGCCCTTTGGGCTCCACTCGGGGGGAATCTGAGGCGCGGCAACTCAGGGACATGGCGAGGATCGTAAAGCTGCTCACCGGGTGCAATTGCGCATGATGTAGCGGCTGCCGCCCTGCTCTAGGCATATGAACCTTCGACATATCTTAGGAGGCATTTCGGAAACATCGTGAAGGCGTTACAATAGCCAAGGTTTAAGCCAGGGAGCAGCATTGATGGCGGCAGTCATAGCAAGGAAAGTAGCTCTAACCTTCGTGCTTGCGCTAGCTTTGGCTTCGGCAGCGAGCGAAACCTGGGCCCAACGATTACGAAAGCCATGTAATGCGGTGAGAACTCTCGCCGAGGTCGATTATGACCCAACCCTTGCCATTGGTATGGCTAGCAATAGAGACGCGGGCACTTGCGTGTTCTACGTATCACTGCCCCCTCCGGCGGGAACCAGCCCAGGATCAAAAGCGGCTGGAGCGTTCAAAGCGTTTCTTCGCTCCTATGATCCGAAGTCCGCAGCTCCCTCAGCAGAACTTACTCAACAACTAATCGAGGCACTTGTAGCCCCGCTTCGAGAGGAGCAATTTAGGACAAGTGATGGGCGGGAGTTGGAGAACATCATAAGAGAAAAGGAGGCGAAAACGGTTGAAATCTGCGCAATAAAAGTCGCTACTTCAAAGATGCCCGTAGGACGGCAGGGAGAATTTATTTCCTGCGGTCTATCTCCTGAGGGGAGATTTGTTCTTGAAGCAAGCTATAAATCTGTAACCTTCGCCCTTCAGCTCCCAACAGTATGAGCCACGCCGATGCCCGGCATCTGGAGAAGACCGCGCGTTACGTGGAATGAGCTGAAATCATTTTGGCTTGTCACCGATACGCGATCGGCCATCGTAGGGTCAGTAGCAGGCTCAATAATTACATTCATAGGCACAGCACTGTCCGCAAATCCGCCCAGGGAGGTATCAGTATTTACAAATGTAGACGGGTATGCTCAGCCAATGTACTCTCTTGTTGGCCCCCTCGAGGATGAGAAAGACAAAATTAAAGTCGTCTTTGACCCACCTAACTTAAAAGATATCTACGTTTGCGAATATTCTCACCTTGTCGGAACGTCTTCAAAAGAGATATTTTTCTCTTACATTAATAAATATTCTATGTGTTTTTCAATTAGTGAAAAGTCCCCATCTGAAGTCGTCGTTCGTCCCAACAAAAATTCGGGCTTCCTAACTAAGCGAGAAAATTCCTGGCTCTGCAAATGCGGCTCATAGAACCGCTAAAAAACGCCTCGGCCCGAGCAACACACCGTTCCCACTACCTGCAGGAGAATGCTTGAAGTTATTGCCCAAACCCGCGGTGGCAGCCCGGGGGGGGTTAGTTTCCGGATATTCTTGGGGCAAAAATCTTTCCGCCCAAATCTACGGAGCATCGAGGCCAATTCCCCCCGAGGGGTGGAGACGCTGGCCTCTTGGTTCCACGACATCAGCGGCGCAGACAGCCGCTCCCCTTCACGCCGACCCACCGTAGAGCCCCTTTCGCGGCCCGCGAGGCCGCAGTACCGGCGCACGATAATGCCCGCCGTGTTCGACTGTTGTGGGAGACTTGGCACCCGAGAAAGCAACGACCTTGGACAAAGAGAGACCCGAGAGAGCGTGGCTCAATCTCGGGCCGAGGTAGACCGTATCGGGAGGAAGTAGTGAACGGCCGCCCCCCTAACAACTCACGTATGGGGATGTTCCATCGCTCTACACCGGTCCACTGTAGACGGCCACGGCCACTGCCACTGCCCTACCCGGCGCACCGCGACAGGCCTCCTTGAACGCCCTATGTGGAAGCCCGTCAGCCTTGTCTGTTACCTTCACAACGAACCCTCACGACTGATTTGTATCTTGAGGAAACATTGGTCTTCAAGCGCAGCGTATGCGGGAGGTCGTGGTAAGGGCAACCTATGATTTCCGGCGCGATCCTTCGATGATCCGCAGTGCTTCTGCGACCTCATCAGGTGTTCTGACAGCGAACCGGGTATAGCCGGGACGATCTAATTTGAGGTCCAACGAGGATGGCAGAAAGCGTTGAGGAACGCCTCTCACAGTGATCGAAAGCGACTGAACTCGTGGCTGCACAATGACATACCAGAAATTGTCTGGCGTATTCTTAAAATTCAGGCGCAGACCTTTCTCTAGGTCGCCAGGGTAGCGAGAACGTACCGCGCGAAGAATTTGCTCAGCGGCCTCTTTCGCCTCTCCCATAAGCTCGCTGCGAACAAGGCTTAAAAACTCTTGGTCGCCCGGGCCATAAGTACCTGTGGCAGACTGTGATCTGACTGCAGCCAATTTTGCGGCCGGGCTGTTGCTCAGAACAATGATGTCATCAGTTGTACCAAGGTTGAGAACCGTAGCTTGGCTTGCGTCGAACCGAAGGGATTTATCCGCCTCGTCAAATCTAAGGGCCTCAACAAGTAACACACTACGCGTACCCGCTGTGACCTTCGCCTGCCCTAACATTGTTAGAATGTGTGGCGGCGCGGAACCAGACCAGACATCTTTGCCAAGCGGCACTACCCCATCAATTAGCATCATCATTCCCATAAGAAATTCTCTCTGGCTTTTGCTCTAATCAGAGCAAACATCAGCGCAACGCCTCTGTCAATATTTTTGATGTTCCCAGCGTAGTCTTGGATGAGTTGGAGCAACGCCCTTAAGCTCGGCCCAAGTAACGCCCTCAATGAACCTATTCGTTCCAATTGAGCCTGCTCATGTGGATCGTTCCAGCTCTTCACCTCCGCCGTTCCAAAAGAATAACGTTTGACATTTGGAACGGGGTAGGCGAGTAAGTCTAAGACTTCATTGGAACGGAGACCCCCTTCATGCTTATCGGATACGCCCGAACCTCGACCCTCGAACAGGAGGCCGGTCTTGAGGCTCAACTCCGCGACCTCCAGGCGCTCGGGTGTGAAAAGGTCTTCAAGGAACAGACCAGCTCCGTAGGCCGCCGTAAGGGCCTGGAGGAGACGATAGAGTTTGCCCGCGCAGGGGACACTTTGGTCGTTACGAAACTGGATCGCCTCGCCCGTTCCGTCCCTCACATGTGGGAAATCATTGGGAGGCTTCAGGCTAAGGGCGTGGCCCTGCGGATCGTAAACATGGGCATCGACACCAACACGCCTACCGGCAAGCTAATGCTCAATGTAATCGGGGGCGTGGCCGAGTTCGAGCGGGAGATGATGCTGGAGCGTCAGCGGGAGGGCATCGCCAAGGCCAAGGAGGAAGGCAAGTACAAGGGCAGAAAGCCCACCGCGCGGGCCAAGACGGACGACATCAAAGCCCTTCATGCGGAAGGGTTGAGCATGGGCGAGATTGCCAAGCGTCTCGGCATTGGCAAGGGCTCTGTCCACCGGGCCCTTACCAATTAAAGCCAACAGTACCTTTGGTGCAGTCACTGCACCTGTGCAGCGGGGTCGCTTCGGCGGCCCTTTTTCATTTCGTTGCACCATCGGAGAGAAGGCAGTTGGCAGATTATCTTGCACCTCTAACCAATGGGATCGGGAATTAACCCCCACCACTAGCCCGAGAAGGCGTGGAGCCAATTAGGTTCCACCTCTACTAGAAGAAGTGGCTCCCGCAGTTGCGCCGCGCTCGGAACCCCTACCCCATTCCTTGGGCCCCAACGAGTAGGCCCACGCCGCGCTTACTGGGAGGCCCGAAGACACAATGACCTCAGATCAAGGAAGGTCGTCTCTACCCTCGCTGCGGATGTCCTCACGTCCGTGTCCTCCTACCTGTTTTAACTCGGTAATATAGCAATGACCACTCGCGCCCTTCGAGAGGCGAAGACCTCTATCGACAAGGATGGTCGTGGGATCATCTTGGTCCCGCTCGCCAACACAACAAAACATGCCAGGTTATTTATCGAGGATTGGCAACAGCTCCTCGCGGACGGCTTCAGTCCCAACCTCTGCTTCAACCTCGGCATGGTGAAAATCTCCGACTGGAGACGCCGCACTCCCCGCCTATCTCGCATCCTCGTTAAAGCGGGACCGGGCTACATGGTTCGGCATCGAGACGGCGATCCGCTCAACTGTCGCCGTGACAACATCGTCCTTATCAAGACCCACAAGTTCACCCACAGAGCCCAACGAGGCTTCCCTCAATCATCCTAATCTGACGTGCCGCAATCCAAACATCACCAACCCTCATCCTGATCGCTGGAGCTTGATGAAGGAGGTCTTCCCCAGCGTAATCCGGTGAGTTTCTTACACTTGAGAGGAACCGCTCCGTACTCATAGCCAACGCCTCACACCTTTACCCGCAGGGTGCTTGGTCTGGTCGAGTTAATTACTCAAGCTCACAACACCTCAAAAACCTCCCCTATCGCACCCGTCGAGACCTCCTCGGCGGGTTTTATCATTTGAAGGCTCACTCCCATGCTTTACACAGTCGAAACTCTTGACCGCTCCACAGGCGTCCTCGCCCCTATCAATGGGGATTGGGTCACCGTCACCGAACTCGGCCACCGCTACAATGTCGGCTCTCGAAAGGTTCGCGTGATCCTCCATCACATGGGTCTGCTTCAGAGAGAGGGAGAACGCTATCGCCTTTCCCATACGTTCGTCCGCAAGGGTTATGGTCTTCGACACGACAAGCCCCGCAGCGGTTACCCCTTCGATGTCATCTCACCCCTGGGGCAAGAGCTTGTCGCCCAGGCGTGGGACATCGCCTTTCAGGATTGCGAGGCTGACCTCCGCGCGGATGCTCAGGTGGACACCGCACGGGCCGCTCTGGAGGCTTACAAAACTAATCGCCTGGAGCCTTTAGCGGCATCAGCAGAGGCGCTCTGGCTCCTCGATCACTTCCCAAAGCTCACGCATGAGCGGGTCGGGGAGATTATCGGAGTCACCCAGCAGCTCGTCAGTCGTTACGCAAAGCAGCGGACCAAGAAGCGGGCGAGCCACATTACGCCCAGATGCAAAGAGCTGCCCGTAAACGCTAGGCCCTTCGACGCTTCAAAGGTTGACCGAGAGCGCGGGCTAGTCGGTGGATTGCCCTCTCATAGTCAGAGGATCTTAAACCCTGTCCTGCTCTAAGCCCCCTCCTCCGTTTCGCTCATATAGAGCAAACCCATTATCTCTAACCCATCAATTGAGACTTCTATGACTGAACAAGCCATCATCTTCACCGACGGCGCTTGCCTCGGAAATCCTGGACCGGGCGGCTATGCCGCCGTGATCACCATTGCAGGACAAGAACAAGTCATCACCGGACACGACCGCACCACCACGAATAACAAGATGGAAATGACAGCGGCGATCAAGGCGCTTGAGGCTGTGCCTCATGGCGTCCCGATTATTCTCCACAGCGACAGCCAATATGTCATCAAGGGAGCGCGGGAGTGGCTCCATGGATGGAAGGCCAGGGGCTGGCGTAAAGCTGACGGCAAGCCTGTCCTAAACCAAGACCTATGGATGCAGATGGATGCTGTGATGGTTGGCAGGAACATCACTTGGAAGTGGGTGAAAGGCCATGCCGGCCACACCGAGAATGAGCGTGTCGATGGTCTGGCGAATTGGGAAGCGGTGAAAGCTGCGGCCGGAACAGCGCAATGATTTAGGCTCGGTATTCTGCGACTTACTCGATTGCTATGCGGTCTGGGGGTGTAAGAGCCCCCCCTTCCATAGATAGCAACTTGTCCCCTTCTGGCTAATGATCGCCCCCTAGAAAACATCCTTAAATTCCCATAGAAAGAATTCTATCATTCAGTAAGAAGTGGCGCGAGAGATTAGGGGCTAACTTCACGATGCTAACGATTGATATTGCTACGAAGATTGTGCCAGAAGACCAACGCATTTGGGTAGTGTTCTCTGGTAGCCGTAGGCAACATTACGAGTATTTCCTAGACAACAGCCTCGTATTCATTGACTACCCCGGCATAGCTCTCACAAGGAAATCACTGGAGAGTATGGATGCTATTCGCCAGCACGTACGTATGGCAATCGCACTAAATGAATACCACCGAAGCGGCGTTCAAAAACGACCTCCTTCAAGAAATCCGAAAAGGTACTCAGACGCCCCTTTTGAAGAACACTCTTCACGCGTTCGTGCTGGCAATGTACGCCGTTTGTATAAGGAGGTTCGCGCGGGCGATCTTGTAGTCGTCCCAGGGGCTGCCTTTCAGCCAGTTCTTTTTGGCGAAGTGACAGATGATTTTGACCCGAAAAATCAGGTGTCTGTTCCCGGACGTGACTATCTGCCCATTCAATACCGATCCGTGAAATGGACCAGAACGGACGTCTCACGGTCAGATATTCCCGTCGATCTACAAAGGTATTTTCTAAAGCCTCCTGCGGTTGCTGAAATCGCTCGTACTGACACTACGGAAAGACTCTACAGCTTTGCTTACGATTCCTACATATTGCGGGATAGATCATTCACTTTCTTTCCGGGGCCAAACTATAGTGGCAACGATCCATTAGAAACATCCGAAGCAAATCAGCTAATAAGCTACTTCGTTGCAGCATATTCTGCAATCGAGCGTGATGAAATAGATGACTTCGTCTCTCTTAGTATGCTTGATGCTATTGCGGAATATTACGATAAAGAACTCTTAGAATCTTACGTCCAGGTATTTCGTTCACCTGGGTACTTTAGCATGATGACTAAGGTTACTTTGTTAGCTGCCTTTGTCGCCTCAAGAGTGACAATTGCGACGACTAATGTCCTGCCAGCGGTAATGAAAGATGGGATCAAAATCACAAATAGTGCAACCGCTAAGCCGAATAAAGATCAAGAGCATTTAGAAGCCCAGATGAACTTGCTTATGAAGAGCCTTAAAGAGCCTCAACTCAATGAGATGAGGGCAAAAGGTAAAAATGCAAAGAAAAAACTCGGTCTTAAGGCTCAGTCGAAAATTGTGAAACAATGAAATTCTTTCGTTATCTGTGGGATGTCCTACGGGATACGTCAACCCCGCTTTGGGTAACACTTCTCGGCGTTGGCTTGAGCGCTTATGGGGCTTATAAAATAACCCCAGCAATCAATCATGAACTTGAGAAACAAAAAGTCAGGACAGAGTTTGTTATCCGGAATATGGATAGCCTCAACGGGAAAACGCAAGAGTTACTTGCAGAGCTTTCGATAGCCAATCGGAAAATTGTTGAAGGTGAAAAAGGATTTGGTGACAACGTCGACAAGGCTACACGCCTAACCACAGAGCTACAGTGGAAAGCTGTCGAACTCTCGGCCGTCTTACAAGACGATAAAAGCAGACAAGTCCTTATGGAATTTCAGCGGACTCTCGACGAAGTTCACACTGCAGTTCAAAATATTAAAGCACCTGATTCTGCTTTCTCGGCGCTCCAAAAGGTTAGAGCGTTTATACCCGCTTCCTTGGCCGTAACCCGTCGGATCGCCGAATTAAGTTCGATCCGGTTCGATTAGATACATCTCGGATCAACTGGCTCACGGCAGCGACAGCCTCGCTATGGCTTTGCCGTGGTCTCCGCCGATTAGGGCGCCACTCCTCTCCCTCCGGACCATTCATTTCGACTTGCTCTCCGCTACAAAGGCCACTACAAAGGTGCGGACTGGCGAACGAAAAAACTCAGTATTTTCAAGTTTAAATTGGTGTGAGAGCGGTTCCCCGCCGTCCGCACCATGACAAACAGGGGACGGATCCCGGGAAACCCGAGATCCGTGAGCGAAGGCTCAGGCAGCGCCCCCGCCGTCGTTCACCCGAACCAGCACATGCCGCTTCTTGCCGGCTGTCAGCTTCAGGGCACCGTCGACGAGATCCGCGGCGGCGATCCGCGCATCGGCATCCTGCACCACTTGTCCGTTGAGCCTAGCCCCGCCGTTGAGTGCTAGGCGGCGTGCTTCGCTCTTGGAGCGCGAAAGGCCTGCAAGAACCAGAAGCTGCGTAACGGTGACACCGGTCTCGAGCTGCGAGCGCGCAAGATCGAGGCTCGGAAGCCCCGATGCGTTCTCCCCGTCCTCGAAGGTGCGGCGCGCGGTGTCGGCGGCGGCGCAAGCGGCTTTCTCACCATGCGCGAGACGCGTCGCCTCATGGGCGAGAACACGTTTCGCCTCATTGATCTCGGAGCCCTTCAACTGGCCCAGGCGATGCACCTCGTCGAGCGGCAACTCCGTGAACAGGCGCAGGAAGCGGGCGACATCGTCGTCATCGGTGTTGCGCCAGAACTGCCAGAACTCGTAAGCACCGAGCTTCTCGGCGTTGAGCCACACGGCGCCGCTCGCCGTCTTGCCCATCTTGGCTCCCGCCGACGTCGTGAGCAGCGGCGTCGTCAGCCCGAAGAGCTGGCGCTGGTCGATCCGGCGGGCGAGCTCGATGCCGTTGACGATGTTGCCCCATTGATCGGAACCGCCCATCTGGAGCACGCAGCCGTGATGACGCGACAGCTCCAGGAAGTCGAAGGCCTGGAGGACCATGTAGTTGAACTCCAGCAGCGTCAGCGGCTGCTCGCGGTCCAGCCGCTGGCGCACGCTGTCGAAGCTCAGCATCCGGTTGATCGTGAAATGAGTGCCGAAATCGCGCAGGAACGGCAGGTAGCGCAGCGGATCGAGCCAGACTGCATTGTCCACCATCACCGCATCGGTGGGCCCGTCGCCGAAAGTGAGGTAACGGGAGAAAACCTGCCTGAGCCCTGCGGCGTTCCTGGCGATCTGCTCGTCGTCGAGCAATGGTCGGCTCGCATCGCGAAAACTCGGATCGCCGATCCGCGAGGTGCCGCCGCCGATGAGCACGACGGGCTTGTGCCCGCACTTCTGAAGCCAGCGCAGAGTCATGATCTGCACGAGGCTGCCGACATGCAGACTGTCGGCCGTGGCGTCAAAACCGATATAAGCCGCGACGGGACCGCCGGACAGCCGCGCATCAAGGCCGTCGAGATCCGTGCATTGGTGGATGAAGCCGCGCTCGGCGAGCGTTTTCAGGAATTCCGATTTCGGGGTGCTCATTGTCTTGTCTCCTCGGGGATGGCGGGAGCCGCTGCCCGGAGACCTGATCACCTCATGAAGATGCCGCCGGAGAGCGGCGGCATCGAACGTCTGGTCGCAACCGAACGGAGCCGCCCTATGGGGACGGCGTAAAATAGTTCGTGAACATGGTGCGACCGGTGATCATGGACGCATGTCATATGGAGATGGAGCGGTATCGTCAATCCGCTTCTCACCCATCGGGCCGGTCTTTGCCGGAACGCGCCGCGAGGCCCAACTGCAACGCTCCGGAGTCTTGTCCTATCCGTAGGGAGTAATTCGCAACGACCGGTCGCATTACTCCACTAGAGCCGGGGTAAGCCAAATCGCCATCAACATAATTGCCGGCTTACCTCCATATACCAATAATATATCTATACTTTCGAAAGTATTAACTCCGGATAGAAGGAATATATACTGAGCTCATAATGGAATAAAACTGTTCTCTGCTCAAGAATGAGTTCTGAAAAGCACTTCAGAGAGCAGGAGCATTCATGTCAGTTCGCCTATGCGTTGGGCTAATCGCCCTTTTATCTTCAACAAGTGCATTTTCGGCTGATCTTCCGAAGAGAAATACTGCACGTAGTAATTCCTACGAAACATACACTGCTACGGAAGCACGACAGCCGGCTGCCAGAAGCGCGAGGCGCTCCGAAGCGGCGAATGCGAGGTCCGTTACGCGTGGAGCGAGCCGCAGCGCCGGCGCGGCGCCGGTCTACACCGAGAATGTTGACGCCGCGTTCCAGCAATATTGCCGGCCCGCCAGGATCCGTGGCCTGTTCGGCCCGCGCCAGGTGTGGGAATGTCCCACGGTCCCGAGCGCGCAGTTTGCCCCAGGGCTCATCAGCACCTATCGCGACAGGGGCGAAAGCCCGCAGGCCAGCGCCAGTCTTGCGGGGTCTACCCCGTCCGGCCCGACCACCGGCGGCCCGAGCAATCCGCCTGCCTCAGGCGGCGGATCAGGGGGAAGCAACAATCCGTCTCAGAGCGGCGGAGGCGGTCAATCGTCCGGTGGCGGCAGCTCAAGCCCAGCTGGAGGTGGCTCGAGCCCCGTTGGCGGCACGGGACCCAGTGCAGGCAGCGGAACGTCACCGGACCAGAGCGGCGGCACAACCAACCCAGGCGGAGGAACCAATCCGGGAGGCGGAACTAATCCGGGCGGCAACACTGAGCCGGGCGGCAGCACCAATCCTGGTGGTGGCACCAATCCAGGCGGCGGCGCCAATCCCGGTGGCGGCACTGATCCAGGAGGCGGCACGAATCCTGGTGGCGGCACGAATCCAGGCGGCGGACACCCTGGAGGTGGCCACCACGGCGGAGGTAAGGGAGACCACGGTGGAGGCAAAGGCGACCACGGCGGTGGCAAAGGTGAACATCACGGTGGTGGCTGGTCCGGTGATCATGGCGGCAAGCCGGATCGCGATGGGCATGGCGGTGGACGCGGTGGAAAAGGTCACGATGGCGGCGACCGCGACGGCGGTAAGGGCCACGGCGGACGAGGAGGTGACGGTGACGGACGCGGAGGTCACGGTGGCGGCAAAGGCGACCACGGTGGCGGGCGCGGCGAATACGGCGGAGGTAAGGGAGACCAGGGCGGCGGACGCGGCAACAATGGTCACGGCAACGATGCCGATCACAACGATGCCTCGAACCCCGGCAAGTCCAATAACGGCGATGGCACCGATCAGGACGGAACACCTGGCAACGGCCGTGGCGATCGCGGCAACAGCGGCGGCAACAGCGGTCAGGGCAGCGGAAACAGCGGCAGCCAGGGCGGCGGAAACAATGGCAACGGCAGCCAAGGTGGCAGCGGGAATGGCGGCCAAGGCGGCGGTGATCGCGGCGGCAACGGAGGCAATGGCGGCGGCAAGCGCTGACCCTGAGCCAGTCGATCCTCAAAGGGGCGCTCCGGCGCCCCTTTTCATTTCGTTTTGATCTCGCGATCAAACCTTTAAGGATTTTGCATCGCCCGTCAGAAATACGCCTTCAGGTTCTTGCGCACCCGCTCCAGCACCGGCACGTCTCTCGGCGGCAGCGCGAAAGTCTGGCCCGTAATGCGTTCGAAGGCATCGATATAGACGCGGGAGGTTTCCAGCACCACGTCCTGCGGGATCTCGGGGATCTCGTCCTTGTAGGGATCGCATCGGGCGACGACCCAGGTGCGGATGAAGTCCTTGTCGAAGCTTTCGGGCCGCTCGCCAGCCTCGAAGCGGCTTTGGTAGCTGTCCAGGAACCAATAGCGGCTCGAGTCGGGCGTGTGGATCTCGTCGGCGATCATGATCCTGCCGGCCTCGTCGATCCCAAATTCGTACTTCGTATCGACAAGGATCAGACCGCGCTCCCGAGCCATTTCCCGCCCCTTCGCGAAGAGCGCGAGAGCGTAGTCGGAGACCGTCTGCCACTGCTCCGCGCTGAGAAGCCCGCGCTCAACGATCTCCTGCGCGGTCAGGGGCTCGTCGTGTCCGCCGTCGAAAGCCTTGGTGGTGGGCGTGATGATGGTCTGCGGCAACTTCTCGTTATCGCGCATGCCGTCGAGCAGGCGAATGCCGTACATCTCGCGCTGTCCCGTCTTGTAAAGCGAGAGGATCGAGGTGCCGGTCGTACCCGCGAGATAATCGCGGACCACGATCTCTACGGGCAGGATCGTGAGCCTGCGTCCGACCAGCACGTTCGGATCCGGATACTCGATCACGTGGTTGGGGCAGATCGCCGCCGTCGCCTCGAACCAGAACTTGGCGGTTTGCGTCAGCACCTGCCCTTTCAGGGGAATGGCCGCGAGGTTCCGGTCGAAAGCGCTGATGCGGTCCGACGCGATGATGATCCGGCGCCCGTCGGGCAGGTCGTAATTATCGCGCACCTTGCCGCGATAGTGGTTCGGCAGTTCCGGGATGGTCGCCTCCTCGAGGACGTAACCGGCATAAGCTCCAAGGGCTGCTTTATCCACCATGCTCACCTGCCAAGGATTTCGAGGGCCGCGCTGCGGCGGCGTGATGGCGGTGTTCTAAACCGAAATCCGGTGCATGCTAGGCCCCAGGCGCCGAAATGCGGCACTTTCTCGTGAACGGCCGGCGGGCTACTGGCCGGCTCTCGCATCCCGGCGATAGGTCGCGTTGAGGCCTGACAGGGTCACGGAGGTCTCATAGCCCTGGGCGTCGATGATGGTCCATTGCTTGAGGGCATTGGCCCGGCTGTCGAAGCGCAGGGTTATCTTCGAGGTGCCGCCGAGGGTGGCACTGTCGTCGAACCGGACCGTGACCATGCCGTCGCGCCCGACCTGCACGTCACGGACCTTCGTGTCCCTCGACAGGTCGATGTTGTCCTGAACCAGAAATTTTAAGGGCGTCTGGCTGACGGGATAGACATCGTTCGTGCCGAGCTTCTTGTCGCGAATGGCGACGTTGCGACCGTCCGAGATCACCTCGAGAGTACTCGGCGGGGAATAGGCGAAGTGGAACTGGCCCGGGCGGCGCATGGAAAGCGTGCCTTCGGCCTGCTGGCCATTCGGATTCTTCTGAACGAAATAAGCCGACATCACGTCGATGCTGTTGAAATAGGCATTGATCCGGTCGAGAGCCTCCTCGGGCGTGCGTGGGCCGGGAGGCGAGGTCGGCGTCGGTGAGGAAGACGGCGCGGCGACGGAGGTTGGAGCAGGCGCCACAGGCTGTGCCGGGGTGGTGCGGGCAGGCTTGGGCGGCTCCGCAACCTTGGCCGGAGGCGGTGCGGCGGGCTTGGGCGGTTCGGCCGATGCCTGGACAGGCGTCTCAGGAGCAGATTTCTGCGGCTCTGGGGCAACCGGTTTTGCTTCGACTTTCGCGGCAGCCGGCGCAGGTTGCGGCTCTGGTTTCGCCACCGTCTGCGGGGCGGCCTGGGGCTGCGGTTTCGCGGCCCGCTGGGGCTGAGGTTTTTGAGCCGTCGCTTTCGGCTTCGGAGCTGGCTGAGGCCGTGCCTGCGGCTGGGCCTGGGCGCGCGGGGCGGCCGGAGCTTGGGGCGCCGCTTGCGGTGCAACCGGGGGGGCAGCCTGCTGAGGGGCGCTCTCGACCGAAGCCGCCGGCTTCTTGAAGACGCCGTCGAGGAAGCGGGTCAGTGGATCCGATGCCTGCTGGGCAGCGGCAGGAGTGAGGCACGCAAGGGCGAAAGCCAGACCGAGAATGCAACGCGAGGACAAATGGAGCATGACGCCAGAGCTAACCTGAAAAATCATCGATGGTCGTGCGCAAAAGCACGGCGCAGCAATGCTTTATGGCCTGGATAAGAGGCTGAATGAAGGCAGGAGCCTTGCAGGCAAAACCGAGTCGTGTCCAGAGCGGGCGTCCATCTCGCACCCTTAAGCGGCATCCGCCAGCTCTTCCTCGTCCGCCATGGGGCGGGCGGCGCAGGCCAGGGCTTGGGCGTCCGCAGGCGGACGGCTGCTTCTTCTTGCCCTTGGCGGGCTTCGCCTTGGCGTTCAGCCCCCTCCACCAGCCCTGCCAGCTCCAGGCGCCGGGGCCCATCAGTCCGTAGAAGAGGAGGCCGGCGAGAACACCGAGATGGGACAGGAAGATCGCCTGCTCGGCCTGGCGGTTCAGGCCGCCATAGTCCCAGAACCGGTGCATGGTCCCGGTTGTCACCACAAGGGCCGCGATGAGAACGGAGGCGCTCAGGCGCGGCGCGAAGCCGAAGATGAGAGCCAGGGGCCCGAACACTTCGGCCAGGACGATCATGGTCGCCACCACATCGCCATAGGGCATGCCCTTCAGGGTCAGCGTGGCGGCAAGCCCGGAGATGTTCGACAGGCGCCCGATGGCAACCGGCAGAAAGCAGCCTGCCAGCAGCAGGCGGTTCAGCAGCAGAATTCCATTGATGCCCGCTCCCCTGCCCTCGCCCATGCCTTTGCCCTCCAGCTCACCGTTTCAGTGGCGCCGGGAATCGTCCCCGCGCCTGACGAGCATTTGAGGCAGAGGTTCTTAACCCGACCTTATCGGGAGCCGGCAATCCACCGGACTTCAGAGCTTCAGGTTCCGCTCCCGCAACATGCTTTCCCAACGCAGGGAGTGATCCACGATCGTGGCGAGATCGTCATGCCGGGGCTCCCAGCCGAGCTTCGACCGGATGCGGGTCGGATCGGCCACGATGCTCGCCGGGTCACCGGCCCGGCGCGGTCCGATCCGCGCCTCGACGGGCTTGCCGGAGACCTTCCGCACGGTCTCGATGACCTCGGACACGGAATAGCCGTGTCCATAGCCGCAGTTCATGACGAGGCTCTCGCCGCCCTGGTCAAGATGGTTCAGCGCCTGCATATGGGCCGCAATCAGGTCGCTTACATGAATGTAGTCGCGAATGCAGGTGCCGTCCGGCGTCGGGTAATCCGTGCCGTAGACCTCCATGTGGGAGCGCATACCGAGCGCCGTCTGCACGGCCACCTTGATCAGGTGAGTGGCGTTCGCCGTCGATTGGCCGTGGCGCATCAGGGGATCGGCTCCCGCCACGTTGAAGTAACGCAGGGCCACGTAGCGCATGCCATGGGCGGCTGCGACGTCGCGCAGCATGATTTCCGTCAACTGCTTGGAGCTTCCGTAGGGTGAGAGAGGTCCCAGAGGCGCATTCTCGTCGATGGGCTTGTCGGATGTGTCGCCATAGACGGCCGCCGTCGACGAGAACACGAATTTCTTGACGCCGGCGGCAACGGCCGCCGCCATGAGGGCTCGGCTTTTGACGGTGTTGTTCAGGTAGTAGCCCAGCGGGTCGGAGACCGATTCCGGTACGATCAGCTTGGCGGCGAAATGGGCGATGGCGTCGATGCGATGCTGTTGAAGCGTCCGGAGAACCAGCTCGAAATCGCCCACATCGCCGACGACCAGAGGCACACCTTCAGGCACCGACCAGCGAAAGCCGGTCGAGAGATTATCGAACACGATGGGATTGTGGCCCGCGTCAAGCAGCGCAAGCACCATGTGGCCGCCGATATATCCTGCTCCGCCTGTGACGAGAACGTTCATGAAATCTCCTGGAAGCCCATCTCGCATGTGAACCATGCTGGCTTTATTCGTTCAAAGTTTCTAGATCGAGTCGATCCTGACGACAGGAAGGCTAGGGCATCGCGTGGAAAAGTGTATCGGGCATTTCGCTGCCTCGACCTTTGCGCCGCCCTGGAAGAAGAGTGACAGCCCAAAGGTAGCTCCTACCGATGGACCTGAGACTCCGGCGGAGCGCGAGCGAGAGGGTGCAGGATGGATGATCGCAGGGAATATTGGTGGGTCAGCTATGAGTCCAGAATCCAACCCGCCGAGGTCGATTTCGTCGGCGGCATCCCCGTGGGCTTCAGGTTCATCGGATGGGCGGCAGCATCCCCGCCGCGTCGGCTGAACTGATCGAGCGCCTGCCGGCCCTCCCGCCCCGTCATACGCCCCTCCGCGCCCCAGCCGGTCCCGGCTCAACCGCAGCGGAAAGGTTCGTGGCTCTGGCTGATCGGCATTCTCCTGCTGATCCTCGTGGCTCAGTGCTCAGGATCTCTCTTCGATCTCCTCAAGTGACGGGAGGTCGAGACCGACCGCCCATTCCGGTCGGATCGCTCTCAACGGACGGCCGCGAATCGCGCCGGCTCATGATCGCGGGCCTGCTCGATGCGCTGGCCCAGCACGTCCGAGAGCTGCGCGGCCGCCTTCGATGCCCGCTCGCGCACGGCCGCATCCACGAGGGTACCGTCGATGAAATTGCTCTCGCTCGCATAGACGGCCGTCGGGATGGTGAGCGCCTCGAAGAAGCCGAACAGCGGGCGAAGGTAGTGCTCGACCACAAACGCATGGCGTAAGCCTCCGCCCGTGGCCGTCAGCAGCACGGGCACATCTTTCAGGGCATCGGGCTCGACGAGATCGAAGAGATGCTTGAACAGGCCCGCATAGGACCCTTTGAAGACGGGCGTTCCGACGATCAGGGCATCGGCGGTCTCGATGTCTCTCAGGATGCGCGCGGCCTCGGGAGACAGGTGCGCGCGCGAGGAGGCGCCGCCGAGACCGGCCCCGATTCCCGCCAGATCGTGAACGATGAAATCCAACGGCCTCGACCGCCCGACCTCGGCCCCGATGGCTTCGACGAGGGATCGTGTCTTGGAAGGCCGCCGAGAGCTTCCGGCGATGCCGACGATGCGAGGGCGCGCCATGGAGAACCCTTTCTGATGCGACGGGCAAGGCCTCGTTCCCGATCCGGGTGGAGTTGCTCCGCCTCCGATCTGCCCTGCCATGGAAGTCGCCCGAGGTTCCTCCGCCAAATCCGCTCTGTCAATTGGAATGTTCTTTAAAACGAACAGACAACAAGAATTTTCCCGTTCTTGAATGCGCTGGGGGATTTCGCCTCCCGCCCATGGCCGGTGCCCGTTCCCCTTCGTGATGTATCGAGCCCCTGGGACCAAAGCCGATGCACAGCCGTTGAGGAATGAGAACGGCAGGTGACAATTCACCGAAGGGTCTGTAAGGACAATCCTGTTTCACATTCAAAAAGAAACAAATAATATATTTTACATTAGAAAGATGCAAAATGGCTGCTCATGGAGCCCTCGAGCTGATCGGCAGAACTCCCCTCGTGGAGCTGACGAGTCTGGACACTGGCCCGTGCAAGCTCTTCCTCAAGCTTGAGAGCGCCAACCCGAGCGGCTCCATCAAGGACCGCCCTGCCCGCGCCATGATCGAGGCAGCGGAGGCCGACGGGCGCCTGAAGCCGGGCGGCACCATCATCGAGGCGACGGCCGGCAATACGGGCGTCGGGCTGGCCCTGGTCGGCGCCAGCAAGGGCTATCGCACCCTCCTGGTGGTGCCGGACAAGATGTCCCGCGAGAAGGTCCTGCATGCCAAGGCCCTGGGGGCCGAGGTCGTGATCACCCGCTCCGACGTCGGCAAGGGCCACCCGGACTACTACCAGGACCTCGCCCAGGCGATCACCAACAGGACGCCGGGCGCCGTCTACATCAACCAGTTCGAGAACCCGGCCAACCCGGCGGCCCACGAGGCGAGCACCGGGCCCGAGATCCTGGAAGGGATGGACGGCGACGTAGATGCCGTCGTGGTCGGAGTCGGCTCGGGCGGCACCCTGACAGGCATCGGGCGCTATCTCAGGAAGGTTTCGCCCAAGACCGTCATGGTGCTGGCCGATCCGGCCGGTTCGATCCTCGCCCCGCTCGTCGAGACGGGCCAGATGACCGAGGCCGGCTCCTGGGCGGTGGAAGGCATCGGCGAGGATTTCGTGCCGCCGAACTGTGACCTCTCCCTGGTCAAGAAAGCCTATTCGATCGGCGACAAGGAAAGCTTCTCCGCGGCGCGCGAGCTCCTGCGCCGGGAGGGCATCCTGGCAGGCTCCTCGTCCGGCACTCTTCTGGCGGCCGCCCTGCGCTATTGTCGCGAGCAGACCGAGCCGAAGCGGGTCGTGACCCTCGTCTGCGACACGGGCGCCAAGTACCTGTCGAAGGTGTTCAACGATGCCTTCATCGCGCAGGAGGGCTGGCTCGACCGCAAGACGACCGGCACCGCCCGCGACGTGGTGATCAATCCCTTCGGCGAGGGCGCGACCATCTTCGTCTCGCCGAACGAGACCCTGCGCTCGGCCTTCGCCCGTATGCGCTCCTCCGACGTCTCGCAGTTGCCTGTGATCGAGGACGGCCGCGTGGTCGGCCTCGTGGACGAGAGCGATATCCTCGATGCTCTCGTGGCCAACGAGGGCGTCCCTCAGGGCGTTTTCGACAAGCCGGTGCGCGACGTGATGGTGACGCGCCTTCGGACGATCTCCGCCGATGCTCCGGTCAAGGAGCTTCTGCCCCTCTTCGCCGCCGGCCTCGTGCCGGTGATCATGGACGGCGATTCCTTCGTCGGCCTCGCCACCCGCATCGATCTCATCAACTATTTCCGGATCCATTCATAATGACGACCCGCAACCAGCTCGATTTCGCCACCCGCTGCATCCATGCGGGCCAGTCGCCGGATCCCACAACGGGCGCCGTGATGATGCCGATCTACGCCACATCGACCTTCGCGCAGGAGAGCCCCGGCGTTCACAAGGGCTTCGAATACGCCCGCTCGCAGAACCCGACCCGCATGGCTTTCGAGCGCTGCATCGCGGATCTGGAAGGCGGCAACGCGGCCTTCGCCTTCTCGTCCGGTCTGGCGGCGAGCGCCACCGTGCTCGACATGCTGGACCACGGGTCCCACATCGTCGCTTCCGACGATCTCTACGGCGGCACGCGCCGGCTCTTCGAGCGCGTGCGCCGGAAGTCGGCCGGGCTCGACATCACCTATGTCGATCTCGGCAACCCCGACGCCGTGAAGGCGGCCTTGCGCCCCAACACCAAGCTCGTCTGGGTCGAGACGCCCACCAACCCGCTCCTGAAGCTCGCCGACCTCGAAGCGATCGCCGCAGCGACCCGCGGGCACGGCACCTGGCTCGTGGCCGACAACACCTTCGCCAGCCCATGGGTGCAGCGTCCGCTCGAATTCGGCTTCGACATCGTGGTGCATTCCACGACCAAATACCTCAACGGCCATTCCGACATGGTCGGCGGCGTGGTGATCGTCGGCCAGAACCAGGAGATCCGCGAGAAGATCGCCTTCCTGCAGAATGCAGTCGGTTCCGTGTCCGGTCCGTTCGACAGCTTCCTGGCGCTACGCGGCCTCAAGACCCTGTCCCTGCGCATGGAGCGGCACTGCAGTTCGGCGCTCAGGATCGCCCAGTTCCTCGAAGCTCACCCTGGCGTCGATGGCGTGATCTATCCGGGCCTCGCCTCGCATCCGCAGCATGAGCTGGCCAAGCGCCAGATGCGCGGCTTCGGCGGCATCATCACCGCCCGCATCGCGGGCGGCCTCGACGGCGCGACGCGCTTCCTGGAACGCTGCCAGCTCTTCACCCTGGCGGAGAGCCTCGGCGGCGTGGAAAGCCTGATCGAGCATCCCGCGATCATGACCCACGCTTCGGTGCCGGCGGAAGTCCGCGCCGAACTCGGCATCGACGACGGCCTCGTGCGCCTGTCCGTCGGCATCGAGGATGCGGACGACCTGATCGACGACCTGCGTTCCGCTTTGGCTTGAAGAAGGCTTATGCTCCTTGTCATCACCGGGCTTGTCCCGGTGATCTCGATCGGAAAAGTGCGCCGCCTCACAAAATCGGATGGCCGGGACAAGCCCGGCCATGACGTGGAACGTGTCATTCCCGGCCGGAGATGGCAAGGCCATCGGAGGGGAAGGGAATCCACGTTCAGGCGCGACGCCATGGATCCCCTTCCCTCGCCTTCGGCTCGCCGGGGAGAACAAACCCCCTCACGCCACCGGCGAGAAGCGGCCCACGAGCTGGTGCCGGTCGCCCGGATAGGTGATGCGCGCTTCGGTCACGAAGGCGCCTGCCTGCCAGGTCCGCCGCTCCAGCACGAGACAGGCCGTTCCCGACTGGATGCGCAGCCGCTTCGCCATGGTGGCATCTGCGTTGACGGCGCGCACGATGTGCTCCGCGTCGGTCCACGGCACGCGCCGCAGGAGCCATGTGCCCGGCGGATCGTCCTTGAACGGCTCCTCTCCGGCCTCCGGCACCGTGGCGAGGTTGATCAGGCGCTGCTCGAAGGCCTGGGGCACGTCGTCCATGACGTGAAGCGTCGAAAGGCAGAGCATCTTCGTGCCCACAGGCAGGCCGATCCGTTGCGCGGCGGCCGCGTCGATCGGTTCGACGGCGCGATGCAGGATCTTGAAATGATAGTCCACGCCTGCGCGGACCGCCTCGAGGGCGAAATCCTGGATCTGCAGCACGGCCTGCTGGTTGCTCGGCTCGGCCACCACTGTCCCCGCACGGCGGCGTCGCGTGATCAGGCCGTTCGCCGCGAGCGTGGACAGCACCTTGTTTACCGTCATGCGCGAGCAGCCGTATTCGGTCATCAGCTCGTGCTCGAAGGGAATGCGGTGGCCCGGAGGCCACTCGCCCGACATGATCTTGGCCTCGATATCGTCGCGGATGCGCTGATGCAGATGTTTCATGCCGGACGACATTTCTTTCAGGACAGGATGCGCGCCATGGCGCGCGAATAGCGGGCGCGGATCGCCTCGCGGTTGACATGCCGGCCATTCCTTACCACGGCCTCGCCCGCCACAAATACCGTATCGATGACGGCCTTGCCCGCGACGAACACGTAAGAATCGACCCACCGGTCGCCCGAGACGGCGGCGAGGTCCGGATGCGCGGCATCGAGCACCACGAGATCGGCGCGATGCCCGGCTGCGATGGCCCCGATGCGGCGGCCGAGCGCCTGCGCGCCGCCCGCTAGCGCCCTGTCATACAGGCTGCGTCCCGTCGATTGGCCCTCGTGCTCGGCCAGGACGTTGCGGGCGCGATGCTTGAGACGCTGGCTGTACTCGAATTGCTTGAGTTCCGCGGGCGCGGAAATCTCGATGTTGGAATCGGACCCCACGCCGAAGCGGCCGCCCCGTGAGAGGTAATCGGCCCCCTCGAAGATCCCGTCGCCGAGATTGGCCTCCGTGATCGGGCAGAGACCCGCCACCGCGTGGCTCGACGCGATGCCTTCGACCTCTTGCGCATCGAGATGGGTCGCATGGATCAGACACCAGCGGCGATCCACGGGCGCATGATCGAGCAGCCAGGCGACCGGACGCTGACCGGACCAGGCAAGGCAATCCTCGACCTCCTTCACCTGCTCGGCGATATGGATGTGGACCGGCGCCTCGCCTGCCGGTGCAATCACCTCGCGAAGGCTTTCGGGCGTGACGGCGCGCAGGCTGTGCGGCGCGATCCCCACGACCGCATCGTCCAAACCGACCACGGCCTTTCGCGCCCCGTCGAGAAGACGCGCATAGCTCTCGACATCGTTGACGAAGCGCCGCTGCCCTTCCGTAGGCGCTGCGCCGCCGAAGCCGCCCTGCGCGTAGAAGACCGGCAGGAGCGTCAGACCCATGCCGGTTTCACGGGCGGCAGCCGCGATCCGACCGGAGAGTTCCGCGATGTCAGCGTAAGGGCGGCCATCGGCATCGTGATGGAGGTAGTGGAACTCGGCGAGCGCCGTGAAGCCGCCTTCCAGCATCTCCATCATGGCGAAGGCCGCGATGGCCTCCACGTCGTCGGGCGTCAGCGAGCCGAGGAAGCGGTACATCACCTGCCGCCAGGTCCAGAAGCTGTCGCCGACCGGACCGCGGGTTTCGGCCAGTCCCGCCATGCCGCGCTGGAAGGTGTGGCTGTGCAGGTTCGGCAAGCCGGGAAGCGCGATCCCAGCGACGCGCTCGCGCCCCTCGGAGGCGGAGTTCGGGTGGACGGCGGCGATCGTCCCGCCCTCGATGTCGATCCCGACATGCTCCGCCCAGCCGTCCGGCAGGAGGGCGTGATCGAGAATGAGCCTGCGCATGCTGACACCTTCATCGTTGCTGGCCCGGGACGAAAGCCGCCAAAAAGCCATGCCGGCGCCGGACCATCGAAACCTGTCGAATACGTCTAGACAATACCGATCTTTCGCGATTATGTATAGACATTATCGCAACCTATCCGGAGCAGGAACATGCGCTTCGATCGGGTCTGGTTCAACGCTCGCCTTGCAACGCTCAGGGGCGACGGTCTCGGGATCGTCGAGAGCGGAGCCGTCGCCTCCAAGGATGGCCGGATTGCCTTCGTGGGACCGGAAAAGGATCTCCCGAACGGCTGGGACGCGGCCGAGCGAATCGACTGCCAAAACCGCTGGATCACTCCTGGCCTCGTGGATTGCCACACTCATCTCGTCTATGGCGGCGACCGGGCGCATGAATTCGAGCTGCGGCTCAACGGCGCCAGCTACGAGGAGATCGCCCGCGCGGGCGGCGGCATCGTGTCCACCGTGAAGGCGACGCGCGCGGCGAGCGCGGACGAGCTCGTGGCGAGCGCCCTGCCCCGCCTCGACCATCTGATTGCCGAGGGCTGCACCACTGTCGAGATCAAGTCCGGCTACGGCCTCGATCTGGAGACCGAGGCCCGGTCATTAAGGGCGGCGCGCCGCCTCGCCGGGGAACGCCCCGTCTCCGTCGTCACCACGTTCCTCGGCGCCCATGCCCTGCCGCCGGAGGCGAACGGCGACAAGGACGCCTTCATCGACACGATCTGCCGCGAGATGCTGCCGGCTCTCGCCCGCGAAGGATTGGCCGATGCGGTCGATGCCTTCTGCGAGGGCATCGCCTTCTCGCCCGAACAGACTGCCCGCGTGTTCGACGCCGCCAGGGCGCATGGCCTGAGGGTCAAGCTCCACGCCGACCAGCTCTCCAACCTGCACGGCGCGAAGCTCGCCGCCGATCACGGCGCGCTCTCCGCCGACCATCTGGAATACACGGACGAGGAAGGCGCCGCCGCGATGGCGAAGGCCGGCACGGTCGCCGTGCTCCTGCCGGGCGCCTTCTACATGCTGCGCGAGACGAAGCTGCCGCCGGTCGCCGCCTTCCGCCAGCACGGCACGCATATGGCGCTGGCGACCGACTGCAATCCCGGCACCTCGCCGCTCACATCGCTCCTGCTCACCATGAACATGGGCGCGACCCTGTTCCGCATGACCGTCGAGGAATGCATCGCGGGCGTCACGCGCGAGGCCGCGCGTGCGCTGGGCCGCCTCGACGAGATCGGCACTCTGGAGATCGGCAAGTCGTGCGATCTCGCGATCTGGACCATCGAGCGCCCGGCGGAGCTCGTCTACCGCATCGGCTTCAACCCGCTTCACGCCCGCATCTGGAGGGGACAGTGACCAAAAACGTATTGCTTCATCCCGGCTCCGTCGCGCTCGCCGACTGGCAACGCGTCTATTTCGGAGCGCAGGTGACGCTCGATCAGGATTGCCGCTCCGCCATCGAGGCGGGCGCCAGGACCATCGACGCCATCGTGGCCAAGGGCGAGCCGGTCTACGGCATCAATACCGGCTTCGGAAAGCTCGCGAGCGTGCGCATCGGCGCGGGCGACCTCGCGACGCTCCAGCGCAACATCGTGCTCTCGCATGCGGCCGGCGTCGGCGATCCGCTGCCGGTTGCGGTGGTGCGGCTCGTCATGGCGCTCAAGCTCGCGAGCCTTGCCCAAGGCGCGTCGGGCGTGCGCTGGTCCACCATCGAGCACCTGACGGCCTGCCTGAAGGCGGACCTCGTCCCCGTCATTCCGGGACAGGGGTCCGTCGGCGCATCGGGCGATCTCGCGCCCCTCGCCCACATGACGGCGGCCCTCATGGGCGTCGGGGAGTTCTTCGTCGACGGACACCGCGTGCCAGCGGAAGCGGCGCTCGCGCAGGCGGGCCTCGCACCGCTCTCGCTCGGCCCGAAGGAAGGACTCGCGCTTCTCAACGGCACGCAGGTTTCGACGGCGCTCGCCCTGGCGGGACTGTTCGAGGCAGAGCGCGTGTTCCAGGCAGCCCTCGTCACGGGCGCGCTCGCCACCGACGCCGCCAAGGGGTCGGACGGCCCCTTCGACGAGCGCATCCAGAAGCTGCGGCGCCATCGCGGTCAGATCGAGGTGGCCGCTACCTTGCGCGCCCTGATGCAGGGCAGCGCCATCCGCGCCTCGCACCTCACCAACGACGACCGCGTGCAGGACCCCTATTGCCTGCGCTGCCAGCCGCAGGTCATGGGCGCGGTGCTCGACCTGCTGCGCCAGGCAGGCGAGACGCTCGGCACCGAAGCGAACGGCGTATCCGACAACCCCCTCGTCTTCTCGGAAACCGGAGAAGTCATCTCCGGCGGCAACTTCCACGCGGAGCCTGTCGCCTTCGCGGCCGACATGATCGCCATGGCCCTGTGCGAGATCGGCTCGCTCGCCGAGCGGCGCATCGCCATGCTGGTCGATCCGGGCCTGTCGGGCCTCCCCGCCTTCCTCACGCCGAAGCCGGGGCTCAATTCCGGCTTCATGATCCCGCAGGTCACGGCGGCCGCCCTCGTGTCCGAGAACAAGCAGCGCGCCTATCCGGCGAGCGTGGATTCGATCCCGACCTCCGCCAACCAGGAGGACCACGTGTCCATGGCGACCCATGGCGCAAGACGGCTCCTGCCCATGGCGGCGAACGCCGCCAACGTGATCGGCATCGAACTTTTGGCCGCTGTCCAGGGCTGCGATTTCCATGTTCCCATGAAGTCCAGCGAGCGCCTGGAGCGCGCCCGTGCGCTGCTGCGTGGAAGCGTCCCGCATCTCGACGACGACCGGCACATGGCGCCCGACATGGAACGGGCCACGGCCCTCGTCGCGTCCGGCGCCCTAGCGGATGCCGCCGGCGCGGACGTTCTGCCCGTCGTGACGAGCGAGATTCGGGCATGAGCACGCATCCGGACTGGCTCACGGTTTCCCGAGGCGACGCGCCGCTCGTCGTGAGCCTGCCGCATACGGGCACGGCGATTCCGGACGCGTATGCGCGCGGCCTCGTCTCGCCCTGGCTCGCGCGCAAGGACGCGGATTGGTGGATCGAGCGGCTCTACGACTTCGCCGCCGGACTCGGCGCCACCGTGATCCGCACCGCGATCTCGCGCACGGTGATCGACGTGAACCGCGACCCGTCCGGCGTCTCGCTCTATCCCGGACAGGCGACCACGGAACTGTGCCCGACGACGACCTTCGACGGCGAGCCGCTCTACGAGCCGGGAACGGAGCCGACGGCGGACGAGATCGCCGAGCGCCGCGCCCGCTTCTTCGAGCCCTATCATGCCGCCCTTCGCGCCGAGATCGAGCGCCTGCGGGCGCGGCATGACACCGTCGTGGTCTACGACTGCCACTCGATCCGCTCGGTGATCCCGCGCCTGTTCGACGGCGCCCTGCCCCATTTCAACATCGGCACCAATGGCGGCGCCTCCTGCGCGCCGTCCCTGAGCGCTGCCATCGAGAACCTCTGCGCGCAGAGCGGCTTGAGCCATGTGATGAACGGCCGTTTCAAGGGCGGCTACATCACGCGCAGCCTCGGCAGCCCCGACGAGGGTGTTCACGCCGTCCAGATGGAACTCGCCTGCCGCGGCTACATGCATGAGCCGCTCGGCCCCGTCTCGGAGCGTGAATGGCCCAGCGCCTACGACGAGAGCTATGCCGCGCCCATGCGCGCGACGCTGACCCGCATTCTTCAGACCTGTCTCGCCTTTGCCCCATCCAAAGCCTGATCCGAGGATCCATCCCATGACCCGCATCGACAACGCCCGCGTGATCCGCGCCGCCCACGGCACCGACCTGTCGGCCAAGAGCTGGCTGACCGAAGCGCCCCTGCGCATGCTGATGAACAACCTCGATCCCGACGTCGCCGAAAGGCCGGGCGAACTCGTCGTCTATGGCGGCATCGGCCGCGCGGCGCGCGACTGGGACAGCTTCGACCGCATCGTCGCCGCGCTGAAGAACCTCGAAGCCGACGAGACGCTCCTCGTGCAGTCCGGCAAGCCGGTCGGCGTGTTCCGCACCCATGCGGATGCCCCGCGCGTGCTGATCGCCAATTCCAACCTCGTGCCGCACTGGGCCACCTGGGACAAGTTCCATGAGCTCGACCGCAAGGGGCTCATGATGTACGGCCAGATGACGGCCGGCTCCTGGATCTATATCGGCACGCAGGGCATCGTGCAGGGCACCTACGAGACCTTCGTGGAAGTGGGCCGCCAGCACTATAACGGCGATCTCTCCGGCCGCTGGATCCTCACCGGCGGGCTCGGCGGCATGGGCGGCGCGCAGCCGCTCGCCGCCACCATGGCGGGCGCCTCCTGCCTCGCCGTCGAATGTCAGCCGAGCCGCATCGAGATGCGCCTGCGCACCGGCTATCTCGACCGCCGCGCCGACACGCTGGATGAGGCTCTCGCCATCATCGAGCAATCCTGCCGCGATAAAAAGCCTGTCTCGGTTGGTCTTCTCGGCAACGCCGCCGAGATCTTCCCGGAGATCTACCGGCGCGGTATCCGTCCGGATGCGGTGACGGACCAGACTTCGGCACACGACCCGATCAACGGCTACCTGCCGAAGGGCTGGACCCTGGCCGAGTGGG
The DNA here is from genome assembly GCF_013520865.1 of Microvirga mediterraneensis. Lineage (NCBI taxonomy): Bacteria > Pseudomonadati > Pseudomonadota > Alphaproteobacteria > Hyphomicrobiales > Methylobacteriaceae > Microvirga > Microvirga mediterraneensis. The sequence continues at coordinate 3,728,811 of NZ_JACDXJ010000001.1, forward strand.
AAGCCAAGCGCGAGATCGATCCCAAGGCCGTGGAGCACGCCGCCAAGCAATCCATGGCCGAGCACGTGCGCGCCATGCTGGATTTCTACAAGGCGGGCGTCCCGACCCTGGATTACGGCAACAACATCCGCCAGATGGCGAAGGAAGAAGGCGTCGACAATGCCTTCGACTTCCCGGGCTTCGTCCCGGCTTACATCCGCCCGCTCTTCTGCCGCGGCATCGGGCCGTTCCGCTGGGCCGCGCTGTCGGGAGATCCTGAGGACATCTACAAGACCGACGCGAAGGTGAAGGAGCTGCTGCCGGACAACAAGCACCTGCACAACTGGCTCGACATGGCGAAGGAGCGCATCAAGTTCCAGGGCCTGCCCGCCCGCATCTGCTGGGTCGGCCTCGGCGACCGCCACCGCCTCGGCCTCGCCTTCAACGAGATGGTTGCCAAGGGCGAGCTGAAGGCCCCCATCGTGATCGGTCGCGACCACCTCGATTCCGGCTCGGTCGCAAGCCCGAACCGGGAGACGGAGGCCATGAAGGATGGCTCGGATGCGGTGTCCGACTGGCCGCTCCTCAACGCCCTGCTCAATTGCGCGTCCGGCGCCACCTGGGTGTCGCTGCACCACGGCGGCGGCGTCGGCATGGGCTTCTCGCAGCATTCCGGCATGGTGATCGTCTGCGACGGCACACCGGAAGCCGCCAAGCGCATCGAGCGCGTGCTCTGGAACGATCCGGCGACCGGCGTCATGCGCCATGCGGATGCGGGCTACGACATCGCCATCGACTGCGCTCGCGAGCACAACCTCAACCTCCCGAGCCTGCGTTGATGCGGGCGCGCGTCGTCCGCAACCACGATCTCGTCCGGGTCCCCTGGAAGAACGGCGGCGGCACCACGGCTGAGGTCGCCGCCTTTCCGGAGGGCTCGACCTTCGAGACCTTCGGCTGGCGCATCAGCATGGCCGATGTGGCCTCGGACGGTCCGTTCTCGCTGTTCCCGGGGATCGACCGGACATTGATCGTAGTGGAAGGCGACGGCATCGAACTCGACGTGGAGGGCATCGCCTATCTGCTGGACGAGGCCTCGCCCAAGCTCTCGTTCTCCGGCGACGACATCACCACCGGGCGCCTTCTCTCGGGGCCGATCCGCGACCTCAACGTGATGACGCGGCGCGGACAGTTCCGGCACCGGACGCGTTTCGTCGAGTCCGGCGTGGCGCTGCTGGCGGAGGAGACCGCCGTCGCGTTTCTCGTCCCGCTCGATGGACTCTTCGACGTGACGCTCGATTCGACGATCCATTCGCTTCAAGCCCTCGACACACTGATGCTGGACGCCACGCAGGACCTCATCCTGCTCTCCGGCTCCGGTCGGGCAATCCTCATCGAGATCACGCCGGATCCAATCTGAGCGCGCAACTTTTAGCGCGCATTGCCCAAAACAGCGGCAGGTTGAAATGTCTATACATTTGACATTGCCGCTCCGTCATGGTGCCATTCGCCCGCTCGCAAGGAAGCGCCGGCGGAGAAGCAAGAACTTCAGGGAAACAGCCGGCGGAACGAGCCAGGGAATTGGACAGGACGGAGGCAGCAATGAAAGCGGTATTGGGTGGTTTGGCCGTGTTGGCGCTGGCGGCGGCGTCCGCCTCGGCGCAGGAGACGAAGGTGGCCATCGGCATCTCGGGCTGGACGGGCTTCGCGCCCCTGACGCTCGCGAAGGAGGCCGGCATCTTCAAGAAGAACGGCCTCGACGTCACGATCAAGAAAGTCCCGCAGGCGAGCCGCCACCTCGCCATCCAGTCCGGCGATATCCAATGCGCGGCAACGACCGTCGAGACATGGATCGTGTGGAATGCCAACGGGGTCCCCACCAAGCAGATCTTCCAGCTCGACAAGAGCTACGGCGCTGACGGCATGGTCGTGAAGAACGACATCGCGTCGATCAAGGATATCAAGGGCAAGCAGGTCGCGGCTTCCGCGCCCGGCACGTCGCCCTATTTCGCGCTCTCCTGGATGCTCAAGAAGAACGGCCTCTCCGTGAAGGACGTCACCGTCGTCAACATGGAGCCGGGCCCTGCCGCCCAGGCCTTTATCGCCGGGCAGAACGACGCGGCCATGACTTATGAGCCGTATCTCTCTTCCGTGCGCGCCGCGCCGCAATCGGGCAAGATCATCGCCACCACGCTCGACTACCCGATGGTGATGGACACCTTCGGCTGCACGCCGAAATTCCTCGCCGACAACCCGAAGGCCGCCAAGGCCTTTGCCGACAGCTATTTCGAAGCTCTCGACATGATCGCCAAGGATCAGGCGAAGGCCTACGACATCATGGGCGCAGACGTGAAGCAGACCGGCGAGGCCTTCGGCAAGTCGGCCCAGTTCCTGCGCTGGCAGGACCGCGCGGCGAACAAGAAGTTCTTCGAGAGCGAGTTCAAGACCTTCTCGGCAGAAGCCGCCGACCTGCTGCTCGAAACCGGCATCATCAAGCAGAAGCCGGACATGGACGCGCTGGCGGATACCAGCTTCATCCAGTAAGGCCGTTGCCGAGGCCCTGGCCCGTGGAAGCGGGCCAGGGCCTCGGCCTTTTCCTCAGGCACACATCCGGCACTGAACGTCCGGATGGCAGAACAGATTCTTCATGCCCCGTCCTCTTGAACCCGTCAGCCAAGGCACGCGCGTCGCGCTCGGCATTTCCTTCTTCGTCCTTTTCTTCGCGGCCTGGGCCTTCGCAACGCTCGGCGGCTTCGTCTCGCGCACGTTCCTGGCCGATCCGATCACCATGGTGCAGGACGGCTGGCTGCTGCTCACGCGGTTCGGCTTCCTGAACGATATCGGCGTCACGGTCTGGCGCGTCGTCGGCGGCTTCGTGCTTGCCGCCCTCGTCGCGGTGCCGCTCGGCATCATGATGGGCGCGTATAAATCCTTCGAGGCGTTCCTCGAGCCCTTCGTGTCCTTCGCCCGCTACCTTCCGGCCTCCGCCTTCGTGCCGCTCCTCATCCTCTGGGCGGGCATCGGCGAGATGCAGAAGCTCCTGGTGATCTTCATTGGCTCCGTCTTCCAGATCATCCTGATGGTGGCCGTGGCCGTGGGCAACACGCGCCGCGACCTCGTCGAGGCCGCCTATACGCTGGGCTCGAAGGATCGGGGCGTGGTCAGGCGCGTGCTGATCCCCGCCAATGCGCCGGAGATCGCCGAGATCCTGCGACTCGTGCTCGGCTGGGCGTGGACCTACGTGATCGTTGCGGAGCTCATCGGCTCCTCCTCCGGCATCGGCCACATGATCATCGACAGCCAGGCGCTTCTCGCGACGGGACAGATGATCTTCGGCATCATCGTCATCGGCGTGATCGGCCTCATCTCTGACTTCCTGTTCAAGGCGCTCAACCGCTCGCTCTTCCCCTGGAGGCTCGCATGACCGGCACGATCCTCCAGATCGAGAACGTCTCACGCGTCTTTCCGGGCGTGCGCGGCGGCGCGCCCGTGCGGGCGCTGGAGCCCACGAGCCTGCAGGTGGCGCAGAACGATTTCATCACCATCCTCGGGCCCTCGGGCTGCGGAAAATCCACGCTCCTGCGCATCGTGGCGGGCCTCGACCGCCCGAGCGGCGGGCGCGTGATGCTCAACGGCCGCGAGATCAAGGGCCCCGGCGCGGACCGGGGCATGGTGTTCCAGTCCTACACGCTGTTTCCCTGGCTCACGATCGCCGAGAACATCGCCTACGGGCTGCGCGAGAAGGGCATGCCGAAGGCGGAGCGGCAGGAGATCGTCGCGTCCTATACCGAGAAGGTGGGTCTGCGCGGATTCGAGAACCATTATCCGAAGCAGCTTTCGGGCGGCATGCAGCAGCGCACGGCCATCGCCCGCGCGCTCGCCAACGATCCCGACATCCTGCTCCTCGACGAACCCTTCGGCGCCCTCGACAACCAGACCCGCGGCCTGATGCAGGAATTGCTGCTCGGCATCTGGGAACGGGAGCGCAAGACCGTTCTTTTCGTGACGCACGACATCGAGGAAGCGATCTTCCTCGCCTCCCGCGTCATCGTCATGTCGGCCCGCCCCGGTCGGATCAAGGCCGACATCCCTGTCGACCTGCCGCATCCCCGTCATTACAGGATGAAGACCACACCAGAGTTCTCGAGCCTGAAGGCCCAACTGACAGAGGAAATCCGCGTCGAGGCGATGCAGGCGGAAGGGGTGCATTGAGGCGGCGAGGCAGGGCCCGGGAAGCAGGATCGAACGATCCGACCCAACCCTTGTAAGCGGAATGCCGGGCCGTCGCATCGCAAGCGGCCCGTTCGCATCCTCTTGCCCGGCGAGGCGGGCTATAAAGGCTCGCTCCGCGCAAGTGAGGTGGTATTTGCGGTACTCTTCCGGGTGAATTGACGCTTCGGGCCCCTTCAGGCGACGCTTTGCTTCTCCGAAGTGGGAAGCCACGATGCTCACACGCCTGTTAGCCGGATCCATCCTGATCGCCAGCGGCATGCCTGCCATGGCGGATATCCTCATCGATCAAGCCATGATCACCGCCGGCGAGCTGCGCGTCATCGGACGGCTGAGCAAGCCACGCCAGGTATCGATCTTCCTCGACGAGCGCTTCGAGACCAAGGCGGATGCGAACGGCCGGTTCACCTTCAGGCTCCCCTATCATCCCGCCACCTGCATCGTGAACCTCCAGGCGGAGAGCGAGGAGCGGCAGGCGGTTGTCGGGTTCTGCGGTCAGCGCGGGCCGGAAGCACCGGGCGCGGCACAGCAGGAAGCGGCTGCGGCCCCAGCGCAGCCCGGACCGGCCGGCCCGCCCGGGCCGCAGGGGGAGCCCGGTCGCGACGGATCGCCGGGCCCGCAGGGACCCGAAGGCCCTCCCGGTCCACAGGGAGCCGCCGGCTCGCCCGGCCCGCGCGGAGAGACTGGCCCAGCCGGTCCGATGGGACCGCAGGGACCCGCCGGGCCTCCAGGACCGCCTGGGACTGCGGAAGCACAAGCAAGCCCGGGAGGGCAGCCCGGACCAGCCGGACCGATAGGGCCCGAGGGCCCAGCGGGGCCGCCCGGGCCACAGGGTCCTCAAGGCCTGGCCGGCCATCAGGGCCCGCAGGGTCCTCAAGGAACGCCGGGGCCGCGGGGTGAGCCTGGACCCGTCGGACCACCGGGGCCCATGGGAGCCATGGGTCCTGCCGGCCCCATCGGCGCCGTGGGGCCCGCCGGCCCTCCGGGTCCGCAGGGTATCGCCGGAGAGATCGGCCCCATCGGCCCTCCGGGTCCTGTCGGGCCGATCGGCCCGGCAGGCCTGACAGGTCCGGTCGGACCTCCCGGTCCCGCCGGCCCGGAAGGAAAGGTCGGGCCTGAAGGGAAGCCCGGTCTCGCCGGCACGATCCTGAGGGTCTTCGTGCAGGAATGCGCCGCACAGGGTCGATGCATGGCGCGCTGCAACGAGGACGAGTATCCCGTCAACGGCACATGCAGCCGGGGCGATCGTTTCGACATGGATGAGACAGGTGTCTACTGCTTCTCCACGAGCGACGGCTCGAATGCCATGATCGCCCGAGCGATCTGCGCGAGGAAGTGAAGGAGAGCGGACGGCCCGATCGTTCGTAGCGCATGGCCAACGCGGCCCCATGGGCACTTTCCATTAAGCCTGGGCGGCGGGTTGAGAAACGCCGTTGGAAAGTTTCCTAGAATGCCTCTTGGCCGAAAGCGGTAGCGCATCCAATGATTACAGCAACTTATGCTCCATCATCGGGAGTACCCCTAAAGAGACAGGGAACGAATACCTCCCTTGTTACCTATCTGGTTAATAGGTGCAGGGAGACTTGCATGACGCCGAACCAGGTCGAGCTTGTCGCGCAGGCGTTTTACGCCTCTGAGCATTCAGACGATTGGGACGATGCTCCCGAGGTCGTGCAGGAGGAATTCAGGGATCTGGCGCGTGTAGCGATCTCCCTCTTGCACCAGCAGACCTCCCGCCTTCCGCCCTCTCTCACGGTGGCGAAGGAGGCTGGGGACGGTCGCAGAATTGAAATCTCCGGACGATGCTAGAGACACCCGCGTGTGACGATCTGTTCGGAAGGAACGTGGCCTTCTCGATCAGTGTTTCCTTGCCAAGGCCGGCGGCGCCCTCTACTCAACCCCGCACGATGACGTGCTACGATCATCGCGTGCAGCCGCGCCGTGAATCGATAGACACCGCGAAGAAAGAGCGATGACCCAGGACCTGACGAAAACCCACCTCGATTGGCGCCAGCTGCCGCTGATCATCGTTACCGGACTGGTTATCGGGGCGCTTTTCGGCCAGGTCGGAGCAGCACTTGCGCAGTATGAGTACAGCAAACTCGATAACCTGAAGCTGCACAGGGCTGCGAAGAGGGCCGGATAAAAGCAAAGGCACGCGGCCTCGCGCGCACTCGAACCAACGCAAGCGGCACCGCAGTTCGCGAGCTTTCAAACCATTGAGACTTCAAGGGAAGGAAGTGGTGCCCAGGGGCGGAATCGAACCACCGACACTGCGATTTTCAGTCGTGTAATTATGGATTTCCGGGGATTTCGGCGAATTTTGGTGGAAAACCCAAACAACTGATATAACATGCGTTTTCGTCTTCGGGTGTACACCTACGTCCATCACCAGCCGGGGCACTTTGTGCCCCCGGCGTGCCCCCAGATCGCTGGGGGCACAGGCTGGACCTCCTGGGGGCAACAGGATCTGCCCTCTGGAAAGTTCAGTCGTGAAGAAAGCACTTACCGACATTCTCGTACGGTCGATCCCGGCCCCTGCTTCCGGACGGGTCGAGATCTCGGATCTGCGCTGCACCGGGCTCGAGCTAAGGGTCTCAGCCAAGGACGCGAGATCGTGGTCTTTCCGGTTCCGGGATCCCCAAACCGGCAGGGTCTCAAGAGCGACACTTGGCAGTTATCCTGACGTCACCCTCTCCCAGGCCCGGACAGCGGCCGATGACATGCGCCGGACAGTCGCCGCCGGTCGGAACCCAGTGGAAGAAAAGCGCAGGGCCCGGCTGGAAGCGACAACCAACACCTTTCAGGCTCTATCTGACCGCTACATCAAGGAGCGCGCCCGCCGGTTCAAGCGGAGCGCCGATGCTGACGAGCGGAACCTCCGGCTCCACATTCTACCGAAGTGGAAGGACCGGCCTTATGCCTCGATCGAACGGAGGGATATCATCGCCCTGTGCGAGGGGATGGTCCAGCACGGCAAGGCAACCCAAGCGAACCGGATTCAGGCTCTCATAAGCTCGATCTTCTCGTTTGCCATCGATGCCGACCTTGTGCGAGCGAACCCCTGCCATCGGCTTCGAAAGAGAGGGGTTGAGACGGTCGCGACGCGGGTCTTGAGCGATGCCGAGGTCAAGCTCTTCTGGAACGGCGTCACTCTCCCACCCGTATCTCGCCGGGTCGGCTTGGCCCTGAGGCTATTGCTGCTGACGGGCGCCCGGGCCGGCGAGGTTGCCGGGGCCCTGCGGTCGGAGTTCGAGAGTCTGGACGATCCGGCCAGAGCCGGATGGGTTATCCCTGCTGATCGGTCCAAGAATGGACGGGCACATTTTGTACCCCTTTCGCCCTTAGCGGTGGGTACCATTAACGACGCCTTAACCCTGGTAGGCAAAGACGAAGCATACCTTTTCCCGTCTCCGTCGGTCGATGAAGTGCCCATCACTGCGCACGCGCTTGCCGTCGCCATGGCGCGTTTCGGCAGAGAGCTCAAGGAAATGGAAGATGATGCAGCAGTTTGTACTTGGCAGGCCGAACCGCCCTCCCCGCACGATCTACGGCGGACCATAGCCACTCGGCTCGCGAGCCTTGGCATCCCTGGCGAAGACGTGTCCGCTGTACTAAACCACATCCGGCGCGATGTGACTGGGCGCCATTATGACACTTACGACAGGGCCCGGGAAAAGCGGATCGCGCTCGAGCTTTGGGCTCGAACTGTTGAGCAAATCGTCGCCGAAAAAGCCAACACATCGACGGTGGTCATTATGAAACCGAAGAGGGCCGCGCGATGACACGGTCATTTCATGCCCCTGAACTTCACGTGGTTGATGACCAGGAGACTTCCGCACGGCCAGGCTTCGTCCTCCGAAAACTAGTCGGTGAGCAGTTGCCGGATCGGCTCACGGGAGGTGATCTTGTCTGGATCGACACGACCCGAAAGACGCCGGAGTGGGGTTGTTGGATTGCTGTTCGGGTTGATGGTCGTGAAATGCTTGGGCGTTTCGAGACCGGCCTCAGACGACCGAAGGATGGCCCTCTGGAGGTCTGGTTGGGCGCCCTAGATGACGGTGAAGAGCCCCGCCAGCGTTTCAAAGCGACACCTGATTTTTTGGAGCAACACGCTATTGGCCACCTCGCTGGATACTTTAAGCCCGATGGGCTCCATGCGCATGCTCAGCACCAGTGGACGGACGAAGACGAGGCCGCCGTGCTCAAGCGGATCAAGGAGGAAGAAGACGCCTGGCTCGAAGAAGAGAGACAGGCTGACGAGGCAGCTATTAAAGCGAAATATCGCACCCGTCCGATAGCAGGACGATATGCGCCCATAGAGTTTACAGCTCCAGACCTCAGCAGAGATCAATTGCATGCGCCGGAGGGCTCATGCAACCTAGATGCCATTACCCGCAAACTCCTCAACCAAGGCCGGATCTGCAACATGCATCTCGCGGAAAATCCATTTGCTTGTGTGCGTAGCTATGTGCTGTCATTCGCCAACACAGCCCTGGAAATTACCCGACTCCGCAGCGAGATATGGCCTGCGCAACGCCGTACTGCCGAACTCATTGCAACACGCGTTGACGAGATGCTCCAGGGTATGAGCGATTTTCTTGAGCACGTCAGATACGAAGACACAGGCTATTTCATCTCGCAGGAAGAACTGGATAGCGATCCCTCTGAGGAGAAAGAGGGCGCGACCGCCGTGGCAGAAAGTCGACTAGGTGATGCAAGGGAAGCCGTGCAGCTTGCCATATGCAAGCTGCAGGCATTTCGGAAGCCTTTCAGAGACGAGCAACCCGGACACAACGGCCGTAAGGATGTGCTGGTGCATGAATTCCTGCGTGGGATGGCTATCGCTTGGTACCTTCTTACCAGTGAGACCGCCGGTAAAACGGGAAACGGCCTGTTCGTCGGATTTTGCGTTTCAGGCTGGAAACTGGCGGGGTGGCCTTATGATAGTGATGCAGACCTCAGGTCTCGTTTCGCGAAGCGGATCGAACGCGGAGTGCACTTGAGATAGATACCCCCAATTAAAGCGCTCTTCGAAACCCTATGAATGGGGGCTCTTCTTGAGGCTCCCTCAAATTTCCTCGCAACTGGGGTTATTTTTCCGAACGAGTTCCATCACCGTGCACCTCAACGCAGCAACATTCGCCGCGGTTTGTGGAGGTACACACATGGCAAAAGCCCACACGGTTGAGGCACTCGTAAAGACCGGGCCTTTCGGTCGATCGAAGCTTTACGAGGAGATTCGCGACGGCAACTTGATCGCCCGAAAGTGCGGACGAAAAACGCTGATTCTTGATGAGGACTGGGAGCGCTTTTTGAAGAGCCTTCCGGTCCTTGATTCCGGAACACGATCCCCCTCCCCGCGTAGACCGCGGATAGCGTGAGGGGTCCGCCATGATTGATGACTTGCCCCTTTTTCTGACTGCGAACGCTGAGACGCCGCAGCTGGAAGCCAGGAAACCCAAGCGCTGTGCGACGCGGAAGGCGGCTCCGCCGAAGGCCGGAAAGGCAGCACAGCGGCGACCGGCGCGGGATGTGAAAGCCGAGCGCCTTGCCCAAATCGAGGCGCTTCGCGAGGCACTGCCCTTCCTGAGCTCGAACGATCAACGTTTCGCAGCATCTCTCCTCCGGTATTGGGGCGAGCGCGGGGAGCTTTCTCGGGCGCAATGGAAATGGGTACGGAAACTGCCCCACAATGCGATGCGTGACGAACCGCCCCGTCCAGTGCCAGTGCCTCTTCGCATAGCACAGGCCACGAACGTGATCCCCCTGCGGCTGGCTCATAATGAGAAGCTGATCAATGAGGTTGCGGCTCGCCTTCGATCCGCCGCGGCGCATTGCAGTCCGACTGAGATCGCTCAGTTGAGATGCCAGGAGACGGAAACCTTGGAGCGCATGAACATCGCCCGCGGCATTCCATGGACCATGGCGTGGCAGGATGTGGCCGACTTCATGAACTCCGTCGATGCTCGGCTCCATGAGAGCTCTCAAGGGGGACATGCAGCATGACAGCAAATGCAAACGCCCGCCGGCTGGCACCGGACGGACGTTCAAGAGCACAAGAGCAGTCTGAATATAGTGCTCCTCATGCTAGAAGTGAAGTCAGGGTCGGCAATGCGGTTTTGGGGTATCGGGCGCGCAAGCATCCGCGCCGTGTGGAGTTTGCGCACCTGCGTGTCGTCGCCATCGAACGGTTGATCAGGGCGCGTCATGGCGGGCCCGTGGATACTGACGATGGCGAAGCCTATGCCCGCGCTGCGGTTGGGCACGTTTCAGAAATCTCGGACAAACACCGCCGCCTGAACGATCCGGTGGAGTGGTGCCGCCGATGGTGTCCCGGTGTCCTTAACGAATTCGGCGAGTTGTGGGTTCTCGATCTGGTTCATGAGCACCGCCGCCGCAGGCGCGGGCTCAAGGCAGATGAGATCGCTATCCTGTTGGGAGTGACAGAGGCCGAGCGTATCCATCTCGGACTGGAAACGTTTGGAGCCATTGACCGGCGCAAGGATCAGCGAACCCGCGAGCGGAAGGTGCAGAAGGCGCAACGGGAAAAAGCCCGCCGCATCGCCAATGGAGCCACCCCGCGAGAGCGCTGCCTGCGCGCATTGAAGCCGTGGGAGGGATATGGCTGGAGCGAAGGTTACTGGCGCCGTCAGATGAAGGCAGGCCGGGTGCCTGACCCAAGGAAACAGGGGTAGGTTCGAAATTCATGGTCATCAAACCTGTGGAACTCGGTTGGCACGAATTTCGAACCTCGACACCTGACATCCGCGTCGGAAGCGGCGGCGGCCCTCAAGGCCGTCCGCCTTCATCCTAACGACGATGAGTTCGACAGGGTGCGAACCTCCCCAGAATTTCGCCCAGTCCCCCGCGCGCGATCACGAGATGGCCTGCTCGCTCGCTGCCCTCAAGGGCCGCTCGCAGGCCTCTCTATCACCCCGTCAGAACTGCAAGGGTCACGCGAGAGCCAGAAAATGTCACGGAATTGAGTTCAGGTGTCACAACAGGAGGCCGATGTGTCACGTCAACACCCCAAAGTGTCACAAGATGCGCGGGAAATGTCACGCGGTGTCCGGCAATTGTCCGCTCTCGCGAAGGGAGGGGCTGACGTGATGTCCTCAAAGTGTCCGCCATCTGTCCACCGCGCCCGCCACCCGTCTTCCTCTCCTCCCTCCCGGGGTTTTGGGTCCTTCCCGACGCCCCCCTAAGAGCGGGGCCGACCCCCCGCGGCTTTCGAGTGTATTTCGGTGCGCCGAAATCGCGTTTTGATTTGGAAATCTCGCCCGTCCTGCAACAACCTTCGGAGTTAAAATGGCTAACCAAACTTCAAACCTAATCGTCCGACTGCGTGACGAAGTCTCCGGTCCGACGAGCCGGGCTTCGCGATCCCTCAAGAACCTGAAAAGCGATGCCAGAGGGACGGCGCAGATCGGCTCTGCCGTAGCCAATGCCACCCGTGGTATTGTGCCGGCTGCCGGCGGTGCCTTGGGCGTTGCCGGCATCGCGGTCGGGCTCAGGACAGCTTATCTCGAAGCCGCCAAATTCGACCGCCGCATGACCCGCATCGGCATCACGGCCGATGCCACGGCCGATGCGACAAGAGCGGCCACGAAACAGGTGCAGGGCATCGCTCGCGAAGTGGCGGTGCCGATCAACGATGTCACGAGCGGACTTGAGACATTGGTTTCACAGGGACGCTCGCTGTCGGATTCGCTCTCCTTTCTGCCATCCGTTGCCAGGACCGCGCAGGCATCAGGGGCAGCGGTGGACGACATCGCCAGCACAGCGAATGCGGTAGGACGGAATTTCGACATCGCCGGCCAAGATATGCAGCGGGCCTTTGATATTATGGTTCAGGGTGGCAAAGCCGGTCAATTTGAGCTGCGGGACATGGCGAGGTATCTGCCGTCCCTTGCACCATCCGCCGCGTCGGTCGGGCTGAAGGGCGCGCAGGGTCTTGAGCAAATGGTCGCCATGTTGCAGGTCGTGCGCCAGAACACCGGCACGACGGAAGAGGCGGCCGCTTCGATGGCGAACATCTTTCAAAAGATGGAGAGTGAAGAAACCGCCAAAAAGTTTGGAAAGTTCGGCATCAATCTCCGCAAGGAGATGGCGACAGCCAGGAAGCAGGGCCGAAACCTCCTCGAGGTCTTTGAAGAGCTTTCTGCTAAAGCGCTCAAGGGCGACCTCTCCAAGCTGCCGCAACTGTTCTCGGACATGGAACTGGCGCGCGGCATGCGCGCTCTGCTCATGTATCGGGGCGAGTGGCAGCAGCTTCAGGCCGAGATCCACAAGACGGCGCCTGGTTCTGTGATGCGCGATCTCGGACGCGTGACCGGAGATGCGCAGGCCTCCGTCGATAACCTGAGCAATTCGTGGGATCGCTTCACCAATTCGCTCGGCCGTGGACTTGATGCCATCGGCGTGTCCTCAGGGCTCAACTCGATCTCGTCTTCTCTCGAACGGTTCGTTGATCAGAACGAGAAGGCCAACGATCTGCGCCGCATCGCCAGGGAGGAGATGGAGAAGGAAGGGCAGAACAGGAAGACCTTCGATCCATTCGGGTGGCTGCCTAAGACGAAAGACGTTCCCCAATCCGAGAAGGATCAGAAGATCCTCGAAGGCCTCAGCGGGGGAAAGCACATCCGAGACAACATCGGAATCGGACGAGGCAGCTATCGCCTCAAGAATACGACGCTCAACCTCAACGATCTGGTCGGCAGTGAGAATGAGGAGATCCGAAAGGCGGGTGCGCAACGGTATCTGGAACAGCAGCGGTCTCGGGCCGCTGCATACCATGATGCCGATCGAACGTCGGCACTGCGCAGGGCCGGTGAACTGAATGAACTAGCCGCCCGTCAAAAGGAAGGCGGCCATTTCGGGCTTCGTGACACCGAACGGAAGCTGTTCATGGTCAATCACGACCTGGAAGTCATGCGTCGCACGGCGCAGGGCCGGATGACCCGCAGTCAGTCGACCTTGCCCTGGGCTGGTGACGACAGCGAGGCGCGCGGCGGCGGTATGCCGTCGACTGCGCCGCTTCCGCCGCGGCGACCGGATCTCGATATCGTCAAGGGCAAGGCGGCCGATGCCGGCGGCGCCATTCAGGCGCTTGCCGAACCGGTCTCGCTCAACGTCGATGACTCGAAGCTCGATGCGACTTTAGCAAAGGCGAGAGCCGTAAATGCGGAGCTTGAGCGGATCGCAGGGAATGCGAGCCGCGCGTCCGCCGCGGTGCAGAGCTCGACATCCGGCAGCTTCGGGCAGCGCTTCCAGTCCCGTCGCGATGGGTCTTTCGCGGATTGGGAATGAGAAGGTGAACATGACGAAACCATTGGAAAGCAAAGCGCTCGCCCGAGCTTACCAAGATGGCATTGAACAGGGTTTGAAGCTCGCTGCTGAGCGAATGTCTGCATATCTCGAGCACCTGAGTGGTGACCCTCATTCATACATCTCCGAAGTGATCGCAGGCCGCCTGACAGGCGAAATGGTCGCTGAGCGGATGGAGTTCGCTGAGCCTGTCGCAGACGAATCACAAGTGGTACATTGATGCCGAAGGCTGCAGGCACATGCGGCGAAGGGGGCATCAATGGATGACGGAAGCTTTATGGCGGGCTTTGTGCCCGCCTTGTCGATGGAGATGGAGATCGCAGCGCCGGAGCTGTCGGCACCGTCTCCCACTCCGCAGGACCTAGCCTGCTCCATCGCTACCCTTTCGGCCGATGGTTATTCGGCAGAGGAGATCGGCAAAGCCCTCAACATACCGATGGCTCGAGTCCATCGCATCGCGCGCCGGAAGGGCATCGATCTTGCCGGCGCCGCTGGCCGGCGTCGGCTTCGTGTCGAACTTCCGGCTGCGCATGTCGAGCGCATCGCCGCCCTAGCTGCGGTGGCAAAGGTGACCCGTGCCAAGATGATTGAGAGGATGATCGCCGCCGCGCTCGAGGAGGACGATTCCCGGGTGCGCCGCAATCTTGGGAAACGGGCGCTGCCGAAGCGCCGCTACACCCGAAGAGCGAAGGCGCCGGCATGAAGCGAGGAGGCCCGAAATGGATTCCGGACGCCTAGCCGCTCCTGATGACGCGAGCTGAGGTTTGCGAATACCTGGATATTCCACCTGAGCGGTTCTTCGAGATCTGCCCTGTCCCGCCTGTCGACCTTGGTGCCAACGTCACCCGCTATCATCGCTGGCAGATCTGGGAATGGGCGAACGCCATGCCGCCAACGCTGATGAAATATCGGACCGAGGCCGCGCCCGCCGGCCGGAAGCTATGACCGGCGGTTGAACCTGCCGGCTGTCGTGATAGAGTTCGTAGTTGAGGGGGCGGCGCTAATCCCCTTGGCGCTTACCTGAAGATTAGGATGAGTTCTCGGCCAAGGAACCTGATCGACAGGACCAGCTTCGGAAGACTTATGCGGTGCCGCCCCCTTCCGAGCGCCCGCTCTTCCTGACCGGCACCTCAAGGTCATGGCCGATACCCGTAAGATGCATAAGGACCTCGGGAAAGCTGCGGCTGATTTTTCAGCCGCAGTTCAAGTTTGACCTGCCCCTGAGATTTCCCTCCAACTGGAGTTAGAGTCCGGCCCATCATAAGGACGGACCATGAAGCGTTCACGGTTTACGGAAGAACAGATCATCGGGATCCTGCGCGAGCAGGAGGCTGGGGCAAAGGCGGCCGATCTGTGCCGCAAGCACGGCATGTCGGAAGCCACCCTGTATAACTGGAAGGCCAAGTACGGCGGCATGGACGTCTCGGACGCCAAGCGCCTCAAGGCGCTGGAAGACGAGAACGCCAGACTGAAGAAGCTGTTAGCCGAATCCATGCTGGATGCCTCGGCCCTGCGCGATCTCCTCTCAAAAAAGTGGTAGGGCCCGCCGCGAAGCGCGAAGCCGTCGCGCACCTGCAGGCCGGCTTCGGCCTGTCGGAGCGGCGGGCCTGTACCCTGATCGGGGCTGACCGAAGCACGATCCGATACCGCTCATGCCGGCCGGACGATGCCGTCTTGCGCGGCCGCCTGCGTGACCTGGCGCGGGAACGGCGTCGGTTTGGTTATCGGCGGCTGTTCGTGCTGCTTCGGCGTGAGGGCGAGACGGCGGGTCTCACCCGGATCTACCGCCTCTACCGTGAGGAGGGTCTGGGCGTTCGCAAACGTCAGGCACGTCGGCGGGCGGTCGGCACGCGAGCGCCCATTCTGGTGGAGGCGAAGGCCAATGCGCGCTGGTCGCTGGACTTTGTCCATGACCAGTTCGCGAACGGCCGGCGCTTTCGCATTCTGAACGTCGTCGATGACGTGACACGGGAGTGCCTGGCGGCGATCCCCGACACCTCGATCTCAGGCAAGCGGGTCGCCCGGGAGCTGACGACCCTGATTGAGCGACGCGGCACGCCGGGGATGATTGTGTCCGATAACGGCACCGAACTGACCTCGAATGCCATCCTCGCCTGGTGCACCGAGCACCGGATCGAGTGGCATTACATTGCCCCAGGCAAGCCGATGCAGAACGGCTACATCGAGTCGTTCAACGGCCGCATGCGCGATGAACTGTTGAACGAGAGCCTGTTCTTCGGACTGGATCATGCCCGCGAGCTGATCGCCGCCTGGGTCGAGGATTACAACACCGAGAGACCCCACTCTTCCTTGGGTTATCAGACGCCGCAGGCGTTCTCCAAAGCCCTACGAACCGCAAGGGACCATCGCGCTGCGCAACGGACAGGCTCCGCGCGCTGGCCCCTTGCTCCTGTCGCGCCATGCGGCCTATCACCGGTCGAGGCTCTAAACGCCATTGGATGAAGCTTCGGTGGCAGGTCAGCAATTCTTCGCCCCTGGCTTTTGATCCTCTCCCCCGTTCACATTGACGCATCCGGGAGGCGGCCCAATCAACTGGACAATGCGCAAAGCAGGACGTTCCCACAAGTGGTCGCCATACCGCAACTTGCAATTTATAATCGTAAATTCGTCGAAGCCGTCCGAGTACGACATCCCCGAGCGCGTCGCAGAGCGCAACACTATGGAGCTTTGTGCCCCCGGTGTGCCCCCAATCCTTCAATAGGGCATTAGAACCTGCAATGCAGATTCTAAAAGCTTCCAATTATCAAAGGGATAGATGGTGCCCAGGGGCGGAATCGAACCACCGACACTGCGATTTTCAGTCGCATGCTCTACCAACTGAGCTACCTGGGCATCCGATGCGCGGCGGAGCCGTGCGCGTCGTGGAGGGGTGTATAGTCAGACCTGAGCCGCATGTCCAGCGGTTCGGACGACAAAATTCGGGGAAATTGATTCAGGCTTCCCTATCGTCCTCGTCCCGGTCGTCTTCCTCGCTTTCGACGGCCGGAATCGCGTAGCTGCCGGACAGCCAGCGGTTCAGGTCCACGTCGGCGCAACGCTTCGAGCAGAAGGGCCGGGACTCGGCCTGGGCGGGCTTTCCGCAGATCGGGCATTTGCCGGCCGAAGCGAATGGCTTGTTCTCATTGGCGGCGTTCATGGCGCGCCTCCTTTCCTGCTGAGCGGCAAGGTGGTTGCCGGGGCTCCCTGGCGCAAGGCGGCGAGCGGCGTCAGGCCGCGTCGAGCCAGCTGGACCGGACGGGATAGCCCTCCCCGTCGAGCAGGGCCGCCGCCTCGTAAAGGGGCAGGCCCACCACGTTGGAATAGGACCCGACCAGCTTGACCACGAAGGTGCCGGCGAGGCCCTGGATGGCATAGCCGCCGGCCTTGCCGCGCCAGTCGCCGGAGGCGAGATAGCGCTCGAACTCATCGCGGGAGAGACGCTTGAAACGCACGCGGGTTTCCACCAGCCGCTCGCGGACGGAGTCCTTCGGCGTGATAAGACAAACGGACGTATAAACCCGGTGGGCGCGGCCCGAGAGAAGCCTCAGGCAGCCTGCCGCCTCGTCCACGAGCTCCGCCTTGGGCAGGATCCGCTTGCCGACGACCACGACCGTGTCGGCGGACAGGATATAGGCGTCCTTGAGGTCTTCGCGGACCCGGGCGACCTTACGGGCCACCTCCGCCTTCGAACGGGCCAGCCGCTTGGCCAGATCCTTGGCGCTCTCGTTCTTCAAGGGCGTCTCGTCCACATCGGCGGGCAGAAGGGCATCGGGCTCGATGCCGGCCTGCTGCAGCAGGCCGAGCCTGCGCGGCGAGGCGGACGCGAGCACAAGCTTCGGACGCCCGCTGGGATTCGACACCTCGGAAGAAGACGCCACTTTTCTCTCCACGCTCCGGGATCCTGCGGGATCCGTCCAGGATACTCATCGGCACAAACGGCCACGCTGGGTGCAACATGGCACCGGGCCGGCTTGAATCAAGTCGATCAGGCGACGGGGGGCGGCTCGACATCGGACGGGGACGGGCCGACTCCGGCGATACCTGAGCCGTCCTGCCGGTCCAGCTTGCGGTAGCGCATCACGCTGATCGGGATCGTCGCCAGGAAGGCGACCGTGATCAGGCTCAGCATCTCCCATGGGAAGCTGATGAGCAGGCCGAACGCCGCGACCGACAGGACGAAGATCGGCAGAACCCACTGGCGCGGCACGTACTTGCCCATGGTCTTTCCCGAATAGGTCGGAATCGTCGAGACCATGAGGAATGCGACGCCGACCACATAGACGAGGATGATGGGCCCGACGGAGGAATCCTGAATGGGAATGCCGAGGAACGAGAGGTAAAGCGGCAGCAGGGCGCACATGGCCCCCATCGGGGCCGCCATGCCCACGAAGAAGTTCTTCTTCCATTCGGGCCGGTTCGGGTCGTCGATCATGACGTTGAACCGCGCCAGGCGAAGGGCCGCCGCGATGGCGAGCACGATGGAGCCGATCCACCCGACCCGTCCCAGCTCGTGCAGCACGAAACTGTAGATGATCAACGCCGGAGTGACGCCGAAATTCAGGAAGTCGGCCAGGGAATCGAGCTCCGCGCCGAACCGGGAGGTTCCCTTCAGGAGACGGGCGATGCGCCCATCGACGCCGTCCAGGAAGGCGGCCACGATCACCGCCACGACCGCCCGCTCATATTGCCCGTCGAAGGCCAGCCGTATGGCCCAGAGCCCCAGGCAGAGAGCAATCAGGGTGATGATGTTGGGGGCGATCATCCGGAAGGGGACCGGCTTGAAAAGCCGCTTGCGCGGCTCGTTCGGGTCGGGAGCGAAGGGCGGAAAAAGGTCACTCATGGCACCAACCTAGCGCATCGAGCGGAAAATGGATCCGGTTTTCCGCCTTGAACGATGCGCTCATCAAGAGGAGAGCATAGGGGCCAGCCCGAGCCATAAGCAGAGCTGGACAGTTTGCGCGTGACGGAAAAGCGCAAACCGCGTCAACGGTTCCGCCCAAGCGGCCCGCCGTGAAGCCTTCCCTTCCAGCGGGCGAGAGGGCATCAGCCCACGCGGTACTGGCGCGCCGGCTCGTTGGCGGTCAGGTCCGCGAGCACCGTCTCGCCGGCTACCGCCGTCTGGCCGAGACCCACGAGAACCTGGGCGTTGAGCGGCACGAAAATGTCGAGGCGCGAGCCGAACCGGATCAGGCCGAAGCGCTCGCCGGTGCTCAGATGCTCACCCACCTTCACGAAGGACACGATGCGCCGGGCCACGAGGCCGGCGATCTGCACCACGCCGATCTTCGTGCCCGCCGTCTCGATCACGAGGGCGTTGCGCTCGTTGTCCTCGCTCGCCTTGTCCAGCTCCGCGTTGAGGAAGAGGCCCGGCGTGTAGAGGATCTGGGCGATCCGGCCCGTGACCGGGGAGCGGTTCACGTGGCAGTCGAACACGTTCATGAAGACCGAGATGCGGGTCATCGGCTCGGGCGGCAGGTCGAGCTCGGCCGGCGGCACTGCGGTGGTGATGAGGTTCACCCGGCCGTCGGCCGGGGAGACCACGAGGCCTTCCCGGATCGGCGTCACGCGCGGCGGATCGCGGAAGAAGTAGCAGACCCAGACGGTCAGGATCGCGCCGATCCAGCCGAGCGGCGACCAGAGCCACGCCAGGACGATCGTCGCAAACAGCGCGATCAGGATGAAGGGATAGCCCTCCTTGTGGATCGGCACGAAGATGCGGCGCATCGATTCCAGGATATCGGTCATCGTTTCTCAAGCCTTAAGAGCATTCGTTTGGGGATGGCAGGCGAAAGAGCTTTTTGTCAACCTGCCACGCTCTCGGGGCTGCGCTCTTCCTCCTCAGCCCGCTTGAGGGTTTCGCGGGCCTCATCCGCCTCGCGCTGGCGGTTCCACATGGCGGCATAGACCCCGCCAAGGCTCAGCAGGCTCGCATGGTTGCCCCGCTCGACCACCCGGCCCTGGTCGAGGACGATGATCTCGTCGGCTCCGATGACTGTGGACAACCGATGGGCGATCACCAGGGTGGTCCGTCCCCGGCTGACCCGGTCGAGGGCGTCCTGGATCTCCTTCTCGGTGAAGGTGTCGAGGGCCGAGGTCGCCTCGTCGAGCACCAGGATCGGAGGGCTCTTGAGGATCGTGCGGGCGATGGCTACGCGCTGCTTCTCACCCCCGGAGAGCTTCAGGCCGCGCTCGCCCACCGGCGTATCGTAGCCCTCCGGCAGGAGCGCGATGAAGCGGTCGATCTGGGCGAGGCGCGCGGCCTCCCTCACCTCTTCCGGGCTCGCATCCCAGCGGCCGTACTGGATATTGTAACCGATGGTGTCGTTGAACAGCACCGTGTCCTGCGGAACCATGCCGATGACCTTGCGCAGGGAGGCCTGCTGGACCTCGGCGATGTTCTGCCCGTCGATCAGGATGCGCCCGCTGGTGGGCTCGTAGAAGCGGAAAAGCAGGCGCGAGATGGTCGATTTGCCCGCGCCCGAAGGCCCGACGATGGCCACCGTATGGCCCGCCGGCACCTCGAAGCTCACGCCCTTGAGGATGGGGCGCTCGGGAACATAGGAGAAGTGCACGTCCTCGAAGCGCACGACGCCCTCGGCCACCTGAAGCGGCTTGGCGCCGGGCTTGTCCTGGATCTCGGGGTTGCGCTCGATGATCGCGAACATGTCGTCGATGTCGATGAGAGCCTGTTTGATCTCGCGGTAGAGCATGCCCATGAAGTTCAGCGGGATATAGAGCTGCACCAGCATGGCGTTGACGAGCACGAAGCTGCCGATGGAGGCGCGTCCCGCCATGATGTCCCGCGCCGCCAGGACCATGACGATGGCCATGCCGATGGAGAAGATCACGGCCTGACCGGCATTGAGGACGGCAAGCGACGTATAGGTTTGAGTGGAAGCGCTCTCGAACTTGGCCATGGAGCGGTCGTAGCGGGCGGTCTCCCGCTGCTCGGCGCCGAAATACTTCACCGTCTCGTAATTCAGGAGGGAATCGACCGCCTTGGTGTTCGCATCCGTATCGGAATCGTTCATCTGCTTGCGGATCGAGATCCGCCATTGGGTCGCCTTGTAGGTATAGGCCAGATAGACGACCACCATCACGAAGACGACAGCGGAATAGACCCAGTTGAACTCCCAGGCGAGCAGCCCCAGCACGAGGATGAACTCGAGGATCGTCGGGACGAGGGTGAGCACCACGAGACGCGACAGTTCCTCGATGCCCTCGCGGCCGCGTTCCAGGACGCGGGTCAGTCCGCCTGTCTTGCGCTCCAGGTGGAAGCGCAGGGATAGGCGATGCATGTGCTCGAAGGTCTGCAGCGCGAGATTGCGCACCGCATGCATGGCGACCTTGGCGAAGAGGCCGTCGCGTATCTGGGTCAGCACTGCCATGAGGATGCGCGTGACGCCATAGACCACGGTGAGCAGGATCGGCGCCTTCCACAGCCAGGAGCCCGACGTGGCGGCCGCCTCGGCGCTCTGCCCGGCGCTGCCCGTGACGGCCACAAGGGCGTCGGTCGCCCATTTGAAGGCGAAGGGCGTGACCATGGTGACGCCCTTCGCCACCAGGAGCAGGCCGAAGGCCAGGAACACCCGTCGCTGGAGATCGGGCCTGCCGTGGGGCCAGAGATAGGGCCAGAGTTTCGTCCAGGTGGCCGCCAAGCCGTTGGGCTTCGGCGCAGCAGCGCTCGTCGTCGGGACGGCGGTAGAGGGGGGCATACGCAAGGATCCAATCGAAATGTCGGATCCCGATATAGTCGATCATCGGGATGAATTCACCCCGAGTCTGTCATTGTTCTAACTTATGCGGCCTGCATGAGAGCTTCAGTTGCTCTTGGGCTCCTGATCGCCCGGCAGGACGAAAACCTGTCCCGGATAGATCAGGTTCGGATTTCTGATCTGTTCCTGGTTCGCGCCGTAGATCACCGTATAGCGCAGGCCCTTGCCGTAGATCCTCTGGCTGATGCGCCAGAGATTGTCGCCCCGGGACACGATGGTGGTATTGATGTTCGGGACCACGACCGTTCCGGCACTGGCCATCTGCCCTTCAGGCAGGGCGGAGGCCACCTCGCGGGCGGGCTGCGCCCGGGTGGACGGCTGGGCCGGCGTCGGGGCCTGAGGCTGTCCGGAGGCCACCTGGACCGGGACGTTGAAACCCACCTCCGCCCGTGACCTGACCTGCCCCGAGACCGGATCGACGTCGTCGAGCCGGATCCGGTAATCGCCGGGCTTCACCCCGTTGGCGATCGAGAAGGAGACCTTGCCGTCGCCGCCTGCCCCGCCCGGAGCGATGAAGCTCTCGTTGAGGTAGAGGCGCACGGTCGCGCCCGGCGCCGACAGGCCGGACACGAAGAGCTTCCCTTCCTCCGCCTCGACAGTCACGATCTTGATCTCGGGCCGCGGGGCCGGCTGCGCGGGGGCAGCCGGTGGGGAGGACGTGGCCGGCGGGACGCTTGCCTGCTGCTGCGGCGCCGGCTGACCGGGCTGCGGCGTGGCCGGAGGGGTCTCGGCGGTCTTCGTCTCGGTTTTCGTTTCGGGCTTGGGCTCCTCGGCCACCTTGGCGGGCGGCTCGGGATTGGAGAGGACCACCGTCGGCTTGTCCGGCGCCGTCAGGGTCACGAGAGGCCGCGTCTTGGCATCGGTGATGACGACCGTCACGCTCTGGGACGAGCGCTGGCGGGTACCGTCCGGCGCGATGGATTGCAGCACCACCAGATGGGAACCCGGCGGCAGAGGCGGAGGCACGATGGCGAACAGGCCGGAAGCATCGGCTGCGGCGCGGGCATGAACCTGATCGCCTCGCAGCAACTCGATGGTGGCCCCAGGGGCGGCACGCCCGGCGATCACGCTCTCGCCGTCCGGCTCGACGCGCACCAGATCGAAGGAGGGAGCGACCGGACCGTCCTTGGGCTTCGCGGCGGCAGCCTCGGCAGAACCGGCCGGTTTGGCGGCAGCCTGCTGGCCGGAAGCCGCTTGGGATGCGGCGGATGGCTGGGCGGGCACGGCCGTCTGCGGAGAATCCGACCTTCCGGTCCAGGACCAGTACAGCACCCCGAGAAGAACTGCGACAACCGCTGCAGCAGCAACGCCGAGCAACGCAATTGTACCTTTTATTTCCTTCGGTTCCGCCATGGTGCTTTTCTCGAACGCGGCACTTTCGTGCATTTAAACCGTTTATCTTTCAAAAGGCTACGGCCATAAAGGACAATTAATGCTTCACGACTCAGCGCGGGAGGCTCCCCGCCTCCCCAGAATAGACATGTCATCCAACAGTTCGATCAAATCCATTTGCGTCTATTGCGGCTCCGGTTTCGGGGACGATCCCGTTTTCGCCGAGAATGCGGCCGTATTGGGCCGATCCATGGCCGAGCAGGGGATCAATCTGGTCTATGGCGGCGGGAATGTGGGCCTCATGGGTACGGTCGCTCAATCCGTGCTCGACCATGGCGGTTATGTCACAGGGGTCATCCCCGACTTTCTGAAGTCCCCCGAGAAGCTCCTCGACGATGTGCAGGAAACCATCGTCGTGCCCGATATGCACACCCGCAAGCGCCTGATGTTCGAGAAGGCCGATGCCTTCGTGGCCCTGCCCGGCGGCATCGGGACCCTGGAAGAACTCGTCGAGCAGATGACCTGGTCGCAGCTCGGCCAGCACACGAAGCCTATCCTGATGCTGAGCACCAAGGGTTTCTGGAAGCCCCTGCTCACCCTGATCGCCCATATGCGCGAGCAGGGCTTCATCCGCCCGGGACTCGAGCTCAACTATCTCGTGGCCGAACGGGTGGAAGAGGTCATTCCCATGATCGAAAACGCCGCGCGCCGGGTCGGGATCGTCCGCAACGAGGACGAGATCGAGACCCGGTTTTAAACTTCATCATCCTGCGCGGGACAGAACCAGCCCGCCCAGGATCATGCCCGCCGCGACGAGCCGCTGCCAGGTGATCGCCTGGACAGGGAGACCGAAGGCGCCCACCGCGTCGAGGACCAGCGCGGCCACCACCTGACCGAAGATCAAGGCCGCCACCGTGCTGACCACACCGAGCTGGGGCACGCCCCAGATGACGATGGCGACATAGAAGGCGCCCAGGAAGCCGCCAAGCCAGGCCCACCAGGGCGCCGCCGCGATAGCGGTGCCGGACGGCCAGGAGCCCCTGAGGATGCTGATCGCCGCCAGGACGACGAAGCCGATCCCGAACGAGATGCAGGCGGCCAGGATCGGATCGCCGAGAGACCGCGCCAGGGCAGCGTTGATGGGGGCCTGGGACGCGAGGAATATGCCGCCAAGAAGGATTCCGAAGAGCGGCAGCAGGATCGAGATGTTCATGGGAAATCCGATGGAAAGAATGACCGCCTTCCGTATCGCGGTGTCAGTTTCGATCAATGGAAACGCAAAGTCCGGCATTTGCCGGCGGCATGACGTGAATGCAGGTCAGGCAAGCTTTTTAGAGAGGTTTTCGGTGGGCGAATATCGCAAATGTGATTTCCGCTCCCGCATTTGAACCAAACTCGAGGATCATACTGTCAACTGGTAGAAATCTCCGACCGTATCGACAGGAGATGGTCATGAAGAAATCCCTCTTCCTTATCGCCGCATGTGGCCTGGTATCGGGATATGTGTCATCCGCTCAGGCCCAGGACATAAACCTCGACTGTAGCGCAGTACCGGACTCGCTGACCTATTACTGCAACCATCGGGACCAGTTCGGCAAGAACGGTCCGACGACCACCATGAACCCTTATGGGCCCGACGTCCCGGGCGTCGCTGCGCCCCTATCGACCGGCAGCGTGGCAGGGACGATGCCGCAGGCGGGCCCGGCGCAAGCGCACGCAGCTCTCTGCACCCAGAGGTTCCGGACCTACGATCCGAACTCTAACACCTATATGGGCAGCGACGGCCGTCGGCACGTGTGCCGCTGAACGACGGGAGCGGGAGCCTCATCGAGCTCCCTCTTCGTCATAGCGATGCCTTGCTCGTCAACAGCTTGTAGACCATCGAATCCGTCAGCGCCTGGAACGAGGCGTCGATGATGTTGGCCGACACGCCGATCGTGTTCCAGCGTTCGCCGGAGCCGTCCGTGAACTCGATCAGAACGCGCGTCACCGCATCCGAACCGCCCTGGTAGATGCGGACCTTATAGTCGACCAGCTCCAGGTCCTGGATCAGGTGCTGGTACTTGCCCAGATCCTTGCGCAACGCGACATCGAGCGCGTTCACGGGGCCATTGCCCTCTGCGGCTGAAATCAGCACCTCGTCGCCCACGCGCACCTTCACGATGGCTTCCGAGGCGGTGACGAGTTCGCCGACCGCATTGAAGCGGCGCTCCACATTGACGGAAAAGCGTTCCACGTCGAAGAAGGCCGGCACCTCGCCGAGCATGCGCTTGACCAGCACATAGAACGACGCGTCCGCGCCTTCAAACGCGAAGCCCTCCGCTTCCTTGCGCTTCACCTCGTCGAGCACGCGCGCGATGCGCGGATCGCCTTTTTCGAGCTCGAAGCCGCAGCGCTTCAGTTCGGCGAGAATGTTCGATTGGCCGCCCTGGTCCGACACCAGGACTTTTCGCGCATTGCCGACGATTTCCGGCTCTACGTGCTCATAGGTGTGTGGATCCTTCAGCACGGCCGAGGCATGGATGCCCGCCTTCGTGGCGAAGGCGCTGGAGCCCACGAAGGGTGCGTGGCGGTTCGGCTGCCGGTTGAGGATCTCGTCCACCTGCCGCGAGACATGGGTAAGCCCGCTTAAAGCATCGTCCGTGACGCCGAGATCGAAGCGGGACGCATAGCCGTCCTTGAGTTTCAACGCGCCAATGAGCGTGATGAGATTGGCGTTGCCGCAGCGCTCGCCGAGGCCGTTGAGGGTGCCCTGGATGTGGCGCGCGCCCGCTTCGACGGCCGCAAGGGAGTTCGCGACCGCGCAGCCGCAATCGTCATGGGCATGGATGCCGATATGCGTGCCCGGCACGCTCGACGTCACCGCCGTGACGATGTCGTTCACCTCGTGAGGCAGCGTGCCGCCGTTGGTATCGCAGAGCACGATCCAGCGTGCTCCGGCCTCGTAGGCCGTCTTCACGCAGGACAGGGCGTAATCGGGATTGGCCTTGTAGCCGTCGAAGAAATGCTCGCAATCGACGAGGACCTCGCGGCCCCTGGCGCGGGCGGCTTCGACGCTCTCGTGAATGCCCGCGAGATTATCCTCCAGCGAGATCTCGAGAGCCACGCGCACATGGTAATCCCAGGATTTCGCCACGAAGCAGATCGCGTCGGCCTGCGCCTCGAGCAGCGCCGCGACGCCGGGATCGTTCGAGACGGAGCGCCCCGCCCGCTTGGTCATGCCGAAGGCCGTGAACTTGGCGTTCTTCGTGCGCTTCTCGGAAAAGAAGGTGGTGTCGAGCGGGTTCGCCCCCGGATAGCCGCCTTCCACATAGTCGATGCCGAGCCTGTCGAGGAGCGCTGCGATCGCTTTCTTGTCTTCGAGGGAGAAATCAACACCCGTGGTCTGCGCCCCGTCGCGCAGGGTCGTGTCGAAGAGGGTGATGCGTTCACGGCTCATGACGACAATTTCCTGTCTTCCTGCGGCGCCAGGCGCTTTTCCATGGTCGTGGTGGCGAGCCATTCGTCGCTGAGCGGCATCGTGTTGCGGCGCTGCGGCTGGAAGCCCTGCTTCTGGAAGAACGGCAGCGCGTTGTCGCTGACCTCCGCCACGAGACGCGGGGCCCCGCGCGCACCGGCGAGCTTCTCCACCGCATCGTAGAGCATGGTGCCGATCCCCTGCCCGGCCGCGGCGGGATGCACGTAGAACAGGTCGATCAGCTCGTTGTCCTTGAGCGCGATGAAGCCGACCGGAGAGCCCTCCACGGTCGCGATCAGCGTAAGGCTCTGCGTCAGCCTCTGGGCGAACGCATCGTCCTCGGCGCGCGCGATCCAGGCTTCCTGCTGGCTCTCGCTGTAATCCTCGCCGGTAAGCTCCGCGATACTTTCCTCGTAGATGTCCACGAGAACCGGCAGGTCCGCCGGCAGGAAGGGACGAAGTCCCGGTTTCGGCAAGGCCTGTCCCATCAGCGCGCCTCTTTCTTCGTCACGTGCATGTTTTCACATTCGTCATCACCGGCCTTGTGCCGGTGATCCCGATCCTTGGAAGCGCCGCGCTTTTCCGTATCGAGATGGCCGGGACAAGCCCGGCTACGACGTTGAGAAAGAACATCCCTCATCGCGCCACCTCCCAGGTGGTGGTACCGTCCTTGTTGTCCTTCACGACCACATTGAGCGCTGCAAGCTCGTCGCGAATGCGGTCGGACTCGGCCCAGTTCTTGGCCACGCGGGCTTCCTTGCGGGCTGCGATCAGAGCCTCGACCTGCGCGGGATCGACGCTGAGCGTGGCCTGCCTGCGGGCTTTCCAGACCTCGGCTCCTTCGAGCAGGAAGCCGAGCGTACGAAGGTTAGCGCCGAGCTCCTCGTGAGCGCCCTGCCCGTCGAGGGCGTGAAGCTCCGCCAGCATCTTCGGCGTATTGAGATCGTCCGCGAGCGCGTCAACGATGTGGTCCGACAGATACGCATTCCCGCCTCGGCCCGCCAGTTCGTACCAGCGGTCGAGGGTCTTCTCGCTTTCCTCGAGCCCCTTCACCGTCCAATCGATGGGCTGGCGGTAATGGGTGCGCAGCATGTTGAAC
This sequence comes from Microvirga mediterraneensis, assembly GCF_013520865.1. Classification (NCBI taxonomy): domain Bacteria; kingdom Pseudomonadati; phylum Pseudomonadota; class Alphaproteobacteria; order Hyphomicrobiales; family Methylobacteriaceae; genus Microvirga; species Microvirga mediterraneensis. Next base: position 3,756,010 of record NZ_JACDXJ010000001.1, read on the forward strand.
CGCAGAACCTCGCCGGGCCAATCCTGCAGCAGCTCGTTGATGGTGAAGAAATTGCCGAGAGACTTCGACATCTTCTCCCCTTCCACCTGCAGGAAGCCGTTGTGCATCCACACATTGGCCATGCGCGGGGTGTCGAAGGCGCAGCAGGATTGGGCGATCTCGTTCTCGTGGTGCGGGAAGACGAGGTCGATGCCGCCGCCATGGATGTCGAAGATCTCGCGCTCCGTCGGATCGGAGCAGGACAGCCGCGTCTCGAAGGCCTGGACCAGGTGCTTCCACGCCATGGCCGAGCACTCGATGTGCCAGCCGGGGCGTCCGGGCGTCCTGATGCCGGCCGGCGACGGCCAGGCGGGGTCCTGCGGCCCGGAGGGCTTCCAGAGCACGAAATCCATCGGGTCGCGCTTGTAGGGCGCCACGTCCACGCGGGCGCCGGAGAGCAGCTCGTCCAGGGATCGCTTGGAGAAGGCGCCGTATTGAGGCACGCGCGGCAGCTTCTGCATGGCCGCGACCGAAAAGAGCACGTGCTCCTCGGCCACATAGGCCGCCCCGCGCGCGATCAACCGCTCGATGATCATGCGCATCTCGTCGATGTGTTCGGTCGCCCGGGGCTCGACGAAGCGGGGAGCCTTGCCCGCTTCGTTCACGTCCTCCGGCATGAGCACGCCCAGCGCCCAGATGTCGGCGTGGAACTGCTCCTCCGTCTTGCCCGTGACGACGCGGATCGCCTCGTTCTGGGGCAGGTCCGGGTAATCCCGGGCCGCCCGGGCGTTAATCTTGTCGTCCACATCGGTGATATTGCGCACATACGTGACGGCTTCCTTACCGTAAACATGTCTCAGCAGACGGAAGAGAAGGTCGAAGACGATGATCGGGCGGGCGTTGCCGATGTGGGCGTAGTCGTAAACGGTGGGGCCGCAGACGTAGAGGCGCACGTTTCCGGGGTCGATCGGGACGAAAGCGTCCTTGGACCGGGTCAGCGTGTTGTAGAGCCTCAAGCGTGCCGCCATGAAACCATATCCCTGTCAGGCCGCAGGCCGGAGGATGGTTTCGATCTTGGAATGAGAACGAGACGGCTCCAGCCAGCGAAATGCGCTAGCCGCAAATAATCCCGGAAATGAGGATCGTTGCCGTGTTCATGAAGCCATCAATGCCTTTTCGCCCCTGGGACGTCAAGGTTTCCGATTCGGTAAGCATGTTTTATTTGCACGGCCGCATGAAACGGGTTCCGGCAAAGCGCGTTAGAGCTTTGTTCACGCACACTCGTGGCATAATAGCCCGAGTTCAAACAATGAGGTCTTCGATGCGCCGCGCATTCACCATGCTCGGAATGGGTACTGTTGTGTTTCTTGCAGCCGCGTCCCTGACGCTGCTTCCCAACGGCACCAAGGCCTCTTCGACCCAAGCGACCTTCATGGTCCCCGCCGCCGACGGGTACGGCGTCGCGGAATGCCTGATTTCAAACCAGGCATGTGGCCAAGTTGTGGCAACCGCTTGGTGCGAGGCTCATGGCTACGTCAAGGCGGTGTCCTACCGCCAGATCGCCCCCGACGAGGTGACGGGCGCCATCCAGAAGGCCGCCCTCGCCCCCGAGGAGCGTCCGGTCTCCGTGACCTGCTCCAACTAAACCGGCATGGGAGACAGCATGGTCCGGGCGGTCGCGACGACGGCCCGGGTCAGGTCTCCCAGCAGCGGACCGACGATCCGGCTCTGCTGCCAGAACAGGGGCACCTCCAGCGGCTCCGACGGCTCCAACGCCATGAGGCGACCGGCCCTGATGTGCTCCTGAACCATCGATTCCAGGTTCATCCCCCATCCCAGGCCCGCCAGGGCCGCATCGACGAAAGCCTGCGATGACGGCAGCCAATGGGCCGGCGGCGTGACATCCGCCCCAAGGGCCCGTCGGAGCCAGAGCGCCTGAAGCTGGTCCTTCCGGTTGAAGACGAGGCACGGGGCACGAGCCGCCGAATCCTCGCTCAATCCGTCCGGCAGCCACCGTTCCACGAAGGCGGGGCTGGCCGTCGCGAGGTACCGCAAACGCCCCAAGGGATAGCTGTCGCAGCCCTGGATCGGCTTGCCGTGCGAGGTCACGGCGGCCACGACCTCCCCTCGCCTCAGCCACTCGGCGCTATGGTCCTGATCGTCCACCACGAGGTCGAAGAGGAATCCCTCCGTCTCCGCCATGGCCGGAACGAACCAGGTGGCGAGACTGTCCGCATTCACCGCGATGCGCAGGGTCACCGGGCGGCTCTCGGGCTGCAGCCCGGGCAGGTTCTGGCGCAGGGAGCCTTCGAGAAGGGCGACCAGCTCGACGTGCTGGCACAGGCGCCGGCCGGCCTCCGTCGCCATGCAGGGCTGGCCCCGCACCACGAGGATGGCTCCGATCCGCTCCTCCAGAAGCTTGATCCTCTGGGACACGGCCGAGGGCGTGACATTGAGCTGGTCGGCGGCACGCTCGAAGCTGCCGGTCCGCACAACCGCCGCGAGGGCGGACAGGTGTGAATAGTCCAGCATTGGATTAGTTTCTCTAAATCATGTTGAGAAAATTTAACTGCACTAATCCTAAGACTGGATCTAAGACACGTCGACTCCCTTCCGGACCGTCGGCATGACCTCTCCTCTTCTCGCGGGCTTCCTGCTCGGCCTCAGTCTCATTCTTCCCATCGGAGCGCAGAACGCCTTCGTCCTGCGCATCGGGCTGCGCGGCGAGCATGTCTTCGCCGTATGTCTGACCTGCGCCCTGTCGGATGCCATCCTCATATTGGCCGGCGTATCCGGCTTCGCGCAGCTCAGCGCGAGAGTGCCTTGGGCCGAGACCGTCCTGCTCTACGGGGGCGCCGCGTTCCTTCTCGTGTATGGCGCGCGCAGCTTCATGGCCGCTTTCGGGACGGCCTCCTTACGGCCGTCCGACGCCCCTCCGGAAAGCCTCGGCCGGGTGGTCCTCACCTGCCTGGCCTTCACCTGGCTCAACCCGCACGTCTACTTGGACACAGTGGTCCTGATCGGCTCGATCTCGACGCAGTTCGACCAGGGCAAGGGGGCCTTCGCCGCCGGCGCCATGCTGGCCTCCTTCGCGTTCTTCTTTACCCTCGGCTTCGGAGCCCGCCTCCTGAAGCCGTTCTTCGCCCGGCCCGTCACATGGCGGATCCTCGACGTCATTATCGGGCTCGTCATGTGGGTGACGGCCGCGAGGCTGCTGCTCGGCCAGGAGGCGGCCTGAGGACCGCCCCTTTTCCTACTTCAGCCACTCCCCGCATTTCGGCGGAACCTCGGTGCCCCAGGGCATGAGCGGGACGGTCGAGGTGGAATTCTTGGGCGAGCCTTCGATGGGCCGGTCGGAATAGACCATGTAGACCAGGGTGTTGCGCTTGGCGTCGCAGCCGCGGACGATCTGCATCTTCTTGAAGATCAGGGACCGGCGCTCGCTGAACACCACGTCGCCCTGCCCGAACTTCTGCTTGAACTTCACCGGGCCCACCTGCCGGCAGGACAAGGAGATGTCGGAGACCTCCTCGGCGACGCCGAAGGTGCCGGAAATGCCGCCGCGCTCCGGGGTCGTGTAGTGGCAGGCCACGCCTTCCACCATGGGATCGTCGATCCCATAGACGGTGAGCTTGTCGTCCGGAGTAAGCGCCCGCCAAACGGTCGACTTCTTGAAGATCAGGTCGGGCTCCTGAGCCGCGGCTCCCGTCACGGCAGCCATCGTCACAGCCAGGGTCAAAGCAATTCGCGCAAGCATCTTACCAGTCGTCTCCCACGGTTACGCTGTCATGTGGGGATGGCGTCCGACTTTGACGAGGTCTTATTCGGCGTGGTGGCTCACAATGCAGATCTTGTTGCCGTCCAGATCGCGAAAGTACGCGCCGTAATAGTTGCGGTGGTATTGGGGCCGCGGGCCAGGCGCCCCCTCGTCCGTTCCGCCAAGCCCCAGGGCAGCCGCATGGCAGGCATCGACGAGGCTGCGCTTCGAAGCCAGCAGAGCGATCATGGACCCGTTGCCCGGGCTCGGCTCACGGCCGTCGAACGGGCGCGCGACCAGAAATTGCGGCCGCCCGCCGGGCACGCCCCAGCCCACCATGCTGTCATCCGAGTACCGGACCTCGAGCCCCAGGGGAGCCAGGACCGCATCGTAGAAGGCTCTCGCCCGGGCGAGGTCATTTGCTCCAATGGTCGTATGAGAGTACATGCGGGATCACTTTTCGGAGTCGCTGTTCAGGACGAGGCTAGACAGCTTCCCTCGAAGGGGGCAAGGCGTTAATCACAATAGGGTCAAATTCCAGCGGCACATGACCTGCCTGACCCAGGCATTCGATGCCGCAACGGACCGGTTCTGCGATCAGCTCAATGGCAAAGATATCTTTTCTCCGCTCCCTCATCGCCGTGACGGCCTTTCTGGCCGCCGGCCAGGCGGCCTATGCCCAGTCGGCGCAGTGCCAGCGCTTCCAGGCAGAACTCGCGGCCCTGGACCGCAGCGGCGGGAGCGCGCCGACCGGCCAGATGCAGGCCCAGCGGATGGAGATCAACCGTCTCGTCGGCTATTACCGCAACATCGGCTGCGAGCGCGGCCCGCTCGGCTTCCTGTCGGGTCCGGCGCCGGCCGAATGCGGCTCCATCGCTCAGCAGATCCGCCAGCTCGAGGCCGGCTATGCCCGCCTCGCCTCGCAGGCCATCGACCAGAGCCAGGTCGAGGCGCGCCGCCGGCAGCTCCAGGTGGCGGTTCAGCAGACCTGCTCCACCGACCAGCCGCGCGGCTTCTTCGAATCGCTGTTCGGCGCTCCGCGCCAGCAACAGCAGCAGGAGATCATGCCCGAGGGGCAGCCGATCATCGCCGATGACGGACCGCCCGCCATGGGCGGCGGACGCCTGATCTGCGTGAAGACCTGCGACGGGTCCTTCTTCCCGCTGACCACCCCTCCGGGCGGCGGGCAGAGCGCCAACGAGATGTGCCAGGCTCTCTGTCCCGGTACGGAAACCCTCGCCTACGCCTATCCAGGCGGTGACCAGGGCCTCAGCCGGGCCGCCTCGCTGTCCTCGAACCAGCCCTATACGTCGCTGGCGAACGCCTTCAAGTTCCGCAAGACCTTCGACGAAAGCTGCGCCTGCAAGAAACAGGGCGAGAGCTGGTCCGTGGTCCTGCGCAAGGCCGAGAGCATGCTGGAGCAGCGCAAGGGCGACCTGATCGTCACGGCCGAGAAGGCCGAGGAACTCTCCAGGCCGAAGGCGCAGGCCGCCCGCAAGGCCGCCGACAAGAAGGCCGACGAGGAGACCAAGGAAGCCGCCGAGATCGCCGCCTCCGCCCCGACCGCCAGCAAGGAATCGGCCGGCATCGGCCCGCAATCCATCGAAACCAACGCCGTGGTCGGCCAGGGCGAGGGTTCGAAGCAGGAGGTCGTCGCGGGCAACGGTCAGAAGAAGACCGTGCGCGTGATCGCTCCCAGCATCATTCCGGTCCCGCACGCGCCGAACTGACCCGGTTCGGAACGGCGCTCTCGGCCTAAGGCTTCCGGGAACGACAAGGCAGGGCCGGTGGTGATCCATTCCGCCCTGCTCACCGTCGTGCTATCACGCCGGCATGAAACCGCTCGATTCTCCTGAAATGTCCCGGCCCGCGGGGGCGTCCGATCCGATCATTTCCGTCTCCGGCCTTGCCAAGACCTACGCGTCTGGTTTCCAGGCCCTCAAGACGGTCGACCTGGACATCCGCCGGGGCGAGATCTTCGCGCTGCTCGGGCCCAACGGGGCCGGCAAGACCACTCTGATCAGCATCATCTGCGGGATCGTCAATCCGAGCACGGGCACCGTCACGGCCGACGGCCACGACATCATCCGCGACTACCGGGCGGCGCGCACCAAGATCGGCCTCGTGCCGCAGGAGCTCACCACCGATGCCTTCGAGAGCGTATGGGCGACGGTGACGTTCAGCCGGGGGCTCTTCGGCAAGCCGCCCAATCCCGCCTACCTCGAGAAGATCCTGAAGGATCTTTCCCTTTGGGAAAAGCGGGACAGCAAGATCATGACCCTCTCGGGCGGCATGAAGCGCCGGGTCATGATCGCCAAGGCCCTGTCGCACGAGCCCAAGATCCTCTTCCTCGACGAGCCGACCGCCGGGGTCGACGTGGAGCTGCGGCAGGACATGTGGAACATGGTCCGCTCCTTAAGGGAGAACGGCGTCACCATCATCCTGACCACCCACTACATCGAGGAGGCCGAGGAGATGGCCGACCGGATCGGCGTGATCCGCAAGGGCGAGATCATCCTGGTCGAGGACAAGAACGTCCTGATGCAGAAGCTCGGCAAGAAGCAGCTCACCCTCCACCTGCAGAGCCCTCTCGCGGGTCTGCCGCCCGAGCTGCAATCCGACAGATTGCAGCTTTCCTCGGACGGCAGCGAACTCGTCTATACGTTCGACACGCAGACGCCTGAAACGGGCATCGCGGGCCTACTGCGCCGCCTGAACGAGCACGGCATCGACTTCAAGGATCTTCAGACTTCGGAGTCTTCGCTCGAGGAGATCTTCGTCAGCCTGGTCAGGGGGCGCCCATGAATCTCTACGGTATCAAGGCCATCTATCTCTTCGAGATGGCCCGCACCTGGCGCACGATGATGCAGAGCATCGCCTCGCCGGTGATCTCGACCTCGCTCTATTTCATCGTCTTCGGCTCCGCCATCGGCTCGCGCATGGCCAATATCGATGGCGTGAGCTACGGCGCCTTCATCGTGCCGGGGCTGATCATGCTCTCCATCCTGACGGAGAGCATCTCGAACGCTTCGTTCGGCATCTACATGCCGAAATTCTCCGGCACCATCTACGAACTCCTCTCGGCTCCGATCTCGGCCGTGGAAACGGTGATCGGCTATGTGGGGGCGGCGGCCACCAAATCGGTGATCATCGGCACCATCATCCTGATCACGGCACGTCTCTTCGTGGATTTCTCCATCGAGCATCCCGTCTGGATGATCGCCTTCCTGGTGCTGACCTCCGTCACCTTCAGCCTCTTCGGCTTCATCATCGGCGTCTGGGCCGACAGCTTCCAGAAGCTGCAGGTCGTCCCGCTGATGATCGTGACGCCCTTGGCCTTCCTCGGCGGCAGCTTCTATTCCATCAACATGCTGCCGCCCTTCTGGCAGACGGTCGCCCTGTTCAATCCGGTGGTCTATCTGGTGAGCGGCTTCCGCTGGAGCTTCTACGGCGTCGCCGACGTGGGCGTGGGCTTGAGCCTCGCCATGACTATGGTCTTCATGCTGATCTGCCTCAGCGCCGTCTGGTGGATCTTCCGGACGGGGTACAAGATCAAAGCTTAGGATACTCCATCCGTCACGGCCGGTCCTAGGCTCACGCCCACCATGTCATCATCGGCCTCGTGCCGGTGATCTCGATGGGTTGAAGCGCCGCGCCTCACCGAATCGGGATGGCCGGGACAGGCCCGGCCATGACGGGGAGTGTCCTAAGCCGCCTGTCCGGACAGGCGCGCCTTCGCCCGCTCAGGCCCGATCAGCGGCAGCAGCGCGCCCAGTTCCGGGCCATGATCGAGCCCGGTGAGCGCCTGCCGCAAGGGCATGAACAGGGCCTTGCCCTTTACCCCGGTGGCGGCCTTCACGGCCTCGGTCCAGGCCTTCCAGGTCGCCTGATCCCAGGGTGCCTCCGGCAGAACGGCCATGGCCGCCTCGATGAAGGCCTTGTCCTCGATGACCGGTTTCACCGGGCCGCGCACGACCCTGGCCCAGTCGGCGGCATCCCGGACCTTCGTCAGGTTGCCGCGCACGGCGAGCCAGAAGGCCTCGCCCGCATCCGCATCGAGCCCGGCCAGCCGCTCGCGAGCCGCCCCATAGGGCATCTCGTGGATCAGGCGGGCGTTCAGGTGCTCCAGTTCGCTCTCGTCGAATTTCGCGGGCGCACGGGAAATGTGGGAGAAGTCGATCAGGCGGGCAAGCTCGTCGAGATCGGCCACCGGCCGCACGGCCTCCGCCGAACCGACGAGGACGGCGAGCGAAGCCACCGCCTGCGGCTCGAGGCCAGCATCGCGAAGGCCCTTGATCGAGAGATGGCCGAGGCGCTTGGACAGGCCCTCCCCGCTCGCCGTGATCAGTAGGCTGTGATGGGCGAAGGTGGGAGCGGCGGTGCCCAAGGCCTCGAAGATCTGGATCTGCACGGCCGTGTTGGTGACATGGTCCTCGCCGCGGATCACATGGGTGATCTTCAGCTCGATGTCGTCGACCACGGAGGGCAGCGTGTAGAGATAGGTCCCGTCCTCGCGCACCAGAACCGGATCGGACAGCGAGCTGCAATCCACGTGGCAATGGCCACGCACGAGATCGTCCCAGGCGACATTGGTGGGCTCGAGGCGGAAGCGCCAATGGGGCCTGCGCCCTTCCTGTTCGAGCTTGGCCCGGTCCTCGTCCGTGAGTTTGAGGGCCGCCCGGTCGTAGATCGGCGGCAGGCCACGGGCGAGCTGGCGCTTGCGGCGGAATTCCAGCTCTTCCTGGGTCTCGTAGCACGGATAAAGCCGCCCGACCGCCTTCAGCCTCTCGGCGGCGGCGTCATAGAGATCGAACCGGTCCGACTGACGGACGACCACGTCGGGCGGGATGCCCAGCCAGTTCAGATCGGCCTCAATCGAATCCGCGTATTCCTGCTTCGACCGCGCCACATCCGTATCGTCGAAGCGCAGGATGAAGGTGCCGCCCTCGCGCCGCGCATAGAGCGCGTTGAGCAGGGCGACGCGGGTGTTGCCGATATGGATGTGCCCGGTCGGGGACGGGGCGAAGCGAACGATGGGCTTGGACATGGGAGATGCTATGGCGAAGGGAATAGAGCGACGCAAGGGGTGACGGGACTTTCGGCAGCATTCCCGGCTATCCCGATCCGGTGAAGCGCCGTGCCCTTTCAATCGGGATCACCGGCACAAGGCCGATGACGACGTGGATGGTGCGGTTAGCCTAAACGTCCATCGAGCCCACACGCGGCCTGCCGATGGCGCGCTCCAGGGCCTCGTCCTTTCGGTGCGCCTCTAAGCCTTGGTCGCGATAGCGGTTGACGATGGGGTAGCGGCGGTCGCGGCCGAAATTCCGGCGCGTGACCTTCACGCCGGGCGCCGCCTGGCGGCGCTTGTATTCGGCAATGTAGAGCAGGCGCTCGACCTTCTTGACGGTTTCCATGTCGTAACCCTTCGCCACGATGTCGGAGACGCGCAGCTCCTCTTCCACGAGGCCGCGCAGGATCTCGTCGAGATCCACATAGGGCGGGAGCGAATCCTGGTCCTTCTGGTTCTCGCGCAGTTCGGCCGTGGGCGCCTTGGTCAGGATGTTCTCGGGGATGACGATCCCGTCCGGCCCGAGCGCCCCCTTGGGCTTCCAGCGGTTGCGCAGGGCCGCCAGGCGGTAGACCTCCATCTTGTAGAGGTCCTTGATCGGGTTGAACCCGCCGTTCATGTCGCCGTAGATCGTGGCGTATCCCACCGACATTTCCGATTTGTTGCCGGTCGTCACCACCATGGCGCCGAATTTGTTCGAGATCGCCATGAGGATGGTGCCCCGGGCGCGGCTCTGGAGGTTTTCCTCCGTGATGTCTCGCTCCCGGCCGGCGAAGATCGGCTCCAGGGCGGTCTCGAACCCTTCGACCGGGGCGGCGATCGGCAGGATGTCGTAGCGGACGCCGAGCATCTGCGCGCAGGATTCCGCATCCTTCAGGGACTCGCCCGAGGTGTAGCGGTAGGGCAGCATCACGCAATGCACCCGCTCAGGCCCGAGCGCATCCACCGCCATGGCGGCGCAGATAGCGGAATCGATGCCGCCGGACAGGCCCAGCACCACGCCCGGGAAGCCGTTCTTCTCCACGTAGTCGCGAAGCCCCAGGACGCAGGCGGCGTAATCGGCCTCCTCGCCTTCCTCAACGGTGACCATGGGTGCCTCGCGGCAAGTCCAGCCTTCCTCGCCTTTCACCCAGGTGGTGAGCGCCACGGTCTCCTCGTTGGCGGGCAGCTGGCAGGCGAGCGAGCAATCCGCGTTGAGCACGAAGGACGCGCCGTCGAAGACCAGCTCGTCCTGGCCGCCGACCTGGTTCAGGTAGACGAGCGGAAGCCCGCTCTCGGTCACGCGGGCGGCCGCGATGTTGAAGCGCTCCTCGGTCTTGCCGCGCCAATAGGGCGAGCCGTTCGGCACGAGGAGCATCTCAGCGCCCGTCTCGGCGAGGCATTCCACCACATCGCCCGTCCAGATGTCCTCGCAGATCGGGAGGCCCAGACGGATGCCGCGGAAGTTCACGGGCCCGGGCAGAGGTCCGGCGGCGAAATTGCGCTTCTCGTCGAAGACGCCGTAATTCGGCAGGTCGACCTTGAAGCGCACCGAGATCGAGCCGCCATCGAGGAGTGCATAGGCGTTGTAAAGCTCGCCCTCCTCCCGCCACGGGAGGCCGATGAGCATGCCGGGACCGCCATCCGCCGTCTCACGGGCGAGCCGTTCGAGGGCGGCGCGGCAGGCATCCTGGAAAGCGGGCTTCAGCACGAGGTCCTCGGCGGGATAGCCCGCGAGGAATTGCTCGGCGAACATCACGATGTCGGCCCCGAGGCGGGCCGCCTCCGCGCGGGCAGCCCTCGCCTTCTCCTCATTGCCGGCCACGTCGCCGACGACGGGATTGAGCTGCGCGAGCGCGATCTTGAGCGTGTACTGAGCGGTCATACCGGGGATCTAGCGCGCGGAAGGGTTGGCAGCAATGCAAGGATAGAGCTTTCCCAGGGTCTCTTGGATACTCACGGGGCAGCGCCGGTCCAATGTCTTTGCAGGCCTCACGATGGCGGCGAGACTCTGCCGATCCAACATGCTCTGCACAGCTCAAGCTTTGTGGGAACCGGTAACAGTCCAGTTCGTTATTTCCACACGAAACACTGGGAGACTGACATGTTGAAAGGCGGCCTTCTCTGGCTCATCGGCATTCCTCTGCCGATCATTCTTATTCTCTTCTTCATGGGTTGGCTCAGCTGAGCCAAAATACCAGTAGAGTTGCGTATGCGTAAAATAAAAGGGGCGCCGAAAGCGCCCCTTTTATTTGATTAATCGGCCCAATCGCTCACTCCGCCGCGAGGGCGGCCGGTTGTTCCCTTGACTGGCGCTCCCGTTTGATGAGCTCCGAGGTCAGGAAGGCGATTTCGAGCGCCTGCTCGGCATTGAGGCGCGGGTCGCAATAGGTGTGGTAGCGGTCTCGCAGGTCCGCATCGGTGAGCGCGCGGGCGCCGCCCGTGCATTCCGTCACGTTCTTGCCGGTCATCTCCAGGTGGATGCCGCCCGCATGGGTGCCTTCCGCCTGATGGATGGCGAAGAAGTCCTGCACCTCGCCCATGACCCGCTCGAACGGCCGGGTCTTGTAGCCCGAGGCCGCCTTGATGGTGTTGCCGTGCATCGGATCGCAGGACCATACGACCGTGCGCCCTTCCCGCTGCACCGCGCGGATCAGGCCCGGCAGGTGGTCGCCCACCTTGTCGGCGCCGAAGCGGCAGATCAGGGTCAGGCGGCCGGCCTCGTCCTCCGGGTTGAGCATGTCGATGAGCTTGAGCAGCCCATCGGCCGAGAGCGACGGGCCGCATTTGAGCCCGATCGGGTTCTTGATGCCGCGCATGTATTCCACATGGGCATGGTCGAGCTGGCGCGTGCGGTCGCCGATCCAGAGCATGTGGCCGGACGTGGCATACCAGTCGCCGGTCGTGGAATCGACGCGGGTCATGGCCTCCTCGTAGCCGAGCAGCAGCGCCTCGTGGCTGGTGTAGAAATCCGTCGAGCGCATCTCGGGATGCGTTTCGGGATCGATGCCGATCGCCCGCATGAAGTTCAGGCTCTCGGTGATGCGCTCCGCAAGCTCGCTGTAGCGGGAGGATTGCGGCGAATCCTTCACGAAGCCGAGCATCCAGCGATGGGCGTTCTCGAGATTGGCATAGCCGCCGGTCGCGAAGGCGCGGATCAGGTTGAGCGTCGCGGCCGACTGGCGGTAGGCCATGAGCTGGCGGCGCGGATCCGGCGTACGGGCTTCCGGCGTGAAGGCGATGTCGCTGATGATGTCGCCCCGGTAGCTCGGCAGCTCCACTCCGTCGATGGTCTCCGTCGGAGCCGAGCGCGGCTTGGCGAACTGTCCGGCGGCGCGGCCGACCTTCACCACGGGCGAGCCGCCCGCATAGGTCAGGACCACGGACATCTGGAGGAACAGGCGGAAGAAATCGCGGATGTTGTCCGCCGAATGTTCGGCGAAGCTCTCGGCGCAGTCGCCGCCCTGGAGCAGGAAGGCCTCGCCCTTGGCGACCTTGCCCAGCGTCCGCTTCAGCTTCCGCGCCTCGCCCGCAAAGACGAGCGGGGGAAAGCCGGCGAGCTGCTGCTCGACGCTCTCAAGCGCCTCAAGGTCCGGATAGGCCGGAACCTGCTGGATTGGCTTGTTTCTCCAGCTATCGGGCGTCCACCGCTCGGTCATGACACTAACCCCCGTGTCCTTTCTTCAATGCTCATCGTGCACCGCAACAAGCGGCATGAAAAGGCAGCTATACACGACATATTCAAAAAGGCGAGTGCCGAGACGCTCGGCGCCGCTGCGACGATTGAGTCAGCCGACAGCAACCGGCTTCTTCACCACCACCGGCGTGCGCATGGTGACCAGCTCCTCGGCTGCCGTTGGGTGAACCGCCACGGTGCGGTCGAAATCGGCCTTGGTGGCCCCCATGGTCACGGCGATGCCGGCGAGCTGGATCATCTCGCCCGAGTCATGGCCCATGATGTGGACGCCCACCACCTTGTCGGTCGCCTTGTCGACGATGAGCTTCATGAAGACCCGGTCCTTGCCGCCCGAAAGCGTGGCCTTCATGGGTCGGAAGGCGGTCTTGTAGACATCCACATCGCCGTAGATGGCCCGGGCTGCGTCCTCGCCGCAGCCGATCACGCCGATCTCCGGTGTCGAGAAGACGGCCGTGGGGATCAGGTCGTGGTCGACGATGGTGGGCTTGTCGCCGAACACCGTGTCGGCGAAGGCATGGCCCTCCCGGATGGCGATGGGGGTGAGGTTCGCCCGGTTGGTCACGTCGCCCACCGCATAGATCGAGGGGACGAGGGTTTGGGAATAGCCGTCGACGGGGATGGCCCCGACCTCGTCGACGGTGATGCCGGCCTTCTCAAGCCCGAGCCCCTTCGTGTTCGGACGCCGGCCCGTGGCGACGAGGACCTGATCGACCGTGATCGTCGAACCGTCGGATAGGGTCGCGGCGATGCCCTCCGCCGTCTTCTCGAGGCTCGTGAGGGTCCTGCTCAGGGCCAGCTTGATCCCGCGCTGGGCATAGGCCTCCCCGAGCGCATCGCGGACGTCCTCGTCGAAGCCGCGCAGGAGCTTGTCGCCCCGGTGCAGGAGCGTGACCTCGCTGCCGAGACCTGCAAAGACCCCGGCGAACTCGACCGCGATATAGCCGCCGCCGACCACCAGGATGCGCTTCGGCATGCTTTCCAGATCGAAGACCTCGTTGGACGTGATGCCGAGCTCGCCCCCGGGAATGACCGGTTCCAGAGTCGGATGGGCCCCGACGGCGACCAGGATGGTGCGCGCGCGGACGCGTTCGCCGGTCTTGAGCAGATGGACCGTATGCGCGTCCTCGATCACGGCGCGGCTGTCCACGACCTCGACACCGGCCCGTTCCAGATTGGCGCGATAGATCCCCTCGAGCCGGTCGATCTCCCTGTCCTTGTTGCGGATCAGGGTCGCCCAGTCGAAGCGCGTCTCCCCGACGCTCCAGCCGAAGCCCTCCGCATCGTGGAAATCGTCGGCGAAGCGGCTGGCATAGACCATCAGCTTCTTCGGCACGCAGCCCCGGATCACGCAGGTTCCGCCGACCCGGTATTCCTCCGCCAGCATGACCTTCGCCCCGTAACCCGCGGCGATCCGCGCCGCGCGCACGCCGCCGGATCCTCCTCCGATCACGAACAGGTCAACGTCGAATGAGGACATAGTGCGGTCTCCGCTCAATTCTGAAACTTGGATTCATTCATATAGTGACGGTCTTCGGCAACGTCGCCCGCCGGCTCTGCTCCGGGTGCATGGCTGCCCGCCTGAATCGGGAAGCTCTTACGCTAAGGTTCAACAACGATAAAGGAGCAAGCCGCTTGCCGCTCCCCTGTTCCCTCATTAGGGTCTGCCGCGGCTACGCCGACTGGAAGTCGGCCCCAAGTGGAGGAAACATATGAGCCATTTTCGTAAAGGTCTTTGGCGCAGCGCTCTCGCTGCGGCGGCCGTTGCAGGATTCGTGACATCGGCGGCAGCTCAGATGGAGCTCAAGATCATGGCTCCGGCGGCACCCGGCGGCGGCTGGGACCAGACGGCCCGCTCCATGCAGCAGGCCCTGACCCAGGCCGGCATCGCCAAGAGCGTGCAGGTCGCCAACGTGCCGGGCGCCGGCGGCTCCATCGGCATCGCCCAGCTCGTCAACAATTCAAAGGGCGACGGCAACCAGCTCATGGTCATGGGCTACGTGATGGTGGGCGCTCTTCTCACCAATAAGTCGCCGGTCACCCTCGACCAGACGACGCCCATCGCCCGCCTGACGGCGGAATACGAAGCGATCGTGGTTCCGGCCAGCTCGCCGATCAAGTCCGTCAAGGAACTCGCGGATGCCATCAAGGCCGATCCGGCCAAGGTGACCTGGGCTGGCGGCTCGGCCGGCGGCGTCGATCACATCGCCGCGGCTCTCTTCGCCAAGGCGGCCGGCGCCGACCCGACCAAGATCAACTACATCCCCTTCTCCGGCGGCGGCGAGGCTCTCGCGGCCATCCTCGGCGGCAAGGTGACGGCCGGCATCTCCGGCTATGGCGAGTTCGAGAGCCAGGTGAAGGCCGGCAAGCTGCGCCTCATCGGCCTGACCACACCGGCTGACAAGGCCACCGCCGACATGCCGTCGATCAAGGCGCAGGGCCTCGACCTCGAGATCGCCAACTGGCGCGCCGTCGTCGCACCTCCCGGCATCTCCGCCGAGCAGAAGAAGGCTCTGACGGATGCCATGGACAAGATGGCGAAGTCCAAGGAGTGGCAGGAGATCCTGAAGGCCAAGGGTTGGGAGGACTCCTACGTGTCCGGCGATGCTTTCGCCAAGATCCTTGCCGACGAGCAGGTCCGCACGAAGGAAGTGCTCACGGCCGTGGGGCTGGTGAAGTCTTAATTTTCAAGCTAAAGGCCGTTGGAAGCGCCGCGTTCTCGGAGCGCGGCGCTTCTTTTTTGGGACAATCCATGACCACATTCCCTAAGCGGCGTCTCGACGTGGCAGGCCTCGTCATCGCGCTCATTCTCATCGGCCTGGCCGGTCTCGTCTGGTGGGACATGACCAAGCTCCAGATCCTTTCCCCCTAC
This sequence comes from Microvirga mediterraneensis, assembly GCF_013520865.1. Lineage (NCBI taxonomy): Bacteria > Pseudomonadati > Pseudomonadota > Alphaproteobacteria > Hyphomicrobiales > Methylobacteriaceae > Microvirga > Microvirga mediterraneensis. The sequence goes on from NZ_JACDXJ010000001.1 coordinate 3,771,362, forward strand.
GATCTCGGCCCCAAAGTCATGCCCATCGTCATCTCGGGCGGCCTGACGCTTCTCGCCATCGGCAACGGCATCGGCGCCCTGCGCGGCGATCTTCCGTCCCGCGACAGCCTCGACTGGAAGCCGATCATCCTCATCCTCGGCGGCCTCGCCTGCCTGATTGCCCTGGTCGCCGTCGGCGGCGGCTTCATGATCGGCACGGCCATCCTGTTCGCCACCACATCGGCCGCCTTCGGGCGCCGGGCATTCCTGACCGATCTGCTGATCGGCGCCGTGATCGCTGTCTTCATTTACCTGCTCTTCGGCAAGCTCCTGACCCTGTCCCTGCCGGCAGGGCCGCTCGAGCACCTGTTCTGAGGCCCTGATCATGGAAGCCTTCACCTCCCTCGCCAGCGGCCTGTCCGTCGCCATCCAGCCGATGAACCTGCTGTTCGCGCTCATCGGCGTGCTTCTCGGCACGGCCGTCGGCGTCCTGCCCGGCATCGGCCCGGCGCTCACCGTGGCGCTGCTCCTGCCGATCACCTTCAAGCTCGATCCGGCCGGCTCCATCATCATGTTCGCCGGCATCTATTACGGCGGCATGTATGGCGGCTCGACCACCGCCATCCTGATCAACACGCCCGGTGAAAGCGCCTCCATGGCCACCGCCCTGGAGGGCAATCTGATGGCCAAGGCGGGCCGCGGCGGCCCGGCGCTCGCCACCTCCGCCATCGGCTCCTTCGTGGCCGGCACCATCGCGACGCTCGGCCTGACGCTGCTCGCCCCCTACCTCGTGGAAGTCGCCGTGAGCTTCGGGCCGGAGGATTACTTCGCCCTCATGTGCGTGGCCTTCGTGACCGTCTCGGCCACGTTCGGCGATTCCCCCGTACGGGGCCTGACGAGCCTGTTCATCGGCCTGCTGCTCGGCCTCGTGGGCATCGACATCCTGTCGGGACAATCCCGCCTCAGCTTCGGTATCCCGGAACTCTACGACAACATCGAGGTCACGACGCTTGCCGTCGGTCTCTTCGCGGTCGGCGAGGCGCTCTACGTGGCGTCCCGGCGCCATATCCACGAAGAGAAGCTCGAGGCCGTTCGCGGCTCGCTGTGGATGACCAAGGAGGACTGGAAGCGCTCCTGGAAGCCGTGGCTGCGCGGCACGCTCTACGGCTTCCCGATCGGGGCTCTGCCGGCCGGCGGCGCGGAGATCCCGACCTTCCTGTCCTATGCGACCGAGAAGCGCCTGACCAAGTACCCGGAGGATTTCGGCAAGGGCGCCATCGAGGGCGTCGCCGGGCCGGAGGCCGCCAACAATGCGTCCGCCGCCGGCACCCTCGTGCCGCTGCTGACGCTCGGCCTGCCGACCTCGGCGACCGCCGCCATGATGCTGGCGGGCTTCCAGCAATACGGCCTCAACCCCGGCCCCCTGCTCTTCGCCGAGCAGCCGAACCTCGTCTGGGGCCTGATCGCCAGCCTGTTCATCGCCAACGCCATGCTGCTGGTGCTGAACCTGCCGCTGGTCGGCCTCTGGGTGAAGCTGCTCGCGATCCCGCAGCCCTGGCTCTATGCCGGCATCCTGGTCTTCGCCACCATGGGCACCATCGCGGCCAATCCCTCGCCGGTGGAGCTCATCATGCTGACGGTGTTCGGCGTGCTCGGCTTCCTGATGCGCCGGTTCGACTTCCCGATCGCCCCGGTGGTCGTCGGCCTGATCCTCGGTCCGATCGCGGAAAGCCAGTTGCGGCGGGCGCTCTCGATCAGCCTGGGCGACCCGATGGTGCTGTTGCAGAGCCCGATCTCGGCCACGCTCCTCGGCATTGCCCTGATCGCCCTGATCCTGCCCTTCGTCCTGAAAGGCATGGGACGCTTCAAGGCCGTCGAGGACTGACCCTCAGGCAAGACGCTTGCAAAAAGAAAGGCCCGGTTTCCCGGGCCTTTTTCATGTCGACGAAGCAACCGGCCTCAGTTCAGCTGATGGCCGCGCTTGCTCATTTCCTCGCGAGCGCGCACCAGGATGAATTCCGAGGTCTTCTGGGTCCAGATCGCCATGTCGCGGACGATGGCGTCGAGAATGCCCGGCTGCAGCTGCACCCATTTCTGGCCGACCGGAGACTTGTAGAAGGCCGCGATCTCCTTCAGCTCAGCCTCGCTCAGGCGCGACGCGAGGGTCTTGGCCGTGGCATCGATCATTTCCTTCTTCTTCTGATCGACCTCGGGGCGGATGAGAGCCACCACCTGATCCAGGTCCTGGCGGATCTCCGGGCGGGTCACGTTCATCTGCTGGAGCTGGTTGAGCAGCGGATCGGTCATGGCATCGAAGGCGCCGGTCAGGCCGGAGCTGACGGCGACGTCGTTGGCGGCCGCCAGCTGGCTGGCGCTGGGTTGCGGCGCCTGCTGGGCGAGAACGGGACTTGCGAGCATGAACAACGCGACCGAGGTCGCGGCCAAGCGGGAGGCGTTGCGGATCATAGAAGTGGCTCCAATCGTCATGGTTTTTGGTCAGAGCTGACCGAGTTCGACGAGCCCGTCACCCGTCGCGAGGATCGCTCCGGTGGCCAGACCCAGGAAAAGACCGTGCTCCACGACGCCGGGGATGTTGTTCAGCGTCGAGGCAAGCACGTTCGGCTTGTCGATGCGCCCGAGATGCGCATCGAGAATGAAATGGCCACCGTCGGTGACATAGGCGGCTCCATCGGGAGCGTGCCGCAGGATCAATTCGCCGCTCATGCCCAGGCTGTCCAGCAGCCTGACGATGGCGCGCTCGGTGGCCGTGAGGCCGAAGGGCACGACCTCGATGGGAAGGGGAAAGCGGCCGAGCTTCGAAACGAGCTTGGATCCGTCGGCGATGACGATCATCCGCTGGCTCGCGGAGGCCACGATCTTCTCGCGCAGCAGAGCGCCGCCGCCGCCCTTGATGAGGCGCAGGTCGTCGTCGATCTCGTCGGCTCCGTCGACCGTCAGGTCCAGGTCCGGGGTCTCGTCGAGGGTCGACAGAGGAATGCCCTCGCGCTGCGCCTGCTCACGGGTGGCCTCGGAGGTGGGAACGCCTACCACCTTGAGCCCGGCCCGGACCCGCTCGCCGATGGCCGACACGAAATGCGCCGCGGTCGAGCCGGTTCCCAGGCCCAGCCTCATGCCGTCCGTGACGAGTTCGGCAGCCCTGTCGGCCGCAGCACGCTTGAGATTGTCGCTCACTGAAATCCTCTAGGAATGCGTCCGTCCCGGCATGCGAAAGCTGTTTTGTTCGCCTCTAGCATGCCGGAAGGGCTGAAAGAAAGAACGTTTCATCCGTGATCGACCGAGGTGGCTCGCCCCGGCTCCGTCAGGGACGCTGCGGCGAAGCCCCCGTGCCGGAGCCGCCGCTCGGGGTGGCAGCCGTCGGCGCGGCCGACGAAACGGCGGGAGACGGGGTCGTCTGGGGCGTGCAGACCACGCGCTCGTCGAAAACGTAGCAGATGCTCATCTGGCCGGTCCGGTAATTGACCCGGAAGACGCCCCCTTCCCGCTCGTGGCGGGACGCGACGAGGCCGTATTCTCCGGGTGCCTGGGCTCCCGCGCCCTCGCCTGCGCTGTAGCAGAGGGTGACCCCGACCGTGCCTTCCTGTAGACCGTATTGGCAGGAGCTCACCTCGCCGGTGATCCGATCGATCCTATAAATCCTGTTCAGGTCGGTCTGAGGCGCAGGGACGAAATCATAGGACGCCGCCAGGGCGGGGCCGGTCAGGCCTCCCAGCGTCAGGACTGCCGATATCAACGCCGCGGAACCAAGGGGCCGCATTCACCACTCCATCCGGTAAGAACGAATCAACCATAGGCACCATATCATCCCAGTGCTTGATTCCCTTGCCTGCAGCAGGTAGCCGACCTTCATGGCCATTGATACCCCGCACATCGTCTCGCCCATCGCAGTCTTCGACCTCGATGGAACCCTGGCAGACACGGCCGGCGATCTCGTCGGGACTCTCAATGTGATTCTCGAACGCGAGGGCCTCGCTTCCCTGCCGGTCGCCAAAGCGCGCGACATGATCGGCGCCGGCGCCCGCGCCTTGATCGAACGCGGGTTCGAGGCCGCCGGCAAGGAGCTGGCGCCCGCCTATCTCGACGAGCTGTTCCGCCAGTTCATGGTCCATTACGGAGAGAACATCTGCATCCGGACGCAGCTCTATCCGGGCGTCGCCGCGGCGCTGGACCGGCTGGAACGGGCAGGGTTCATCCTGGCGGTCTGCACGAACAAGGTCGAGGAGCACTCGGTCAAGCTGCTCGACGAACTCGGCGTCGGCAGGCGTTTCGCGGCCAATTGCGGCCGGGACACCTTTCCCTATTTCAAGCCCGATCCGCGCCACCTGACCCTGACCATCGAGCGCGCCGGAGGGAGCCCGTCCCGGGCGGTCATGATCGGCGATTCACGGACCGATATCGTGACGGCGCAGAATGCCGGAATCCCGGTGATCGCGGTTCCGTTCGGCTACACGGACGTGCCGGTGCGCGAACTCGGCCCGGATCTCGTCATCGACCACTTCGACGATCTTTTCTCCGCCGTGCAGACCATCATGAGGCCGCTGGCGGCATGAAGCGGCCCATACCGATCCTGCGCGACGACCGCGCACGATAAACCAGGCTTCAATATCAGGAAGGAATGGTGGGCGCGACAGGGATTGAACCTGTGACCCTTCGCGTGTGAAGCGAATGCTCTCCCGCTGAGCTACGCGCCCTGACCAGGGCCTTCTAAAGGCGCAGAACCCCCGGCGTCAAGCCAAAGAAGCATGCCCGAGCCTAAGTATTTTGTTTCGTGAATTGCGGCAGCCTGGCTTTAACGGATTGGTGAGGATGTGGCGGGAATGAGGCACTTCCGCACTAGAATTTTATAGCAGAACCTTGATATGTCATGGATCCGAAGCGGAGCTGTTGTGTTAAGCAATGGCAGAACCTGCCACCAACCATGTTTTATCTGAGGCAATAATGGGACGCACTCGCGCTGCCCTGACCGGGCTCGCCTGCGCCTTCGTCGCCCTCGCGACGCCGGCTGCGGCATTTACGGCAATCGATCCTTTGACCCGCCAGCCGCTCTACAGCGCTGAAGATGCCCTGAAGGCCCAGGCCGCGCCGGTCGCGCGCGAGGTCGTGTCGTTCGACGGCCGCTATGCGCCCGGCACCATTGTCGTGTCGACGAGCGAACGCCGCCTCTGGTTCGTGCTCGGCAACGGTCAGGCCATCCAATACGGCGTCGGCGTCGGACGTCCGGGCTTCACCTGGTCGGGCTCCCATTCCGTCACCATGAAGCGCGAGTGGCCGGATTGGCGCCCGCCGGCAGCCATGCTCAAGCGCCGTCCCGACCTGCCCCGCTACATGAAGGGTGGGCTGGACAACCCGCTCGGCGCCCGCGCCCTCTACATCGGCAGCACGATCTATCGCATTCACGGCTCTAACGAGCCCGAGACCATCGGCGAGGCCGTGTCCTCCGGCTGCATCCGCATGACCAACGAAGACGTGACGGACCTCTACAACCGCGCCAAGGTCGGCGCGAAAGTCGTAGTTCTGCGCTAAAATCCGGGATTCAGGCGTCATGGCCGGGCTCGTCCCGGCCATTTTCGTTAGGCGGTGCTCTGTCCGTCACCGCATCCGGTCCCGCGACAGACCCTTCGCGGCCAGCTCGTCGAGATAGGCCTGCCACTTCTCCCCCTGCTCGACTCCGAGCCGATAGAGATAGTCCCAGCCGTAGATCCCGGTGTCGTGCATGTCGTCGAAGACGAGCTTCACGGCGTAGTTGCCGACCGGCTCCACGCCGATGATCTGCACCTCCCGCTTGCCCGGCACCGTCTTGCGCTCGGCAGGGCTGTGACCCTGGACCTCGGCGGAGGGGCTCGTCACCCTCAGGTACTCGGCCGGCAGATCGAAGGCCGCTCCGTCGTCGAAGACGATACGAAGGCTGCGCTTGTCCTTGGCGAGGCGAAGTTCCGTCGGCCAGCGTTCAGATGTCATAGGCCTCAACCCCTTTCCCGGAACACGATTTCACGCTAACTGCTTGATCATAACATCGAAGGCAAGCGTTCACCCCAACAAGGACGTCTCCGCCATGGGAGCCTTTCCGGCCCATCTCGAGAATGCCGATACCGGCCGGTCCCTCCTGGACCCGTTCGGCCGGGCGATCACGTATCTCCGCGTATCGGTGACGGATCGCTGCGATTTCCGCTGCGTTTATTGCATGTCCGAAGACATGGCCTTTCTGCCGAAGCGCGACCTGCTGACCCTGGAAGAGCTCGACCGCATCTGCACGGCCTTCGTCGACAGGGGGGTGCGCAAGCTGCGCATCACCGGCGGCGAGCCCCTGGTGCGGCGGGATATCATGACCCTGTTCGGTTCCCTGTCGCGCCATCTGGATTCAGGCGCGCTGGACGAGCTCACCGTCACCACCAACGGTTCGCAGCTCGCCCGCCACGCCAAGGACCTCGCCGCCTGCGGCGTGAGGCGGATCAACGTGTCGATGGACACCCTCGATGCCGACAAGTTCCGGGCCATCACCCGCTGGGGTGACCTCGACAAGGTGCTCCAAGGGCTGGATGCGGCGCAGAATGCGGGCCTCAAGGTCAAGATCAACGCGGTTGCCTTGAAAGGCGTGAACGAGGGCGAGATCGTGCACCTGCTCGAATGGGCGCACGGTCGTGGCATGGATCTGACCCTCATCGAGGTCATGCCGCTCGGCGAGATCGACGGACAGCGCATCGATCAGTTCCTGCCGCTGTCCCTCGTCCGCGCTCGCCTTGCCGAACATTACACGCTGGAGGAACTTGCCGACCGCACCGGAGGGCCGGCGCGCTACGTGCGCGTGAAGGAGACAGGCGGCAGGCTCGGCTTCATCACGCCGATGACCCACAATTTCTGCGAGAGCTGCAACCGGGTGCGGCTGACCTGCACGGGCCAGCTCTTCATGTGCCTCGGCCAGGAGGATGCCGCCGACCTGCGGGGCCCGGTGCGCTCCTCCACGTCCGACGAGCTGCTCGAGCGCGCCATCGTCGATGCCATCGCCCGCAAGCCGAAGGGTCACGACTTCATCATCGACCGGCGCCACGCCCGTCCGGCGCTGAGCCGGCACATGAGTGTCACAGGCGGTTAGGCTTAAGGCAATGCGCGCGAATATCCTCATCTTCACGAGAAAGCTGGCTCTCCTGGCATCCATCCTGATCGGCCTGGGAACGGCGACGGCTCTTGCGCAGGATGCAGCGCCCGCATCGACACGGACGGTCCGCGTCGCCATCGAAGGCGCCTACCCGCCCTTCAATTTCATCGATGCCAACAACGAACTGCAGGGCTTCGAGGTCGAACTCCTCAAGAGCCTCTGCGACGTGATGAAGGTGACCTGCGAACTCGTTCAGCATGAATGGGACGGCATCATCAAGGGCCTTCTGAACCGCGATTACGATGCGATCATGTCGTCCCTGGAGATCACGGAAAGGCGCCAGAAACGGATCGCCTTCTCGGACCCTTACTATCGCATCCCGGCGGTCTTCATCGGATCCAAGGAGACCGCGCCCGGCCCCGTTACCCCCGTGGCGATGGCAGGCAAGAAGATCGGCACCATCGAGCGCACCGATCACGAAACCTATCTCAAGACCTTCTACAAGGATTCCGAGATTGTCCTCTTCGCCAAGGCTGAAGAAGCCAATCTCGACCTTCTCGTGGGCCGTATCGATGCCGTCTTCGCCGATGAACTGCTCCTTTCGAAATTCCTGAAGAGCCGCGAAGGCGCGTGCTGCCATATCCTCGGCGATGCACCGGCGGAACCCGCCTATAAGCGCGAATCCTATGGCATCGGCCTGCGCAAGGAGGACGAGAGCCTGCGCCAGCAGTTCAACCGCGCCATCGCACAGGTGAAGGCCGACGGGACCTATGACCGGATCCGAGCCGAATATTTTTCCTTCGACGTCAAATAGAAGTTCTCGGCCATCCCCATACGGCGAGGCTCGGCGCTTCGATCCATTGAGGTCACCGGCACAAGGCCGGTGATGACGTCACGGGTGTCAGTCCCAGCTGCATCAAAAGATCCGGAAAGAGCAGGTCCACAATTGCGCACGATGCGCTAGAACCGGCGAGACATTCAGGGAGCAGACGATGGCGAAGGTTGCATTCCTCGGGCTCGGCGTGATGGGCTACCCCATGGCCCGTCACCTCAAGGCGAAGGGTCATCAGGTGACGGTCTACAACCGCACGGCGGCCAAGGCCGAGAAATGGGTCTCCGAGAACGGCGGACGCGCCGCCACGACGCCGCGCGAGGCGGCCGAGGGTCAGGAGATCGTGTTCGCCTGCGTCGGCAACGATGACGATCTGCGTCAGGTGACGCTCGGACCGGACGGCGCGTTCCAGAGCATGGGCAAAGGCGCTATCTTCGTCGATCACACCACGGCCTCGGCCGAGGTGGCCCGCGAGCTTCATGCCGCCGCTACGGACAAGGGCTTCGCCTTCATCGACGCTCCCGTGTCGGGCGGCCAGGCGGGTGCGGAGAACGGCGTTCTCACGGTCATGTGCGGCGGCGACGCTGATGCTTACGCGAGGGCCGAGCCCGCCATCATGAGCTTTGCCCGTGCCTGTCGCCTCATGGGCGAAGCGGGGGCCGGCCAGCTCACGAAGATGATCAACCAGATCTGCATCGCCGGTCTCGTGCAGGGCCTGGCCGAAGGTATCCATTTCGGCAAGAAGGCTGGTCTCGATATCGAGGCGGTGCTCGACGTGATTTCCAAGGGCGCCGCCGGCTCATGGCAGATGGAGAATCGCGGCAAGACCATGAACCAGGGCAAGTTCGATTTCGGCTTCGCGGTCGATTGGATGCGCAAGGACCTGTCCATCGTGCTGGACGAGGCCCGCAAGAATGGCGCCAGCCTGCCGGTCACGGCCCTGGTCGACCAGTTCTATGCCGATGTGCAGAAGATGGGCGGCAGGCGCTGGGATACGTCGAGCCTGATCGCACGGCTCGACAAGTAAGCGTCGGCCGATACGTCACGGATGCAGGAGAGAGCGCCGGGCCTGCAAGGCTCCGGCGCTCTCCGTTTCAGCGACCTTCCTCAGCGCAGGGCCGTCCGGGCCGGCAGCGCTCCGCATTGCCGCCGCCCTGGCGACCGCCGGACGGCGCCGGAGCCGGGCGAACCTGCGTCGGCCTCTCGAAGCCTCGTGCCGGGGGCGGCTGGAACGCCGGTCGCGGCGGCCCGCGGCCGGCCCGCTCCTCCCGGGGGGCGTCCATGCGCGGGACGGGCCTGGGCTGGAAGGCGGGAGCCTCCGGCCGTTCCATACGAGGCACAGGGCGCGGCGAAGGACGCTCGCGCTCCATCCTGTCCCAGGCGGCCGGCCGCTCACGTTCCATAGGCGGGCGAACGCGGTCGTCCCGGCGCGGACGGCGCTCTTCCGGTTGCGGGAAGGCTGTCGCCGGGCGCCCGGCGACGGGGGCGCCCCGCTCAGGCATGATCCGGGGATCCGGACGATTGAAGTCGTTCCGTCCGGGCCTGTTGCGTTCGATCTCGATCGGCGGCCTCTCGGGGCGGGCCTGCCGCGGGAAGGTATCGTCCCTGTCGAAGCGCGGGTTTCTCGGTCGGGCCGCATCCTGCATGGGAGCTTGTGGGCGGACCAGACGAGGCTCGGGAACACGCTCGGCGGGCCGAGCGCCGCGCGGCGCTTCCGGGCGGAAGGCCGGTTCCCCGATATCCGAGCGTCCCGGACGCGGCTGCTCCTGAGGGATGGTCGCGAGGGGGATCGGACGCGCGGGAAGACGCCCGGGGCGCACCTGCTGCGCCTCGCCGGGTCGAGCGCCCCTGCCCTCGCGCAAACTGCTCGGATCGACCGCGACCGGAAGCGGCCGGATTGGGGCGGCAAGCCCCGGTTGGCGTGGAACGACCGTCTGTTCGGGGCGTAGGCCGCGACGTGGACCGGGACCGCGCTCATTGCCCATGAGACCGCCGAAGACCGGCGGGGCGGCCACCGGGATGGCGACCGGACCGCGCGGCGTGACCGGCGCGATGGGCTGGTAGAACAAGCGCGGCGGACGGGCGCGCACCGGAACGGGCATGGCCATCGGGATCGGCAGCACGCCGGCCATGACCGGCGGCGGCGGCGGCTCGCGGATGATCGTCACGAACTCCTCGTCCTCATCGGCCGGCGGCAGGAGATAGACCGGCACGCGCGGCGGAGGAACCTCGCGGATGATGGTTACGACTTCCACGATCTCGACCCGCTCCACCTCGGGCAGGGGCGGCGGCAGATCGTCGTAGACAACCTCCTCGAAGTCGACCGGCGGCGCATAGGGCGCGGACAGGCGCGCGAGCCGGCGCTGGCAATCCGGCGCGTGAGGGCCGTTCGGATAGCGGCGCAGATAGGTCCAGTACGCCTCGCGCGTGTTGCTGGTGAGCGTACGGCGCCAGACGAGCGCCTCGCGGCGGGCGGCCAGCAGCGCCGTCACGCGGCGCGCGAGGCGATGGTCCGGGTAGCGGCGCAGAAAAGCCTGGTAGTCCTGGATCGTGTCGCGCTCGACCGCGATGGCATAGGCCTCTTCGGCCGGGACGTCCTCGATCCGGCGCACCTCGCGCACCAGGGGCGCGGCCGCCGCCTCCGCCTGCTCGAAGAAGACAAAGGAGCCGCTTCCGAGATTGGCCGAATGCCAGGGGATCTGCAGGCCGTTCGTGGCCTCGTGCGTCCTCAGGCGCGCGCGGGCGAAAACCTCGTCGAGGGGCATCCCCGGCTGGCGGATCATCTCCGCCAGGGCCGTCGCATAGGCCCCGTAAGGCCCCTTATCATCGGCCGCGACGATGTTGGGAGCCGAGGAGAAGGCCATCAGGAACCCGGCGGGCGGCTCCATCAGGGCAAGGCCCCTGGCTGTCGGTCCGCCCGTGGACGCGAGCGGATAATCCCGCGCCATGTCGGCGACGATCACCCGCGCCTGAGCGGGACTCCGCTCGAGGGAGCGGACGAGGTCGGACAGGCGGAAGCCTTCGAGGGGAACGTCCACGTCGCGCTCAACACGGGCATCGACCGGCAGCAGGTAATTCTCGCCTTCGAGCTGGACGCCGTAGCCGGCCAGGTAGACCATGACCGTGGAGCCGGGCTCCAGGTTCTGGCTCTTGTCGAGGAAGTCGCGGACGAGGCTGCGCAGATCGCCGGCACCGAGATCGCGTCCCTGGATCACCTCGAACCCGGCGCCGGTCAGGGTCTGGGCGAGCAGGCCGGCATCGTTGACGGCGGTCGGAAGCTCGCGACCCAGATAGGCGCCCTGCCCGACCACGAGGGCGAGGCGGTCCTGAGCGGACGCAACGGCCGCCTGGCCGATGATAGCCGTCAGCGCGAGGCCGATGAAAACGGTAGCACGTTTCAGACGAGACACGGATTACCCACCCCTTTGTCGCCCTTACGGGTCTTTATGCAGATAAGGCCAAGGCAGTTGAACGGGTTCTGAACGTATCAAACGGTCAAGCCAGAGTCTCCCCTGGTTCGACCTTCGCTGTTGCCACTCGAGCTATGCTGTTTTAGTGCATTGTAACATTATATATTCCTGGGGGATTCTATGGGTTATCTGCATTTCAATGGCCACGCATATGAAGTCCGGCTGGATCCCAGCACGTGGAGTGAGGCGAATGGAGCCGCGAATCTCCTCGGTGGCCATCTCGCGAAAATCGAGTCGGCCGAAGAGAATGCAGCAATCATTGCTTACGTGCTCCGACAAGCCTCGTTAGAGACGTGGGGATACTATGCGGCACCCGATGGCGGAGGCGCCGTATATGTTTGGCTTGGCGCGAACGACATCACAAACGAAGGGCAGTGGAAGTGGGCCGACGGTACAGACGTCGCTTACGCGAACTGGGGATCGGGTTCGCTGGGTAGCGAGCCGGATGATTATACGGATCCGCAATACAGCCCCAATGGGCAAGACGGCGGGGCCCTTGCCGTTAATAGATGGCCCTATCCAGCGGGTGGAATCGGCTCGCCCGGACAATGGAACGACATCAGCGTAAGCAATGCCTTATCCTTCTTGGTGGAGTACGAAACGATCGGCTTGAGGAATGCCAACCCTACCAATCTCACTCTCGCGCGCTCCACGGTCGCCGAGAATGCGGTGATCAACTCCGTCATCACTCCTCTTTCAGCACAAGACGCGGATGGAGACGCGCTCACCTATACGATCACGGATCCCACCGGCACGTTCGCCATCGAGAACGGCAATCTTGTTCTGAAGAAGGTGCTCGATTTCGAGACCGTGCGGCAATACTCGATCACGATCGAGTCTCGCGACGGCTATGCGGGCGTGACCTCCGGATCCTTCACAATCAGCGTGACCGACGTTGCCGAGTCGACGCCGCCGGTTTCCATTACCCGGACCGGAACAGCCGACGCTGATGTGCTCATCGGTGACACGGGTGACGATACCCTCTCCGGTCTTGCAGGAAACGACCGACTTTATGGCCTCGAAGGTAATGACGTGCTGAAAGGCGGCGCCGGCAACGACACGCTCGAGGGTGGCGCAGGAGGAGACATCTTCGTGTTCGATATCAAGTTGTCGAAGACGAACAAGCTGAACAAGAAGCAGAACCTGGACAAGATCACCGACTTCGTCGTGGCCGACGACACGATCCATCTGGCCAAGAGCGTCTTCTCAAAGATTGCCAAGAAGGGCGTGCTCAAGAAGGGCGAGTTCTACGTTGGCAGCGCCGCCCATGATCGGGACGATCATGTGATCTACAACAAGAAGACGGGGGCGCTGTTCTACGACAAGGACGGCACCGGGGTGGCCGAGGCGATCCAGTTCGCCACCGTCACCAAGAACCTCAAGATGACCAACGGAGACTTCCTCGTCGTCTGAGAAAGCAAGAGCACAACTCTGCGGTGACGCGGCGCATCACCGCCGCGTCATCGTCAGGTAGACCACGAAGGCTCCGATGGCGACGGCGAGGCCCATGATCACCAGCTGGCGGGTCTCACCCGTCAGGGCCGCGTCCCGGTACATCTGATTGAGGCGCTCGGCGCGTTCGGGATCGCGCGACATGAAGAGTCCGATGACGATGCTCAACGTGGCGAGACCGAGAATCCAGTAAGTCGGGCGCATCGGGTTTCTCCTTATCGTCCCTCGAACCGGGGAGCTCGCTTCTCGCGGAATGCCGCGACGCCTTCCATGAAGTCGTGGCTCGATCCGGCCTCGGCCTGCAACCTTGCCTCAAGGTCGAGCTGGGTTTCGAGATCGTTCGCCAAGCTCTGTCCCACCGCCTGCTTGGTGAGGCGATACGCGAGCCCCGGCCCCTCGGCAAGCCTTGCGGCGAAAGCCGCCACGTCGACCGCAAACGAGGCATCGTCGAACACTTTGTAGACGAGGCCCATCCTCTGGGCCTCCTCGGCCGGTAGGGCCTCGGCGCTCAGCATCAGGGCGAGCGCCTGCTTGGGGCCGACGAGACGCGGCAGGATCCAGGTGCCGCCGGCATCCGGAATCAGGCCGATCTTGGCGAAGGCCTCCTGCAGATAGGCGGAGCGGGCCGCCACGACGATGTCGCAGGCGAGCGCGATGTTCATGGAGGCACCGACCGCCGGGCCGTTCAGGGCGGCGATGGTCGGCTTCGGGTAATTGGCGAGCCTGAGCACCAGCGGGTTGTAATCGCGGGTGAGCGCGGGCCCGAGATCGACCCGGCCCTTCTCGTCGCGCTTCAGGTCCACCGTCAGGTCCTGGCCCGAGGAGAACGCCCGGCCCTCCCCGGTCAGCACCACCACGCGCACCGACTCGTCGCGCTCGCACCGGTCCAGCGCGTCCCGCAGGTCCGCGTGCATCTCGGCGTTGAACGCGTTCATCTTTTCGGGCCGCGCCAGAGTGATGGTCGCAACCGCTCCGTCGACGGTGCAGCGCAGGGTCGTCGGGCTCATGCCTCAAAGCTCCTTGTCGTCGAGAGCGAACATAGAACGGATCTCGAAGCGGAGAACCGGCAAAAGCTCGGCTTCGAACCAGGAATTAGTCTTAAGCCACCCGTTGTTGCGCCAGGATGGATGCGGCAACGGCAGGATGCGGGGTTTTAGCGGGTGATCGAGGATTGTCCGCCAACGCCGGACGGTCTCGGTCAGTCCATCCTTGAAATCGTCCCCCATGTGCCAAGCCTGGGCATATTGGCCGATCAGGAGGACGAGATCGAGACTGGGAAGCGCCTGGAAGAGCGGCCGGCGCCAGGCCTCGGCGCATTCCCGGCGCGGGCCGAGATCGCCGCCATTGGCATCCTGGCCCGGAAAGCATGAGCCCATGGGCACGATGGCAACCTTGGAAGCATCGTAGAAGGTCGCCCGGTCGAGGCCGAGCCAGTCGCGCAGCCGCGTGCCCGACCGGTCGTCGAACGGGATGCCGCTGGCATGGGCGCGGGTTCCGGGCGCCTGGCTGGCGATGCACAGCCGCGCCGTGGCGCTGCCCTGGATGATCGGACGCGGCTCGTGCGGGAGGGCCGCGCCGAAGCGCGGCGCATCGCGGCAGATCCGGCAAGCCCGCAAATGAGCGGCAAGATCGTCGAAGGTCGGAGAGGGATTCATGCCCATCAGATGGGGATCGAGGCCCAGGCGAAGGAGACACCCCGGGAACGACACGACGTCGCTCCCGTCACGAGTTGCGCCTGCGCCAATCCTGCGGACGCTCGAAATCACCTTCCCAGAGCCCGGCGGGGCGCTTGCGGGCGCGGGTTTCCTCAGGATCGTAATCGCGCCCGTAGGAGACGGCCCAGCCCTCCTCCACCATGCGGGCGCCGATGTCCCGGCCGTTCACGGTGCACCGTGCGAGGACGCGCTGGTAGCGGTCGCGGCCGGTGGCGCGACAGCGCACCGTCTCGCCGGAGACGAGATCGATGAGGGCCCGGCGGGAAGTCTCGCCGCAGGCATAGGAGCGGCCGGAACGGGAGCAGTTCTGCCGGATCTCGGGCGCATCGATCCCTTTGAGGCGGATGCGGGTCTCGCCGATGCGGATCGTGTCCCCATCGGTCACCTGGGCCCTGCCCTCGAGGGAGCGCCCGTTCGGCTTCATTGCAAGCCCCGCCCCGCCGGCGAGCGCCAAAGCGACGATCAGGGAGGTGATGCCGCTCGACCGGGAGCGACGACGCCGGAACCTCACGACAGGCGCTCGGAAACTCCCGCCTGCCCGAAGGTGGCCATGTCCCGATGTACCGCCGCCGCGGCCTTCACGAGGCCGGCTGCCAGAGCCGCGCCGGACCCTTCGCCGAGCCGCATCCCGAGCGCCAGCAGCGGCACCTTGCCGAGGCGAGTCAGCACATCCTGGTGCGCGCCCTCGGCGCTCAGATGGCCGGCGATGCAGTGATCGATGGTCGAGGGGTGGATGGCGTGAAGGACGGCCGCCGCAGAGGTGGCCACGTAGCCGTCGAGGATCACGGGGATATGTTGCAGGCGCGCCGCGAGAATGGCGCCCGCCATGGCGGCAATCTCGCGCCCACCGAGGCGGCGCAGCACTTCGAGAGGATCTTTGAGACTGTCGCCGTGATGGGCGATGGCTGCCTCGACCGCCGCGACCTTGCGCTTGAGCCCCTCGTCGTCAACCCCCGTGCCGCGCCCGACCCAATGCTCGGCCGATCCGCCGTAAAGCGCCTTGTAGATGGCTGCGGCAATCGTGGTGTTGCCGATTCCCATTTCGCCGATGGCAAGCAGATCGGTCCCGCCGGCGATCGCCTCCATGCCGAACGCCATGGTGGCGACGCAGGACTTCTCGTCCATGGCGTCGGCCTCGGTGATATCGCCCGTTGGCATGTCGATGGCGAGGTCGAACACCTTGAAGCCCAGTCCGTAGGCGGCGCAGATCTGATTGATGGCCGCCCCGCCGGCGGCGAAGTTCTCCAGCATCTGGCGGTTCACCTCGGAGGGGAACGCCGAGACGCCCTTGGCGGTCACGCCATGGCTCGCCGCGAAGACGCAGACGAGGGGGCGGTCGACGGTCGGAACGGGCTTCGCCTGCCAGGCCGCCAGCCATTCGGCGATTCGCTCCAGACGCCCCAAGCTCCCGGAGGGCTTGGTGAGCTGGCGATCACGCGCCTGCACGGCCTTGACGGCGGCCTCGTCAGGACCCGGCATGGTCGTGATCAGGCGGCGGATATCGTCGAAAGGTGAGGACACGGCATCGGACATGGAGGGCTCCGGCCCCTGGGGGCATTGCAGAACACGAAGAGGCGTGACCTATAACGACCCATGCACGCGGGGTGAAGCATGTCGGAGCAATTTGAGCAGGGTAAGGCCGATGCCATCGGTGGCTGGCGGGCGGTTGCCACCGACATCGCCCATTGCGTGCGCTTCTATTCCCGGCTGCCGGTGCCCGCCCTTCCCTTCGAGCGGGACGCCCATGGGCTGCCGAACTTTACCCGCGTGGTGCGGGTGATCCCGGTCGGGGGGCTCGTCATCGGCGTCCTGCCGGCGGCCTTGCTCGGCTTGGCTCTTTCCCTCGATCTCGGCCCCTGGCTCGCCGCCATGATCTCGGTGACCACCCTGGTGATGACGACCGGGGCGCTCCATGAGGACGGGCTCGCCGACCTTGCCGACAGCGTCGGCGGCTCGACCCGCGAGAAGCGCCTGGAGATCATGCGCGACAGCCGGATCGGCTCCTTCGGCGCCTCGGCGCTCTTCCTGGCCCTGGCGCTCCGGATCGGGGCGCTCGCCACACTCGCATCCCGTCTCGATGGTGTCGCCGTCATGGCGGCCGTCCTCATCGTGGCGTCCCTGTCCCGGACGGCCGGGCTGATTCCCCTCGTGTTCCTCCCGCCGGCTCGCCGGGACGGCATCGCCCGGGCGGTTGGGCAACCGGCGCGGGAGACGTTCTGGCTGGCGGCGGGAATCGCCGGGGGGATCGCCGTCGTCCTCGGAGCCGTTTCAGGCCTGCCGCCGTTCGGCATCGCCCTGATGCTCGTGCTCTCGGGCCTCGCCGGAATCGCGCTCAGCGGATTCGCATCGCGGCATCTCGGAGGGCAGACGGGGGATGTCATCGGCGCCGCCCAGCAGGTGGCGGAGATCGCTGCGCTGATCGGCCTCTTGACCGCCGTCCACCCATGACGACATGAAGGTAAGATGACCCGCGTTTCCAGCCCCTGCATCCGTGTCTGCATGCTCGACCCTGAAACGGGGCTCTGCGAAGGCTGCGGCCGCACGCGGGAGGAGATCGCCGGCTGGTACCGCATGAGCGAAGAAGACCGCCAGCGGATCATGGCCGCGCTGCCGGAGCGGATGCGCGAAGCCTTTGCCATCGAGTCGCCCTTCGCGCCTCAAGCCGACAAGGCGGGGTGATGCCCGGCATTCGCGGCGCGGGCCTCCTCCTTCTCCTGGCCGCCCTCCTCGTCGGGCTGTTCGTCAGCGACTCGGTCGGCGAACTCTCGGCCCTGGAGGCATCGGGGCTTCTCGCCCTCGGCGGATTGTGCCTGCTCATGGCGGCCTCGATCGTCGAAGGCTTCTCCCGGCATTGGACCTACGGCGTCCAGTCCATCGCGGTCAGCACCGGCATCCTGGTGGCCCTGATCGTGACCTACGCATCCCGGGGAGAGTTGCAGGCCGTGATCGACCGCGCCATCGGCGATATCGCGGTCGGCCGCACCGTCGTCACGCCCGAGGGCGAAGTGGTGGCCGCGCGCCGGACGGATGGGAGCTTCATGGTGCAGGGCGAGGTGAACGGCCACGAGACCCGCTTCGTCTTCGACACGGGCGCGACCACGGTCGTCCTGCGCGCGGAGCACGCCGCCGCTCTCGGCTTCAAACCCGACAACTTGAACTATTCCATTCCTGTCGCAACCGCCAACGGCGGCGCCCTCGCGGCCCCGGTGGTCATCGACCGCCTGACCGTCGGCCCGATCACCGAACGCAAGGTCCGCGCGCTGATCGCCCGCGAAGGCGTGCTCCACGCCAACCTCCTCGGCATGACGTTTCTGGAGCGGCTGGGCTCCTACGAGGTGCGGGGAAACAGGCTGATCCTGAGAGCCCGGTCAGGCTCGTGATGTCACGGCGAAGCGAATGAGGATCCGGCTTCGCTTAAGGATGGGAATGGTTGAAGAGAATCGCGCGCGGCTCCTCACGCATCGCTTCAAGGCTGCACTTCTCCGGCCCGAGCCTGCCGGCCAAACGAGGAAAGCGGGCTGCGATATCGTCTAGCGTGACGTTCTGCACGATGCGCGGACGAGCAACGCACACCGCGCCATCGGCCCCCCAGGCTGCCTCGAACTGCATGCCATCGGCCTTTTCCGAGTGCTGAATGCCGAAGCGGTCGAAGATGTCCACGGACGTGCCATCCCGCGTCGTCGGATGGTTATCGCCCCCGTAATCGGCGCGCAGCATATGCACGCAAGCCTTGTGCAGATCATGCGAAGAGATGCCGTCCCGATTTTCCCAAGGGCGATAGCCCATGCGGACGCATTTGCCTTCAGCCCCGCTGGTGCAGGTGAAATGAAAACCGCCAGACCCGTCAGGGATCACGAAACCGGCGCGCCGCCCTTGAGGATCGGATAGACAGAACGGCTCCTTCTCCTCTCCGTCCGGAGAATGAACCGACATGCTGTAAAGCAGGAGAGGGCCTCCTCTCGCGCTGCCATCCTCTTCGACACCGTCGATCCGGACATGGGTCACGCCATCCGGACCGGCTAGGACGAAACGAAGCCCGACCAGCTTCGCGCCCCGCAGGATCCGCTCACCCTCCAAGTTCAAGACAAGCTCCGGCCCATCGGCATGAAGACTGCCGCCTGCGCCAAAAGCGGCTTGAGGGAAGAGGGCATGGAGAATGAACAGCAGGAAGGATGAAAAGGCCAGAACACGCACTGAATGATCCCGAAAGGAAAGCAGCCTCTCGTTCGAGAGACTGCTGGATGCAAAGCGATAATGATTATCGGTCGAGCGTGACAACCGACCCATCCCGCAGGATCACCGCTTCGAGGCGTAGGCCTGAAGAAGTGGCTCCTGTGTTGCTCTGCCCATTGGTGCTCAACCCATTGGTGCTCAGGCCGTTTGTGCTCAAACCGTTGGTGCTGAGGCCGTTGGTGCTCAGACCATTCGTGCTCAGACCGTTGGTGCTGAGGCCATTCGCGATCTCAAGCGCACTCGCTCCGTAGGCTGTGAAAACGCCGAGAGAAGCAGCAATAATCGAGATGCAAGATTTAAGACGCATAATTGTCCCCTTAGATCGATTTTTCTGAGAAGTGACTCAAAGGCAGATCGCCCGTTCACGTAGAGGAAAATACACGTAATAACCTTTCTGTTAAGGCCATTGACGTAACTTTATATATGCATATTTGCACACTTACTTTGCGGATCATTACCGGTTGAACGGGCGCCACGGATGCATGTACTTCAGATTGAATTCACTGCATTTGCTGTTGAACAGATTTTGGAAAATAACTTTAGGTCGCTTCCTCATTCGCATTGTCTGTCTTTTGAGGGTCTGCACCGGGAGACGGATTGGCCTTGCTCTGCGTCCGCTCGCCTATCGTTTTGGGGAACCACGTCCCGGATGAATTGAGAGAGGTCCGACGAGCAAACAGGAGCTTCTCCTTCGACGACGCGCTCCACGATCCTGTTCGGGAAAAAGCCTATGCGGTGCATCGGGTCTTTTGAGGCAGAGCGAACGGGGCCAACTCACGTCTCTGAACGATGCCCTGGGTCAGATACTGCGGACCAACCAAAAAGCCCTCGCCGAGGCAGGGGGCCGGTGCGTGTTTCCGAGGGATGATGAGACCACCTTCAAGCGTCGGACGCGATCTCGAAATCACGCCCGACGCGCTAGGGGCGTGAACGACGATGCGCCTGCACGTTCGGCAAGGCATGCTGTCGATGGAAACGCTCCTCGCCGAACCGTGGCACGGGCGACGTCCGGCGGGCTCTTGTCACTTCTTGTCTCTGCGCCATGTCAGGACGGATTGATTGAAGAGCATTGCCCGCGGTTCAGCCCGCATGGCCTCTTCCGAACAGGCGCTCGGCCCCAGCCTTCCGCGCAGGCGCGGATAGCGCTCGGCCAATTCCTCCAGGCTGATGTTGTCGGCGATGCGCGTGTGAGAAACACAGATGGCGCCATCAGGCCCCCAGGCGGCTTCGAAGGCCATCCCCGGTGCCGGATCGGGATGCTGAATGCCGAGGCGATCATAGACGTTCACGGCGGTGCCGTTGCGGGTCGTGGGATGGTCATCGCCCCCGTAATCGGCGCGCAGCATGTGGATGCAGGCTCTATGCAGATCCCGCAGGGAAACGCCGTCCCGCGTTTCCCAGGGAAGGTAGCCGAAGAGAATGCACTTGCCTTCCGCGCCGCTGGTGCAGGTGATGGAAAAACCGCCTGCCCCATCGGGAAAGGCGAAAGCGGCGTGCTCGCCGTCAGGGTCGGCCTCGCATAGGGATTGCGCCGCTCCAGTGACGGGATCCTTTACGGACATGCGGTAAAAAGTAATGCCGCGGTTGGCCAGCTGCCCCTCACGGATAATGTCGTCGATGCGAATTTGGATTTCGCCGGACCCCGTGCCCATAATAAAGGTCAGGCCTATCATGGCATTGCCTCGCAGCACCGTCCCGTCGTTCAGGCGCAGCAGGAGGTCCAGATCTTCGAGTGCGAAGCGCCCTTCCTTGGAAGCCGTCGGGACGGCGAGGACGACGAGCAAAGCGCCGATCCGAAGGCACCAGGACAGCAGGCGATCCACCGAACGTAGAAGACCCCTTCGTCGGGAACGAAGGGGCCGCCCCTCTCGGGAAGTCACGATTAACGCAGTTCGATACGATCGCCGTTCGGCAAAGTGACGGCGTGAGGCGCAAGGATTTTCGAGGTCAGGCCTGTGTCATAGCGACCGTTCACGGTCAGGCCGTTCACCGTGAGACCGTTCACGGTAAGGCCATTCACGGTAAGGCCATTCAGGCTGATGCCATTGGCTCCGTTCGGTGGCGGCCTTGGGCTCAAGGCGAAAAATGCTTGGGCTTGCGTAGCAACCGAAACTCCGAGGACGGCGTAAAGCCCAATCCAGGAGAACGATGCTGTTCGAGAGCTGTTTTTCATAACCCAACCCCTTTTGGCACTTACTCATCGAAGGATCGACAAGACCCTTCGACCAAGGAGTTTAGGCCTATAAATGTTATAGTAAAGCAATCAGGGCGTGTTCCATGTGCTCCTTGGCGGAGCGGGCTCGCCGTCACGCGCTAATGCAGCAATACAAAGCTTCTCCGCAAAGCGAGATGCCTTCGATACGGCAACTCTCGCGTGCGGGACAATCTCCGGTCATCCCAAACCGGCTTGGTCTAATGCGCGGAAGGACAGGTCGAACCTGGTTCAGGCGGACATCGCGGCCATTGCCACGACGTCGCGCGACACCTGAGCCACCGCATCCCGCAGGGTCTGCAAAGTCGCGCCCGGCTTCACGGCCTCGGTTGCGAGGTGACGGCGATAGGCCCGTGCGCCCGGGCGGCCCGTGAACAGGCCGAGCATGTGGCGGGTGATGTTGCTCAGGCGCTCGCCCCTGGCGAGCTGAGCCGCGATATAAGGTTCAAAAGCCTCTACCGCCTCGAACCCGTCGGCCACCGGCGGTTCCTCGCCGTAGAGTTCGGAATCGACGTCCAGCAGGATCTCGGGCTCGTGATAGGCCACGCGGCCCAGCATCACGCCGTCCACGTGCTTCAGGTGCCCGCGGATCTCCTCCCAGGTCTTGATGCCGCCATTGATGGCGACGGGAAGAACCGGCCGTGCCTGCTTCAGGCGATAGACTCGATTGTAGTCGAGAGGCGGGATATCCCGGTTTTCCTTGGGCGACAGACCCTTGAGCCAGGCCTTCCGGGCATGGACCGTCAACTCGTCGCAACCTGCCGCCACGACGCAGTCGGTAAGGCGGTCGAGGGCCTCTTCGGTGTCCTGGTCGTCGACGCCGATCCGGCACTTCACCGTCACCGGCAGGGAAACCGCCGCCTTCATGGCCGCCACGCATTCGCCCACCAGAACCGGCTCCTGCATCAGGCAGGCCCCGAAGCGGCCGTTCTGCACCCGATCGGACGGGCAACCCACATTGAGGTTGATCTCGTCATAACCGAAATCGGCGCAGATCCGCGCGGCTTCCGCCAGATCCTTCGGATCGGACCCACCAAGCTGCACGGCCACGGTATGTTCCACCTCGCTGAAGCCCAGAAGCCGCTCCCGCGGCCCATGGATGACCGCTCCCGTGGTGACCATCTCCGTATAAAGCCGCGCCCGGCGCGACAGGACGCGGTGGAACGCCCGGCAATGCCGGTCGGTCCAATCCATCATGGGGGCAACGGTGAAAAACTTGTTGGTCATATGCAGCAGAGCAGCGGGTCTGGGGGTGGGGGAAGGCCCTTTCATATGGGGATGGCAGTTACAAGGCAAATAGGGACATTCTACGCCCTTTCGATTTATGAACACAAAGATGAACACCCATTCACTTATGTATAAACTTAAATACCTTCACTTCTGGAACATCCATTCTCAGCATTCGTTCTTCACGTCCAAGTTATACGTTCTCATAGGAGCACAAACGTGAAGAAGACACTTGGCCTCTCCTGCGCCACCGCTTTGTTCTTTGCCATTCCCATGGCAAGTCATGCGCAATCTTCGAACACCAACACGAATTCGAACGGCGCTTCACAATATGCTACCGGTCAGCAGGACCGCAGCACCATGACGGGCCCCGGCGCATCGAGCGCTGCTCCCGGTCAGAAGATGCAGAACGACACCACCGGCTCCGTGAGCGGGTCCGGTGCCTCGGGCTATGCCCCGGGTCAACAGAAGAAGCTGCCGACGGCTTCGACCGGCACCTCGACACAGCGCAAGTAAGCTGCCCCGTGCGGAGAGGCGAGGCCTCTCCGCCCCTTATCCCGGGCAGTTTTCAGATCACTGGCGCGACCTTCGCGTCCAGCACAGCCGCCGCCTCCCGGGGGGCGAGCTTGACCTGAAGGCCTCTCTGGCCTCCGTTCATGAACACTTCGGCATGTTCCAAGGCCGATTGCTCCAGCACGGTCGGAACGCGCTTCTTCTGGCCGAAGGGGCTGATGCCGCCGACATGGTAGCCAGTGAGGCGTTCCGCATCGGCTGGTTTCATCATCTGGGCCGCCTTGCCGCCGAGAGCGGCGGCGAGCTTCTTCAGGTTCACTTCCCGGTCTGAGGGCAGGATCACGCAGGCCGGCCTGCTGTCCACCAGCACCATCAGGGGCTTGAGCACCTGGCCAGGGTCCGCCCCCAAGGCTTCGGCCGCCTGCAGGCCGATGCGCTCCGCATTCGGGTCATAGTCGTAGGCATGAACCGTGAAGGAGACGCCGGCCTGCTGCAGGGCTACCGTCGCGCGGGTGGTTTTGGACATGGCCGTGAAGCGGAAAGGCGATCAATGCTCGTGCTTGTGGCCGTGGTGATGACCGCAGCCGCAGCCATGGCCGTGCTCATGATGATGGTCGTGGTTGTGATCGTGCCCATGCTCATGATGCGCGGGGCTGTGGGCATGAGCGTGGCTATGGCTCTCGCCATGGCTGTGCGAATGCCCGTGGTCGTGATGGTGATGATGCCCGTGGTCGTGATCGCACACATGGGCGCTGCGCTCCGGCTTGAACGGGCGCTCGACGGGCGTCGCCGTGCAGCCCTGTCCACGCACCAGTTCGGCTACGGCCGGGCTGTTCTCGACATAAAGAGCGTCCGCTGCAACCTCGACCAAGCCATGGCTGCTGCCGAGGTGCCAGGCAAGGCGGGTCAGGCGCAGGGGGTTCTCGGCCTTCACCTCCAGCAGGGGCTCGGCCGCCGCCTGCACCTGGACGAGCCGCCCGTCCTCGAGGCGAAGGGCATCGCCGTCGTTGATGGTCGTTTCCATGTCGAGGTCGAGCAGGATCTCGGTCCCGCCCTCGCCCTTCAAAGTCCCGTGGCGGCGGTTGCGGGCCTCGTGATCGAGGGTGATCGTGTCGACGACGCGGTCGGCCTTCACGGCGGGCTTGCGGACGATGGTGGTGACGCGGGGCATGGCTTGTCTCGGGTAGATGTCGGTGAAACTTTAGATAAGCAGGCGTCAGGCGGATCCTAGGCCGGCCCGGATTCAATACTTGATCTTGTCTTCCTTGTCCGCCCAGGCGTCGAACACGGCCTTGGCCTCCAGGCTCGGCAGGTGATCCATCGGGAGGATGCGCTCGGCGATGGGCTTGGGGATCTCGTCGTAGATCAAGCTGTCGTCGAAGCCGATCTCGGCCGCATCCTTCCGGGTATTGGCGAAGACGATCCGGCTCACGCGGGCCCAATAGGCCGAGGCGAGACACATGGGGCATGGCTCGCAGCTCGTATAGAGCGTGGCGCCCTCCAGGGAGAAACTGCTCACTTCCTGGCAGGCCCGGCGGATCGCCGTGACCTCGGCATGGGCCGTCGGGTCGTTGGCGGACGTCACCTGGTTCCAGCCTTCGGCCAGAACCTTGCCGTCGCGCACGACCACGGCGCCGAAGGGCCCTCCGGCTCCCTCATCCATGTGCTCGCGGGAGAGTTCGATGGCGCGCGTCAGATAGCGCTGATCGTCGGTCTTCATGGTGCTCATGGAGGTTTATGTATCGTTTGAGGCGGCGGGAGGCGAGAGATTTTGCGCCGGGCTTCCATGCTCCCGCACCTGCAGCAGCTGCGCCGTCACGGAGGCGGCGATCACCGCCGGGTTCTTGTCCGTGATGCCGGGAAGCCCGATGGGGCTGACGAGGGAGCGGATCGTCTCGTCGGACAGGCCGAGCTCCCGGAAGCGCTTCTCGAAGCGGGCCCGCTTCGTGGCGCTCCCGATGAGGCCCACATAGGAGAAGCCCCGCTTCAGGGCCGCCGCCGTGATCGCCATGTCGAGAGGGTGGTCGTGGGTCATGACCAGGATGAAGGAACTCGGCCCGGCCTGCGCGATCTCGGCCTCCGGATCGCGCAGGCGGACAGCCCTGGCGTTCTCCGGAAGGTGGGAGGGAAAGGCATTCTCCCGGTCGTCGAGCCAGCGGACCGAGAACGGCAGGGGCGCGAGGGACAGGACGAGGGCGCGGCCCACATGACCGGCACCGAAGATGAGGACGGGTGTGCGGACCTCGCCTTGGGTCTCGTGCCAGCCGGCCCAGCGGTCGTCGCCCACGGCAGAGCCGATCTCGCGCCGCACGCGGCCCTCCTCCATCCGGCACTCGACCTCGAACAGCCCACCCTCGGCTTCAGCCGAAACGAGAGGAGCGAGGTCTTCGAGGTCCCGCCCGTCGAAGGTCTCGATAAGGATCTTCACCCGCCCGCCGCAGCATTGGCCGAGGTCGGGCCCGAGGGCCTGATCGACGATCCGCGCCGGTCCCCGCCCCGCCGCCAGCATCTCTCGGGCGATGTCGAGCATGCGGAGCTCGAGCTGCCCGCCCCCGATGGTGCCGTGAAAGGCCCCATCGGGCCGCACGACCATGTGCGCGCCGACCTCCCGGGGGGCGGAGCCTTTCACGTCATGAACGGTGATGAGGGCGGCGCTGCCGTGCCGCGCCACGAGATCGGTGAGCTGGCGCCAGACCCTCACCCCATCGGCCTCCCCCGCAGGCTCTCGCAGGCGCGCAGGATCGCCTCAGGCGTGGCGGGTGCTTTGAGAGGCACGGGCTTGGAAGGGTCGAGCGCATGAATCGCGTCCGCAAGGGCGCAGAACACGCTGTTAGCCAGCATGATCGGCGGTTCGCCGACGGCCTTGGAGCGATAGATCGTCTCCTCGCGGTTCTCGTTGGGATAGAGCGCCACGTTGAAATCGGCGGGAACGTCGGACGCGACCGGGATCTTGTAGGTGGAGGGCGCATGCGTGAGCAGGCGGCCCTCCTTGCTGAAGACCAGCTCCTCCGTGGTCAGCCAGCCCATGCCCTGCACGAATCCGCCTTCGATCTGGCCGATATCGATAGCGGGATTGAGGGAGCGGCCTACGTCGTGGAGGATGTCGGCGCGCAGCAGGCGGTTCTCCCCCGTGAGCGTGTCGAGGATCACTTCCGAGCAGGCGGCCCCATAGGCGAAGTAGAAGAAGGGCCGGCCCGTGCCCTTCGCCCGGTCCCAGGTGATCTTCGGCGTCTTGTAATGCCCTGCCTCGGACAGCGAGACGCGGGCGAGAATGCACTTCTTCACCAGCTCGTCGAAGGGGACGCTTTCGTTGCCGATGAAGACCCGGTCGTCGCGGAACACGACCTGCTCCTCCAACACCCCATAGGCTTCCGCCGCGTAGGCTATCATGCGCTTCTTGATCGCACCCGCCGCGACGCGCGCCGCCATGCCGTTGAGATCGGACCCGGAGGAGGCCGCCGTCGGCGAGGTGTTCGGCACCTTCGCCGTCGTGGTGGCGGTGATGCGCACCCGCTCCATGGCGATCCCGAATTCCTCGGCCACCACCTGAGCCACCTTGATATAGAGCCCCTGCCCCATCTCGGTGCCGCCGTGATTCAGATGCACGGACCCGTCCTGATACACATGCACCAGGGCGCCCGCTTGGTTCATGTGGGTGAGCGTGAAGCTGATCCCGAATTTCACCGGCGTCAGCGCCAGCCCCCGCTTCATGATCGGCGAGGACGCGTTGAAGGCCGCGATCTCCTCACGGCGCGAGCGGTAGTTCGACGTCTCCTCGAGCGTGCGCACGAGATTGAGAAGCGTATCGGTCTCCTCGACCTCCATGCCGTATGGCGTGACGTTTTCGCCCGGCCGGTAAAAGTTGGCATAGCGCACATCGAGCGGATCGCGCCCCGTCGCCCAGGCGATCTGGTCCATCACGTGTTCGATGGCCAGCATCCCTTGCGGTCCGCCGAAGCCTCGGAAGGCGGTGTTCGAGACCGTGTTGGTCTTCAGCCGCCTCGAGGCGATGTGGACGGCAGGCATCCAATAGGCGTTGTCCGCATGGAACATGGCCCTGTCGACGACGCCGCTGGAGAGATCAGCCGAGTAGCCGCAGCGCGCCAGCAGATCGACCACATAGCCCTGGATGCGCCCGTCCTCGTCGAAGCCGACCTGCCAGTCGCAGCGGAAATCGTGACGCTTGCCGGTGAGGACGAAATCGTCGTCCCGGTCGAGGCGAAGCTTGCAGGGCCGGCCCGTTACGCGGGCTGCCAGAGCCGCCGTGACGGCCCATTGCGTCGCCTGGCTCTCCTTGCCGCCGAAGCCGCCGCCCATGCGGCGCGTTTCGCAGGTCACATAGGCATCGGGGATGTCGAGCACGCGGGCGACCACGTGCTGCACTTCCGTGGGATGCTGTGTCGAGGAATAGACATGAATGTCGCCGTCCTCGCCCGGGATCGCCATGGCGATCTGGCCTTCGAGATAGAAATGCTCCTGTCCGCCGACGCGGAACTGGCCCTCCAGTTTCCGTGGCGCCTTCGCGATCACGGCATTCGGATCGCCGCGGCCGTAAGCGTAGTCCGGCAGCACGGTCTCGCCGCGCTCCAGCGCATCCTCGACCGTGATGCTGGGCGTCTCGGCCTCGATCTCCATGATCGCCTTCCTGACGGCGCGACGCGCCACGTCGCGGCTCGTCGCGACGACGGCGAACAGGGACTGGCCCAGAAAGCTGATCTCCGTATCGGCGAAGAGCGGATCGTCCCCGAAGGCGGGCGATACGTCGTTCTTGCCGGGAATGTCGGCTGCGGTGAGAACGGCTACGACGCCGGGCATCGCGCGGACGGCCGACACGTCGAGTGAGACCAGCCGGCCACGGGCTTTCGGCGATTGACCGATGGCAACGTGCAGCGTTCCTTCCGGCTCGCGGATGTCGTCGATGTATTGCGCCGAACCCTGGACATGCTTGATGCCGGAATCATGGGCGATGGGCTGGCGGATGTGGCGAAGCGATTCCGCATCCATCATCGGCTTGGCGGGTGCGTTCATGGCTCTACTCCGCCGCCTGAAGCGTGTCGCGCCGGCCGACGATCCGCGTGGCCCGCGTTTCGCCCGATGAGGTTTCGCTCAGGACCTTGAACACGAGGTTGCGGGCGACCGTCGAGCGGTAGGCGGACGATGCGCGATGATCGTCGAGAGGCTGGTAATCCCGTGCGATCGCCGCCATGGCTTCGCCCCAGGATGAGGGCTCGTCCAGGGACAGGCCGATCAGCGCCTGCTCCGTCTCGGCCGCTCGCTTGGGTGTTCCCGCCATCCCGCCGAAGGCAACGCGGGCCTCCGCGATGCGCCGCCCGTCGAGGGTGACCTTGAAGGCGCCGAGAACCGCCGAGATATCCTCATCGAATCGCTTCGAGATCTTGTAGGCGCGGAAGCCTTCATGGGGTTTCAGCTTCGGCACCGTCACCCGCCGAACGAACTCGCCCGGCTTCCGGTCCTGCCTGCGATAGGCGATGAAGAAGTCTTCGAGAGGTAGGGTGCGGGTGGTATCGCCCTGTCGCAGTTCAAGCTCCGCGCCAAGCGCGATCAAGGCCGGCGCGAGATCGCCGATGGGCGAGCCGTTGGCGATGCTTCCGCCCACCGTCCCCGAGGCGCGCACCTGCACCGAGCCGAAGCGCCGCATGATCTCGCCGAGATCGGGATCGATCCGTGCAAGCGATGAATGGACGTCCACATGCGTCACCGTCGCGCCGATGCCGAGGCGATCTGAGGAATCCTCGATCAGGTCCAGGCCCGCCACGCGCCCGAGCCAGATGACCTTCTCGATCTCCATCATGGCCTTGGTGATCCAAAGGCCCACATCGGTGCAGCCGGCGACCAAGGTCGCGTCGGGGTGCCGTGCATATAACGCACCAAGTGATGCTTCGCTCGCGGGCGCGGCAAAGAAGCGGGTCTCTTCGCCGATGAAGATGTCACGTCCGTCGGCCAGTCCCATGAGCCCCTGCGCGGTGTGCTCGCCATGCACGGAAAAGACATCGTCGCCCTGCCCGCTGCAGGCATGAAGAGCCGCGTCCACGATGGGGCGGTAGCCCGTGCAGCGGCAGAGATTGCCGGCCAACACATCGTTGACGCTCTGACGGTTCAAGGGCCGCTCACCGTCATGATAAAGGGTGAAGAGGCTCATCACGATGCCGGGCGTGCAGAAGCCGCATTGCGATCCGTGATGCGCCACCATGGCGGATTGGACCGGGTGCAGGTCTCCGGTTGCGCTCAAATCCTCGACCGTGACGAGTTCCGCCCCGTCGATCTGGCCGAGCAGCAGGATGCAGGCATTGACAGGCTCGTAATGCACGCGCCCGCCCCGTACTCGGCCCAACGCCACTGTGCAGGCGCCGCAATCGCCTTCCCCGCACCCCTCCTTGGTGCCGACGCGACGCTCCTGAAGCCTCAAATAGTCCAGAAGCGTGGTGCGTGGGTGAAAGCCTGAAACCTCGACGGCCTGTCCGTTCCGCCAGAAGCGGATTGTGTCTCGTACCACAGTAATCCTCCGCCGGTTGCACCCGGCCTTGTTATGGTGAGCCGGGTAGAATGACGGAGCAAGGCCTTTTCGCCAAGGGCGCCCTCAAGCGGGACTTTCCGATCTCGGAGCCTGCTTTCCTTGCCGTCCAGGTCCGGGCCTACCAGGTGCCGGTATTCGGCATGGACGCCCAGGGCTCCTGCACGGGCTTCGGCTCGCCGCGCTGCAGCAATTCGATCGAGATGTTGTCCGGAGTCTTGACGAAGGCCATGTAGCCGTCGCGGGGCGGACGATTGATGGTGACGCCGGCATCCATCAGCTTGCGGCAGGTCTCGTAGATATCGTCGACCCGGTAGGCGAGATGGCCGAAATTACGACCTCCGGTATATTCGTTCTCGTCCCAGTTGTAGGTCAGTTCCAGCAGCGGCGCCTTCGTATCCTTGGATTTCTCCACATCGCCGGGAGCCGCAAGGAAAACGAGGGTGTAACGCCCCTTCTCATTATCCGTCCGGCGAACCTCGACCAGCCCGAACTTGTTGCAGAAGAAATCGAGGGATTCGTCGAGGTTCGAGACGCGAACCATCGTGTGCAGATATTCCATGATCGGTTTCCCTATGGGTCGGGGATAGGTGATGGAGTATTTGTCGAGGAGATCAAGGGGTACCTTTTTCTTGCGCCGAAAAAGCCTTGGATTTGCTCAAGATCAGGTGACTTTTAACGAATGCTGCTCCAAGCAGAGTGGAAGTCCCTTCCCCAAGGCCCTAGCTTTAGACGAAACTCAGTTTCAGACGAGTATCTGATGCGCATCGATACCAACCCGATTGTTCGCCTTGAGGATTACCGACCCAGCGACTTCCTGATCGACAGCGTCGAACTCGACGTCAAGCTTCATCCCACGGAAACCCGGGTCGTCGCCACTCTCGCCATGCGGCCCAATCCGGAGGGACGCTCGGACGCGCCGCTTGCTCTCGATGGCGATGAACTGAAGCTGAAGACCGTGGCTCTGAACGGCCGCACCTTGGCGGACGAGGAGTTCGAAGCCTCGCCTCAATCGCTCACGATCGCGCAGGCGCCCCGGCAGCCCTTTACGCTCACCATCGAGACCGAGATCAACCCGACGGCCAACACCAAGCTCATGGGCCTCTACCGGTCCGGCGGCAACTACTGCACGCAATGCGAGGCGGAAGGCTTCAGGCGCATCACCTATTTCCTCGACCGGCCGGACGTCCTCAGCGTCTATACCACCCGCATCGAAGCCGAGCGCGGCGATGCCCCCGTTCTCCTGGGTAACGGCAATCCGATCGAGAGCGGATCCATTGAAGGCTCCGGCAGGCATTATGCGATCTGGCACGATCCGCACCCGAAGCCGTCCTATCTTTTCGCCCTCGTCGGCGGACGCCTCGGCCGTATCGCCAAAACCTTCGCGACCATGAGCGGACGCGCGGTGGAACTGGCGATCTACGTGGAACCCGGCAAGGAGAACCGCGCCGATTATGCCCTCGACGCCCTGGAGCGCTCCATGCGCTGGGACGAGCGGGTCTTCGGCCGCGAATACGACCTCGACGTATTCAACATCGTCGCCGTGTCCGACTTCAACATGGGCGCGATGGAGAACAAGGGCCTCAACATCTTCAACGACAAATACGTTCTGGCTTCTCCCGAGACGGCCACGGATATGGACTACGCCCATATCGAAGCGATCATCGCGCATGAGTACTTCCACAACTGGACCGGCAACCGCGTGACCTGTCGCGACTGGTTCCAGCTCTGCCTGAAGGAAGGCTTGACGGTTTTTCGCGACCAGGAATTCTCGTCTGACGAACGCTCGCGCTCCGTTCACCGCATTGCCGAGGTGAAGACCCTGCGGGCGCGGCAGTTCCTGGAGGATTCGGGCCCCCTCGCCCACCCAGTCCGTCCGACGCAGTATCGAGAGATCAACAACTTCTATACCGCCACGGTCTATGAGAAGGGGGCCGAGATCGTCCGCATGCTCAAGACGATCATAGGCGAGGAGGATTTCCGGCGCGGGATGGATCTCTATTTCGAGCGCTGCGACGGCACCGCCGCCACTGTGGAGGATTTCCTGAAGGCCTTCGCCGATGTGACGGGTCGGAACCTGTCCCATTTCGCCCGCTGGTACGAACAATCCGGGACGCCGCGGGTCAAGGTGAAGGGGCAGTACGATTCCGGCGCGCAGACCTACCGTCTGGATTTTGCGCAGAGCACTCCCGCGACGCCCGGTCAGCCGAGAAAGGACGCGATGGCGATCCCGGTAGCGCTCGGATTGGTCGCGCATGACGGCTTGCCCTTGAATGCGACCTGCGAGCGCGTGGACGAGCGAGGCGTCTTCCTGTTCGACAGGCCGGAGGACGGCATCACCTTTACGGGGGTGACATCCCTGCCCGTCCCGTCCCTCTTCCGAGGATTCTCGGCTCCGGTAAAGGTTTCGCTCGACCTGCCCAACGAGGAGCTGCTGGTCCTCCTCCGGCACGATACGGACGCCTTCAACCGCTGGCAGGCGGCTCAGACCGTTGCCATGCGCCTGCTTGCCGCCCGCTCGAACGGCGCCGACGTCGCCGACGCGGAAATCGATGCCTTCTCGGCCGCCCTCGCCTCCTTTATGGAGAGGGACGCGCAAGAGGACCCGGCCTTCGCGGCGCTTGTGGGCACACTTCCCAGCGAAGCGGATATCGCGCAGGAGATCGGCCAGAACGTCGACCCGGACGCCATTCACAGGGCCCGGTCGGAGATGAGGCGGCGCATCGGCCTGAGTTGCGCCCGCCATCTGCGACGCTTCTATGAGTCGATGACGGATCTAGGACCTTACAGTCCCGACGCGGCCAGCGCCGGGCGGCGCTCCTTGCGCAACGCTTCCCTCGATCTTCTTGCCGCGGCCGATCCAAGCGCAGGCGAAGCCCTCGCCGTGCGGCAGCTCGAATCCGCGAGCAACATGACCGACCGCCTTGCGTCCTTGAGCGTTCTGACCACCTTGCCGGGTGCTGTGCGCGAGGAAGCCGTTGCCCGTTTCGGCGAGCGCTATCGCAGCGAGCCTCTGGTGCTCGACAAATGGTTCACGCTGCAGGCCACAATTCCGGAAGATGGCACCTTGGAGAGAGTCAAGGGCCTGATGCAGCATCCGGCGTTCTCGATCGCCAATCCGAACCGCGTGCGCGCGCTCATCGGAAGCTTCGCCATGCTGAACCAGGTTCAGTTCAATCGCGCCGACGGAGCGGGCTATCGCTTCCTGGCCTCGATCGTCCTGCGCACGGATGAATTGAATCCGCAGCTCGCCGCCCGTCTCCTGACCGCTTTCGGAACGTGGCGGATGATGGAAAGCGCACGCCGTTCGCACGCGGAAGAGGCCCTTCGTTCCATCGCCCAAAAGCCCAATCTTTCCCGCGACGTAGGCGATATCGTGAGTCGGTCCCTCGAGGAGAGCCAGGGCAAATAAGCAATTTATTTTAAAAGGTTAGCCGGTTGTCCCAGCTTTCCCCAGGGGAATGCGAAATGGGAAAATTTTTATTAACCTTCGGGTTCTACTAACTAGACAAATCACCCGCTCAAGATTCTATTGTTAGTGATTCGGAGAGATGCGGCACGTCCTCCGAAACAGGACGTAAACGGTTCCGGAGGAAGCATCGCATGGCGGGGGCGGTGACCGCATGCGTACCCGCACGCGCGGGTACGATTCTAGGAGTGACGCGATCGGATGCGAATCCGGCCTATCGTCGGCTCGAGCAATATGAGCCTCTGCTGAGGCTCGCAGTCCCTGCCCTTCTGGTCCTGTTCCTGATCACCCTTGCCGGCAGCGCCTGGATCCAGATCCGCGACGGCCGCAAGGACACGCTCTTCGACGCCATCAACGACATCGACATCATCGCGTCGCTCTCGGCCGCGAAGCTCGGCACCGCCCGCGCCCCGGCTGACCGGGCGCAGGCGTTGGCTCAGCTTGAGCGCTTGGCGAAGGACATGCCGCCGAGCGCCCTGACCCAGAACCGTTCTCTCATGCTCGTCGATCAGGCAGGCATTGTTCTCGCCGTCTATCCGCCGATGGACGAAGCACCGGCGAAGCTGACGGACATTCTGGGAGAAGCTCAGCCCCTGATGCTGTTCGCAGACCGCGCCGGCGTGATGACGATCAAGCTTCCCGGCGGCACCGAGGGCATGGCGACCGTCCGCGCACTTCATGCTTCTTCCGGCCAGATCGCGCTCGTGCAGCCGATGCCGCACATTCTCTCCGGCTGGTGGACGCGCACCATCGGCCATGTCTCGCTGCTCGGCGCCACGATCATGGTCCTGCTCGGCATCGGCGTGGCTTATGTGATGCAGGCGAACCGCGCCCGCGCCGCCGACGAGGTGTGCGAGAAGGTGCGCGACAGGATCGATTCCGCGCTCAACCGCGGACGCTGCGGGTTGTGGGACTGGGATATCGGCCGCGGACGCATCTACTGGTCCGACTCGATGTACGAACTCCTGGGCTACGAGCGGCAGGACGAGTTCCTGTCCTTCGGCGAAGTGAACACCATGATCCATCCCGAGGATCAGGACCTGTTCACCCTGGCCGAGCAGCTTGCCTCCGCCAGCACCTCCCTCGTGGACTACGAGTTCCGCATCCGCAGCATCTCGGGCGATTGGGTATGGTTGCGCGCTCGCGCCGAGTTGATGAACGATCCGGACGATGCGGCGAGCCACCTCGTCGGTATCGCCGTCGACGTGACCGAGCAGCGGGGCCTCGAAGAGAAGACCGCAAAGGCCGATGCCCGCCTGCACGATGCCATCGAGGCGATCTCCGAAGCCTTCGTGCTGTGGGATGCCAACAACAACCTCGTGCTCTGCAACTCGAAATTCCAGAAGCTGCACGAGCTGCCGGCGGATGCGCAGCTTCAGGGCAAGTCCTATGCGGAAGTGATGGCTCTCGGACGCCCGCCGGAAGTGCAGCATCAGTTCCTTCGCCGTGAGCAGCAGGATGTGGGCGCGCGCACCTTCGAGGCACGCCTGCAGGACGGACGCTGGCTGCAGATCAACGAGCGGCGCACGAAGGACGGCGGCTACGTGTCGGTCGGCACGGATATTACCGCGCTCAAGCGCCACGAGCATCGTCTCGTCGAGTCCGAGAAGGAGCTCATCGCCACGGTTCTCGACCTCAAGCAGTCGCGACAGAAGCTCGAAGCGCAGACCCACCAACTCGCGGATCTCGCAGAACGCTATCTCGACCAGAAGGCGCAGGCCGAGAGCGCCAACCGGGCGAAGTCCGAGTTCCTCGCCAATATGAGCCACGAGCTGCGCACGCCGCTCAACGCCATCATCGGATTTGCGGAAGTGATGCAGAGCGGCATCTTCGGCTCGCTCGGCTCCGAGAAGTATGAGGAATACTGCTCCGACATCCGCTCGAGCGGCGAATATCTCCTGTCGGTGATCAACGATATTCTCGACATGTCGCGCATCGAGGCGGGCCGCACCTCGCTTACCAAGCAGCCGATCGAGGTCCACGCATCGATCCAGCGCGCCCTCAAACTCGTGGGCGAGCAGACGAAAGCCAAGAATCTCTCCGTCACGGTCGACGTGAACCCCGAGGACATCATCGTTCCGGCGGACGAGCGCGCGCTCCACCAGATCCTCGTCAACCTGCTCCAGAACGCCACGAAGTTCACGAGCGACGGCGGCTGCATCACGGTGCGAACCCGCCAAGCAGGAAATGCGGTCAACATCTACGTGGAAGACAACGGCATCGGTATTCCCGATCACGCCCTGCACAAGCTCGGGCAGCCGTTCGAGCAGGTCGAGACCGAGTTCTCGAAGAGCTACAAGGGCTCGGGCCTCGGCCTCGCCATCGCCCGCTCCCTCGCCGAGCTCCACGGCGGCAGCTTGCGCATCAGAAGCCAGGAAGGCGTCGGCACCATTGTGCTCGTCCACCTGCCGCTCACCGAAGCCACCAATGCGGACATCGCTCTGGCCGATGCGGCGGCGTAAGCTCCTGCAGCGATCCGGAAAACAAAATGGCGCCCAGGGCATCTGCCCAGGCGCCTTTTCTGAGGCTGAAAGATCCTGCGCGACGGCAGGCAGAACCTTACTTCAGAACGGCCTTGTAGATCTCCGTCACCTGCCGGTACGTGTCGGACAGATGCGACAGCAACACGGTCTCGTTCGGTAAACCTGCCACCGTCGACAGCCTCTTCAGGATCGGCTTGGGCGCCGTCTCCGCGTCGAAGCGCCCCTCGATCGTCAGCCGCTGCCACTGGAAAATGTCGTTGAAGAGCTTGTGCGCCTCGATCAGCGACCTCGCATCCTCGCTGTCCAACAAGCCTTCGTCCTGAGCCTTCGCGAAAACTCCCTCGGCAGCCTGCCCGATCAGCGACGGATGAACATGACCGTGGGCCAGTACGAGGGCTTGCGCGATGAAGTCGAGATCCGTGAGACCGCCGCGGGCAAGCTTCAGGTCCCAGGGATCGCTGTCGCCCTTCTCCTGCGCGATCAATTCGCGCATGGCACGCACTTCCTTGAACACCGCCTTGGGATCGCGCTTCGGGCTGAGAATGCTGATTATGGCATCAGAGACGTCTGCGCCGAATTCCTCATCGCCCGCCAGGACGCGGGCACGGGTAAGCGCCATGTGCTCCCAAAGATCGGCTTCGGACGTCTGATAGCTCACGAAGCCCTTGAACTGCGAGGCGACCGGCCCTTTCCCACCTTGCGGACGCAGGCGCAGATCCACCTCGTAGAGCAGACCGCGCCGCGTCGGCACGGTAAGCGCGGAGACGAGACGCTGCGTGAGACGCGTATGATAGACGACGGCGTCGAGGCTGCGCGGACCGGTGCTTTCGCGGGCGTTCTCATCGAAATCGTAGATCACCACGAGGTCGAGGTCGGAGCCTGCGGTGAGTTCGCGGCTGCCCAGCCGCCCGAGGCCCAGGACCGCAACCCTGGCACCCGGCACCGTGCCATGCTCGCTTTCGAAAGCCCGGCGGACCTCTTCGAAGGATGC
Source organism: Microvirga mediterraneensis (assembly GCF_013520865.1). Classification (NCBI taxonomy): domain Bacteria; kingdom Pseudomonadati; phylum Pseudomonadota; class Alphaproteobacteria; order Hyphomicrobiales; family Methylobacteriaceae; genus Microvirga; species Microvirga mediterraneensis. The sequence continues at coordinate 3,807,581 of NZ_JACDXJ010000001.1, forward strand.
GCGGATGACCGCGCGGGCAATCGCCGCATAAGCTTCCCCCGCCTGAGCGGGAGACAGGACGCCGGAGAGAAGCCTCGCGCCGGTCACGAAGCGCATCTGGCGCGCGGCATCGCGGATGCGATCCAGAAAGTCCTCGAAATCGCGCACTGAGCCGATGAGCTGGCGTACCTGCTCCTCAATGGCTTCGTCGTCCGTGGTGGGGGTTCCGAAGGCAGGATCGATCAATGCGTCGAGCACATGCGGCGATTGCGCCACCGTATCGGCGAGGCGCGGTGCCGTGCCGAGAAGATCCGCAAAGAGAAGCCGTAGCCGGTCGTGTGATTGCAGGATGGTGAGAAGCTCGACGGCGGCCGGCATGCGGCCGAAGGCGCGGTCGAGAGCCGCGAGAGCACCGTCCGGATCGGCAGTGCCGCCGAGTGCGGACAATAACGCCGGAGTGAGCTCGGTGAGCACTTCCCGGGCACGCGCGCTCTGGATTGCGGGACGGCGGCCGAAATGCCAGCCGCGCACCGTTTCCGCCGCACGCTCGGGCTCGCGAAAGCCTAAGCGCCGAAGGGTGGAAAGGGTCTCCGGATCGTCCCCCGTTCCCGTGAAGACGAGGCTGCCCACGTCGGAGGCGAGCTCCGGCCCCTCCTCGAAGAGCAGCGCGTAATGGCCCTGCACGATCCTCGCCTGATCGGTGAGGGCCTTCGCGAAGGCCTTCAAGGTGGCATAGCCGCAGAACTTGGCGAAGCGCTTGAGCTGCTCCTCGTCCGACGGCAGGCGCTGCGTCTGCTCATCGGCCACCATCTGCAGCCTGTGCTCGATGGTGCGCAGGAAACGATAGGCGTCGGAGAGTTCGTCGCGCGCCTTCGCGGTGATCCAGCCCTCGTCGTGTAGAGCCTTGAGCATGTCTAGGGTGCGGCGGCCCCGCAGATTGGGACGGCGGCCGCCGAAGACGAGCTGCTGCGTCTGGACGAAGAACTCGATCTCGCGGATGCCGCCGCGTCCGAGCTTGATGTCGTGGCCCGCGACTGCGATCTCGTCATGCCCTCGCACCGCATGGATCTGCCGCTTCATGGCGTGCACGTCGGCGATGGAGGCGAAGTCGAAATACTTGCGCCAGATGAAGGGGCAAAGCTCCTTCAGAAATGTCTCGCCGAGTGCGAGATCGCCCGCCACCGGCCGCGCCTTGATGAAGGCCGCGCGTTCCCAATTCTGCCCGACCGTCTCGTAATAAACATAGGCCGACGACAGCGACACGGCCGTCGGAGTCGATCCCGGATCCGGGCGCAGGCGGTAATCGACGCGATGCACGTATCCATCGGCGGTGCGCTCCTGCAGGAGCTTGGCGAGCTGCTGGGCGATCCGCGTATAGATTGTCGCCGCCTCGGAGTTATCCTTCAGAACCGTCGTGCCGGGATCGAAGAAGATCACGAGGTCGATATCGCTGGAATAATTGAGCTCGCCCGCCCCGTGCTTGCCGAGCGCCAGCACGGTGAAGCCGGAACCCTCCCCCGGAGCGTCGGGGTTCGTGAGATTGATGCGGCCGAGATCGGCCGTCTCGGTCAGCACCAGGTTTACGCCGCCGGCCACCGAGGCATCGGCGAAATCGGAGAGAGCCTGCGTGACCTCCTCCGTGCTCCAGACGCCCCCGATATCGGCGAGGGCCACGAGAAGCGCATGGGCGTTGCGGTTCTGCCGGAAGGCGCGCACGGCATCGGTGCGCGTCATCGCGCCGGACCGCACCGCCCGGAAGAGGGTGGACTGGCTGTCGACGATGGCGCGATGCGATGCCTCGGGCGCCGCTGACGCAAGCCTCGTCATCCTGGCCGGATCGTTGACCACGAGTTGCCACAGGAAGGGGGAATGATCGGACAGTCCCAGAAGAAGATCGTGAAACGTTCCGCCGTCGAGGTGCTTCAGCAGCTCCCCTGCCTCAGGTTCCTCCCGGATGCGCTTGATGAAATCCGCCAATTGCGCCTTCGCGCGCTTCGTGTCGGCCACCAAAGGGGCCCTCGTCAGGCGGTCGAGAAGTGAGTTCGTCCGGTCGGGCACGGCCTATCCATCGGGTTCTGCTATCGGCCCTGAGTGTTCACGCCGGGGCGCCGGAGGCAACAGAAAAGTGCCGGCATGATCCGGCTCGACGGGTCAGGCGGCGGATTGCAGAGGAGCCTGCGGCAGCTCGATGGCCTTTAGGGGCAAGGCCAGGACAACCCGCAATCCGGGTTCGTTGTCCTCCAGCAGCAGGCTCCCGCCATGGAGCCGGGCCACGGCGGCGGCCAGGCTGAGACCGAGGCCGAAACCGGGACGCGAACGCGCCGTCTCCAGCCGAACGAACCGCTCCAGGACGCGACCGCGCTCCGCCTCCGGGATGCCGGGGCCGCGATCGGCCACGACGATCCGCACCTCGCCGCCATTCCGCTGGGCCGACACGCTGATCGCCTGGGGCGCACCGGCGGAAGCGCCGTATTTCAACGCATTGTCGAGGAGGTTCGCCATGGCCTGGCCCAGAAGCTCGCGGCTGCCATGGATCGGCAGATCGTCCTCCACGGAAACTTCGAGCGACACACCGGCCTCTTCGGCCAGCGCATCGTAGAGCTCCGCCACGTCCCGCACCGCCTCGGCGGCGTCGAAATCCGCCAACGCGTCGCGTGCATTGCCGGCTTCCAAACGCGCGATCATGAGCAGCGCGTTGAAGATGCGGATCAGATTGTCGCTTTCCTCGATGGTCGCCTCGAGGGCCGATTTCAGCTCGTCGGGCGTGCTCGCCGTGCGCAGGGCTTCATCCGCCTTGTTGCGCAGGCGCGTCAGAGGCGTTTTCAGGTCATGGGCGATATTATCCGAGACCTCCTGCATGCCGCGCATCAATTCGCCCATACGGTCCAGCATGTCGTTGAGGTTCTGGGCGAGACGGTCGAGCTCGTCTCCGGTTCCGGCAATCGTCAGCCGCCCGCCCAGGTCGCCCGCCATGATGTGCCGCGTGATCTCCGTCATGTCGTCGACGCGTTTCAGGACGCGCCGCGTGATGAACCAGCCGCCGACGCAGCCCAACACGACGATGAAGAGCAGCGAGTATCCGAAGGCGCGGTAGATGACCTCCTGAAGACGCCTGCGCTCCTCGATGTCGCGGCCCACGAGAAGTCTGAATCCGCCGGGGAGAAGGTAGACGCGCACGATGGCCATATCAGGCCGTGCCTCAGTTTCATCAGTGCGGTTGTAGAGCGTCTCGAACTGCCCCGTGCGGCCGATGACGCCCGGCGGCAGCGCGCCCACATTGCCCGCGACCCTCTCGCCTGCCTCCGTCGTGACGAGATAGAGCATGGCGCCCGGCGCCCGAGAGCGCCGCTCGACGATGTTCACGAGGCGGCGCAGGCCGCCGAACCTGTACTGGTCGGAGAGGCTGTTGATCTCGCTCTCGATGGTGGACACGAACTGATCGGTGAGCAGCCGTTGGGCGTTCCAGGCCACATAGCCGAGACCCACGAAGGCGAAGATGGTGAAGATGAGCAGATAGGCGAAGGACAGCTTGAAGGCGGTCGTCCGGACGAGCTTGCCGAGGGCGGTCATGGAAGCGTTCATCGCCGCACGCTCATTCCTCGTCGCCCTCCTGGCCGACGCGCACCATGTAGCCTGCGCCCCGGATGGTATGGATCAGCGGCTTGTCGAAACCCTTGTCGATCTTGGCGCGCAGCCGCGACACGTGAACGTCGATCACGTTCGTCTGCGGATCGAAATGATAATCCCACACATGCTCCAGCAGCATGGTGCGGGTGACCACCTGGTTGGCATTCTTCATCAGATATTCGAGCAGCCGGAACTCGCGCGGCTGCAGCACGATTTCCTGGCCCGAGCGCGTCACGCGGTGCGACAGGCGATCGAGTTCGAGATCGGCGATGCGATAGAGTGTCGGCTCCGTGGTGGGAGTCGATGCCCGGCGGCGCGAGAGCACCTCGACGCGGGCCAGAAGCTCGGAGAAGGCATAGGGCTTGGGGAGATAATCGTCGCCGCCGGCGCGCAGGCCCTTCACCCGATCGTCGACTTGCCCCAGCGCAGACAGGATGAGGACCGGCGTCTCGACCCGCTGCTCGCGCAGGGAGCGGATGAGGGAGAGGCCGTCGAGCTTGGGCAGCATGCGGTCGACCACGAGCACGTCGTAATCCCCCTCCTCGGCCAGGGCATAGCCGTCGAGCCCGTCGGCGGCATGGTCCGCCACATGGCCCGCTTCGCGAAACGCCTTCACGAGGTAGGAGGCCGCCTCTTTGTCGTCCTCGATGATGAGAATCCGCATGAGCCTCCTCGAAACGCAATGAAATGCCCGACGGCAGGCCGGCCTTGGAGGGGAAGAGGCCGACCTGCCGTGGGCAGAAGACACCAGGTGCGGGGGGCGATCAACTACAAAGCCCGGTGCCTTTTACTCTTGATGTGGATCAGGCCCGCTGAATCAGGCCTTGGGCTGACTCCCGACCTCGAGTTTCACGGTCCGCTCCTGGCCCTGGCGCCAGAGCGTGAGCGACACGGACTTGCCGGGGGCCACGTTCGCGATCTTCCGCGACAGGTCCTTGGCTTCCTTGATCGGCTCGCCGTCGACCGCGATGATGGTATCGCCAGTCTGGACACCCGCCTTGGCGGCAGGACTGTCCTTCAGAGCCTCGGCCACGAGGGCGCCCTTGGGCTCCTTGAGGCCGATGGCCTCGGCGATTTCCTTGGTCACCGGCTGCATCTGCACGCCGATGAAACCGCGGGTCACGGAGCCCTTGTCCTTGAGCGAGGCGACAACCTGCTCGACGGTGCTCGCCGGGATGGCGAAGGCGATGCCGACGCTGCCGCCGGACGGCGAGTAGATCGCCGTGTTCACGCCCACGACCTCACCCGAGAGGTTGAAGGTCGGGCCGCCCGAGTTGCCCTTGTTCACGGGCGCGTCGATCTGGATGAAGTCGTCGTACGGACCCGATCCGATGTCCCGGTGCTGAGCCGAAACGATGCCGGCCGTCACGGTGCCGCCGAGGCCGAACGGGTTGCCGACGGCCAGGACCCAATCGCCGATGCGGGCCTTCTGCGGAGCGAGGCGTACATAGGGGAAGTCGTTGCCCTCGACCTTCAGCAGCGCGAGGTCCGTCTTGGGATCGGTGCCGATCACCTTGGCGCTCAGCTCCTTGCCGTCATCCATGGTTACGGTGACCTGGGAGCCGTTCTCGACCACGTGATTGTTCGTCACGACATATCCGTCAGCCGAAATGAAGAAGCCGGAGCCGAGGGCCTGGCCGAACTGGCGCGGGCGCTGCGAGCGTTCGCCCCGATCGCCGCGGCCGGGCATCTGCTGATCGCGGAACTGGCGGAAGAAGCGCTCCATCGGGCTGCCGGGCGGGAAATCGGGCATCGAGAACTGCTGACCATCCTCGTCGTCACCCTGGGCGGCCACATTCTGCACCTTGACCTTCCCGGCCACGACGGCAGGCTTCACCCGGTCGATCATATCGGCGAAGGACGGCATGCCCTGCATCGGCTGCGACATGGAGCGCAGCTCGGCATGGGCGGGATTGGGAGCAATCAAACCGCTATCGACGGCGCCGCCCGCGATGAGCGCGGCCACGGCCGCTGCGCCGAGCCACTTCGCGGTGCGCTTGCGGGCGGGAGTGGAAACCTTGTCCAACATGTCTTGTCTCTCCTCGAAGAACGCTTGTTGGTTCGTCATGAGAGCAAGATGGGGGTTCAAGCCTTACGGTACCCTCACCCGCAGATGAATTGTTGGTAAGGTTTCGGGAGGGCGGCCCAACGGCTTCACCGCCCCCTTCGAGACGGCGGCTTGCCCTTCCTCTCCCTGGCCTTCGCAGCCTTGGCCGTCCTGGTGGAGGCCACCTTCGTCCGGGAAGGTTTCGCCCGCCCTGCCTCGCGTTGAGGCTTGACGGGGCTCGATGCGGCGGCGGGCCGTCCGCCGCCAGCCGTGGCATCGTCGAGCACCCGTCGCGGCGGGGACGGAGCGTTGCTGCTCGCCACCACGCTCCGGCCGATGCATTGCGTGACATAGGTCGCGCGGCGTTGGACGATGCGGCGGTAGTCGTCGACCTTGATCTTGCCCTTGGGCGCGATACGGCTTCTCGCCTCGATGCGGCATGCCTCGCGCTTGTCGGCGAGATTTTCACTCGATCGAACCGCGGAAGGCAGAGCAAGAAGGATCAGACACAATCCATAGGCCGCAAGCTTCACGACCGTACCTTTCGCGGGAGATATCGGGAGATGTGAAAGCCCGATATCAGCCGGCGCCACGCTTGGCACCGCGACAAAACGGCATGATCAACACAAAGGAGCGGACGTGCTTAACGCAAGGGATGCGGACTTGTTCGATGCCGCTTCCTTCACCCGCTGCTGCGGCATGACCTCAAGCGCTCTGATCCCGCTTGAGCAGATCGTCCAGCGCCTTCTGCTCCTCGGCATCGAGCGCGGGGGCGACGCGGGGGCGACGTCGCATGGCTGCATAGGCGCCGATGCCGCCGAGGACAAGGACGAGGGCGGGTGTCAGCCAGAGCAGCAGAGTATGGGTGCGGAAGGTGGGCTTCAGCAGCACGAACTCGCCGTAGCGCTGCACGAGGAAGTCGCGCACCTGGCCGTCCGTGTCGCCCGCCACCAGACGCTCGCGCACCAGGAGCCGGAGATCCTTGGCGAGCTGCGCATCGGAATCGTCGATGGACTGGTTCTGGCACACGAGGCAGCGCAGGCCTGATGAGATCTCGCGGGCGCGCTTTTCCAGCGCCGGATCCTTGAGTACCTCGTCGGGCTGTACGGCGAAGACCGCGCCGCTGAGAAGGAGAGCCGCAATGAAGGCGAGAACGAACCGCATGGCCTACTCCGCGGGGACGGCAGCGGACGGAACCACCTTCGCGCGGGCCGGTGCACCGATGCGCATGCGCCGATCCGTAAGCGACAGCGCACCGCCCGCCGCCATCACGAGGGAACCGATCCAGATCAGCAGGACCAGCGGCTTGTGATAGAGCCGCATGCCGATGGACCCGTCCGCCTGGATCTCGCCGACGCTGGCATAGACCTGACCGAGCCCGATGGTCATGATGCCGGCTTCCGTGGTCGGCATGCCGCGAGTCACGTAGAGCCGCTTCATGGTTTCGATCGTCCCGAGTTCGCGGCCGGAACCGATGACCGTCAGGAGTGCGACATCCTCGCGGTAATTGGCCTCGACACGCGGGGTTACCCGCTCCAGCCGCACCTCGTAGTCGCCCGCCTTGAGGCGCTCGCCGGGCTTCAGGCTGCCGATGGCCTCGACGCCCCAGGCGGTCGCGGCGATGCCGATGACCGTCAAGCCCACGCCCGCATGGGCGATGGCCGTTCCCCAGGCCGAGCGCGGCAGGCCGCGCGCTTTCCGCCAGGCTACGGACAGGGGCGTGCCCTTGGACCAGGAGCGGGTGACGATCTCATTGAGGGAGCCGAGCACCAGATAGACGCCAAGCCCCACGCCGAGCGGCGCCGCCACCGGCCCGCCATGCTGGAGAGCGAACAGCGCGAGGGTGACCAGGAGCGCGATGCCGAACACCGTATAGAGACGCTGGGCCGTCCCGAGGAAGTTGCCGCGCTTCCAGGCGAGCGTCTGGCCGAGCGGCAGCAGCAGCAGCAGCGGAACGATCAGCGGCAGGAAGGTGAAGTTGAAGAACGGCGCCCCGACCGAGATCTTCTCGCCCGTCAGCACTTCCAGGGCCAGAGGATAGAGCGTGCCGATGAACCCCGTGGCGCAGGCGCTGGCGAGAAAGAGATTGTTGAGAACGAGCGCGCCCTCGGGGGAAACGGGCGCGAACAGGCCGCCTTGCCTGAGCATCGGCGCGCGCCAGGCAAAGAGCGCGAGCGATCCGCCGATGAACAGGATGAGAATGCCGAGGATGAACGTTCCACGCTCCGGATCGACCGCGAAGGAATGCACCGAGGTGAGAACGCCGGAGCGGACCAGGAACGTGCCGAGAAGCGACAGGGAGAAGGTCAGGATGGCGAGAAGGATGGTCCAGACCTTCAGCGCGTCGCGCTTTTCCATCACCACGGTGGAATGCACAAGCGCCGTGCCTGCGAGCCATGGCATGAGCGAGGCGTTCTCCACCGGATCCCAGAACCACCAGCCGCCCCAGCCGAGCTCGTAATAAGCCCAGTAGGAGCCCATGGCGATGCCCAGCGTCAGGAACGCCCAGGCTCCAAGCGTCCAGGGCCGCACGATCCGGGCCCAGACCGCGTCGATGCGTCCGTCGATCAGGGCCGCGCAGGCGAAGGCGAAGGAAATCGAGAACCCCACATAGCCGATGTAGAGCAGCGGCGGATGGATCGCGAGGCCTGGATCCTGCAGCAGCGGGTTCAGATCCTGCCCCTCGGGCGCGGCCGGGATGACGCGCGTGAATGGGTTCGACGTGGTGAGGATGAAGAGCAGGAACGCGATGGTGATCGAGGCCTGTACGGCCAGCGTGTTCGCCTGCAGCCGGAGGGGGATGTTGTTTCGCGCGAGCGCCACCACGCCTCCGAACAGGGCGAGGATCAGCACCCAGAGCAGCATGGAGCCTTCATGGTTTCCCCACACGCCGGAAATCTTGTAGATCAGCGGCTTCGCCGAATGGGAGTTCTGGACGACGTTGAGCACCGAGAAATCGGAATTCAGGTAAGCGAAGGTCAGCGCCAGAAACGAGAATCCGATGCAGGCGAGCACGGCGAGCGCGCTCGTCGGCGCGACCGCCATGAGCACGGGATCGTTGGCGCGCGCGCCCCAGAGCGGCACGATGAACTGGATCAGAGACAACCCAAGCGCCAGCGCGAGTGCGAAATGTCCGGCCTCGACCAACACGAGGGATCTCCCTTGCTACTGCGTTACCTTACTGCGTCTTGGGCGCGGCGTTGGCCTCGCCCATCCAATGACCTTGCTTCTTCAAGGTGTCGGCCACCTCGCGGGGCATGTAGTTCTCGTCATGCTTGGCGAGAACGGAATCGGCCCGGAACATGCTGGGACTCACGAGCACGCCCTCGGCCACCACCCCCTGCCCTTCGCGGAACAGGTCGGGAAGCAGGCCCTTGTAGCTCACTTGGATCGCGGCCTGCGCGTCCATGACTTCGAAGCTGATCTGCTGATCCGAGCCGCGCTGGACGGAGCCTTCCTTGACGAGGCCGCCGAGGCGGATGCGCGTGCCGGGTTGCACGTTCTTCGCCTGGATGTCGGCCGGGGAATTGAAGAACACGATCGTGTCGTTCATGGCGTAAAGCACGAGACCGAGCGCAATCGCCAGGACACATCCTGCGACTCCGATCAGGGTCAAACGGCGTTGTTTTCTCGTCATGGCTGAGCGTCGGTCAGTTTCAGTTCCTGCGCCATCATATCGATGGTCTTCAAGGCGTCCTTGTCCTGCGCCAACGCCTCCCTGGCGCGGCGGGCGGCAGCAACGGCTTTATCACGCTGGCCCAGAACCGTATAGGAGCGCATCAGTCGCGCCCATTCCTCCGCCGTACCGCCCTGAGACTCGAGGCGACCGGCGAGGCCCGCCACCATGCCGGCGATCGCCTCGGGGCCGATCCTCTGCGATTCGCTAGCCGGATTCGCCGCCTGAGGAGCGCCGAGGGCGGCGAGCTCCTGCTTCACGGCTTCGACCCAGGGCGCATCGGGAGGCGAGGAGGACAGAAGCTCCGTATAGGCAGACTTGGCCTTCTCGACCTGTCCATCCTGGACAGCCGCGCGGGCGACATAGAAGCGCGCCTTCGGCGATGTCGGATCGAGCTTGAGCGCCTGCTCGAAGGCAGCCTGCGCATCATCCGACACGAGCCCGTCCCTGGCCATCACCAGAACCTCGCCGTAATTCGCGAAGCGGTCGGCGGTCGGCGGCAGATAGCGGGCCGCAGCCTCATAGGCCCTCGCGGCATCGTCGATGCGCCCCATGCGCAGGTAGACCGGAGCGATCACCTCCCAGCCGCGGCCGTCCTGCGGGTTCTTTGCCAGATGGGATTCGATCTGGGCCACGGCCGTCATGAGGTCGACATTGCCGGCCTGCTGCGGCGCCTGTTCGGCGGCGGGCCGGCTCAGCGACTGCGGCGAGCCATAGATCTCATAGGTCGCGAGCGCCAGGATCGGGATGATCGACACGGCCAGGGTCGAAGCGGCGCGGCGGCGGCGCAGGGCCGGCTCTCCCACGGCCGCAAGAGTCTCGCCATGTAAGCCCGTCGCCCGCAGGAGGCGCCGACCGGCTTCGGCCTTGGCGGCCTCGGCCTCGCCCGGCAGCAGCACGCCGCGCGACAGGTCACGCTCGATCTCGGAAATCTGCTCGCGATAGAACTGCGTGTCCGGATCCACCTGCCGTGCCACGGCGTAATGGCGCGACAGCGGCCAAAGCACCGCCATCACGGCCGCCGCCGTCATCGCCAGGAGAATGATCCAGATCACCATAAAGTCCTATTTACTGCGTGTCCTCCTCAAGCACGACGGTGGCACGGTGTCACGCGTAAATATCCCTAAGTCGAACTCCTATCCCCGGGGAGTTCGAGGATGGCCCTGAGGCCGCCCGCGGGCGAGGCGTCCAGCCTCAAGGTGCCGCGATAGAGGGCCGCCAAGTCGCTCACGATCGACAGCCCCAGGCCCGAGCCGGGTTTGGTTTCGTCGAGCCGGCGACCGCGCTTGAGCACCTCCTCCCGGGCCGCCTCCGGCAGCCCGGGCCCGTCGTCGTCGATGAGAAGACGAAAGCGGGGCCGATCGTCGTCGCGCAGGATTTCGACCGACACCGCCACCTTATGGGCAGCCCATTTGGCCGCGTTGTCGATGAGATTGCCGGCCATCTCCTCCAAATCCTGCTTCTCGCCGCGAAAGCGCAGGTCCGGCGGAACGGCCAATTCGACCTCCAGGTCCTTGTCCCGATAGATCTTGGCGAAGGTGCGAGCGAGGCCAGCGATGACGGGTTCGGCTTCGGTCAGCGTTCCCAGCGTTCCCGCGAGCGCCGCCGCGCGGGCGCGGTCGAGATAATAATTCACCTGATCGCGCATGGTCGTCGCCTGCTCGCGAACCCTGGCGGCAACGTCCTCTGGCGCGTTCTCGGCCTCGTTCATGATGATGCTGAGCGGCGTCTTGAGCGCATGGGCGAGGTTGCCGACCTGCGTGCGGGCGCGCTCCAGGATCTCGCGGTTGGTGTCGAGCAGGAGGTTCAGCTCGCTGGCCAGGGGAGAAATGTCGCGGGGATATTCGCCCGCGATCCGCTCCGCCTCGCCCCTCCGGATCGCCCCGAGCGCGCTACGGAGATTGGCGAGCGGACGCAGGCCGAAGCGGATCTGCAGCAGCGTCGTGAATCCCAATCCCATTCCGAGAAGCGCGAAGGTGACCGTGAGCGCGAAAATGAAATCCCGCACGGCGACATCGATCTCGTCGGCGGGACCGGCGACACGGATGATATATCGCCCATCTTCGCCGAGATCGATGTCGCGTTCGATGAGGCGCAGGTTACGGTCGTCCGGAGCCTTGCCGTAGCCGCGGCGGATCTGGCCGAAGCGGTCGTCGCCGGAGGCGAGGCTCGGCAATTGCCCGCCGAACAAGGATTTCGACGACCGTATTTCGCCCAAAGCCGCATTGGGGCGCGCCACCTGCCAGTACCAGCCCGAAAGGGGCAGCTCGAAGCGCGGGTCGCCGATGGGTCCGAGATCCCGGTCAGGGTCGCCGGGTCCGACGAGGTTGGAGGCGAGCGTGTTGGCGTAGACGAGGAGCCGCTGGTCGAAAGCGCGCTCCGTGTTGTCGCGATAGAGCGTCGACAGGATGAGACCCGCGATCAGCAGGATCACGAAGCTCCAGAAGACGGAGGAGACCGCAAGCCGGACCGCGATGGGCCGGCTGGCGAAGCGGCGCACGAACGGCGGCAGACGGCTCACGTCTTGGTCTGGCCCGCATCGAGGAGGTATCCCAGGCCCCGGACGGTCTGGATGATGTCGACCCCGAGCTTCTTGCGCAGGCGGCCGATGAAGACCTCGATGGTGTTCGAATCCCGGTCGAAATCCTGGTCGTAGAGATGCTCGGTCAATTCGCCCCGCGAGACGATGCGGCCCGTATGATGCATCAGATAGGACAGGAGCCGATACTCGTGGGAGGTGAGCTTCACCGGGTTGCCGTCCACGGCCACGCGGCCGGAGCGGGTGTCGAGCTTCACGGGCCCGCAGGCGATTTCGCTTGTGGCATGACCGGCCGAGCGCCGCAGCAGCGCGCGGACGCGGGCGAGAAGCTCCTCCATGTGGAAGGGCTTCGTGACATAGTCGTCGGCCCCGGCGTCGAAGCCCTGGACCTTGTCGCTCCAGCGGTCGCGGGCGGTGAGAATGATCACGGGGGTCTTGCGTCCGTCACGGCGCCACGCGGTCAGAACCGATACGCCGTCCACCTTGGGAAGGCCGAGGTCGAGAATGATGGCGTCGTAGGGCTCGGTCTCTCCGAGGAACTGCCCCTCCTCGCCGTCCATGGCGGTATCCACCGCGTAGCCTGCCTGCTCAAGGGCAGTCACGATCTGCTTATTGAGGGTTCTGTCGTCTTCGACAACGAGTAGGCGCACGGTTCGAGCTTCCCCTAGAGCATCGGAGCGATCCGATGCGGAATTCCTTTAACGCCCCTTCCCGGGCGTGAGAACCGGATCCGCTTTCAATGGCGCGGCCCTTGAGCCCACGCGATGCGCTAACGGACCGACTTCACGCGCCCGGAGGAGCCTTCGATCATCACTTGCACGATGCGACCGTCTTTCTGCAGGACTGAGATCACATAGACAAGATCATTGCTGTTGCGGCACAGGCTGGCCCGGACCACGTCGGCACCCGGCACCTGGCGACGTGCCGTCATCACGGCGGAGGCCGGTGCGACGACGCCCTTGGCGGCCACGGCCTCCTGCATCTCGCGCGGCGGCAGACAATTCTTCAGGGCGGCCGCCGGGCTTTGCGCGAACGCCGCCCCCGACACCCCCCACAATGCTATGACTAGCCAAACCAGACGCATGAACCGACCATGACCTTGCCGCAATGAACAAATTCTGAATGCTTCGAGGGCCGGTTTCGTGCCAGGAAACCGGCCCCATCCCCCTGAAAATGTTTCTAATTCAGAATCTGTTTCGTGGCCAGGATCCGGAAAACGGTCGAGGCGATGAAGCTTGCGGCTGCGATGAGCTGCACGAAGGCTTCCTCGACCGCCCCGGTGGCGAGGGCCGAGCCGTCGAAGCCGAACAGGCCGAGGACGAGGGCCGCGAGCCCGATGAGGTTGGCCCAGACCGTACGGCTGGCCAGGATGGTCTTGGTATCGAACATGTCAGATATTCCTTGGTGAAGAGGATGCAAGAGACGCGAGCCGGAGAGCTTCCTGCTCGACGGCGAGGACGCGCCGGCGCCAGCCCAGTCCGAAGACCGGCCAGGTGGCGAGGCGGCCGAGAAAGCCCAGGCGGGCTTTCGTGAGGCGGCGGATCATCTCCGTGACATCGGCTGCGCGCACGGCACACAGCGTGACCGGCCCGACGATCCCGTCCGCCTCGATCTGGAGGGTGGACTGCAGCATCGCCACCGCCCGCACAGGACCCGAATTGACCGCCAGGTCGAAGACGGCGAGGTCGAGCCCCGGCGGAAGCTCGTCTCCTTGCACGGTGTCCCAATAAAGCTGCCGATAGATGGAAACCGCCTCCCGCCTGGACAGGCGGCGAACATCGGTGACGGAGGCAGGGCGGCCTTTCGCCCGGGAGAGGGTGTCGCGGGTGATGCCGAACTTGGTGGCACCGGCCGGATCGCGGGGGTGCTGGCTGAAACCGCCCTCATGGCTGAGCACATGGTCGACGGCCTGATCGAAACGCGATGGAGAAGCTTTCATGCGCATTCCTCACAGTTCCGCCTGCAGGGCGATGAAAGCCTGATTTCCCAGGTAAAGGACGCCGACAGCGCCGGCGACACCGCTGAAGGACACGCCTGCCTGCAGCCTCAACACGATCGCCGATGAACCGGCGCCCGTCAGCGTCGTCACCGTCAGGGCTCCCGAGAGCGACACCCAGGCCGACCCGCTGTTGTTGTAGAATCCGATCTGGTTGCCTGCCGGAAACCCGTTCGTCCAGACGAACGCGCTCGTCGTTACGACAGGATCGGCTCTCATCGGCACGGGCAGCGTATAGGGAAGATCGATGTTGGTGGTGGACACGCGCTGCCCGAGCGCACCGGCGATGGCAGGGGATCCGCCGCTCACGGCGAGGCGCTGGTAATAGCGCCGGCACCGAAGCTCCTCGATATCGAGCGGAACGCCCGTCCATGGCGTCGCATAGGTGCCGACCTCGAGCTTCACGCGCTTGAAGGAACACGTGCCCGACGGCTGGAGCCGCACCGTAATGTTGCCCGTCTCGGTTCCGTCGAGCGTCACGCTCGCCGAACGGCGCCCGCTCCCCGCAGGGATCGTGGCTGCCTTCGAGCCGATGAAGATGGGGAGAGGATCCGAGGGATCCTCGACGGAGAGCGTCAGGGTCGCGCCTGCGAAACTCGCCGCGCCGAACTCGGCGGCCATGTGGGCAACGTCGATCACTTGGTCGAGTGCACCGGAGAGCGTCACCGTTCCGTCCGCCCCGAGGCTGAGCGAGCAGCCGCCCGGGCCCCCCTTCCAGCGGTCGAAACCATAAACGCCCGCACCCAGGGTACCGCCTGAAAACTTGCGCTGGTTCACGAGAAGGGCGGAATTGATCAGGAGGTTCGATCCCGGCACATTGGCGAGACCGCAGGGGAAGGACGCAAGGCCCGTCCGGTGATCCACCAGCAGCGCATCGTGCCACGCGCTCCCGTCGGCCGAAACACGGATGGAGAAATCGTCGTTGCCGATCAGGCCGGTTTCCGCACGACCGCTGTAGCCGCGCTGATAGAGCTGCGACAGAACTCCGGCTTCCGTGCTCTTGTTGAGCACGAAGCGCAGGTCCCCTGTGCCGCCTTCATCGGATCCCAATGCGGTAAAGAGCGTCGCGTTGAGCTTCACCGACAGGCGGTTCAGATCGTCCGCCGTCGTACCGATCCCGAGCCGCTGCAGGTTGTTGATCACATCCGGAACCGCCCCGGACGGCTTCCATTCGTCGCCGTCGAAAACAACGAACAGGTCTTCGGCCTCCACATAGGCCAGCCAGCCCGGATTCGGCGCGAAGAAGCGCCAGCTTCCGAGATCGAACAGGGCGACATGGCCTTCCCAGGTGGCGAAGGAGCCTGTTGCGCCGGATCCCACAAGATAGCGGTCTCCCTCTTCGGGCAATGCCGGCGGAGCGGAGCGGTTGCGTTCCCTGACCGCGAGCTGGACGAGCGCATCGAGGGATGCGAGCGCCTCGTTGTGGGTGACATGCTTCTGCGCCTGCGCGGCCGCGAGGAGCGGCAGGGCGAGATGGGGTGTTGACGACATGGGATGAGTTTTTTCTTTGACTGGAAAACAAAAATACGCAGCGACAACACTCTCTCACGTCATCACCGGCCTCGTGCCGGTGATCCCGATCGGAAAAGCGCAGCGCTTCACACAACCGAGATGGCCAGGACGGGCCCGGCCATGACGTGGCGGGTGTCATCCTCAGGTCAGCGAACGGCAACCGTCGCGTGACGCTCGAACCCGCGCCCGGCCACGGCGCTCACTTGCGCGATGCGAAGGGTGAGCGTGGATTGAAGCCCACCGAAATCGGCCATCTCGTCGGCGTTGCCATAGACGAGGAACGGCTGCGTGCTCGTCAGCGTCCTCACGACCGCGCCGCCCTTGAGAATGTCGATCTCGTAGCGTTCCGCATCCTCGTCGAGCGGAACCTCGATCGCGTCCCAGGCGTCGCCGTTTCGGCGCGCGCGGCGCACCCACTCGAGACGGATGCCGCCGGGTTCGCGACGGGCCGAGACCTGGACCGGGCTGAAGGGCTTGAGAGCGTCCCGCCCGACCGTTGCGACAACTTCAGTGACAGCAGGATCGCCATGGTCCCTGCCCGAAGGGCCGATCCTGTAGCGCCAGGTCGATCCTAGATCCTGCAGGCTCGTGGTGAGAGGCACCACGGCCTCGTCGAGTTTGACCAGGAGCGAGCCTGCCGGCACGGCGCGGCCCGCCTCGGGCTCGGATCCGGCGAGGCCGCGCAGGAAGCGCGTGAGACGGTAGACGCGCTCGCCGATCATCTCCGCGCGCGCGGCTGAAAATATCTCCCACCGGCCGTCCGGGCCCTGCAGTGCGAAGAGGTTCCGGCCGCCCAGAGCAGCCTCGTCGTCGATGGCGCTCAAGGCGCCGGAGGAGATCTCCACGTCGAGCACGGCGGACGGATCCCAGCGCCAGAGCGGTCCCGGCATGAGCGCCGTCTTCGTGCGCCCGATCACGGCCGGCAGGTCGAGAACGCGGAGAGGCGTGAAGCTCGTCCCGTTGCCGGAGCGCCAGACCGTCATCGCGCTGGGCCAGGGATCCGCCGCCACAGCGACATATTGCAGAGGCGCGGGATCGCCGAGGGCCGCCGGCAGATCGAGCACTACGACGGCGGGCTTGCCGGGCACCGGCGGAGGTCGTCTGACGGGCCTTTCGAGGGAGAGGCCCGGCCGCTCGAAGACGGCAGGCTCCACGGCCCTGGTGCTGATCTTCCGCGTCGGGCCGTCGGCGATGCGCGTGATGCGGTGCAGCTTCTCGCCCGCATCGGTTGGAACCGCGATCACGTCGCCCGGTTCGAGCTCCATCCGTCGGGGCGACAGCTCGAACTCGGCGCCCTCGCGCCCGGCCCACAGATCCTGCAGCCAGGTATCGGCGAGGCGCTGCGCCTCCGCACGCCGAGTGATGACGGCGCTGTCCGCCCTCGCCTCGCGGCGGCTCGAACCGGAGAGACGCCGCGAAGCCACGGTGGCCCGGCGGTAATCCGTATCGCCCTCGATGAAGCCGACCTCCACCTGCTGGGGCAGTTCGGTTTCCTGCGCGCGGGTGAGCTTGAGCGACGGCTCCTTGTCGTCGAGCACGAGATCGTCCTTCGTGAGATGCACGACCGCACGCCCGCCGCGACCCTGCCATGCGATGCCGCCGCCACGCGCGACGGCATCGACGCCGAAGAGACGCAGCAGAGGCTCGACCGCGCCGCGCACGGACATGGGCCGGTCGATCACGTAGCCGTCCACGAAGCCGTCGATGGGAATGGCACCGGGATCGGAGAAGCCGAAATCGCGCAGGATGCGCGCGATCAGCCGGTCGAGCGTGGCGCCCTCGATGCGCCCGGTGATCCAGTGCCCGGTCTCCCAGTTGCGACCATCGGCCCAGACATTGTCGAAATCGGGAAAAGCCGGATAGGGACGCGCATCCCAGGCCCAGACGAAGACGCTGTCCGGATCCACCATGCGCCCATCGTAGGAGGACGAGGGCGGATTATACTCCGCGAGGAAACCTCTCTGGGCCGGATCGAACCGCGACAGGATCGCTTCGAGCGTGCGCGCCTGGACGAGATCGTCGCGCACGCCACGCGAGAACGGCGGATAGGCGGATTCCGACGACTTGGGATCGGGAAACACGTTAGGGCCGTTCGGCCCCTTGTCCACGGCCGGAACGCCGATCTCGGTGAGCCAGATCGGCTTCGACTGCGGCTGCCAGGAGGTCGCTCCGGTCTCCACGCCGTTCACGCGCTCCACGTGCCGGTTCGACCACCAGGACACGAGATCCTTTGCCCGAAAGATCCAAGGCTTACCATGAGCGCCGTCCGTGATGGGCCGTCGCGTCTGTACGGCCCGCTCGGACGCATTGGCATAGTACCAGTCGAAGGCCTCGCCGCTTCCCAGCCGCGCACGCAGATAATCCACATCGTAGATGTTGCGGGCCGCTGACAGGTCCGCATGGTTGGGACCGTCGCGCCAGTCCGAGATCGGCGGATAGTAGTCGATCCCGACCGCGTCGATATCGTCGCTGGCGAAGAGCGGATCGAGAGGAAAGCGCACCTCGCCGCCGCTGTCGAGAATATGGGCACCGTATTCCGTCCAATCCGCCGCATAGACGATCTTCGTAGAGCTGCGGAGGATGTCACGGACCTGTCCCGCGAGCGCCTTGAGCCGCGTGACGGCGGGATAGACGCCCGATGCCGAGCGCACGCGTGTCAGGCCGACGAGTTCGCTCCCCAGGACGAAGCCGTGAACGCCGCCCGCCTGTTCCGCCAGTTCGGCATAGTGCAGGACCATGCGGTTGAAGCCCTCAGAGCGGGTAAACCATTGCTCGACTTGCGTTGCGGCCGCAGCCGTTCCATCGGGAGAACCACTCTTCCCCGGCGCGGGATGGCAGGTGATGCGCCCGCGCCAGGGATAGGGCGGCTGGCCCGTGCCGCCGTAGGGGTCCGGAAGTTCGTTGCCGGCGGGCACGTCCATCATCACGAAGGGGTAGAGAACGACCTGGAGCCCGCGCGCCTTCAGGTTCCGGATCAGGCGCTTCACGGATTCGTCGGAGGGTGTGCCGCCATAGGCCGGCGACCCGTTCACGAGCGACACCGCCTTGGCGTCCGCACGCGTCACGCCCGCCACGGACCACGTGGCTCCGTCATTAGCCTTGGTCTTCACATCCACGCGCGGCTCGACGAGGCATGATCCGGCGCGCAGATCGTCGCCGAACCAGCTCACCACCAGCGAGACGCGCTTGAGGTTCGGACAAAGGGCCTGCATGGCATCCAGCGATGCGGCCACATCGGTGTCGCGCTGCATCTGGTGCCGGTTTTCCGGCCGGGTCTTTCCGAGATCGAGCACCTGCGTCACGGGCAGCGTGTCGTAACCGAACTCGCTCGCGCCGGGGATGAGACAGACGGCGCGGATCATGCGGTTGAGGCCGTCGACGGGACGAACCACCTCGAAGGAGAATTGCGGCACGCGGTTGCCGAAATCCGCAAGCGGCAGACGCTCGAACACCACATAGGCCAATCCGCGATAGGCCGGCGCGTTCTGCGCCCCCTCCTTCGCGACGATCAGCGGATCGGCGTTCTGCGTCTCGCTGCCCGTGTGCACGCGCATGGTGATGGTGCTCAGATCGAGTTCGCGCCCATCGGCCCAGACGCGGCGGATGAAGGCGATGCGTCCCTCGCAGAGGCCGACCGCGAGATTGGCGAAGTAGGAATAGGTCGTGGTGCTGGTCTTCGGCCCGCCTATGCCCTTGCCGCCCTGGCTCGAACGGTCGGTGCTCGCCACCTCCTCGAGCCGCGTCGCCCAGATGAGCTGTCCGCCGATGCGCGCGCGACCGTAGACGCGCGGGATCGGCGCGCCTTCCGTGGAGGTGAGGCCGTCGATGTCCTTGAGGCGCGGACCCTCCACATGCTTGGTGCTGTCGCCGCTGAACAAAGCATTGTCGATGGCCGCGCCTGCGAGCGCGCCGAGCGCACGCCCAGCCATGGCCCCGATGGGGCCGCCGACCATGCCGCCGACCGCGGCGCCGACGGTTTGAAGAACGATTGTGGCCATCAATAGGGTTCCGGAAAGCGAAAGGCGTAAGCCAGATGGCGCCGCCACCAGGGATGAAGCGCGACCTCGGCCACCGACGCGCCGTCATGGGCGTGGATCATGGTGTCGGGCGATGTCGCAATGGCGCAGTGCTTGGCCGGCATGGTCGTGCGCCAGCGAAACAGCAGCACGTCGCCCGCCGTGAATTCATCGCATGCGATCTCGGCGAGGTATCGTCGCGCCGCGGCCACGAGCGTATCGGCTCCGGCTTCCGCCCAATCGGGCGAGTAAGGCGGCGGCAGCTCGGGCTCGGAGCCCATGACGCCCCGCCAGACCCCGCGCAGGAGGCCAAGGCAATCGCAGCCGACGTCCTTGAGCGACGCCTGGTGCCGGTAAGGCGTGCCGATCCAGGAACGGGCCTCGGCGAGGATGAGGTGGGGCTGGGGCATGTTCATAAAGCGTGCGGAAGCACCCTCCCCTCGAGGGGGAGGGTCGGCTCGCAGAGCCGGGGTGGGGTGGATAGCGCTGTCGGATTTCGATGTCCGGTATGGCCTGGCAAGGGGCGAGATAGGTCGCGTTTCCGCCCCACCCCGCTCGCGATGCTCGCGACCCTCCCCCTCAAGGGGAGGGTCCGGACGCATCACCTGTAAAAACTTCCGCCATCGAGCCCCGGTTCGCCCTGCTGCGGCATACGGATGATGAAGTCGTTGCCGGGCATGTGCGGGAAGCCGCGGAAGTTTACGGCATTCCTGAACTTCGCCCGGCAGGTGGCGTGGGTCTTGTCGCAACCGGCCGTGATGCGGAACGTGTCGCCGTTCCTGATGGGCTGCGGGGCGCGCTGCCAGAGGTCGACCTCGTCCGCGCCGCCGATTGCGCGATGCACCTTGATCTCCACCGACAATCCGGCATTGCCGCCGCAGATCCACGTGAGCCGGCCCGCATTGCACCATCCGTCCGCGAAGCCGATTCCGGAGGCCGTAAGGGTCAGGGCGCCGTCCGTCGCCGTCACCGTGCCGACCTGACCATAGGTGGCGGATGCGAGATCGATGCCGCATCGCGCGTCGCCGAGATCCGCCGAGCATGTGGCGCGGAACAGGCGCCCGCGCTCCTCGTCGAAGCGGTGCATGAGCCCCCTCACCTCGGCCACGAAACCGCCGTCGGCGCGGCGGATCTCGCCGATGGATCCGATATCGAGGAGCAATCGCTCCTCCACCCGGCTCCAGTTGACGAGCCAGGTCTCGACGCTGGCATCGTCGTAGCGGCCCGACGCGATGTCCTCCTCGGTGAGGCCGGCGGACACGAGCGCGCCCGACACCTCGCCGCCGCCGACCGCGAAGCCGAGTTCGGCGGTGACTTCGGCCGCCTCCAAGCCGGTCCGCGCGGCATAGACGGTGCCGCCGAAGGCAAGATCGCGGTCGTGGTCGGTGAAGCCGAAGGTCGTGCCGTCGCGCCGGATCAGCTTCCAGCAATGGCAAAGCGTGGTCGCCCCGTCGGCCATGTGGGCGGCGAGGTCTTGGGGGATGATGCGCATGAGGTTCTTGTCGTGAATGAGGAGCGGGTCAGGGCACGATTTCGATCAGCGGGATCTGCGGAATGCCGCCGGCGTCGAAGGTGGAGAGGTCGATGTCGAGCTCGTCCGTGTCGAAGCGGACCGGGACGTCGAAGGCGAAGCCCGCCGTGACGACGGCACCGGGAGGCGGCGCGGCCGTGAAGGTCACGATGCCTGTGGTGGGATCGCAATTGAAGCCTGTGCCGACGCTCTGCTCGATCCCGTTCACCGCCACCCGCACCGTCCCGCCCACCGGCTTGGCGATGGGGCGGCTGTAGGGCGCGAAGGACGAGCCGTAGGCCTTCACCAGCGGAAAGCTCGACGTCTGCCCGTCGCCTGTGCCGACGCGCTGGTCGAGGGGCGTCGGCTCGCTCGAAGGCGGGCCGGAGCGCCAGTCGGTGCGGTCGCGGAAGCGGAAGCCGTAGAGCCGGCCGCGCCGCTCCTCGAAGAACGCGATCACCGCATGCAGCGCATCGACGGTCCGGACCCCGAGGCCCGCGTCGTAGCGGCGCCGGGACCCGGCCCAGCGGCTGTTGCGGTGCTCGCGGCCGGAGGACAGCGTGACGATGTCGGTCCGCCGCACCGGCCCGCCCCGGCTGCCGAGGCTGACATCGAGCGGGAAGCGGACCTCATGGAAATCCGAGGGCATGATCCCTCCTTTTCGAAAGATGAAACGAAAAAAGCCGGGGTGGCGTTGACGTCGCGAAGCCCGAACGGCAAGGAGGCGGCACGCCATGAGCAATGCTCCCAACGACCTCGCGGACGATTTCCCGGACAAGCGCGACCGGATCCACCAGCTCAAGACGAGCAACAACCACTTCGCGCGGCTCTACGACGAATACGACGAGCTGAACCGCACCATTCACCGGATCGAGACCCGGGTGGAGCCGAGGACCGAGGAGGCCGAGGAAGACCTCAAGCGCCGCCGCCTGCAGATCAAGGACGAGATCATGGCGATGCTCGACGGCGCGGGCGGCTGACGAGAGCATTTTTCGGTAAAGTGGTCCCGGTTCACCGTCACGAAATGCCGCAAAGCAATGAGGACGGATATTTCCACTTTCATGGAAACATCTCTGATGCCTACATCCCGCGCTGGCCGCGCGCGACGGCCCGGGCCAGAGCGGCGGAGACCTGCGCCTCGGAGCGGCGGAAGCTCTCCGCATCGGGCGTCGAAACGTTCACCGTCACCGAGAGCGGACGCCCTCCTCCACCGCCGCGCACGCCGAGCCGCCCGTCGGGCCCGCGCGCCAGCGGCATCACCGCCTCGGCGCCCTGCTCGCCCATGAGGCCGAGCCCGCGCCCGAGCGGAAAATAAGTCGGCGCGCCGATCACCCCGCCCTGGGCGAACGGCATCACCATGCCGCGCGAGAACGCGCCGCCCTTGGCGAAAGCGGCGCCTCCCCCGCCGAACAGGGAGCCGAGGACGGAACCCAGCCCCTTGACGACCCCGTCGAGCAGGCCGCCGCCATCGAGCGGCAGCGACCCCTGCATCGATCCCGCCATCAAGCCCTTGAGACTTTGGCTCAAGGCCAGCTGCAGGGGCGCCAGGCCCAGGCGCAGCCCACTTTCCACAAGGGATTGTCGAACAGACTTTATAACATTATCAAATTTCTTGCCTTCCGCGATATTCTTGGCGAAAGCGTTGGACAGGGAGTCGCCGAACTTTTCGGAGAGGCCAATGAGCGTGGTGAGCTGGCGTTTGCGGTCTTCATCGATTGCCTTCTCGGCAGGGGTCATTTTCTCTGGATTAAGAGGATCCTTCACGACTGCTCTCCTTCTAGGGTGCGTGGCGGCTGGCTGCACAACGTCGAAGCGGCCCGAGCCGGTTTACGTTTCGAAACTCTCCGACGCAGAACTCAAGCAAGCCAAAAGGGAGTGTTCATACGAAGCTGAGAAGGCAACTGCGTCCGTCAAACCCGGATACGCTTATTATCCCTGGCTACGTGTCTACGTGATGTGCCTTGATCTCAAAGGAGTGAAATACGTTGAAGAGCATTGAGGGCAAAGCAAGTTAGAAACACTCTCCCGATCACATGAGAGATATCAGTTTTGATGCCTTCCGCGATGTTCTTGGCAAAAGCATTGGACAGGGAGTCGCCGAACTTTTCGGAGAGGCCGATGAGCGTGGTGAGCTGGCGGGCGCGATCTTTCTTTATCTCCGACTCTGGAGAGCAATCTTTCCATACTTGCTTGTTGTCAGCCGTTCTACGCTTCTCTGTATCTTTAATTTTTCCACTTACATTACTCGCGGGCTGCAAAACGACGGCAAGGCCAGACTTCGTTTTCGATGCACAAGGCTTGTCGCAACAGCAGTATTCCCGAGCCGGAGCAGGGTGCGAATTGGAGGCTGAGAAGGCTGCGATCCAAGCCAAAAACAGCATCACGGCTGGAGAAAATTGGCGAAAAATCTTTGTGCTCTGCATGGAAGCGAAGGGGGCTCGCTTTCTTGGGACAACGGACCAGTTTCCTGAGAAAAAAACAATGATTCCACGGTCTCCAACGACTGCCTTCTCCATGATCGTATCGGGGATCTTCTTCACCTATCCGGAAACGCCTCCATCAGCCGCCTGAGATCGCCGCTCAGCGCCGGTCCGGGTTTCCGTCCGCCACTCAATCCGTCCCAGGCCGCCATCAATTCGCGCGGCGTCGCGCGCCAGAAGGCGTCGGGGCTCCAGCGCAGGATGCCGAGGCAAAGCGTCAGCGCGTCGTCCCAGGGGAAGGCGTGGGGCTCGCATCCCGCGCGGCGTGGATCGGGCACGCCGTTCTCCTCGTTCGAATGCGCATCGCCCGGTTTCGAACGATGCGCTAGGGAGGGTTTGGCGTTGCCTCGCTCGCGCCGAAGGTCGTGACGAGAAGATCGGCAAGGGCCGCGGCCACAGGCTCGATGCCGTCGTGGAGCGGCAGTTTCGCCACCTCCGCGTCGCTCATCGCCTGACCGCCGCCGCGCAACGCGACGGCAAGCAGCGTGAGGAGGTCGCGGCTCGACAGGCGGCCCGAGCCGAAGCGCTCGCCGAGCGCCATGAGATCCTGCACGCCGAAAGCCTCTTCGAGTTCCGCGAGCGCGCCGAGCGTGAGGCACAGGGTATAGCGCGTGTCGCCGAGCTGCAGCGCCACCTCGCCCCGTCGTCTGTTGGGCATGGTCGTTCCTTTGTTTGGGGGAGTGTCATTCCCGGCGCACGCAGTGCGGGAAGGGGATCCATGGCGATGTGCCTGGTTCTGGATCCCCTTCCCTCGCCTGCGGCTCGCCGGGGATGACACCTGCTAAGTCATGGCCGGCCCTGTGCCGGCCATCCCGGTTTGGTGAAGCGCAGCGCCTCATGCAATCGGGATCACCGGGACAAGCCCGGTGATGACGTGATGGGTTTCAATGCCGTCCGCGTCGATCGATCATCCGCTTACAGCGCCACGAAGGCGAGCGCGCCCGCGGATTCGAACGCCATCTCGAACGTCACCTCGCCCGCGTGGTCGCCGCGGTATTCCAGGCTCGTGATCTGGAACGGGCCTTCGATGCGGCCGAAATCCGGGATGACGATCTGGTAGGCGAGAATGTCGCCGTCGAAGAAGACCTGGCGCATGCGCGCATCCGAGGCGTCGTCCTTGAATACGCCGGAGCCGGAGATCGACGCGCGGCGCACGCCGACGCCGGCGAGCAGCTCGCGCCAGCGCCCGGCGGATTCCGCATGGGTCACGTCCACGGTCTCGGCATTGAAGGCGATCTGGCGCGTGCGCAGTCCAGCCACGGTCACGAAGCCGATGCCGCCATCGCCGATCTTGATGAGCAGGTCCTTGCCCTTCTGAGCAGGCATGGGATGTCCTTTGTTGAATGAGGGAAAAGAATGACGGGCGCTCTACGCGCGCCTCACACCACCTCCGTCACCGCGCGCAGGCGCAAGGTGACGCGGGTGAGGCCGCTGTCCCTGTCGCGTCCGGAGGAGAGTTCGGTGACGCGCAGGTTGACGAGCCGGTGCCCGTCGAGCGGCAGCGACGCATCGTCGAGAAGCGCGTCGAAGCGCTCGGCAACGGAGAGCGCCGTCCGGGCGCCGCCGCGCTCGGACCAGACGACGATGCCGATATCCTGTTCGTGGCCGCGATCCTGATCCGTGGACCAATCCGACGCGCGCGTGTCCGAGAACAGGGCATAGACCGGCTCGGCGCCGCGCGGCGGCTCGTCGTAGAGGCGCAGAGCCCCTCCCATGAGCGTGCACAGCTGCGTGTCCGCGCCGGCCGCGTCGAGGATCGCGCGGCGAAGCGCGAGAACGGGGCTGGTCATGCGCGCATCTCCTCGACGAGGCAGACGAGATCGCGCTTCGATCCGTCCGGATCGGTCGCGGCCCGGATGGCGAAGCGACGCAGGCCGACGCTCAGACGCATGGCGCCGGTCACGCCATCGCGATAGCGCAGGGTGATGCGATGGGTCAGGCTCTGCTCCGGACGGTCGGCACGCACGCGCTCGGAGCCGGAGAGCATCTCGATGGCGCCCCAGAGCTGGGGTCCGGGCGTGTAGGTGCGGATGACGCCGCCGAAGCCGTCGGGCCGCTCGAGCGGCATTTCGAGTACGAACCGGCGCGCCCGCGCGCCGATGGGGACAGGTTTTGGTTTCATGGCAATGTCTTTGGGAGGGAAAACGGAGCATCTGAGCCACACGTCGCGCCTCGCCGAATTTGATCCGGAGAGGCGTGCCGGTAACCTTGCTTCCAGGTACTCTCACCTCATCCCGAGGAGGTCGCGAAGCGACCGTCTCGAAGGAGGATCCAGCGTGCACCGGAAGCTCCTTCGAGACGCAGCTGCGCTGCTCTTCAGGATGAGGATGGAGAGTTGAAACCGAGACTGGAGATCACCGGCACTGAGTCGGCCATGACGTGGCGAGGGTTAAATTCGCACTCTTTGAAAAGGCGCCACCAAGGCGAGCGCCTCCGGCGGCAGGATCTGCTCGCCGATGGCGTCGCCCCGGTTCTCGAACCAATGGGCCACGAGAATGCGGATTGCGAGCTTCAGGGTGGCGGGCACTGCCTCGGGCGCGGTGCCGTAGCCGGCCCGCAGCTCGATGGAGATGCCGTTCCTCGTCTTGCCCGGCTGCGCCGCGTCGCCGACCAGGATGCGCGGCGGATCGCACAGCGCATCGGTCTCGAAGGCATCGGCCGGGACCTCGGAGGTGCCGCCCGATAAATCCGCCACCGTGATGCGGTCGACCGCGATCAAGGGCGAGATCGGCAGCAGAACCGCTCCGCCGGCAGGCCAGCAACCCAGCCCCCCGCGCCAGCGCTGCTCGATCAGGCCCCGCCGCGAGGCCGCCTCGACCATGAGCCGCGCCGCCTTGACGAGCCCCGCGACCAGGTCGTCCTGCGTGACGTCGTCGTCATCGACGCGGAGATAAGCCTTCATCTCACCGAGCGTAACGGGCTCGACGGCGGGGCCGCTGATGAATATGGGAATCATCGTGAACAGGAATCCTTTGAAGTCATGCAACGTCTGGTTTTGATCTGCCTTGCCCTGCCGCTGATGGCCGCGCAGGCGAAAGCCGTCGTCGGCGGCGCCGAGGACGAAGGCCCCCTCGCCCGCCGAAGCGTGATGGTCCTGAGTTCGAACGGCGGCGTGTGCAGCGCCGTGGTGCTGGCGAAGGACGTGGTGCTCACCGCCGCCCATTGCGTGACGGGCGCCGCCGAGCACCGGGTGCATTTTCGCGACGAGACCGGCGAACCGGTGCTGATCACACCGGCCGCCAAGGCGGTGCATCCGGGCTACAACGCGAAGGCTATCGAGACCCGGCAGCGTTCCATCGATCTCGCCCTGGTGAGGATCCCCGAGGCTCTGCCCGCGCGGTTCGAGCGGGCGACGCTCTCCGTCGGAACCGTCGCGAAGAACAGCCCGGTCGTCGTCGGCGGCTACGGCCTTGCCCGCGAGGGCGAGGCCAAGAGTTCCGGCACCTTCCGCACTACATCTCTGACCGCCATCGAGCCCTACGGCCCGAGCAGGATCCTGCTTTGGGCGGACGGCTCCGGCACGGCCAGCGCCTGCCAGGGCGATTCCGGCGGGCCGATGGCCTCGGGATCATCCGTCGCGGCGATCACGAGCTGGTCGTCGCCGGCGAAGGGGCGAAGCTGCGGAGGCGTGACGCAGGGCATCCTCGTCGGTCCGCAGCGCGAATGGATCGACCGGATCCTGAAAGGCTGGAATCGCACCGCTCTCTGGAACGAGAACTAGTTTTCCCTAACGTAAGGAACTATCCTGACAGCCAAGATCTTGCCTTAAAAAATCCTTCTCCCATACGGCATCATCATTCCATGCGCGCATTGCCAACCCTTGCCCTTGCCGTCTTCGCCCTTGTGGCCACTCCCGCCTGGGCCGTCCTGCAAGGCGCCACCTCGCGCGATCCCGATGGGCTGCGCCGGTCCGTGGTGTCGATCGAGAGCTCCACGGGCGAACTCTGCTCCGGTGTGGTGGTCGGGCCGGACCTCGTGCTCACCGCCGCCCATTGCATGACGGATCGGGCCGCCTACCGGGTCACGGCACTCAACCGCGCCTTCAAGCAACAGCGGTTCGACGTCGCCGCGCTGGCGGTTCACCCGACCTTCGTGCCAGGCACGACGCCGCGCACGCAGCCCGGGATCGACCTCGCCCTTCTCAAGCTCGACCGCCCGCTCGGCCCAGATTTCCTGCCTCTCAACCCGTCCCAGGCGGGCCGGATCGATGTGGGCGACGGCGTGACGATCGCCGGCTTCGGCGTATTGACCGAGCGAGCCAAGCGCACGGCCCGGACTCTGCGCCAGACGAACTTGGTATCGCTCGGCCCCATCGAAGTGGCCAACCGCGTCCTGATCGTCGCCGACCGCAACCGGTTGGCGGAAACGACCGGCGCCGGCGCCTGCAGGGGCGATTCCGGCGGGCCGATCCTGGCCGCCACCCAGTCTGGCTATCTGCTCTACGGCATCACGAGCTGGTCGAGCGGCCCCTTGCGCAGCCGGGAGCGGAGCGCCTGCGGCGGCCTCACGGCCGTGACCCCCATCGTCGAGCATATCGGCTGGATCTCGTCGAACATGCGTCATCTCGGGGCGATGAACGGCACATGGACGGGGAATTAGGGGCCTCGCCATTTGGCTTTGTCAGCTAGACACCCCCTCACGTCACGGCCGACCCTGTGCCGGCCGTCCCGATTTCTTAAAGCGTCGCGCCTCAACCAATCGGGATCACCGGCACAAGGCCGGTGATGATGTGGACAGGCCGGTTGTAGGCCTCGCCTTTAAGCCGCGAACTTCAGCAGCTTGATCGCCGCGTAATCCTGCACGCCGCCGCCGACGCGCTTCGTCGTGTAGAACAGCACGTAAGGCTTGGCGGAATACGGATCGCGCAGCACGCGCATGCCCGCACGGTCGACGATGAGATAGCCGCGCTTGAAGTCGCCGAAAGCAACCGCGCATTCATTCGCCGCGATGTCCGGCATGTCCTCGGCCTCGACGACGGGGAAGCCCATCAGGGTCGCGGCCTGGCCCACGCTCGCGGGCGGAGCCCAGAGGTACTGGCCGTTATCGTCCTTGAACCGGCGGATCGCGCTCTGCGTCTTGCGGTTCATCACGAAGGAGGCGTTCTGGCGGTAACCGGCCTTGAGGGCGTAGATCAGGTCCACCAGCACGTCGGACGGGTTGTCCGCCGGGAAGCTCGCGCCGCCCGTCCGCACCGTGCCGAGCTTGCCCCATTCCCAAACCTCCTCCTCGACCGTCTCGGCGGAGAGGAAGCCCTTGGGCTTGTTGACGCCGTCGCCGGTCACGAAGGCGGTGCTTTCCTGCTCGGCGAAGGCCGCCTCGACTTCCTCGGCGATCCAGCGGTCGATATCGACCACCGCGTCGTCGAGTAGGGTCTGCGTGGCGGCCGGCATGGCATAGAGTTCCATGGCCGGGAAGCTCATCTCGGAAAGCGTCGGGCTCGCCGTCTGCGGGCGGGCCGCCGCCTCTCCGACCCAGCCCGTCGCCGGGCCTGTGACCGAGAAGGCGCGCTTGTACTGACCGCCGGAAATCACCCGCACGGACGAGATGGAGCGGATCGGAGAGATGGCGGAGAGACGGCGCAGAACCTCGGTCTCGACCGTGTCGGGCACGAGATAGCCGCCATCGGGACCGGAGCCGGCGGACAGGGCTTTCTCCTCGAGCCGCTTCAGGCCCGATGCCTCGCCGCTGCGGATGTAGGAATGGAACGCCGCCTTGTGCTCTCCTTTCGCCGGATCGCGCGCGATGTCCGTGGCGCTGCCCAGGGGTGGACGGGAGCGGTTGAGGGAGAGACGGTCGAGGCGGCGCTTGGCGTCGTCGAGGGCGGTGTCGATGCGGGTGAGCTTCTCGTCCGTCACCACGTCGCTCGACAGCCTCGTCTCGATCTCGGACAGGCGCGTGTCGTTGGTTTCCTTGAACGCCTCGAAGGCGCGGGCGAAATCCTCGAAGGCCGAGGTGACGTCATCGGAAACGGCTTTGGTGTCTACAACTGGGATCATGTCAATCAATCGATTCTGAATGCTTCAACGAAAAAGGCCCGCCGAGAGGCGGGCCCGTTTATTTCCCCGTGAGGGAAAGGCTTACATGCGGCGTGCGGTGCGGCGCGCCGAGCGGGCGACGGTCGGACCGGTCACCGCGCCGACCGCGCCACCGGCTACCGCGCCGACGGGACCGGCCACGGCACCGACGCCAGCGCCGACGGCCGCGCCGCCGACGCGCTCTTCCGTGGTGGTGCAGGCGGCTGCCGCGAGGCCGAGGAGTGCGACGAAAGCGAGCTTCTTCATGAAATCCTCCCAACAAGCGCGGAGCCCAGACACCTTCCGGATGAAGAAAGGGCCCGCCGCGTCCGCGAACCATGCGGGCGATCTTCTAACGCGCTCCTACGGACAAGGTTCAGGACAATAATCGCACCGTAGCCCTGCGGATGCTGGCGGCGAGCGTCGGTTCCGTGTGCTTCACGGTTTCGACCCGCGCGTCGGGCAGCATCGGGAAGGTCACGACGGAGATCTCCCACAGGTCGAGCTTCTCCAGCCGGCGCAGGCCGGTGGGCCGCTCGGAGCGGGCGCGCTCGACGCGAAAGCCGATGGAGAGGCCGTCGACGGCGCCCTCGCGCATGAGCGC
Organism: Microvirga mediterraneensis; assembly: GCF_013520865.1. Taxonomy (NCBI): domain Bacteria; kingdom Pseudomonadati; phylum Pseudomonadota; class Alphaproteobacteria; order Hyphomicrobiales; family Methylobacteriaceae; genus Microvirga; species Microvirga mediterraneensis. The sequence continues at coordinate 3,837,581 of NZ_JACDXJ010000001.1, forward strand.
GTGGATCTCCCGCGCACGCTCCACGGCCAGGCTGAGCTTGCCGCGCACGCGCAGGCCCCGCTGGTCCTCCTCGATCGTGAGCCAGCGTCCGATGGGCTGGCCCGGATCGTGCTGCCAGAGCAGCCGAACGGCGGACGCGCCGCGCTTGCGCAAAGAATCCGAGAACGCGCCCGGCATGACCACGTCCTTTCCGAGATCGGCCGTGCCGAACAGGCTGGCATAGCCTTCGAACACGCCGTCGACATCGACCGCGTTCAGCGGCTCGGCCAGGAACTTACGCTCCCGGATGATGGGCAGGCCGGGCTTCATCGCGCGGCTCCGCGGATGGTCTTCGGCGGCTTCGCGTCGAGCTTCTCGAGCTGGCGCACGAAGTCGCGGAACACGAGCGTGGCGCGGCCCTGCCCGTCTCGCGCGGCCTTCGGCTTGCGCGGCGTGCGGGCGATGGAGCGGGTCATGAGGGGTCTCCCGAATGGCGGCGGTTGAAGAGGGACAGCTCGCGCACGAACGCATCGAACCGGCGATTGGCCGCGAACAGATCGCGCAAGGTCATGGCAAGCAAAGCGGACGCCCCGCTCGCCCAGACGAAGAGGGCGAGGTGGGCAAGATCGCCGCGCCGGATGACGGCCTCGGTGATCTGGTCGAATGAGTTCATATTTTGTTCCTGCGCAAGGACTCCGTCAGGGTGGGTGCGCGTGGGGTTGGGATGATCACGGTTTCGGTGGGGCGCGGTTGCGTGCGGCCTCTCGAGCGGTGTTTTTTGTCTCTTTTACTCAGATGTCATCGCCGGCCCTGTGCCGGCCATCCGGATGCTGTGGACACTTCGCTGTCATCCCCGGCGCACATAGTGCGGGAAGGGGATCCAGGGTGCTTGGCGTGCGGGTGGATTCCCTTCCTACGATGGCTTCGCATCACCGGCCGGGAATGACGCTGACGGCGCTTCAGGCGATCGGGATCACCGGGACAAGCCCGGTGAAGTCGTCGCGCCGATGGTGACGGCGAGCGCCTTCACCCCCGCCTTCCCTTGCGTCCCGCAGCACGCCCGTAGCCCACGGCCTCGCGCTTCTCGTCGTCGGACAGGAACGTTGCCGCCGAGACGCGGCGCCAGAGGCTCTCGCGTTCGTCGGCAAGCGCCTCGATGGCGTCGAGGTCGGGCTCGAGGCGCAGGGTCTCGCCGAATGCCGGAGCGAGCCAGTGCGACAGCGATTCCGCCGTGCGCTTCACGAGAGGGATCACAGTCTGGCGATAGAAGGCGCGGTTGGCTTCGGCGTAGTTCGCATGGGTGCTGTCGCCGGGAAGGCCGAGCAGCAGCGGCGGCACGCCGAAGGCGAGCGCGATCTCGCGGGCGGCGGCGGCTTTCGCCTCGACGAAGTCCATATCCTTCGGCGAGAGCGAGAGCGGCCGCCAGTCGAGGCCGCCTTCGAGGAGCAGCGGGCGGCCGGCATTGGCGGCGCCCTGGTAATTGGTTTCGAGCTCGCTCTTCAACCGGTCGAACTGAGCGTCGGTGAGCGTCGCGCCGCCGACCACGAGGGCCCCGGAGGGACGCGCCGCGTTGTCGAGCAGCGCCTTGTTCCAGGCGCCCGCCGCATTGTGGATGTCGAGCGCGGTCGCGGCCGCCTCCATGGGCGAGAGGCCGTAATGATCGTCCGCCGGATGGAACAGGGTCAGGTGCAGGATCGGCGGCAGGGGCTCGTCGTCGCGGATGGCGAAACGCACGACCTGCGTACCGACTGCATATTCATAGGCCCCCGGCCAGCCGTCCGCGTCCGGCACCACGCGCATCCGGTCGGGCCGCAGGGCATAGAGCTCGTGCAGCGCGCCGTCGAGGCTCACCGCCTCCACATAGGCGTTGCCGGACACCATGAGGTGGCCGTAGAGGCTCTCCAGGAAGCGCTGTCCGGTCTCGCGCGCATTCGGCCGCGAGAGCAGGGACAGGAGCGGATGCGCCGCAAGCTCGCGGTCCTCACTCTTGAGCACCAGCGGCAGCGATGCAGCCGCCTCGCTCACGAGCCGCACGGCGCGATGCACGATGGCGTTCTTCTGGAATCCTTCGCGGGACAATGCCGTATAATCGCGCGGCGTCCACACGGCGCGTCCGGCGACATAGAGCGCGACTGCGCTTTGCGCGCGCGAAGCCTTGGCCTCGGGCGGCGCCTGAAGCCAGCGGGTCAGTCGATTGAGCATGGAAAACTCCTGCCCGAACGGGGCATGAAGGGTGAAGGTGCGAGTATCTTTCGTGATGTTATGGTCAGGCCGGTAACGACACCCACACGTCATGGCCGGCCCTGTGCCGGCCATCCCGACATGGAGACGCGCGGCGTTTCAGGTCATCGGGATCACCGGGACTGATCCCCGGATCAAGTCCGGGGACGGTGATGACGTGAGGGAGACAGCTGCACCGACGCCTCTGCCCTTGCCCTCCCGCGATTCAGAATGGCGACAACTTCCGCATCCGGTGATGAAGAAGCGGGCAGTTTCCGTCAGGTTGTCATTGGATGGTCACAGGCCATGGAGTAATCTTCAGATGTTGCGGGGCATCCGGCGACATTCACGCGCCAGCCGAGCTGGTCCACCCACTTGGCTGGCGCGACCATCAGTTTCTCGAGCTCTGTCGTCCTTTCTCCTATTCGGGACGACATGAGGCAGATGGCGGGGCGGATCGGCACGGATGGACTGCCATCCGCCCCAGCCTTCCGGCGAATGGCCGCCCTGCTTGCGATACTTGAAACGGTTCCGTCTCCACGTTTGCAGCATCGGCTCTAAAGTGGTGTCCCCTTTCGGGTCGCATGCTCCAAAGACTCACTCCATGAGGAGACGTTGAGGATCGCGCGTCACCACATAGCTTATGCATCGTGGCTCCGTCTTTTGCCCCTACGGGAGTCACGGCGCCCCGGCTGGAGACTTGCGTGAACGTTGTGCTTCGGCTGGGGCGTTTTTTAAGCCATGGGCAATGCCTCTGACGCTCACCCCTCCCCCTGGGCTTCATCCTTCGAGACGATCGCTGCGCCGCCTGGCATTACAACACCCGCACACGCGGCTCGCGCTTCTCCCGCAGCATCAGTTCGGTCAGCGCCCAGACGAGCGCGTCCATGCGATCGGGCGAGCGGCCTGAGGTGAGGCCGCCCGGCCCAAAGTCGCAGAGCTCGTCCTCGAGTTCCGGCAGCGCGCCCACATGGCGCACGCGGGCCTGCGCGTAGAGCACGGAAACCGGCTCGGCGCGCAGGTACTTGCCGCGCGTCGCGCGCACGCCGATCACCGGCACGGACGGATCGACCTCGCGGATCACGCCGGTCGCCATCTCGCCGCCCTGGTTCGTCTCGACGACGAGCGCATCGGCCTCGAAGCGCCGGTAAAGCGCCACGGCCTTAGCGGCCCATTCCGGCGGCTTCAGGTGCGCGGCCGTCGCATCCTCGAGCACATAGGCGATGCCGTTCTCATCCATCCCGGCCGCAACGATCCCGCAGGAATCGGCGCGCTTCGACGAGGAGGCGGGAGGATCGACGGCAACGACGATGCGGGCAAGCGGCGGCGCGGCGGCGATCCGGTTCTCCTCGATCACGTCGCGGGTCCACAGGGCATCCGGACGATCCTCGATGATGTCCCCGTCGAGCTCCTGCCGCCCGAGCCGCGTGCCCGCATAGCGGCGCATGACGGTGTCGAGAAAGACCGGCGCCAAATTCTCCGCATTGTCGGATGTCCGCACCCGCGACACCGCCACCGACGGATCGGCGAGGAAGCGCTTGATGAGCGGGATCGGCCGCGGGGTGGTCGTCACCATCTGGCGCGGATGCGCCCCGAGGCGAAGGCCGAATTGCAGCATGTCCCAAGTCTCCTCCACGTGCTTCCACTTGGCGAGTTCGTCGGCCCAGGCGGCGTCGAATTGCGGCCCGCGCAGGGAATCCGGATCCTCGGCCGAGAACACATGCGCGACCGCGCCGTTCGCCCATTCGAGCTTGCGCAGGGACGGCGACCAGGCGGGACGCTCATGGCGCGCATGGATGGAGAGAATGCCCGCGGGCCCTTCCACCATCACGTTACGCGCGTCCGAGAAGGTCTCGCCGATCAGCGCGATGCGCCGTGACGATTGATGGGCGAAATCGGGTTGCGCAAGCGCGATGCCGCGCACCCATTCGGCGCCGGTGCGGGTCTTGCCCGCCCCGCGCCCGCCGAGCATGAGCCATGTCGTCCAAGGATCGTGGTTGCGCGCGAGACCCGGCAATCGCTGCTCGGGCCGGCAACGGATCGGCCAATGGCGCAGAACCTGTTCGAAATCGTCTTCAGACCAGGATGCCGTCGCATCCGCGAGCCTCCTCTTCCGCAATAACCCGGTTAAGATGGTGAGCAAGTTCGTCGCGCAGCTCGTTGAGGCTGCGTCTCGGTTTATCGTGATGCTCGCTGTCATCGAGCGGGGAGCCTTCCTGTTCCAGCAGGGCCCGGGCGGCCGCCAGCGTCCTGGCATAGGAGGCGAGCCGTCGGGCCGTCTTGTCGTGATCCTTGGCGCGTCCGGTGCGCTGCTCGTCCATGAGCGCGTCGATCTGAACCCGCGTCGCCTGGGCGAGAGCCCGGGCCGCATCGTTCACGGATGCTTCGGCGGCCTTGTGAAGGCCCGCGACGCCGCCCTCATTCCGGGCGGCCTTGCTCAAGGCGTTCGCCTCGAGGGCGGCGTGGCGCGACGGCCAGCCCCAGCGCTGGCGCATTCGCGCGAAGTGGCTGGCGCTGACGCCGAGGAGTTTGTGGATGTCCGGCAGATGCTTGCTCGGCTCGCGGGCATAGATCTCCCAAGCCTGCTGCCTCTGCTCGTCGGTGACGTCGATTCTCTGGCGCATGGAGTAGCCAATAAAAAACCGCCCAGGCGAAAGCTCTGGGCGGTGGAGGGACACCGAAACCGTGATGCGGGGGCTGCATTCACACTTCGTCAGTGTTCACGTTTTGTACTCTAAGAGCGTCACGCTGTCAAGGTGATTGTGTATCATGTTGGGGATTTGAGACGCCGTAAGGGTTTGCACCGTCGCCCGCCTTCCGTGAAGACGCGTTGTCCACAGGCGAAGGGGCGAGTCGGCAGCCCTGGATCAGATCCGCTCTCGTCCCAAAAGATGCTTCCGGAAAGTTCTCCTAACGGCCGCACGCACGGACAATGTTTCATGTATGGGCGATCAAAATCGGAACATACGATAACTCAAATGAAACGTCACGACAGTAACTATAAGTCATAGCGTCAATTCTCAGCCTAAAACCGCCAAGATCCGGGAGGATATTAATTGTTATTATTTTCGTTCAATCCATGCCGCTCTGGTTATCGCAAATATCTACGCGGCCGAACCTCGATTTTCAATCAAGGGAAGCTCACATCGACCGTGATCATCTCGTGATCCGACACGGCCCTGCCCTGCTCGTCCAGTGCCGGTACGAGCAGCGGATTCGTTGCGGTAAGGCCGCGCACAACCAGCCAGTCGAGCTTTCCGAAGGGCGGTTCGTGCTTGCCGGTCGGTCCCGGCGTCTGGGTCGGCAACGCCAGGTTTGCGTGCTGCCACGCGAAGCCCGCCTCCTTCAGATCGGCGAACAGCGGCTCGTCGCGCTCGGGGGCCTCGAGCAGGAGATGCCGCTCATCCTCTCCACGCGGCAAAGCCTTGGTGTTGAAATCCCCGCCGATGACGCAGGGCTCGTTCGGCGCGATGGTCTCGAGCGCGCGCAGGAGGGCGTGGATCTGAGCCCGGCGATCCGCCGGGGCGGTCTTGCTTTCGAGATGCGTGCCGACGATCCAGAGCGGTGCCGGTGCCCCGGAGACACGGGCGGCCAGTGCCATCCGCCCGCCGATTCGCCGTTGCGCCCCATCGAAGCCCGAGAACCACAGGCCGTTCTCGTCCAGGGGAATCAGGTGCGGCGCCTCCAGGGCCAGCGCGCTCACGATGGCATTGCCATGAAGGCTGCAGGCATTCCGCTCACCCGCATGAGCGCGCATCTCCTGCGGGTCACCGAGATCGAGTTCCACGAACTCGACGCCGTAGAGATAGCCCTCGCCCGTCCCGGCGGTGAGATCGCGGATATTATGCGCGTTGCCTGACCGGGCCATGCCAAGATCGACCTCGCTGAACAGCGCGATATGGGCGCCGGCCAGGGTCATCAGACGGCGAACCGCCGGCCGGTCCTTCATGCGTTCGGCATTGAAGGCCGCGATTCTCAACGTCCCGGGCCAGGGAATCGGGCGCGCGGGCGGCTCCTGCTCGATGGCCTGAAAGGCGGGAATGCGCGCGAGGAACGTCCGATACGCGTCCCCGCTTCGTGCTGCATCCTGGCGGGCTTCGTCCAGGACCGGGACTTTCGGGGCGTCGAGTCTCGGCACTGTCCGATGAACGACGGGGCGCATGGAACCGGCAGCTCGAAAAAGTTTCATCGCAGAGAGGAAATTAGGGCACACTCCTCTTGCCGTAACGGCACTTCTCGGGAATCTTTCCGCGCGGCCTTAGGAACTTATTGGGACGCAGGCCGTTATGTGTGCGCATCAAGCTTTGCAGGGGAGAAGGCCCATGATCTTTTGGGCTGTTGTTTCCGCGCTCGTCATGGGCGCTTTCGCTTATTTGGGCGACCCCTCTTCCATCCTCGTGAGCGTGGCCGAGATCGGCGGCGTCATTGCCATGTTCATGCTGATCTGCGCCGCGGAAGCCTTCAGTGTTCCGAAGGGCCCGAACTTCGACAAAGGCCAGGCACAGCCTGAATCCTGACCCCAGGTAGACCGGACGAATGGGATCCGTCGGCGGGGTCGGCGAAAGGACCGCTAGGCCTCTCAGCCTGCGGCCTCTTGAAACATAGGAACGTTGCGTTAAGTTACGCCCCGTGATTATGTTTCATGAACGGACATGCCCGGCATCGCTTTGATCTCACCCGTGGATTTGGAGCAACTCACCGGCGACTTCGCCGCCTCTGTCTCCGAGCAATCCAAAGGCGCCCCGGACAGTGCCCTGCAAGAGGCACTCGCCCACACGATCGAAGCGAAGGTGCAGGCCCAGCTCTCGGTGGTGCTTGAGGGCATCGGGGACGCGTTCTATTCCCTCGATGATCAATGGCGGTTCAGCTACATCAACCGCATGGCGGAAAGCTTCTTCGGCGAGCCCCGCCATTCCATGCTGCGCAGGGTGATTTGGGACGTGTTCCCCGAAGCCGGGGGGACCGACCTGAGGCGGCGCTACGAAGAGGTCTTCGCCTCCGGCCAACCCCTCTCCTTCGATGCACAAGCCATCGGGCGCCCGGGGCATCACCTGGAGTTCAATGTCTTTCCTTATAAGGGCGGTCTCGGCGTCAGCTTCCGAGACTGGACGGAGCGCCGCTGCGCCGAGGAGGAACTGCGCGAGCGCCAGGCGCAGATCAGCGCGCTGGCCGACAATCTCCCCCTCGGCATGGTCTATCAGATGGATAACGGCGTCGGCTATGAGGGCCGCCGCTTCATCTACGTCTCGGCCAGTTGCGAGCGGCTGAACGGCATCCCTGCGGACAAGGTCCCGGGGGATCAAAGTCTTCTCTTCAATCTCATTCTCCCCGAGTTCCGCGAGCCCGTCTATCGGGCGCAGCTGGAAGCGCACGCTCAGCTCAAGCCCCTCGACATCGAGTTCGCCATCCGCCATGCCAGGACCGGCGAGATCCGCTGGCAGCGCATCGTCGATGCGCCACGCAGGCTACCGAACGGCAAGATCGTCTGGGATGGAATTCAGATCGACATCACCGATCAGAAGCGTGCCGAGGATCATCAGCGGCTTCTGATCAATGAGTTGAATCATCGGGTGAAGAACACGCTCGCCACGGTTCAATCCCTTGCGGCACAAAGCTTTCGCAGCGTCGGGGCGCAAAGTATCGATTCCCTGCCCTCCGCCTGCGCCTCCTTCGAGGAGCGGCTTTTCGCCCTCGCCCGCGCCCATGACGTGCTGACGCGGGAGAACTGGGATGGAGCCGATTTCTCGGATGTTCTCAGCCAGGCATGCATGCCCTACCGGACCGATGGGGCAGAGTGCCGCCGCATCGAGATCGGCGGACCGGACCTGCGGATCTCGCCGTCCATGGCCCTCAGCTTTTCCATGATTCTGCACGAGCTTTTCACCAATGCCCTCAAGTACGGCGCCTTGAGCAACGCATCGGGCCGTGTGCGCATCTCCTGGTCGACCCTCGCCGGCACGCCGGGCTCGCGCCTGTCGATGCGGTGGGAAGAGCATGGGGGCCCTCGGGTGGACCCTCCGTCCCGCAAGGGATTCGGGTCGCGGCTCATCCAGGACGGCATAGCCCGGGAACTGAACGGCACCGTAGCCCTGAGCTACGATCCGGACGGGGTCGTCTGCACCGTCGACGTGCCGCTTCCTTGAGGAGGACCAAGCACGTTTTCACAAGGCGCATAGATCATTAGTCGATAGAGCCGTCAGGCTTCTTGCGAACGCAACCTAATTTAGTGTCAATAGGGCGCAAGTGACGAAAGTCACTCTCCAGAGAGGAAAAAAAGCAATGAAACGTCGTCAATTTATGCAGGCCGCAGCGGTTGGGGCCGCCGCGACCGCCGTCGCCGCCCCGGCCATCGCCCAGTCGATGCCCGAGCTGAAGTGGCGCCTGCAGTCCGGCTTCCCCAAATCCCTCGACACCATCTACGGCGGCGCCGAAGTGATCGCGAAGTTCGTCTCCGAGGCGACGGACGGCAAGTTCCAGATCCAGCCCTTCGCGGCCGGTGAAATCGTCGGCCAGCCTCAGATCGCCGACGCGGTCGGCAACGGCACCATCGAGATGGGCCACACCTGCTCCTACTACTACTTCGGCAAGGATCCGACCTTCGCTCTCGGCACGGCGGCTCCGTTCGGTCTCAATGCCCGCCAGATGAATGCCTGGCTCTATCAGGGCGGCGGCAACGACCTGCTGAACGAATTCTACGCCAAGCACAACCTCTACGGCATGCCGGCCGGCAACACCGGCGTGCAGATGGGCGGCTGGTACCGCAAGGAGATCAAGACCGTCGACGACCTGAAGGGCCTGAAGATCCGTATCGCCGGCATCGCCGGCCTGGTGATGCAGAAGCTCGGCGCCGTGCCGCAGCAGATCCCCGGTGGCGACATCTACCCGTCGCTCGAGCGCGGCACCATCGACGCCGCCGAGTGGGTTGGCCCCTACGACGACGAGAAGCTCGGCTTCTCGAAAGTGGCCCCGTACTACTACTATCCGGGCTTCTGGGAGGGCGGTCCCGCGATCCACCTCTTCATCAACCAGGCCAAGTGGAAAGAACTCCCCAAGTCGTATCAGGCCATCCTGACCGCGGCCGCCGGCTATGCCAACAACGACATGCTGGCCAAGTACGACGCCCGGAATCCGGCCGCCCTGCGCCGTCTGCTCGGATCGGGAACGCAGCTGCGTCCGTTCTCGCAGGAGATTCTCGAAGCCGCCTACAAGGCCACCAACGAGGTCTTCGATGAGGTCTCGGCCAAGAACGCCGACTTCAAGAAGATCATCGACGCGGTCAAGGCGTTCCGGAACGAAGAATATCTCTGGTTCCAAGTGGCCGAATACGCCTACGACACCTTCATGATCCGCGCCCGCGCCCGCGGCTGATCTTCACTCAAGACAATCCTGAAAAAGGGCGGCCTACCGGTCGCCCTTTTTTGTTGCCATCTTTGTCCCTACATAAATTCTCTCAGGTCGCGACGCCGTTCTTGACGGCATCAACTCTACGGTAAGTCCTTTCCTTCCATTCAAAGGTACTCCCTGGACGATGCGCTGGACTTTGCGGATCAGCTTTCTCCTCTTTCTGGCCTGGGCCATCTTCATGGTCTCGCCTTTCGTCGCGCTCTACGACCTCTCCAAGGCCGTTGAAGCCAGGGACATGGACCGGATCACGGAGCGGGTGAACTTCAACGCGCTTCGCGCCTCCCTCGCCCGGCAGATCCTGGGCGAATTCCTGAAGACGCAGGACCTCGGCGGGCTGGACCGGCAAACGGCCGCCCAAGCCGGGACCGCAACGCTCAACCCCGTGCTCGAGGAACTCATCACACCGCATGCCCTCCTCGATCTTCTCGATGACGGGCAGCTGCAGCGCTACGAAGGAGCCGCGGGCGGCAAAGGCATCCTGACCCCTCCGGGTTTCGATGCCGCGTCCATTGAGACAGCCTGGCGGACATTCATCCTGTCGGAGACGCAAGGCTTTCGCTCCATCACCATCCCGGTCCCCGTCGATGAACCGAAGACACGGCAGTTCAAGATCACCTTGCGCCTGAGCAGCGCCACCTGGCGGCTGACCGGAATCGACCTTCCTGACACACTCAGAAAAGAATTGACCAAGCGCGCAGCAGCCGCGACGAAGTAAAAGCCTTCATCAGGCCTGCACGGCCGCCATCCGATAAAGACCGAAGGATCCGAGACGCCGAAAAGCCCGCCTGAAAGGACAGGCGGGCTTTTCGTTACGCGGGACTTGAACGCAAATTCCGGCACATCTCTTCCATACAGAAGAGTATTGACGACGCTCTTCAGTGGACGAACAACCACCCGACCGTCGCAAGTGGAAATACTGTGCCAAGAATAAAACAGATGACTTGTGAGGTCATTTCCATTCCCTCCATGGCACGATAACCATGAATACCGGAATGCGTTCCCCAAAAATGACCAATTTATTAAAATCAAGGACGCTCAATACGTAAATGCGAGGCTCAATCTAACCTACTTATACATCTCGACCGCCCACGGGAACCGAGCTGAGCCGCTCTGATTGTCACCATAGCGAAGGTGAGGCGTAAACGATGGATGATCAGAACCGTTCCGTTCGTGGGCTCATGGGAGACGCGGAATTCGTCCGCAAGACTTTCATCGTGCTCGGCATAGGCGTGTTTGCCCTCCTGCTGTGGACGCTATCGGACGTTCTCCTCCTCGCCTTCGGCGCCGTCCTCGTGGCGATCCTGCTGCATGCGGCCTCGGATGCGCTCGTGCGCTATCTCAAGGTCCCCGAGCGCTGGAGCTTGACCGTTGCCGCCCTGATCATCTTCGCGCTGCTCCTCGCCATCATCGCGCTTTTCGGAACGCAGGTACGGTCCCAGTTCTCGAACGTGGTCGAACAGCTTCCCCTCGCCATCGACAACTTCGCCAAGCAGCTCGGCCTCGGCGCCGTCAGCGACGATCTGTCCGAAATCGTGAGCAATGCGCCCGTCGGTGGAATGGCGGCCCGCCTTGCCGGGATCGGCGGCGCTATTCTCAACGGCCTCGCCGACTTCGCCCTGGTGGTGCTCGCAGGCCTCTACATCGCGGCCGCGCCTCGTCTCTACAGGCAGGGCTTCGTCAAGCTGTTTCCCATCCGCCATCACGCCCGCGTGGAGAGTTCGCTGCAGGCATCCGGTCAGGCCCTGAGGCTCTGGCTCACGGCCCAGCTGATCGCCATGTCCTGCGTGGCAATTCTGTCGACCATTGCCTTCTGGCTGATCGGCCTGCCCTCGGCGATCGCACTCGGCCTCATCGCGGGCCTGGCCGATTTCATCCCGTTCCTCGGCCCGATCCTCGGGGCGTTGCCTGCCGTCCTGATCGCATTCGGCGTGAGCGGAGAGACGGCGCTCTGGACGATGCTCGCGGTCATCGCCATCCAGCAAGTCGAAGGCAACATCATCTTTCCCCTCGTGGCGCGCAGCGTCATCAGTATCCCTCCGGCCCTGGCATTGTTCGCCATCCTGATCGGCAGCGCCCTGTTCGGCGCCTTCGGCCTGATCTTCGGCTTCCCGCTTGCCGTGGTTGCCTATGTGCTGGTCAAGAAGCTCTACGTGCGGGAGACGCTGGGGGAACACACGGAAGTCCCTGGCGAGTCCGGCAGCGATCAACAGGAAGCGCCGGGCGCGTGACCGAAGGATTAGCTCATGAGTCGAAACCCGGTCCTGCGGCACGGATCTAAAGGCTTAAGTGGATTTACGCCAAGCTGGAACAGATCTGAAATGACGCGCAGCGCAGGGAGCCCGCCATGAAGGCCTATATGCTCGGTATGATTGTGCTGCTCGGAAGCCTTTCGGACATTCCCGCCATGGCACAGCAGCTGCCCCGGTTCAATATCGAGGCGACCTGCAAGGAGGCTCGGCCCCTTACCCCGCAGGATACCAACCCCTACGAGAGCTGCATGAGGGACGAGACGGCAGCGGAACGCCAGCTTAGAGACATCTGGAGCAGCGCGGCTGAAGGCACACGTGCGACCTGCGCAAGGGAAGCGCAGATCGGCGGGACGCCGAGCTATGTCGACATGCTCACCTGTCTACAGGTCGCTCAGGGCACGCCCCCGACCGTGACGTCGCGCCGCCGGAAATAGGCGCGATAACGTCTACGTCCCAAGCCAAAACATCGCATGCAGCAGCCGCTCCGACGCCAAGTGTCAGGATCGCGGTTTCGGGATAGGGTTCGAGTGACGCGGTTTCGGCTCTTCGACCAGACGGAAACTTACAGGTTGCGATTTCCAATCGGACGGCAATTGAAGCGGTACGGTACACGTGGTCAGCAGGCTCCGGCCCTCTCGGTTCCGGACCTCGAACACGAAGCCCGGCCGCTCCATTTGCGCGCAGCTCTGCCACTGGTCGAAATCGACCCAATCGCTCATCGGCGTAACCTCATGATGCTTCATCAGAGATAAAGGTCGGCGGCCGTCAGCGTCGAGATGCCGGCGACATTGATGCGAAAGTCGGCGATCCTGTCGCCGTTCACGTCTCCCGCCAGCACACCACCGGTGAAGTTCAATTGGCCTGCATGGCCCGAGAAGCCTGCGCCGCCGAGGAACGAGAAGGCCTGATCGCCGCCGGTCGCCGTACTGGCATCGATGCTTCGCAGATCGATGTGGTCGGTCCCTCGCACGAAATCCAGAACCGTATCGCGGGCATTAGGTGTGGAGTCCTTGATGGAGTTGAAATCGAAGATGTCCGCTCCGCCGCCGCCGGTAAGCGTATCGGCTCCAATGCCGCCGTCCAGGATGTCCGCCCCACCGAGCCCGTAGAGTTTGTCCGCTCCCGCACCACCCTTGAGCAGGTTTGCGCCGTCGTTGCCGGTCAGCGTATCGTTGCCCGATCCACCCACCGCATTCTCGATGAGAGAACGTGTATCGCCCTGATAGAGCAAAGCATTGGCAATATTGCCGACTGCGACCTTCGAGCCGTCCCAGCTCAGCTTCGCAAGCTGAGCGTTGGACGTCTTGGTCCATTCGCCCGGGCGCAGATCGATTTTGAGATTGGTCGTATAGTTCGAGAGATTGTACGTATCGTTGCCGCCCCCATCCCAGATCGTCAGGAAGATCCTGTTGTCGCCAGGGGCCCCTTGGGCCACGCCATTGATGCTCATCTCGCCCGTGGCAGGATTCCAGGAATAGGTCGAGTTGCCGCTGTTCGTGGCATAGTTCGCCCCGTACATGTGCTGCACGGCCGCGATATCGTACATCATCAGCGACTGCGCATATCCCCAGGTCTCATTGGTGTAACCCGACGTCGTGGAGCCCCCGAGATACGAGCGGTAGCTCATGACCGTATACTCCAGAGAGTCCCGGTCCTGCGGCATGACGTTGCCTTCATGCGGATGGTCGAGCCCGATCGCATGCCCGAGCTCGTGCAGGAAGACCATGGAGGCGTAGTTGCCCTTGGCCGTGCTGGTGAAATAGCCGTTCGAGAGGTTGAACCAGACATCTCCGCCCTCTGCTGCCGTCGAGGGAAGATAAGCCCATGCGGTCGGTGTCGCGTCCGACATGGCCAAGCGCACATCGGCATGCTGCGTGGCCGTTTCATCCATCTCCGTGAAGGTCAGGTTCGCAACGGAGGCATAGGCCTTCAAGGCATTGCGGGCGGTTGTCTGCTGAATAGAGCCGAGGCCCTGGAAGTTGGTTATGTTTTCCGCAGCACCGTAGGACGTTCCGTAGGTCGATCCGCTTGTCGGGAAACTATAGGTTACGTTGTTCGATCCCCATTTATAATCGCCAAGAACACCATCGACATACGCATTTCCAGTCAGGCCATAAGTAGCAATAGCAGACATAAAACACCCTGTTCGGAAATTATTCTGAAAACTAAGAAATCAGAACTTCTCTAAGACTGACGAGGGTTGCCGTTGGGAGCGATGCTGGCAATTACTCCAAAAGAGGTATTCTTCGGCTTGATGCGCGGATTTTAGTTCGGATATGCCGCAATCGAGCAGCGATTTTCCGTGCATTTCCCTGGGATGGAGACGCTCGCGCCGGGCTCCTCGCCACGTCCAAGTCTGCGACGCTTTGCCTCCGAACGTTACTCCCCACGCACGCTGGGATCCTCCATCGGCCAATCGGTGATGCGCTCCAGGAGCTCCGCGACGGTGAAATCCTCCTCCGGGCCGGCAACCCGGTCGCGGACGGAGATTCCGGCCGCATGCACCGTCTCCGGATCGCCCGAGACGAGCGGATGCCACCAATAGAGGTCGTGCCCCTCGGCTAGGAGCCTATAGGCGCAGGTATGGGGCAGCCAGGAGAGGCTCCGCACGGCCTGCGGCGTAAGCCGCACGCAATCGGCCACCTTGGCCTGGCGGTTCGGGTAATCTTTGCAGCGACAGGTCTGGTCGTTGAGGAGGGTACAGCCCACATCCGTGTACATCACCTCGGCCGTGTCCTCGTCCTCGAGCTTGACGAGACAGCAGCGGCCGCAGCCGTCGCAGAGGCTCTCCCACTCGTCCAGGGTCATGGCTTCGAGCGACTTCACGCGCCAGAAAGGTTGCTTCTCCGGCTGCGGGCGAACGAGGGGTGCGGCATTTGGCATGTGGGCGCTTTGACGTCTTTTTGAGGCGGTTTGAGGGAAGGTGCTAAGCCGCACACCGGGCAGCCTATCCTTCGGAAGAGGTAAATCTCTGTGAACCTACAAACAAGGTTCTGAGTTATATATATCGGCATCGCCACGCTTCGGCATTGCCGATAGGACATTCAAATATCATAAACTAGGCAGGTCAGGCCCTGACCTGCTCGAGGACCGTCGTGAGTCAGAAGCCCCCAATTCCTCTTATGACCCGGATCAAGCGCGGCGCGCTCTGGTTCGACGCGTGGCTCAACTCCACGCTGTATCAAAGCGGGCGCGGACTGGGCAGCGCGTGGGGCTGGTACTCGGAGAAAATGAAGTGTCTGCGGTTTCGCGGGCCTCTTCGCGGTATCCTCGACCTGACCAGCGAGGCGACGACGCTCGGCACTGCGGGCGGCATCGTCATGCTGGCGCTCGCCCTGCCGGCTTTCCGGGAGACGGAAGACGACTGGCTCAAGACCCAGGATCTCGCCGTCACCTTCCTCGACCGCTACGGCCAGGAGGTCGGGCGGCGGGGCCTTCACCTCGACGATTCCTACAAGCTCGAGGATTTCCCGGACTACATGATCAAGGCCGCGCTGGCGACGGAAGACCGGCGCTTCTACGATCACTGGGGCATCGACCCGATCGGCACCATGCGCGCCCTCATGGTCAACACCCAGGGCGGCGGCGTCGTGCAGGGCGGTTCCTCCATCACCCAGCAGCTGGCCAAGAACCTCTTCCTGACCAACGAGAGGTCCCTGGAGCGCAAGATCAAGGAAGCGTTCCTGGCGGTCTGGCTCGAATTCCACCTGACCAAGGATGAGATCCTCAAGCTCTATCTCGACCGCGCCTATATGGGCGGCGGCGCCCACGGCGTCGTGGCGGCGGCGGATTACTATTT
The DNA here is from genome assembly GCF_013520865.1 of Microvirga mediterraneensis. Lineage (NCBI taxonomy): Bacteria > Pseudomonadati > Pseudomonadota > Alphaproteobacteria > Hyphomicrobiales > Methylobacteriaceae > Microvirga > Microvirga mediterraneensis. The sequence continues at coordinate 3,853,232 of NZ_JACDXJ010000001.1, forward strand.
CGGCAAGCCGGCCAAGGAATTGACCCTGGCCGAATCCGCCATGCTGGCCGGCCTGTTCAAGGCTCCGACCAAATATGCCCCGCACGTGAACCTGCCGGCGGCCCGCGCCCGGGCGAACGAGGTCCTGCGCAACATGGTCGAGGCCGGCTTCCTGACGGAAGGCCAGATCCAGACGGCCCGGCGCAATCCGGCGACCCCGGTCAACCGGCAGCGCGAGACCACGCCGGATTTCTATCTCGACTGGGCCTTCGAACAGGTGAAGGCGCTCGCGTCCGAGAAGAAGTTCGGCCACGAGCGGGTGCTGATCGTGAAGACCCCGCTCGACACGGCGCTCCAGCGGCATACGGAAGAGACGCTGGAGAACATGCTTCGCCAGCACGGCCGCCAGTACAAAGCCGGCCAAGGCGCCATCGTCGTCATGGACGTGGACGGCGCCGTCCGCACCATCGTCGGCGGGCGGGATTACGGGCAGAGCCAGTTCAACCGTGCCACGGCGGGATTGCGCCAGCCAGGCTCGTCCTTCAAGCCCTTCGTCTATGCCGCGGCCCTGACGACCAATCCGAAGCTGCGGCCCAATTCGACGGTCGTCGACCGGCCGATCTGCCTCGGCAACTGGTGCCCGCAGAACTATGGCCGCTCATTCGCCGGCGCCATGCCGCTGGTCTCGGCCCTAGCCCGCTCCATCAACTCGATCCCGGTCCAGATGTCCGTCGAGATCGGGAAGGGCAACGCCAAGGCGGGCCGCGCCGTGATCGTCGATACGGCCAAGCGCATGGGCCTCACCCACCCGCTGACGGATTCGAGCTCGCTCCCCATCGGCGCCGCCGAGGTCACGCCGATCGACATGGCGGCCTCGTACGCGGTCTTCGCCAATGGCGGCAAGCGCGCCGATCCCTATGCCGCCTGGGAGGTCCGCAACTCTTCGGGCGAGGTCATCTACCGGCACGACCGGGACACGCCGCCCAAGCAGGTGCTCGACACCCGGGTCGTCAACGACATGAATTTCATGCTCAACAAGGTGGTCGAGGAAGGCACCGGCAAGCGGGCCGCGCTCGAAGGCATCCCGGCCGCCGGAAAGACCGGCACCACCAACGGCTACAAGGATGCCTGGTTCGTGGGCTATACGGGCAATCTCGTCGCCAGCGTCTGGTACGGCAATGACGATTCCCGCCCCATGAACGAGATGACCGGCGGCACGCTTCCGGCAATGACATGGCACGAGGTGATGGGCCTCGCCCATCAGAACCTGGAGATCCGCCCCATCCCCGGCGCGAGCCCGGCCAACGCCTTCCGCGTCGCCTCCTCGAAGGGCCAGGCGGCGGATCAGGCCCAGGCTCCGGCTCAGTCCTTCCTGGCCGGCACACTCTCCCGCAAGTCCTACGAGGTCCTTGGCGGAATCGGGACCCTGTTCCAGTCGGTCGACCGTTCGGTGACGACGGGCAAGGCGCCGGAGGCCCCGGGCGGCTCCGCCGCCGTGGACGGCCGCCGCCAAGTAGCGATGCCCTAACGAATGCACACAGAGGCTCCCTTGACGAACGCTCCGGCGGCCGCTTCGATGCGCGCCCCATCGACCCCGATATCGCCCGTGAACGTCAGACGCGTCCCGACAGCCCTCCTCATCGTCTATGCGCTTCTTCTGGCGCTGGGGCTCGGCTTGGGTTCCGCCTATTGGGCCATCAACGGCGACCCGCCCTTCGGGAGCCTGCGTCTTGGACCGTGGCAGGCATGGCCCAAGCTCGGCTCGCCGGAGGCGGATCCGTACATGCGGGCCATCCTCGCCCGGCGCGGCGATGTTCCGTTGGCGACGGGCGAAGGGCTGGGCTTCACCGCCCGGACCGACAGCGAAGGCAGGCCGCTCGATTCCGCCTGCACCTATACCATCGGCGCGGTTGCCCCGACCGCTCGGCTCTGGACCCTGACTCTTTACGACGGCGACGGGCGCCTGCCCATTACCGAGCTTGGACGCAGAAACTTCACCTCGGCGGAGGTGATCCGGGATTCTCAGGACCGTTTCACCATCGCCCTGTCCCGTACGCTGCAGCCGGGCAACTGGATCCAGCTTCCCCCCTCGGGCCCCTTCGTGGCGGCGCTTCGTCTCTACGACCCTCCGGGAGCCGCCGGCGCCAATCTCGATGAAGTCGACTTTCCCGTCATTCAGCGCCTGGGATGCGGAACATGAGAGGCTTTCCTCGCTTTCTGGTCGCCACCTTCTGCGGCATCGTGATAGCCGCGGGGGTTCATATCGTGGCGATCCTCGCGAGCCCCTACCTTGCGGACCGGGACGCGTTCGAGAAGGTCCAGACGACCCTGACCGCCGACAAGGCGCAGATCATCAGCGCGCCGGGCGGTGAGAATACCTGGCTTCCGCGACCGGACCCCGCCATCGCCGTGGCGACCTGCGCCTTCGATCTGCGCAACGGTCCCATGCGCGTCGCGGCTCAGACCGGGTCGCTCCCGCTGTCCTTCTCGTTTCACAAGGAGTCGGGAGGGGTGTTCTTCGCCGTCACGGACCGTGCCGCCGTACGGGGTGAGCTCGAGATCGTCACCCTGACGGCCCGCCAGCTCGACGAGGCCCGAGCCGCCGAGGATGAAAACGATCCCTCGCGGGATGTGAGGATCGTCTCCCCCGAGCGGCAGGGCTTCGTGATCGTGCGCGTCGCGGCTCCCAGCCCGAGCCTGCGGCCCCAGGCGGAGGAAGCAGCAAAGGCCGTCTCCTGCACGGCCGAACAGGATCCCTGACATCATGCCCTGGCGCCCTATGATGCCGGAGGACCTGGCCCAGGTGCAGGTTCTCGCGGACACGATCCACGTCGACCATCCGGAAGATCTCGAAGTGCTGGCCGAGCGTCGGCGCCTCTACCCGCAGGGCTGCCTCATGCTTGTCGAGGACGCGCGCGCGATCGGCTATGCGCTCACCCATCCCTGGCGCCTGGGAGAGCCGCCGCCACTGAACGAGCCGTTGGGCAAACTCCCTGAGGCGCCGACCACCTTCTACATCCACGACGTCGCCCTTCTCCCGGTTGCGCGCGGCAAGGGGTATGCGGTGCAGGCTGCGAACAGGCTGATCGAACACGCCCGCGCAGCGGGCTTCGACAATCTGTCGCTCGTCGCCGTCAACAGGTCTCAGGCATTCTGGGAGAGGGTCGGCTTTCGTGTTCTGGCCCGACCGGGCTTGGAAACGAAGCTTGCGAGCTACGGGCCGGACGCGGTGCTCATGGTGCACGATCTGGCGAGCCCGATCCATGACGCCTAACGGCGTCTCATCGTCATGAAAACAGATTCGGGACTAAGAGCGGCGACGGCCGGGGCTGTTGGACGCCAGCGGGCGGGAAGGTCCCGGATTGGGAGAAGGCCTCTCGTAACGGACGCCTGTGAACAACAGGATCTCGCCCCGAGGCTCATCGGCCGCCAGGATCGGGCGCTGCGGACGCTCCGTGTTATCCGGAAAAGGAACCACCACTCCCGGCGATCTGGTCCAGATGTCTCGCATGTCGCCCTCCTCTATCCTGACATTGCTGCCTCTACGCCTGACTCACAAAAAGAGATCCATGGTTAACAGTTCGTTGCCGACGGGATGTGCGGATCAGAAAAACCCCCGCCCTGACAAGAAAACAACACTCGCTGCTGCGCTTCGGTTCCTCAGGTGAAACCCTTATTTCCCGGGCCGTCCAGGCCGTTAAAGGTGCGCTAAGGAGCAACTCCTAACCTAAGGTCAATTGCGGTGAAGCGAGTTCGAGCATGGCGTCGTCTGCACATCCGGACCTTTGGTCGGACCTGTCGGGTTTCGGATCGTCGGACGGCTCGTCCGATGCGCGCGCGGCTCTCCTGAAAGTCAACGCGGAGATGTTCGTCGCGGCGGCGGCGCGAGACCGAGAGAGCATCGAAACCTTCGAGACCCTCGTCCTCGGCTTCCTGCCGAAGACCGACGCCGCGACCCGTCTCGAACTGGCCCGCATCCTGGCACCCTGCCCGGACACGCCGGCATCGGTTCTGGATTATCTGGCGCGGCATTCACCCGGCGCCGTCGATATCCCTCGTCATCATCACCCCGTTTCGCCTTCTTTCCGCGCAAAGAGGCTTGCCACGCCGGAAGGTCGCCTCGCCCTTGCGGCACAGCCGAACATCGATCCGGAAACGACCCACGGGCTCCTGGTCCTGAGAGAGAATGCCGTCGAGGATGTGCTCGCGGCCAATTCTGCCGTTCTTCCCGACACCGCAGCTTTCGCGGAACTGCTGCGGCGATCCCATCGGCGCCCGACCCTCGCCGCCCTTCTTCTCGACCGCGCCGACCTCCCGACCACCGCTCAGGCGTCTCTTTACCTGGCAGCGTCCGGGGAGCGCCGCGAAGCGATCCGGGAGCGTGTCGCGGCCTCCCTGGCCCATCGGCGCGTCAGCCTGTCGTTCGCGCTGGCCGAACAGGATCTCGCCGATATTTCGGCCGCGAGCCTCAAGGGCGACGACCGCAGGATGGAATCGATCCTGACCGCTCTCTTCGGCTTCCCTGCGTCCACGGAGTGGCGCCTGCTCGAGATCGGGCGTCACCGCCTGCTTGCCCTCGCGCTGAACGTCCTGGGAGTTCCACGGAGGGATGCGGTCAGGATCTTCCTCAACCTGCACCCTGCCCTGTCGTACCCGCTCTCCGCCATCAGGACATTGGTGCGGGAAATGCAGGATGTTCCGGGCCCAGTCGCCCTCGCGCTCATCGAATGCATTCTGGACGTCAAGACCCTGTCGGGAGAGGCACTCGCCTAATGAGCGGCTCAGTCCTCGGACGCGAGATCGAGGAAGTGCCTTCCTGCCCTGTCGTCGACCTCCACGAGCCACAGGTCCGAGTCGAAGCGCAGTTCGCGCGTCATCCGCTCCTCCACGTCGAGGGGCATGACGTCCTTCAGGATCGGCGAGAAGAGACGCTCGCCGCTCTCGTCGAGGAAGAGCTGCGGTGCAGGACCGTAGAGGCTCGCGGTGCCGTCGAGTCGATCCACCTTGACGAACACCGCGCCGGCTTCGGCGGCGCCGCGCTTGCGCAAGGCAGCATCGACCCCCTCCACCGAACAGCGGCGCAGGTAGGCCGAAACCCAGAAGTCGGAACGAAGCCGGGACATTATGGGACCGCGATTCCGGATGCGGCTGAGAGTTCGCGGATCGTCCGAGCGTTCAACTCTCCGGTGACGGGCAGATGCCGGTCCTGCTCGAACCGCTCGATGGCCTGCCGGGTGCCCGAACCCATCAACCCGTCCACCTTCACGTTGTAGCCCAACCGCGCAAGCGCGCGCTGTCCCGCCAGAACCGTATCGCCCTGGTCCGTACGGCCCACATTGGCGGGCGGCACCGGCACGGGGCCGCCCATGCGGATCATGTCCGCGATCGGATCGCGACTGGCACTCCTTGCCGGCGGGGAGGCCGGCAAGGCGGCGGCACTCGTCAGTGGTGGGCGGGGAGCCGGCACAGCGGCCGGGACAGGCTGTCCTCCGTTGCGGATCATTTCGGCGATCGGGCTTCGCGCCGGGGTCTTGGGCGTGGCGACGGATGGCGCCGCCGCCTCCAGGGTTGCATGAGCGGCAGCCTCATGGGGCGGCGGGGCCGACGCCACCTCCTCGACGGACTGGGCTCCTGGACGCGCGGGCGGCAGCGGCTGGCGCGCTTCGCCCTCGGCCTTGGGCTCCGGGGCAAGCACGATCTCGCGCGTGTTGAAGAGCGGCGCCGGATGGCGGCTGCTTTGCAGCGCCAGCGCATTCCAGGCAATCGCGCCGCCGCACCCGGTCAGGAACAGGGCCGCGAGGATCTGGCGCGGATGGCTGAAGACGAACAAGATCGCCCTCTCGCCGAAGCCCGGCCTGCGCGGCGGCTTGACGGCGCGCTTCTGCGTCTGTCGTGCCGGAGCCTTCCGGCGCACGACCGCCGGAAGGTCGAGATCGTCATCGGGATGGTCGACAAAAGCTTCACGCAAGGGAGTCGTTTCCGTCTTCGAAGGATGATGTCGTTGTGGTCCGCCCAGGCAGCAAGACAAGACGGCAAGGCACCGTTTCTTGTCCTTCTGAGGGCAAAGCCTGACAGACCCGGTTTAAGCGAAACCTAATTGCTTCGGGCTGATCGGAGAAACGGCTCCGCGAGAGCGCCGCTCAGGCGCCGAGGCGTCGAGTGTTCCAAAATTTCTCTTTGCTTTTCATGCGTTTAATACGGCCTCCCGGCATCAAGGTTTTGTTCATCCTGTTTCCATCTTTCTCAAACACGTCCTACGCGCGGCATACCGGGTACGTTATGGTGCTGCGTCATCCCTTGGTTTTAAGCCGTCGACCGCTTCATGTTCTCGATCCTCCGTTTCATCCTCATCGTCGGCACGATTTTCTATTTCTCGCCGGTGCGACAGCAGGGCGAGGGGACGGCGGCCGTCGAGGCTCTGCTCACGCCGAAGAAGACCGAACCGGCGACGGGTCAGGCGCCTGGGATGGACAACGCAGGCCATCTCGAATCCATCTGGAAAGCGCTGCCCGACAGCGCCAAGCAGGCCGTCGTCGACAAAGTTCTCAGCACGTCCGGTTTTCCCGTCGCCGGCTCCGCAAAACCTTCGGACACCCTGCGGCCCGAGGACCGTGAACCCGCTGCGTCCAGGCCCCGCACATAAATCCGGCCCTTTCCGTCGCCAAACCGCGTGACGATAGCTATATGACGGGCAGACAACCCGGGTTTGCCATGCTGCCGACAATCGACGAAATCGTCTCCAATTTCGAACTGCTCGACGAGTGGGAGGAGCGCTACCGCTACATCATCGAGCTCGGCCGTCTCATGGAGCCCTTGCCGCAAGAGGCCTATAACGACCTCAACAAGGTTCAGGGCTGCGCCAGCCAGGTGTGGCTCCAGACCGATCTTACTATGTCCTCGAACGACGGGCCCGTCCTGCATCTTCGCGGCGACAGCGACGCCCATATCGTGCGGGGCCTCGTGGCGCTCCTGATCTCGCTCTATAACGGCAAGACACCCGCGGAAGCCCTTTCCACGGACGCCCTTGCGCTCTTCAAGGAACTCGGCCTGTCCGAGCATCTGACGCCGCAACGGTCGAACGGCGTCAGATCCATGGTCGAACGCATCCGCCGGGATGCACAGGCGGCTGTCGCGGCGCCCTAAACCTTCCCGCCGTCAATCACAACGGCCTGCCATGCGCGGATGCCGCGTGAGGCTGCGGGACCCTGGGCCGAGGCCTCGATGCCGTAATGCTCCGCGAGCCGCGTCAGGGCGAGACGCACCACGATCTTGGCGGAGCGCGCGGGCCATTGCCGCTCGCGCTCGATCTGCTCCAGGCCTTTCAGGAAGCCGCAGAGGTCGAGAAGCAGGTCGCTGAAATCGCCCCCGAGGGCATCGAAGGCGTTCCGCAGCCGCTGGCGGGCGGCAACCATCCGGTCCGTCGCCTCACCCGGCGAGGCCGGGCCTCCGCTTCTCGGCATGCCATCCCATCGAGCCGTCACCCCAGGCAGGAGGCCCGCGAGCATGATATCGGTCCGCAGGCGCTCGCCCGCCTGATAGGATGCCTGGTCGATCATAGGTTCGCCGTCGCGGCCCTTGCGGCGGCGCAGCCAGTCGAGAGGGCTCTCGTCGGCATCGACGCGGACCCGGGCTGCTCCTGAATCCGTTTCGACGGAGGCAAGCTCAGTTTCGCGGTGCTGGTGAAAGAACGCCATGTCCGCCTCGGGCGCCGAAGCGCGACGCAGACAGGCCTCACCCGCTTTCGTCAGCCGCAGCGCCTTCCGGCCCGACGCGGCCTGCTCCCAACGGCCGAGATCCTGGCGCACGAGAGCCTCCGCCACGGTTGAGGCGAAGCGCCCTGCCCCAACGGAAATTCCTGACCGGCGCCTGTGGACAAGCACGCTCGAAGGCTCCGTTGGATCGACGATCGCCCATGTCTCCGGCTGAGCGAGCGCCGTGAGAAGCCGCCGCGCATCCCTGGTCAGGGAATCACCCGCCGCCGTGCTGGCCGCGATCTTCGGCTTCCTGCTTCCGCTGCGTCCGCGCCCCTCCGAACGGGTCTTCTTCGCGGCTGAAATCCTTTGTGCGGCAATACTCTGATGAACCGCATCGCCGTCGATAATGTTCATGTTTTGTTCCCATAAATAAAGTAAGGAAGGGTCACCCCCTCCATCTTCGATAGTGGGGTCATATTCCTAGTTGTCAACGAAGATTCAAATCTGTTGATAAGAGTGAGGATAAGTCGGACAGGATGCACCTCATTCGCACAAGGGCCGCAATGATCCGATGCGTTGCGCACAACTGGATCGACCTTCAACCGCGCACTCGATAATACCGGCAGCGGCACGAACTCCGCCCTTTGTCTCCACTGGAAGGCTTTTGCCGGCCCAACCCGTCATGCCTTCGAAAACAGTTGATCAGGCAAACAAGCGCTCCACTGGCGACCAATGTCCCAAAAAGCAAAAAGCCGCCCCTGAGGGCGGCTATTTAGACCCGTGAGGCCTGCTCTTAGCTGCTGCTGCGCGAAGAACGGCGCTTGCGGCGCTGTTGGCCGAGGCCCATTTCCTTGGCGAGTTCCGAACGAGCCTTGGCGTAGTTGGGAGCCACCATCGGGTAATCGACGGGCAAAGCCCACTTCTCGCGATACTGCTCGGGCGTCATGTTGTACTGCGTCCGCAGATGGCGCTTCAGAGACTTGAACTTCTTACCGTCTTCAAGACAGACGATGTAATCCGGCGTGACGGACTTCTTCACGGGGATCGCAGGCTTCGGAGCCTCCATGGGCGTCTCTACAGTGCCGCCCCCGACACGCAGAAGAGCCGAATGGACGTCATTGATCAGCATCGGCAGGTCGCCCGAAGGAACAGAGTTATTGCTGACGTAAGCGGAGACGATATCCGCAGCCAGCTCAATGTAGTTCGAAGCAGCGATGTTGTCGCTCATTTTGATTTTCTTCCTTTCCGGCTCTTTAGAATGGCTCAAAAAAGCATTTCAACCTACGTTTGAGCATTCTCGTCTGAAGCAATGCTTGCTTCTTGCTTGAGCCGCACCCTACTTGCACAGAAATCGTGCTCGTTTTTCCCAAGTATGGCAAATTGAGCCGCATTGCAAGATGTGCAAAAGGAAAACTTTGGAAAACTTCGTATCAACTATCACTATGCAATAAACCTGCCCTGAACAGTTGGTGCCATTGACCACAGGTTAAGGCGTTCATCACGTAAATTTCATCGCTGTGATCCGAAGAAGTAACTAGAAGGGCATTTTTCTGCCTGCTCGATACCCATTCGGCCCGATCCGGACCCGACATGGGAAATCCCCGTTATCTGTGCATAATCCCACTTCTTGATCATCTGGCCGGACAGTTTCATGAATATTCAGCGCCTTCCCGTTGCCCCTTTGCCCGCCGCCCCCTCGGTTCCCGCCAAACCTCACGTCTTCGAGGTTCATGGGATTCGGGTTCAGGACGATTATGCGTGGCTGAAGGCCGAGAACTGGAAGGACGTCCTCAAGGATCCATCCGTCCTCGATCCTTCCATTCGCGCCGTTCTCGAACAGGAGAACACATACGCTGCGGCGGCCTTCGCCGGAACGGAGGAGTTCCAGGCCCGTCTCGTGGCCGAGATGCGCGGGCGCATCAAGGAGGACGATTCCTCCGTCCCCGAGCCTGATGGAGCCTTCGCCTACTTCACCCGCTATCGGGAGGGCGGCCAGCATCCCCTCGTCTGCCGGCAGCCCCGCGACGGCGGTCCTGAGACGATCATGCTCGACGGCGACAAGGAAGCGGAAGGACAACCTTTCTTCGATCTCGGCGGCGCGGATCACTCCCCCGATCATCGGCTGCTGGCCTGGGGCGCGGATATCAAGGGCTCGGAATACTTCACCATCCGGATCCGGGATCTCGAGAGCGGCGCGGATCTGCCGGACGTGGTTGCGCAGACGTCTGGCGGCGCCGTCTGGCTCAACGATTCCTCTGGCTTCTATTATGTCGAACTCGACGAGAACCACCGCCCGGTGCGCGTCAAACGCCATCTCCTCGGCTCGAGCACCGACCAGGATCAGGTCGTCTATGAAGAAAAGGACCCGGGCTTCTTCGTGAAGCTCGGCGTCACGCAGTCGGATGCATTCGTCCTCATCGAGGCGAGCGATCACGAAACCTCCGAGATCTGGCTGCTTGACCGAACGGATGCCACGGCGTCGCCCCGGATCGTCGAGCCGCGCACGCCTCAGCTGAAATACGACGTGGAGCATCATGGCGACAGCCTGATCATCCTTACCAATGCGGACGGCTCAGAGGATTTCAAGATCGTCACGGCGCCCGTCGCCGCGCCCGGCCGGGCGCAGTGGAAGGACCTGGTTCCCTACAAGGCCGGCACGATGATCCTCTCGGTCGTCGCTCTCGCCCGCTATCTCGTGCGCCTCGAACGGGAGAACGCAAATCCACGCATCGTGCTGCGGGAATTCGCCACCGGACGGGAAGAGACCGTCGCATTCGAGGAAGAGGCGTATTCGCTGGGCTTCTCGGCCGGGTACGAATTCGACACCGACGTCATCCGCTACCATTACTCGTCGATGACCACGCCGAGCGAGGTGATCGACTATCATCTGCGTACCGGAGAGCGCACGCTGCGCAAACGGCAGGAGGTTCCGAGCGGGCACAACCCGGCCGATTACGTGACACGTCGCCTGTTCGCTACGGCTCCCGACGGTGAGCAGGTGCCCATCTCGCTCGTCCATCGGCGCGAGGTACCGCTCGATGGCTCCGCACCATGCCTGCTCTACGGGTACGGCTCCTATGGCATGTCGATGCCGGCAAGTTTCCGGACCGGCATCCTGTCCCTCGTCGATCGCGGCTTCATCTATGCCATCGCGCATATCCGCGGCGGCACGGAAAAGGGCTGGCGCTGGTACATGGACGGCAAGCGCGACAAGAAAACGAACACATTCACGGATTTCGTCGCCTGCGGCGAGGCTCTCATTCAGACAGGCTACACCTCGCGCGGGCGGATCGTCGCTCATGGCGGCAGCGCAGGCGGAATGCTCATGGGCGCGGTCGCCAACCTGGCTCCCGACCTCTTCGCGGGGATCATCGCCGAGGTGCCCTTCGTCGACGTGCTCAACACCATGCTCGACTGCGAACTCCCCCTCACGCCTCCCGAGTGGCCGGAATGGGGAAACCCGGCTGCAGACGAAGCCGCTTTCCGAACGATCCTGTCCTACTCGCCCTACGACAACGTGAAGCCGCAGGCCTACCCGGCGGTTCTTGCTCTCGCGGGCCTCACGGATCCGCGCGTGACCTACTGGGAGCCGGCGAAATGGGTCGCAAGACTGAGGTCGACCATGACGGGCGGCGGCCCGGTCATCCTCAAGCTCAATATGGAGGCGGGACATGCCGGCGCGGCGGGCCGCTTCGACCGGCTGGAGGAAGTCGCCTTGGCCTATACCTTCGCCATTCGATGCCTCGAAGGGTTTCAGAACTGACGTGATGCGCTATTTCAAAACATAGCATGGCGAGAGACGACGCCTGGCAAGCCGCAGACCGTACAAAGAGGCCGAGAGTTCAATTCGATGACCAAGCGCGGCAGTTTACTGGTCGAGGATAAAATCGCCTCTCAAGAAGGCGATAAAGAACGCATCGCAGAGCTGGAAAACCGCGTAGCTCAGGCAGAGGCGGCACTCCGCACCAGCAATTTCAAGCTGAGGATCGCACTCGACATCGGTCGGCTCGGTGCCTGGGAACGGGACTTGAAGACCGACGAGATTATCAGCACGGCGGCTTTCAAGGAGTATCTCGGGCTTCCGCCGGAGGCCGCGCTGACCTATACCGAGTTGCAGGCCATGTACCACCCGTCGGATCTCGAGCGCATCAATCAGGCGATTGCCTACGCACTCCGCACCAGGACGGATTTCAATATCGAGTATCGCATACTGAAGGCCGACGGGAGCATCGGTCATGTTCACATGCGCGGCGGCATCATCTACGAGGACAACAAACCTGCACGCTTCGCCGGCGTCCTTCAGGATATCAGGGAGCGGCACAAGATCAGGGAGGAAATGGGTCAAGCCCAGCGCCGCCAGGAATTCCTCCTCAAGCTCAACGATCAGCTCAGCAATATCGACGATCCTCACCAGGTCATGGAGATCGCGGCTCGCAACGTGAGCAACTTCCTGAAAGTTGATACGGCAGGTTACGGGGAGGTCTACGAAGATCGCGGCGTCATCATCGTCGAACGAGAGTGGTCGCGGGGTCTCATCAGCAACGAGGGCAAGGTCGAGAAGATCGACCAGCATGCCAGCCTGATCGTCGAAGCGTTGAAGCGAGGCCAACCCGCGATCATCAACGATGTAAGGACCGACCCCCGCCTCGGCGACGCGGCCGCCCAGGCCTTCTACAGCACCATCAATGTGCGTTCGGGCTTCGCCGTTCCCATTCACAAAAACGGGCGCTTCATCGCCGAATTCTACATCTATTCATCGACCCCTAGAGACTGGACAAGCGACGAGATCTCCCTTGTCGAAGATGTCGCCGAGCGCACTTGGCTGGCTATCGAAAAGGTCCGGGCAGAGACGAAGCTGCGGGAAACGGAAGCGCTCTTCAAGCTCATTGCGGAATCCCTCCCCGCTCTCGTATGGATCATCAAGCCCAATTTGGAATTGACCTATACGAATGAAAGATGGGTCACGTATTCGGGCCTTCCACCGGAGGAGGCTCTGGGACATAGCTGGACGACAGCCATTCATCCGGACGACTGGGTCAGGATGACCGAAGAGATCAAGCCCGTCATAGCCGGTGAAACCACTTATACGACCGAGGCTCGTTATCGTTCCTCGGACGGAGAGTATCGTTGGCACATCATCCGCGCGGCCCCGGTGCGCAATGCCGCCACGGGCGAATTCAAAGGTTGGGTCGGTACGAGCGTCGACATCCATGACTTGAAAATGACAGAAGAGGCACTGCGCACGAGCGAAGAGCGGTTATCGCTCGCCCAGAGCGCGGCAGGAATTGGCGTCTTCGACTGGCATATCCCAACCGACGCCGTCACCTGGACGGCGGAACAGGAGCGCCTTTTCGGCATGGAACCGGGATCGTTCAAAGGGTCCTCGACCGATTGGGCGAATCCCATCATCCCGGAAGACCGGGACTATGCCGTCCAGGCCATCGCCGAGTCGTTGGCCCGCCATGACAAGGATATCGACTTCATCTTCCGAATTGAGCGCCCCGACGGAATTCGGACGATGCAAACCATCGCATTGTTCTTTTATCAGGACGATGGATCGCCAAGGCGCATGGTCGGCGTCAACATCGACATCACACATTACAAGGAGGCGGAAAACCGCCAAAACCTTCTGATCCGGGAACTGCACCACAGGGTCAAGAATACCCTCGCCACGGTTCAGGCCATCGTCGGATCCACGGCCCGCACCGCTTCCAGCATCGACGAGTTCTACCAGGGTTTTGTCGGCCGCATCGTCTCCCTGGCGCGCACCCACAACCTCCTCACCGAGGATCTGTGGCAGAAGGCGGCGTTGGAGGAATTGGTCCAGACGGAACTGGGGCCTTATGAGGACGAGGCCAAAAACCGTATCACCGTCATGGGTCCTCATCTCGAGCTGCCATCGGAAGCAGCCGTTCCGATCGGCATGGCGATCCATGAGCTGACCACGAATGCGGCCAAGCATGGAGCATTGTCCACCTTCGGAGGCCAGGTCGAGGTCCGCTGGGAGATTTCGGGCGGCGAGCGCCCGATGCTGCATTTTTCGTGGGAAGAGCGTGGCGGGCCGCATGTGAGCACGCCCGCGCGCCAGGGCTTCGGCACGCGCCTGCTGCAGCGTGTCCTGTCCACGCAGCTGCAGGCCGAGGTTTCCATGGAATTTCCTCAGGAAGGGTTGCGCTTCTCGATGCGGCTTCCCATTCCGACCGAACCCTCCACGTTCAACCCGGACAGGTAGGTTCCATGCTGCTCGACGCAAAGCGTTCCCATCTCCTCGTCGTCGACCTTCAGGCGCGCCTCATGCCCGCCATTCACGAAGGCGAGACGATCCTCCGAAATGTGCGCATACTGCTTGAGACGGCGAAACGGCTCGGCGTTCCCGTTACTGTCACTGAGCAATATCCCAAAGGACTTGGGCCGACCGTGCCGCCGGTGCGGGAAGCCTTGCCGCCGGACGCGGCCACTCTGTCCAAGACGGCCTTCTCAGCCGCCCGCGATCCGGGGATTGCGGAGCGGGTCGCCGCCTTGCGCGGCTCTGGACGGGACCAGCTCGTGATCTGCGGAACCGAAGCGCATATCTGCGTGCTGCAGACCGCCCTGGAGTTCAAGACGTCTGGCCTTGAGATCTTCGTGGTGGCGGATGCGGTGTCGAGCCGCTCGAGCCGCAGCGTCGACGCCGCCTGCGCGCGGCTTCTTCATGCCGGATGCCACTGGGTAACGACAGAGATGGCGGCCTTCGAATGGATGGGCGAGGCAGCGACGGAGGATTTCCGCGCCCTGGCTCCTCTGTTCAGGTAGAGGACGGCGAGCCCCCCTCGCCTCCCGCGGCAATGAACGCCTTCAGCTCGTCCAGGGACTCGAAGCGGAACACGCCGCTCGGGGTCTGGGCTTCGATCGAGCCGTCCGAGAACATCACGTATTTGTTGTCGCCGGAATTGTAGGTGCCGACGACCACGGCGGGATGCAACGCGTCGGGAGCCGTTTCGTGCTCCTCTTCCACTTCCTCCTCGGCATTGGAGGCGATCTCGGGCTTCGGCTCGGGCTCTGGCTCCCGCTCAGGCTCCGTAACGGTATCTGCGGCGGTCTCCCGGAGTTCGTCGCCCTCGGGAAGATCACGAGCCACGGGCTCGGGCGCAGGCGCGCCGAGGTCGCGGTGATAGAGATCGGCACCATCGGAGACCCGCGGCTCTTCATCCTCGTCGCGCGCCCTCTCCGCCAGGAGAAAGTCGGGCACCTTCATGTCCTGCTCGTCTTCGTCTTGGGTCGCCACCGGAGGCGGGGCCGGCCTCGGCGGGAACGGCACGACCGGCTCGGGGACCCGCGTCGCCGCCGGCCACTCGGCAACCTTCCCCTCTTCCTCGGCCGTTTCCCGCCGATCCTCACCTTCGAAGAGCGGCAGGGTCGCCTGTCTTTCATCGGCGCGCTCACCTTCATCCTGGGCCTCGGTGGCCGCTGGGCCGGCCATGGCGCCGCCGGAGAGAGCCGCCAGCGTGGGCTCCTTCAAGGATTTCGGCGTTCCGATAAGGGCTTCCTCGTCGAATCCGGCCTGGGCCTGCAACAGCCGCTTTTCGATCTTCGACAGCTTGGCCACGACGGCCGCGATGCCGAGCAGGAGCGCGCCGCTCGCGGCCGTGACGCTGCCGGCGATCACCATCGTCCAGCCACGCTCGACCAGAACGATGTCCCATCCAAAGAATGCCGCGAATAGCCCACCAACGATCATCGCAAAAGCGAGGGCCAGAAGAGCGATGATCATGCCGTCTCCATCATACGCAAACCCGGAGCACCGGTCCCAAAAGCAATCCCCGCTTCCAGGATGACCCGATGCTCCCTCCTATAATCAGCTCATCGTTCCCGCAGAAAGCCGGATCCGTTTTCCCACACGATGCGCCAAGACAATCAAGGCAAAGCTATGCTTCTATAGGCAAAAGACAACCGCCTGGGAAGCTTGGGCAGAAAAAAGTCCGGAGCTTGGCCGTTGCTCTTGGGCATGTGGCGCTTTAACTAAGCCCCAGGCGCATCGTGCGGAAAAGTGGCCCCGGATTTTCCGCACCGGGCGATGCGCAGTCAAACGAGGGGTATCGGACCCAGATATGGGGACCAATTCTGGGTCCGATGTCCCGGGTCGCTCAATCCAAAGGAGACGCCGATGTCGTTCACCCTGCCCGAACTGCCTTATGCCTATGACGCCCTGCAGCCCTACATGTCGAAGGAAACCCTGGAGTTTCACCACGACAAGCACCACGCTGCCTACGTCAACACCGGCAACAACCTGCTGAAAGGCACGGAATTCGAGGGCAAAAGCGTCGAGGAGGTCGTGAAGGGCTCCTACGGCAAGAACCAGGCCCTCTTCAACAATGCCGGCCAGCATTACAACCACATCCACTTCTGGCTCTGGATGAAGCCCAATGGCGGCGGCGCCCTCCCGGGCAAGCTCGAGAAGAAGATCATCGAGGACATCGGCTCGGTCGACAAGATGAAGGAAGACTTCATCCAGGCCGGCGTCGGCCAGTTCGGCTCCGGCTGGGCCTGGCTTGCCGTGAAGGACGGCAAGGTCACGGTCATGAAAACCCCGAACGGCGAGAACCCGCTCGTGCACGGCGCCCAGCCGATCCTCGGCTGCGACGTGTGGGAACACTCCTACTACATCGACTACCGCAACCGCCGTCCCGACTACCTCAAGGCCTTCCTCGACAATCTCGTGAACTGGGAGCACGTCGAGGAAATGTACGAGAACGCGACCAAGTAAGCGGAATAACGATACGTCAAACGGGCCTCTTCGGAGGCCCGTTTCATGTTGTGGTCCCAAAAAGCGAGACAGCCCTTTTCTATATGCGCTAAGTTAGTCAACGTATCTTTGTATCGATCGAGGAATGCGTCGATGCGTTATCTGCCCCTTGCTATACTCGTCATCATCGCCGCCTCTTCTACCGCAAGGGCAGAGGATTTCTGCGAAGGCACGACTCAGTACGATATGAACATGTGCGCGGGTCGCGAGTTCGAAAAGACCGATAAAGCGATGAATGAGCGATATGCAAAGCTCATGAAGCGGCTCGATCCTGAAGATCAAGTCAAGCTGCGCCAAGCGCAGAAAGCTTGGGTCTCTTATCGACAGAAGATGTGCGAGTTCGAAGCGTCCGGTCTCGGAACCGTTCGCTCTACAATCTTTGCAGGGTGTTTAACGTTTATTACGGAAGGTCGGATCAAATATTTGGAAGGTCATCTGAATTGCGAGGAAGGTGATTTGTCGTGCAAAGGCCGGTCCAGCGACCAGAATTGATCGCCTGCAAGGCAACTAGCAGAGCTCTTCAGAGGTCCGTTTCATATCATACCCCATGGAGACACATTGGTGATCGACTTCCTATACCGCTCCATCCTGATCGGAATCGGCGCAACGGCGGTGTTCGACCTGTGGGGGTTGTTCCTGAAGCACGCTTTCGGGCTGCCGGGCGCGAATTGGGGGCCGGTCGGCCGCTGGTTCTGCCATCTTGCCGGAGGCACCGTCTTTCATGAGGACATCGCGAAGGCCCGCCCGTTTGCTTACGAGACGGCAGTGGGCTGGATCGGTCATTACGCAGTGGGCATCCTCTTTGCGGCCATCCTGCTGGCCCTCGCACCCTCCGATTGGTCTCGGCAGCCGACCCTGATGCCTGCCCTCATTGTCGGCTTGGTCACGGTCGGCGCAGGCTGGTTCCTGCTTCAGCCCGGCATGGGCGCCGGCATCGCCGCATCGAAACGGCCCAACGCCAACCAGATCAGGGCCCTCAACATCGCTGGACACATTGTGTTCGGGCTAGGCCTATACGCGAGCGCGCTCCTCGTCCGGTAAGGCTCTCAGGTGGCCTTGAACCTAGATACAAGCCTCAGGCCCCGCTGCGCCAGCAACTCGCCAAAAGCGTCTGATTTCAAATAATCCAGTTCCTCCACCCGGCTCTCCACGGCCGGATCGAGCGACCTCAACTCGTCATCCACATAGCCCGGATGGCACATGACGAGGGGGTGGGCCCCGAGGCTCGAGAAGGCTTCCTCGAAAACCTTGGCGGCCGGAACGGAAAGGTCGAGCGGGGCGAAGCCTGAAAAGCCCTTATTCGTCCGAAAGCCCTCTGCATGAGCCTGGCGGGCGAAGCCGCGGGCGAGCGATTTGACGATCAGCGCCTTGTTGCGCCCGATGGGGCGGCGCAGGATCGCCATGGCCCGGTCCGATGGATCGCGCAGCCAGACGCGGCCCGCATAGCCCCTCGCTTTCAGGGCCGCGATTAGGGCCGGCCTGATCACCGGAAGGACATGGACATGCTGGTGCCCGTCCACGAAGGCAGGGGCCGCCCCGAACACCTCCTCGAAGGCATCGATCTGGCGGCCGATTTCGGCGGCGATCTCAGCCGCAGGCCATCGTCGTTTCAGGGCCTTCGGCAGCAATTCCTTTAAGGTCGGGAATCGTCCTGAGGGAGCGAGAGCCGACATCGGCCCCAGGGGCGAGCCTGTCGTGAGGTTAAGGTGCAGCCCCACGGCCATCCGGTCGCGAACGGGCGTCAGGCTCGCCGCCGCCCGGCGCCAGCCCGGCATGTTGGTCATGGCCCCGGTGGCCGAAAGGCGGCCCATACCGGCCAGCTCCACGATGCCCCGGCTGACCCCATCGGCAAGGCCGAAGTCGTCGGCGCAAAGGATGACGGAACGGGAGGAGTTCATGAATGACCTTAAAATCGGCTTTGCCGCACCCTAATGCTCTTGAGCAAAGACGCAAACTCGGCTCTTGATGCAGCCCGGTCATCAAGGGTTTTTATCAGTGGCGTCGCCTCAGCTCAGTGTCATCATCCCCGTGCACAACGAGAGCGCGAACATCGCGCCTCTCTGCGAGCGCCTGCTTCCCATCCTCAATCGGATCACATCGGCCTGGGAGGTGGTTTTCGTCGATGACGGCAGCCGGGACGATACCCTGGACAGGATCAGGGAGGTCAGCCGCACGGAGCCGCGCGTCGGCGCCGTCTCCTTCAGCCGCAATTTCGGCAAGGAAATCGCCATCGCGGCCGGGCTCGACCATGCCCGGGGCGACGCGGTGGTGATCATGGACGCGGACCTGCAGCACCCGCCGGAGATGATCGAGACCTTCGTGGAGCGGTGGCGGGAAGGCTATATGATGGTCTACGGCCAGCGCACGGACCGGTCCGACGAGACCCGGGTCAAGCGCGGCTTCGCTCATCTGTTCTACCAGCTCTTCGCCCGCTTCGGCGAAATCCCCTTGCCCGAAGGCGCCGGCGATTTTCGCCTGATCGACCGCAAGGGCGTGGAGGTGCTACGGACGCTCGGCGAGAAGGCCCGGTTCTCCAAGGGCCTTTATGCCTGGATCGGCTTCAAGGCGACCGGTGTGCCCTTCGTGGTCGAGGAGCGCCGATTCGGCACCTCCAAATGGAGCTTCAGGAAGCTCTTCCGCTTCGCCTTCGACGGCATTGCCGCCTTCTCGACGGTGCCCCTGCGGATCTGGACCTATATCGGCTTCCTGATCTCGATCCTGTCGATCGCCACAGCGGTTTTCTTCATGATCCGCACGCTTCTGTTCGGCACCGATCTTCCCGGCTTCCCGAGCCTGATCGTCTCGATCATGTTCTTCTCCGGCATCCAGCTCATGTCGCTGGGCATCGTGGGTGAATATGTCGGCCGCATCTTCGCAGAGGTGAAGCGGCGGCCGCTCTACGTGGTGGCCGAGCGGATCGGCGGCGCGGCTGAGGTCTCGAGCGGCATCGTTCCGGAAACCTATCCCCTGCGCCGGGCCTGAGAGCGATGTTCCGCAAGATCCTCTCCGTCGGCGGCTGGACTCTGGTCTCGCGCCTGACCGGCTTCATCCGCGACGTGGTGCTGGCGGCCGTGATGGGCGTTGGCCCCATCGCCGATGCCTTCTTCGTGGCCTTCCGCATCCCCAATCATTTCCGGGCTATCTTCGGCGAGGGCGCCTTCAATAATGCCTTCCTGCCCGCCTATGCGCAGGTTCTCGAAACCGGGGGCGAGCGATCCGCCCATTCATTCGCGAGCCGCATCACGACCCTGATGCTGGTCGTGCAGCTCGCGCTTCTCGCCGTCGCCTTCTTCGCCATGCCCTGGGTCGTGACCCTGCTCGCCCCCGGCTTTTCGGACGAGCCGGCCAAGTTCGACTTGGCCGTGACGCTGACGCGGATCACGTTTCCGTATCTGCTCTTCATCACCATCGTGACGATCTATTCCGGCATCCTCAACGCCCATGACCGGTTCTGGGCAGCGGCGGCCGCTCCGATCCTGCTCAACGTCGCCATGATCGTGGCTCTGGCCGTCGTGTTCCTGTTTCCCAACGCAGGCTATGCGGCCGCCTGGGGCGTGACCATTTCCGGCGCGCTTCAGCTCATCCTGGTATGGTGGGATGCCCGGAAGATCGCGTCCAGTCCCGGGCTGGAGCGTCCCCGCATCGACGCGCCGATGAAGACCTTCTTCAAGGCCCTCGGACCGGCCGTCATCGGGTCCGCCGGGGTCCAGCTCGCCATCTTCGCCGACACGATCATCGCGTCCTTCCTGCCGACGGGCGCGGTCTCCTCCCTCTATTATGCGGACAGGCTCTATCAGCTCCCCCTCGGGGTGATCGGCATCGCGGCCGGCACCGTGCTCCTGCCCGAGATGAGTCGCCGCATCGCGGCCGGCGACGAGGCGGGAGCCTATGCGGCGCAGAACCGGACAGTGGGCCTGACGCTCGCACTCGCGGCCCCTTTCCTGGTGGCCTTCATGGTCATGCCCGAGCTCATCATGTCCGCCCTGTTCCAGCGCGGCGCCTTCGATGCCACGGCGGTAGAGCGCGCCGGCGCCGTCCTGGCGGCCTATGGCCTGGGCCTTCCCGCCGCCGTGCTGATCCGCTCGGCCGTGTCGAGCTTCTACGCCCGATCAGACACGGCCACGCCGCTGATCGCATCCCTGACGGCGGTCGGCGTCAATGTCATCGTCAAGATCATGCTCATGCAGACCTACGGTGTCGTCGGTTTGGCTCTCGGAACCGCCATCGGCGTCTGGGTCAACCTGGGACTGCTCTTCATCCTGGCTTATCGGCGCGGGTGGACGGCTCCGAGTGCGACGCTCGGCAGGACTTGCCTTGTCATCGCGACGGCCGCTCTCCTCCTTTCGATCTTCGCCTGGTTCGCCCCCGGCCCCATCGCGGCCTGGACCCTTCCGCTCCCGGCCTGGCGGAACGAAACGCTCCTTGCGCTGCTCGGCGCGGCGGGGGCCTTGATCTATGGCGGCGTGCTGCTGGCCGGCCTCAAGCTGATGGGGGTCGGGCTGGCGAGACGCTGACGGACGCGAAGGTGAAGAGCTCCCGCTCCGCGGCGATGCCCCGGAGCCGATGACGGCCGAGCGAGCGTACGGGAACGGGGCTCACCGATGCGACGCTGTCGGACAGGATCACGGAGCATTGGAGGCTGTTGCAAAGGGCCTCCATGCGGCTGACCTCGTTGACGGCGGGCCCGATCACGGTGAAGTCGAGGCGCCCGGCCGCCCCGATATTGCCGTAGAACACGTCGCCGCAATGGAGCGCGATATCGAGGCTCAGCGGCGTCTCGCCGGCGTGGCGCCGGTTGGTCTCGGCATTCCGCTCCAGCGCCGTCTGCGCCGCACGAATGGCCGCCGCGCAGGCCTGCTCTCGCGAGCGTTCCTCGGTGATCGGGAAGGCCGCCAGGACGCCGTCGCCCATGAACTTGAGCACCTCACCGCCCTCCTCGGCCACGGGATCCGCCATGGCTTCGAGATGCCGGTCCAGCCGCGCAATCAGGTCCATGCCGGCCGTATCGGCCAGGGCGGTGAAGCCGCGCAGATCCGCGAAGAGGAGCGCCGCCGTGATCGTCGTGCCGAACCCGCGTCGGATCTCGCCGCTCAGGACCCTACGACCGGCAGAGAGCCCCACATAGGTGTCGAGCATCGCGACCGTCAGGTCGAACAGCGTCATGCGATAGGCCGCGAGCCCCAGCAGGGGCAGAAGCGCATCGATCCGAGCGATCTCCTCCGGCCGGAAGCCTTCAGGGCGGCTGCTGGAGAATGAGATGCCAATGCCCCGCAAGTCCGGTGCGCTGGCGTTCTCGAAGCTGAAGAGGCGCGCCAGATAATCGGTTCCGCCCTCGCGCCGTACGTCCTCGAAAACATCGAAGGGCCGGGTCTCAGGACCGTCGAGCAGCCAGTAACAACTCGTCTGCCCGGCCTGCATCATGTGGTTGAAAGGGCTCCGGTCGAAGGCAAGATCATTGCGTTCGTGGGACACGCCCTCGACCATCAGGCCGGCCGAGCGAGTCCAGACATGGGTGTAGACCCGGATCGTCGGATTGACGGTCGGCAGGGCGAGATACGCTCTGACCAGCGGCATCCCCTCGGCCACCAGACGCTCGGCGAAGCCCGAGAGCAGAGAGCCCACATCCGCTCCCCGCAGGCCCTGTTCGATGATCCAGTCTTCGAGATTCGCCATAGCGACGATTCTAGCATTCCGCCCAGGAATGTCTTCAAGCCCTGAATGCTGCGGTCACCGGCTCGCATGACGCGAAGTGCCGCCCGTTCCGGCGATCTCCGTCAGCAGCTTGCGGCGGGCGGCGCCCGCGAGGGGCCGCGTCTCGTCGGCGATCTCGACGAAGGAGCCCGGCCCGCCGATGACGCTCCGGCCGTAATAATCCTCCAGCGTCATCCCGCCGGGCCCGCCCGGGCGGCCGCTGCCGGGGCGGCTTATCGCCAGCGCGTTGATGGTGAAGCCCTTGGCCAGCGCGTCCGCCCTCGCCTGCTCCAGGGAGCGGCCGTTCATGTTCGGCCCGTCACCCGACACGTCGATGACCTTGCGCGTGCCCTCATGGGCGTTGGTCTCGACGAGGCGGACGGAGAAGTCTATGGCATTGGAGATGGAATTGTAACCATAGGCGCCTCGAGGCGCGGTCATGAGCTTGTCGGCGAAAACCTTCGCGCTCGCCTCGTCGCGGATCACGTGCCAGTCGACGATGAGCACCTGGGAGCTCGGCCCGCCCCACTCCATGAAAGCCACGGCGATGGCCCCAATGGGACCATCCTTGATGCCGCTGAGGACATCGGCACTCGTGAGCGCCTCGGCCCAGCCCTGCCGCTGGAGACGCAGTTCGGAATCGTCGATGGAGCCCGATCCATCGGCGGCGAAGACCAGCTCTAGGTCGACGGATTCGGCCAATGCCGGAGCGGTCAGGAGAGAGAATGCAACAAGGCCTATCAGAACGGATCGCATCGAGGGCTCCGGCGTTGGGCGCGATGCTGGAGCCATTTAGGGCGTTCCGCCTGCGAGAAGGCGGTCAGGACGATCACAAGTTTGTTGGGAGAATGACACCCGACACGTCATGGCCGGCCTTGTGCCGGCCATCTCAATAAAGAAAAGCGCCCTGCCACAGCCAATCGAAATCACCGGCACGGGTCCCCGGATCAAGTCCGGGGAGGTGATGACGTCGGCTATAGCAATGACTTGGATCACTTCGCCTTCAGCAGATCCGCCACGTCGAGCAGAACGAACTCGTTGTCGTCCTGCTTGTTGGGCTCGCGGCTCGAGGAGAAGGGCAGATTGTTGTCGTTGCCGACGATGATGTGGCGCTCGTCGACCACGTCCACGTTCTCGATGGTGAAGAACGGGAAGGTCAGCACATTGTCGTTGAGAGGCTTGCGAGCCTTCTTGTTCGGATCGGCGATCTGCATCAGGTCGACATAGCCGATCTTGCGGACCGGGTTGCCCACATTGGCGTCCGACAGCTCGATCTTCACGATGCGCTTGAACTTCGCGGGATCCTGGAAGCAGTCGGGACGCCTCTCGCCCTGCGGGCAGGCCTTGTCCGCCGTGCCCTCGCCGTTGTCGCGCTCGATGATAAGGCCCGTGGTGCCGTCGATCATGTTGAAGTCGCCGATGGCGAGGCCATTCTGGTCGAGAACGTACTTCCAGTGGCGGCCGGTCCACTTCTCGCCCGCCACATCGAATTCGAGGATGCGCAGGTACTCGCGCCCATCGACGGACTCCCACTGCTTCCTCTCGGCGTCCCAGACCGGGCCTTCGAGAAGCGCATAGAGGAACTTGCCGTCCTTGGAGGCGGCCATGCCCTCATAGCCCTTGGAGCGGCGCACGTTGAAATTGACGGTTCCATTGGGAGCCGCAGGCGTCGTCACGGCATAATGATCGGGAGAGCGCGCGGGCTTTCCGTCGATGACCGTCTCGAACACGGCTTCGACCTTGCCCGAGCGGTCGGCCTTGATCAGATAGGGTCCGAATTCCTCGGCGATCCAGAGCTTGTCGCCGATGGGCTGGAAGCTTTCGAGGTCGAAATCGGATCCCGTGAGATAGCGCTTCTCGGTCGCCTCGTTGGCGATGCGGAACGGAACCTTCTTGTCCGGATCGTGCAGGAACACCGTCTCCAGGCGCTCGACGGAGCCCTTGTCCCAGTCGATGCGATGGCGGTTGAGGTAGAGCATCGAATCCGGCGACGTGGCTTTGGATCCGAACCCGTTGTCGGTGATCACCCAGAAGGTGCCGTCGCCCATGGATTTGATGCCGGAATGGCCCTGGAGCGGCTGTCCCTTGAAGGGCAGCTTCACGCCGGTCGGACGGTCGCCCGAGGTGCCCTCGACGGTGCCGAGCGCCTCGATGCGCTTGCCGGTCGTGAACTTGCCGGAAACCTTCAGGTCGGCCGGGGCATCCGCGGGAGCATCGACGAAGCTCAGGGCGGGCAGAACGGCATGGCCGGCAAGGACGGCCGGGAATTGCTGCTGCGCCAGGGCGCTCGTGCCGAGCAGCACGGTCAGCGGCAGGGCCGCGAAAAGACGAACGGACATGGTGGAAACCTCATTTGCTTGTTCAAGCGAGGTTGCTCTTGCAGGAGCCCCATGTCCGTCCGTTAACGGATCGACGACAGGTCTATGACGTTCGGGAATTTACCCCGAACGATCAGGCGGCCTTGAGGATACCCTTGTCGTGGGCAAAGGCCCAGTAAAGCTCGCGCGCCAAGCGATAGAACGGGCCGGGCTGGAGATCGCGGCCGTCG
The DNA here is from genome assembly GCF_013520865.1 of Microvirga mediterraneensis. Lineage (NCBI taxonomy): Bacteria > Pseudomonadati > Pseudomonadota > Alphaproteobacteria > Hyphomicrobiales > Methylobacteriaceae > Microvirga > Microvirga mediterraneensis. Next base: position 3,877,926 of record NZ_JACDXJ010000001.1, read on the forward strand.
ATGCGCAGCACCGGCATCACCTTGGAATAATTGCCCGAGATGAAGATCTCGTCCGCCGTGGCGAAATCCTCATAGCGCAGCGTCCCCTCGACCACGGTCGTGCCGTCGTCGCGCAGGAGCTGGATCACGCGCTGGCGGGTGATCCCGTTCAGGAACGTACCGTTCGGATACGGGGTGTAGACCACGCCATCCTTGGCCATGAAGACGTTGGATGTGCCTGTCTCGGCCACGTTGCCGAGGGCATCGCAGACGAGCGCGTTGTCGAAGCCCTTCTCCCTCGCCTCGCGGAGTACGCGGGCGTTGTTGGGGTAGAGCGCCCCGGCCTTCGCGTCGGTCGGCATGGATTCGAGCGTCGGACGACGGAAGCTCGACTTCATGACGGAGAGGCCGCCCGGCACCGGCATCGGCGCCTCGAACAGCGAAAGGCAGAACTGGGTCGATTCCGGATCCGGCGCAATGGTCGCAAGGCCCTCGGCCTCGCCCCAATACATCGGCTTCACGTAGAGCGCGGTCCCCGGGGCGAACTTCTTCACGCCCTCACGGACGAGATCCATGATGGCTTTGGCGTCCATGGTGGGCTTCAGCCCGATGGTGGGCGCCGAGCGGTTGACGCGCTCGCAGTGCCGGTCGAGATCCGGCGCGACGCCCTCGAACACGCGCGCGCCGTCGAACACGGAGGAGCCGAGCCAGGAGACATGGGAGCGCGGCCCGATCAGGGGCGGGTTGCCCTCATGCCATGCGCCGTCGAACCAGTTCCAGGTCTGCGAATACCAAGCCACTTGTCTCAATCCTTATGGGTCAGAATGACTGCCGTATCGAATCCCTTGCGGCCCCAACCGTCAATCGTTCCTTCGGCCATTGGACCATAAAGACTTGTGATGAGTTTCATGAGGGCAGCTGATCATTGGTCGAATTGCCATTGTCCTCCGCCGATGAGACCCTTGGACCATGTCTTCGCCGATCATCCCAGACCATACCAAGGCCCTCATCTTCGACGCCTATGGAACATTGTTCGACGTGCACTCGGCCGTTGCCCGCCATAGGGCCGAGATCGGACCGGATGCAGCCCGCTTCTCGGATGTCTGGCGCGCGAAGCAGCTCGAATATTCATGGGTGCTCTCGCTTGCCGGCCGCTACGAGCCCTTCTGGAACCTGACCGAGAAGGCGCTGGACTACGCCTTCGCACGGTATCCGGACGTGCCCCCCTCGATCAGGCCGCTCCTGCTGGAGGCCTATCGCAGGCTGGATGCGTATCCGGACGTGCGCGAGACGTTGCGCGCCCTTCTCAGGAAGGGCCTGCGAAGGGGCATCCTGTCGAACGGCGATCCGGACATGTTGAACGCCGCCGTGAAATCCGCCGGCCTTGCCGACGATCTCGACACGGTCCTCTCGGTCGATGCGGCGCGGGTGTTCAAAACGAACCCGCACACCTATGAGCTCGTGCTCCAGGCGTTGTCCATCGCGGCCGACGAAGTCGTCTTCGTCTCCTCGAACCGCTGGGACATCGCAGGCGCCGCGGCGTTCGGCTTCACGCCTGTCTGGGTGAACCGGCTCGGATTGCCGGACGAATATGGGGAGTTGGCTCCAAGCGCGGTGATCAGGTCGCTGAGCGAGCTTGCTTAGGCGCCGCCATGGCCGGGTTTGTCCCGGCCATCCATATCTTATCGATCCGCGCCCCTCTTAAGACGTGGATGCCCGGCACGAGGCCGGGCATGACGCAGCGGTGACCGCAAGATTTTGAGACTGCTTACTTCGCCAGAGCCGCCAGGATCCGCGCCCAGGAGCGGGTACCCTTGTGGAAGCTCTTGAGGTCGTATTTCTCGTTGGGCGAGTGGATACGGTCGTCGTCGAGGCCGAAGCCGACGAAGAGGGTGTCGAGGCCGAGCGTGCGCTTGAAATCGCCGCCGACCGGGATCGAGCCGCCCATGCCGATGACGATGGGATCCTTCTTCCATTCGTCGTGCAGAGCCGATTTCGCCGCCGTGATGGCAGGGAAATCATGCGGCAGCGCCAGGGCGCGGGAGCCCTTGTGCTTGATGAACTCCACCGAGCAATCGGCCGGGATGCGCTCGCGCACGAAGGCCTGGAAATTCGCGGAGATCTTCTCCGGATCCTGATCGCCTACGAGACGGAAGGAAATCTTGCAGCGCGCTTCGGCCGCGATCACCGTCTTGGTGCCCTCGCCCGTGTAGCCGCCGATGATGCCGTTCACGTCGCAGGTGGGGCGCGACTGGATCTGCTCGATGAGCATACGCCCTTTCTCGCCGGCGGAATGCTTCAGCCCGACCTGGCCGAGGAACTCCTCCTCGGTGAGATTGAGGCCCTTCCACTGCTCCAGAACCTGCGTCGGCGTTTCCGGCACGCCCTCGTAGAAATCCGGGATCGTGATGCGGCCGTCGTCGTCGTGGATCGCCGCGATGATCTTCGACAGCACATGGATCGGGTTTCGGGCCGCGCCGCCGAAGGAGCCGGAATGCAGGTCGCGGTCCGCGCAGCGCACGATCACTTCCTCATAGACCATGCCGCGCAGGGACGACGTGATGGCGGGCGTTTCCTGATCCCACATGCCGGTGTCGCAGACGAGGGCCACGTCGGCCTTCAGCTCGGCCTTGTTGGCCTCGATGAACTCGGGCAGGAACTTGGAGCCGTCCTCTTCCGCGCCCTCGACGAGGAAGGTGATGTTGATCGGCAGCGATCCGGTCACGGATTTCCAGGCGCGGCAGGCCTCCACGAAGGTCAGCACCTGGCCCTTGTCGTCGGAGGATCCGCGGGCGCTGATCGCCTTGCGCCCGTCCGGCAGCGTGATGATGCGCGGCTCGAAGGGAGGCCTTTCCCACAGCTCCAGCGGGTCGACCGGCTGCACGTCGTAATGGCCGTAGAAGAGCACATGCAGCTTCGCGTCGCCGCCGGCATGTCCGAGCACCACCGGATGCCCGCCCGTCTCGCGCAGGGACGCCTCGACGCCGATGCCCTTCAGTTCGTCCACCAGCCATTGCCCGGCGGTGCGGCAATGATCCTTGTAGGCCGGGTCGGTGGAGATGGAGGGAACCTTCAACCACTGGAACAGCCGCTCCAGGGAGGCGTCGAGATCGGAATCGATTTTGGAGAGAACTTGGTCGAGCTGGGACATTGGGAACATCTGCCTTGTGGAAGGGTCGCCCCAAGACGTACCCTCATCGCACAGGTCATCGCAAGTATGAGGTTTTGCCTCAGGGTCGGGAGCTCAGCAGCTTCGTCATGTAGACGCGCCGGAAACCCTTTTCCTCGGCGCGATGCGTCTCTAAGAATCCCAGGCGTTCATAGAGACGGATGTTCTCGCTCATCGCCTCGTTCGTATAGAGCCGGATGGCCTTGAACCCACGTTCGCGGGCGAGCCTTTCCGCAAAGGCGATCAACGCACGCCCGTAGCCGCGTCCGTGCCGATCCGGATGCACGGCCACATTGTCGAGAAGCATTGCCCCATCGTCAGGCACGAGAACGAGGATCCCGGCCACCTCCTTCTCGGCGACGAGCACATGGACGCAACGCTTCGCGATGAGCGCGGCATAATCGTCCAGCATCGGCCCGGGCCTTTGCCCGATGATCGGGATGTACGGCGAATAGGCGGCCTGGACGATCGCTTCGACAGCGGCAAGATCGTCGAGCTGCGCGAGGCGGATATGATGCATCGTCGATGCCGAGCGAGGTTCCGGCCGGCGCTACCGCTTCAACAGCCCGCCCAGGGTCCCGCGCACGATGGCGCGACCGATGGAGCTGCCCTGGCGGCCGCCGATGGACTTGCCGATCTCGGCCGCCAGGCTCCCCACCGTCTGGTTGACGACCGTGCGCGTGACTTCGCGGGTCACCCGCTGGGTCATGGTCATGGAACCCTTGCGCTGGCCCGACGTCCCGAAGAGGCCGCCGAGCATGTCGAGAATGCCCCCTCCTCCTTCCGCCGCCTTGGCATCGGCAGCAGCCTTCTCGGCCCGCTTGGCGAGCATCTCGTAAGCGGATTCCGGATCGACCGGCTGGTCGTATTTTCCGCGCAACGGGCTCGAGGCCACGATCTGCTGGCGCTCGGTCAGCTCGATCGGCCCGACCTGGGCCATGGGCGGCGCGATCAGCGTGCGCTCCACCATAGACGGGACGCCTTTCCCTTCGAGCATCGAGACCAGGGCCTCGCCGACGCCGAGCTCGGTGATGGCCTTCTCCGTGTCGAAGGCGGGGTTCTGCCGGAAGGTCTGCGCCGCCACGCGCACCGCCTTCTGCTCGCGCGGCGTATAGGCGCGCAGAGCATGCTGCACCCGGTTGCCGAGCTGCGCCAGGACGCTCTCCGGCACGTCGACCGGGTTCTGCGTGATGAAATAGACGCCGACCCCTTTCGACCGGATCAGCCGCACGACCCGCTCCACCGTCTCGACGAGCACCTTGGGGGCATCGTTGAAGAGAAGATGCGCCTCGTCGAAGAAGAAGACGAGCTTGGGCTGGTCCAGATCGCCCACCTCCGGCAGGTCCTCGAACAATTCGGACATGAGCCAGAGGAGGAACGTCGCGTAGAGGCGCGGATTACTCATCAGCTTGTCGGCCGCCAGGATGTTGACGACGCCGCGCCCGTCGCGATCCGTGCGCATCAGGTCCTTGATGTCCAGGGCCGGCTCGCCGAGGAACTCGTCGCCCTGCTGGTTCTCCAGCACGAGAAGCTGGCGCAGGATCGTCCCGATGGTGGCCTTCGACACATTGCCGTAGGTGGTGGTGAGTTCACCGGCATTGTCGGAGATGAGCTGCAGCAGCGCGCGCAGATCCTTCAGGTCGAGCAGCAGCAATCCTTGCTCGTCGGCGATGCGGAACGCGATGTTGAGCACGCCTTCCTGAGTGTCGTTGAGATCGAGGAGGCGGGAGAGGAGCAGCGGGCCCATCTCGGAGATCGTCGCCCGCACGCGGTGGCCCTGCTCGCCGAACAGGTCCCAGAACACCACCGGGAACTTGTCCGGCACGTACTCGATCCCGATTTCCTTGGCGCGCTTGACCAGGGGCTCCTTGCCATTGCCGGGAGCGGCCATGCCGGAGAGATCACCCTTGATATCCGCGGCGAAGACCGGGACGCCCGCATTGGAGAATCCCTCCGCCAGCACCTGCAGCGAGACGGTCTTACCCGTGCCCGTGGCACCGGTCACCAGGCCATGGCGGTTGGCAAGCCTCAGGTCCAGATATTCCGGCTTGGTGCTTTTACCGATGAAGATCTTTCCGTCTTCGAGCATCGCGTCTCTCCAGCTCCTCTTACAGTCATAGGGGACGCCACGGCTCGTTTCCACTCTCCAACGGAAACGGCAACACAATCGATTGCAGCATTCTCAAACGTGCATATTGCACTTACACAAGTTAGCATGATATTTAGTATCGATATGTAAATTATCTCAAATAAGAGCTATTTGGGAAACCGCTTTGTGGGGCTTCTGTCGGGCCGTGGCCAGCCGCTTCCTGCTCCAGATGATCCTGACGCCGCGCTGATGTTCGATCGGGAGCGGGCCGGACGTGAGGCGAGCCCGGCGGTCAAGCCTCCCTATGCCGCAACAAGGGGGCGCTGCCGGCAAGAAGATCGTCGGGTACAAGCGCCACATCACGGTGGACACCGACGGGCGGCTCCTGATGGTCAAGCTGGCCGCGCCGCCATCTCCGAACGTGCCGGCGCAAGCCATCCTCGACCCCATCCGCAAGCGATGGCCCTGGGTGGCTCATCTGTTCGCCGACAGCGCCGATGAGAGGCTCAAGCTGAGGACAGGCCCCTATCTCGACATTGTCGCCGAGAGTGTCCGCCCCCGCAGAAAAACCAATACAGAGTCACTTCAAGCACAGTGGCATCATATAGGGCAACTAGGGGCGTAAGGGACGAGGGTAGTTTTCACAAGGATTTTATTACACTATATCACATCAAATTGGGTGACTGACGATATCTTTACGAGCCATATAGGCGCTCCCCTCGAACCATAACATAAAGGCGATCATCACATTCTTTGTAGTCAGCTAAGACGAGCTGTTCAGAGATCATAGACACGTTCATTCGGAACTCTGCAGCTGAAGGCACCTCCGCCGAACCTCCACAATCGTATGTTCCAGAAGTCGTTGACGATCTCGCCGCGATCACTGCACTATAATATTAGATTATATGTATCACTGTAGTGAGCTCTGATCGTTTTAACATAGTCTCCTGCCGGTACAGCGCGATGAAGCTCATTGCCGTTTCCATTTTCACTTCCATAACGATGCAGGCGTACGCACGAAAGCTGCAGATTTATACGATGGCTCCGAAGAACAAGAACGATCCGTCATTCGACTACGTCAGCAAGTGTTCGGGTTTTCATATGGGTTGCAGGCTCGAGAAGATGACCACGAGGCGCAAAACATCCGCCTGCGTCCCGGCAAGCCATTGAAGCAGCCAATAACCGACGAAGAGCAGAGGAGAGCTGGCGGCCATGACGAATCCGAACTCCCGCCATGCGAGATTGCGCTATCCTTTCGGAAGTATCGGCGCAGCATTCACCAGCATCAGAACGCTCACGATCATGGCGGCATCGGGCAGCGACAGCAGCTCGGTCAATGCCACTCCGCCTATGATGAGACCGGAGGCGAAGCACGTCAGATTCTGCACATCGGCAGCGACACCTGTCAGTACGAGAGGCCGATGATCTCTGCATCCGACTTCCGTCAGAGGGGCCTCAGGCTCGCGAACAACGGCGCGAACCCCGATCCTGAACGGTAGAACACGGGCGGCTGTCCGAAGGGTGCCGGAACCGTCGCCTCACGCCCGCCGGCGAATGCCTCGCCCGACCAGACATGAACCCATTCTGCGCCTTCTGGAAGATAGACGCTCCATTCCGTCTTCCCCGCCTGCCAGACCGGCGCGACGAGGAGGTCAGGGCCGTAGAGATAGGCATCCTGGATTGCGTAGGTGCGGGAATCGTTCTCGAAATGAAGGAACAGCGGGCGCTGCACCGGCAGGCCTCGCGTCGATGCTTCAGCCACGAGGGATTTCAGGTAAGGCACGAGATGCACATAAATCTGCGTCATCCGGGCGAAATGTTCGAGCACCTGCGGGTCCTGGTCGATCTGAAGGTTGTCGCGCGGGCGGTTACCTTCATGGGTGCGCATGACCGGCGTGAACGCTCCCATCTCGGCCCAGCGCATGATGAGCTCGGCCGTGCGCACATTGCCGAACAGGCTCGTATAGCCGCCGATATCGGAGTGGTGATAGGCATTGCCGAGAAGCCCCGATGAAAGCGCGCCCGACATCACAGTCACGAGCCCGTCGTGGCGGGTGAAGTCGACAGACTGGTCTCCGCCCCACAGCAGGGGACAATGCTTCTGAATGCCCGTGAAGCCGGCGCGCATGAAGAACAGAGCTTCGCCGGTCTTGCCCCGGCTCGCTACCGCGCGCGCATTCACTTCGGCCCAGAGCGTCGGCCACGCATTGTGCATCAGCTTCGCGTCGATGCCGTTGGCGAGCTTCACGTCGATCGGCAGGTACTCGCCGAAGTCGGCCATCCATCCGGAAAGGCCGAAATCGAGCATGTTCTGACCGATCACCCGCTCGGCGAACCAGGCGGATGCGTCCGGATTGGTGAAATCCACGACGCCGCAATCGAACTCGCCGAAATCCACGAGCGCCGTCTTGCCGACCTCGTCTTTGGCGAAATAACCTGCAGCCTCCGCTTCCGGGAACAGCGAGCCGTCGACCGCGAGATAAGGATTCACGTAGCCGAGGAAACGAATACCGCGCTCCTCCAGCTCCGCAATGCGTCGGCGCAGGCCCGGATATCGGTCGTCGTTGGCCTTCCAATCCCAGAACAGACGAGCGCCGAACGAGGTATGGCGCAGGCCCACCCAATCCTCGCACCAGAGGCCCGACACCTTCGTGCCAGCGGCAAGGATGGCGTCCAGGCGCTCGAACGACCGGGCTCCGTCCTTCAGGCCGATGATCGCACCGCCATAGACCCATTCCGGCAACGGCGGCTGACGGCCGAAGCGGTCCGACATGGCCTCGACGAGAGAGATGAAGGTAGGACGCGCCGTGAACTCGATCCGCTCCGGCACGGCCCAGGTCTCGATTTCGTGGAAATTGCCACGGCGGAAGTCGAAGGCCGAATAGGCCGTCGTCTCCACGTGCAGCGCATAGCGCCGGGACGAGAGATAGGTCGGCTGCGGATAATTGGTGTTCCAGTAGTCGCCGCCCGACTTCCCGGTGACATCCGCCTTGAAGGTGATTTCCGTCGTCTTGTCACGGCCTACACCGGGCTCCGACGTCCAGAGAGGAAATTGGCGTCCGCGCATGTCGAGATAGGACATCTGCTCGCCGCCACCCCATACATGCTCGTCCTCTTCCGCATAGATGCGAATCCAGATCCGGTTGAGCGATGCATCCTCGGTCCGGAACGCGATGGTGCCTGTCCGCTCATCTCCCGAAACTTGAAGGATCACCCGGGCCGGCTGCCCCGGCGCCGCTGAAAAAGCGATGTCGGATCCGGATATGACTACGTGCGCGAGCGGGGTGCGCTCAATGACATAGTCCTCGATGTCGAAATTGCCGCGATACATGTCCATCCGGGCATCGCCTTTCCCCACGAAGAGACATGGCGCATCGCCACGCTGGCGCAGGATCAGTCTTCCATCGAGAACGAGATCGAAGCCGTCAGCGGTCGTTTGGATCTGCATGGAAAACTCTCAATTCTGGGTCAGGCCGGCATCGACGATGAAGTTCGCCCCCGTGCAGCCGCCGCTCTCGTCGGAGCCGAGGAACAGCGCCATCCTCGCAACGTGGCTGGCGTCGAGCCGGAACTTCAATGCCTGAAGATCGAGGAACTGCTGGTTCAATTCGGGCGTGAGCCAGAGCTGTTTCTGGCGTTCGGTGAGAATAGCGCCCGGCACGATGCAGTTGACCCGGATATCGGACACTCCCAGCTCGCGGGCGAGCGTGCGGGTCATGCCGTTGATCGCCGCTTTCGCAGTCGTGTATCCGACCATGCCAGGACGACCGCGTATCCACGAGATGGACCCAAGCATGATAATGGAGCCGCCCCCGCGCGTCGCCATACCTTTCGCGACAGCCTGCGTTGCGAAGAACTGATGATCAAGATTCAGCGCGAGGGCTCGCCGCCAGTAATCGGGCTCAACCTCGGCCATGTCGTGCCGGTCGTCCTTGCCGGCATTGTTGACGAGCACATCCACACCGCCCTGATCGCTTTCGATCCTGGCCAGCACCTGCCGGAGCGCCGGAATGTCGGTGATGTCGCAGGCGTGGAAGGCGGCACCCGTTGCGCTCGCCAGCGCGCGCCCCGGCTCCTGCGCGATGTCGATGAACGATACCCGCGCCCCCTGCGCGACGAAAGCCTTCACCATCTCCTCGCCGATTCCGGATGCACCGCCCGTGATGACGACGGAGCGGTTCTTGAGAGAGCGATACTGAACGGTTGTGTAGTCGAATGCCATCGCAGCACAGCCTTAAACAGAAGGGTCGAAACGGGTTTCGGGCAGGCCCGGCACATCGACCGGCATGGAAAACAGACTTCCTGAATGCGGGAAGGCTTCAAGTTCATCGACGGACCGGCCGGTGCGGGCGGAGGTCACAAAGAGCGTCTTCAGGTCAGTTCCGCCGAAGCAGACCATCGTGGGGCACCGGGCCGGAACGGGATATTCGGCCAGCAACCTTCCATCCGGCGCGTAGCGCTGGATCCGCCCACCTTCGAACAAGGCCGTCCAATAGCAGCCTTGAGCATCCACCGCGGCGCCGTCGGGACGCCCGCGATCCGCCTCGGTCGGCTGAAGGCGCAGGAACAGGTCTTTGTTCGTCGCCTGTCCACTCACCGGATCATAGGCATAACGCCAGACCGTGAAGGTCGGGGTGTCGGAATGGTAGAGCGTACGCCCGTCCGGTGAGAAGGCGACGCCGTTCGACGTGAGAATGCCGCTCGCCAGCGTCGCGAGACCTCGACTGTCATAGCGGTAGAGATGCGCCTTGCCGCCATCTTTCGGCTCGTCGATCGTGCCCGCCAGGAAACGGCCGGCCGGATCGACGCGGCCATCGTTGAAGCGGCTGGTGCGCTGGTCCTCCGGATTGTCAGCGAGCTTGCTTTCGCACCTGCCCTGCGGGTCCAGCAGCCAGAGCCCCGAGCGGAACCCCGCAATGAAACCGCCGCCCTTTCGGAATCCGATGCAGCCGATCTCCTCGGGCATCGGCATGACGACATGCTCGCCCGTCGCAGGACGGAAGCGATGCAAGGCTCTCCCCTTGATGTCGACGAAGCACAGCGCCTGCTCGTCGGCATCCCAAATCGGACACTCTCCCAGTTCGGCGCGGACATCGAGAGCGACAGAGAGGGGCATCCTGATGAACCTCAATAGGCGGCGACGGGAGCATCCGGCGAGGCCGGTTGATCGCGCAAGACTCCCAGCCACTCGGAGGCGCGGCTCGTCATCATGGCGATGTCGGACGCTACGGCCACATAGCTGTAGCCGTAAGCCATGAAGCGGCGAACCATGTCCGGATTGGGGCCCACGATGCCGACGGGCTTGCCCGCATTCCGCGCCATCTTGGCGGCCTTCTCGATCAGCGCCTGAACGTCGGGATGCGCGATATTGCCGATATGGCCTATAGCGGCGGCGAGATCGCCGGGACCGACGAACAGCGCATCGATGCCGGGAACCGCCGCGATCTCCGGCAGCCGCTCGATGGCTTCCGGCGTCTCCAGCTGGACGATCACCGCGACCTGATCGTTGGCGCGCTTGAGATAATCCGCCGCGCGACCGAACCGCGAGCCGCGATGAACGGCCGCGACACCGCGAACGCCTTGGGGTGGATACTTCGCGAACGAGACCGCTAGCCGGGCCTCCTCCGCCGTCTGCACGAACGGGAGCATGATCGTCTGAGCGCCCGCATCGAGCACACGCTTCACGAGCACCTGATCGTTCCAGGCGAGGCGCACGACCGCATCGGCTGGCGTGCAGCCGATGGCGCGCAGAATGTGGGCCAAGTCGGAAACTTCGATCGGCACGTGCTCCATATCGACGACGAGGAAGTCGAAGCCGCTGTAGCCCATGGCTTCGGCACTCGCAGGGGCGGCCGCCATAAGCCAGGTGCCGAGCGGCGGGCATGGGCCCGTGCCCTTCAGCCAGCCTTTGAAGCGGTTCTCGATATCGGTCATGGCGTGCCTTTAGAAGATGGACGGCTCGACCACCGGGCCGGGCGCGCTGAGGAAGTCGAAGTCGCAGCCCTGATCGGCCTGCGAGACATGGCGCTGGTAAAGCGCCGCGAAGGAGCGGCCATAAACGTGCGCAGTCGGCTTCCACTCGGCACGGCGGCGCTCCAACTCGGCCTCGTCGACCTTCATATCGATCCGGCCGGCCTCGACATCGAGCTCCACGAGATCGCCCGTCTTGAGGAGGCCGAGAGGTCCGCCGACCGCCGCTTCCGGTGCCACGTGCAGGATGCAGGTGCCGTAATGGGTGCCGCTCATACGTCCGTCGCAGATGCGGACCATGTCGCGCACGCCTTGACGGAGGAGCTTCTTCGGGATCGGCAGATTGCCCCATTCCGGCATGCCTGGAGCCCCGACCGGACCGGCATTGCGGAGAACGATGACCGTATCCTCGGTGATGTCGAGATCGGGATCGTCGATGGTCCGGTTCATCTCGGCAGGGCTGTCGAAGACGAGCGCCGGTCCGACGTGCTTGAGGAACTTCGGATTTGCCGCCGAGGATTTCATCACGGCGCCGTTGGGGGCAAGATTGCCGCGCAACACGGCCAGCGTCTTGCCGCGTGAAAGCGGCACGACTGGATTGTCCTCTCCCCGAATGACGTCATCGTTCCAGCATTCGACTCCAGTGATGTTCTCGCCGAGCGTCCTGCCGTTCACCGTCATGGCGTTTCGCTCCAGGTGCCGCTCAAGCTTTTTGAGCAGCGCGAGCAATCCGCCGGCAAAGTAGAAGTCCTCCATCAGGTATTCGCCGGACGGGAACAGATTGGCGCAGACCGGCACCTTCCCGGCCATGTCGGACATGTCGTCGAGGGTCAGGTCGACATCGGCGCGGCGCGCCATGGCGATCAGATGCACGGCGGCATTGGTGGAGCCGCCGAGCGCCATGTAGGTCACCAGGCCGTTGTGGAAGCTCCTTGCATCGAGGAAGCGAGATGGCTTCAAATCCTCCCAGATCATCTCGACGATGCGCTCGCCGCAGGCGGAGGCCATGCGCGGATGGCCACTGTCGGCGGCCGGGATCGAGGACGCACCCGGGAGCGTGAAGCCCATGGCGTCCACGATGGACGTCATGGTGGATGCGGTCCCCATGGTATTGCAGGTGCCGATGGAACGGGTCATCCGGCTTTCCAGATCGACCCAATCGGCCTGAGTGATGTTACCCGCCCGAAGCTCGTCCCAGTATTTCTTGGTGTGGGTGCCCGCTCCAGTCTTCTGGCCGCGCCACTGCCCGTTCGACATGGGGCCGGCCGGGCAGTAGATCACCGGGATGTCCATGCTGATCGCGCCCATCAGAAGCCCGGGCGTGGACTTGTCGCAGCCGCCTAGCAAAACGGCCCCGTCGATGGGGTGCGAGCGCAGGAGCTCCTCCACTTCCATGGCGAGGAAATTGCGGTAGAGCATAGTGGTGGGCTTCACCATCACCTCGCCGACCGACAATGCGGGCAACTCCACCGGGTAGCCGCCCGCCTGCCAGACGCCGCGCTTGACGGCTTCGGCCCGATCGCGCAGATGCGAATGGCAGGGGCTCAGATCGCTCCAGGTGTTGATGATGGCCACGACGGGTTTGCCGAGGAACTCTTCCCGTCGCAGACCCGTCTGCTGAGTGCGCTGGCGGTGGGCGAAGCCGCGCATGTCGTCCGAGGCGAACCAGCGCTGGCTCCGCAACTCTCCGAGAGATCGGCGTGTCATTTCAAAACTTCCTTCTCCCTTGATGCGGCTGGAAGCCAGGCAGGATCATCGGGATCCTTGCCGAGGCCTCACCCCTGGAACGCCGGTGCGCCCTGCGCCACCTTAATGGCTCCCTCGGGCGTTTCGATCCGGAGCTGTCCTTCGATGGCCACGGTGCGAACCGAGACCGTGTCGAAAGCCGGCCGGTAGGAGCCGATCGTATCGTGCGACAGCACGAGGTCCTTGCCGTTCCGCCGCAGCTGAAAATGAAACTCCAGCCGGCTGTCGCCCCGCCAGTCAGACGTATCGCCGTCGTCCTCGTAGAGATCCGCATGGGCGCGGTCCCGCGGGGCCCCAAAGACGATCAGCTCGCGTTGCGTGTCGGCTCTCGGATCAATCTTGTCGATTTGCCGGGTCACCGGAATCATGGCGCCACACCGGACGAAGACAGGCAGACGGCCCAGAGGGGCCGGGACGTTGATCGTCTGCCCTCCGTCAAAGTGGCGGCCGTCATGAAAATCGAACCAGCCGCCCGGATGGTCAGGCAGATAGACCTGCCTGTCCGACGCCCCCTCCTCGAGAACGGGCGCAACCAGAATGTCCGGTCCCAGCATGAAGCTGTCCTGGATATTCAGGGCCGAACGATCCTCAGGGAAGTCGTAGAACAGTGGGCGCACGACCGGCTCGTTCTCGCGCGAGGCGCGCCACATCTGCGTGTAGAGATAGGGCATCAGCCTGTAGCGCAATTTGATGACGTCGCGAACCTGCGGAGTGACGCTCTCGTGCATCCAGGGAAGGTTGACGACGCCATTGTCCTTCCAGGAATTCATGACCATCCGCGGCCAGAGTGCGCAGAACTCGACAAAACGGCAGAACAACTCCGGATTCGGGCTTGGTCCGTGGAATCCGCCGACGTCATGTCCGATGTTGAACATGCCCGACAGGCTCATGGTAAGCCCTTGGGTCAGATTGAACCGAAGGGTCTTCCATGCGGTTTCATTGTCGCCGGACCAGGTCTGCGCATAGCGCCATAGGCCGGCCGCGCCGCCCCGCGTGATGGCATAAGGCCGCTTTCCGGGCGCATCGGCAGCCTGCGCTTCGTAGGAGAGCTTCGTCATGAGAAGTGGTTGCGCCGGTCGCGCCAGGACTTGCGGGAACGGGCGCCCATCACCGTTGCAGATGGCATCTTCGTCCCAGATCTCGTATTCGTTGTTGTCGTTCCAGACCGTGACGACGCCATAGTCGAGCAATGCGGACTGAATACCGTTCCGCCACCAAGCGCGCCCGTCGGGATTCGTGAAGTCGACATGGAAGCCAAGGCCGTCCCAGAACTGCGCCACGGCCGGCTGAGCCGTTGCGCCATCCGTGACGAGGATCCCCTGCTTCATGGCTTCATCCAACCGAGGATGATCATCGAGTAGGCAAGGCTTGAGATTGGTGACGGGCTGCATGCCGGCTTCTTTCAGCCGGCGCATGGTGCCTGCCGGGTCCGGAAACTTATCGCGGTTCCAGTTGAAGGCGTAACGGCGGTGGCCGATCGATGTATAGCCGGAGCCGAAATGAAAGCTGTCGCAGGGAATCCGGTGGTAACGGCACTTCTCGATGAAGTCCGTGATCCTCGCATCGGCATCGGGCGCGTCCGCGATGGTCATGGACGTGGTGGCGAAGCCCAACGACCATTTCGGTGCGAAAGCCTGACCGCCGGTCAGCCAGGAGAAGCGCCGCACCACGTCCGGAACGCTCGGCCCCGCGATAACATAGAAATCGAGGTCCCCATCCTGTGCACTGTAGGATCGGAATAGTCCATGATAATTGTCGATCGTGCAGCCCAGATCCATCTCGCCGATGGCAAGGTTGTCGTAGAACACGCCATGCGCACCCGCCGGGCCGTCGACAAGGAGGAACGGAATCATTTTATAGAGCGGATCGCTCAGCTCTGCGTCGAACCCGCAGGGGTCCACCGCGTCGATCTTAAAGCGGCGGCCAGTATGATCGAGAGGACCTGCCTTGTCGCCTACACCGTAGTGACGATCGTGTTCATCACGCGCCATGACATGCTGCAATGCACCGGTCTTGCGCGAAACGAAATACGCCTGCGTCTGACGGTCCTGCAGGAAGGGACGGCTTTCTCCATCCCGGTGCCAGGCAATTCCGAAAGGAGCCAGCGTGATGACGGCGCTCAGGCCTTCGGCGGAGAGCACGACGGTGCCGTCCTGTTCCGTGACGGATGCATCCGGGCAGGCAAACCCCTCCGTGGAATCCCTCGTCCTGCCTTCATAGGCGGGCTCAAGTCCATTCGGCGCGATGCTCCAGCCACGGTCGAGGCGATAGCCGCCGTCACGTTTCATCACGACCCGACCGATATCCTGCTCCAGAATGCCAACGCGCAGTTCCGTATTCCATCCGAGTTCGAACACGGCCCAGATTCCGTCGCGGCCGCGATAGCGGCCCTCCGTCAGCGCTTTCATCGAAAGTGTCTCCTCAGCAGTATCAGCGAATGCGGATCGCGTGTCCGTCCACGTCGAAAAGGTGAAGCGCCTCGCGCTTGAGGCGAAGCCCAACCCTCTGCCCTCGGTCGTATCCGGCCTGGCCATCCTGGCGCACGGTCATCTGCGGCAGGCCTGGAGCCGACCCATACAGGTAGGTTTCGCCTCCGAGCTGCTCCACCAGGTCGACCGTGATAACGAGATCCGCCTGGGTTTCGTCCACGACATCGATGTGCTCGGGGCGGGCACCCAGTGTGATGCCGTCGCCTGGAGAAGCCCGGCCCGTCGACGGCACGGCCATCGCCCGCGTGTCGTCTCCGATGATGACCTGCCCTGGACCGGTCACGCGGGCCGGGAGCAGGTTCATGCGGGGCGAGCCGATGAAGCCCGCTACAAAGAGATTGTTCGGATGGTTATAAACTTCGAGGGGCGTTCCGACCTGCTCGATGCGTCCGGAACGCAGCACCACGATGCGGTCCGCCAGGGTCATAGCCTCGACCTGATCGTGAGTGACGTAGATCATGGTGCCACCGATCTCTCCATGCAGCGCGGCCAGCTCCTTGCGCGTGGCGACGCGAAGTTCCGCGTCCAGATTCGACAGCGGCTCGTCGAACAGGAAGATCTTCGGGTCGCGCACGATCGCGCGGCCGATCGCGACACGCTGGCGCTGCCCGCCCGAGAGGGCCTTCGGCTTGCGGTCGAGATAATCGGTCAGCTGCAGCATCTGGGCCGCGCGACGGACACGCTGATCGATGTCCGGCCGGCTCAGGCCCATGTTCTCCAAAGCGAAGGCCATGTTCTTGTAGACGCTCATATGCGGGTAGAGCGCATAGGACTGAAAAACCATCGCGAGCCCCCGATCCGAGGCCGGAACGTTCGTGACGCTTTGCCCGTCAATTCGGATGTCACCGCCACTGACCTGCTCCAGACCGGCGATGATGCGCAAAAGCGTGGACTTCCCGCAGCCCGAGGGACCTACGAACACCACGAACTCGCCATCCTCGATCGTCAGATCGACTCCATGAATGATCGTAGCGCTGCCATAGGATTTCTTGATGTCTGTGAGCTTCAGCTCTGCCATGATTCATCCAATCCGGTTATTTCATCCCGGTATTGGCGATACCGGTGGTGATGAAGCGTTGCAGAAACACGAAGACGATCGCCACTGGGGTCAGGGTCATCACGGTCATCGCAAGGAGATATTGCCACTGCGTCTGCAACTCGCCCTGGAACGCATTGAGACCGATCTGAAGTGTGTAGGACTCCGTCTTCGTCAGGACGGCCAGCGGCCAGAGAAACTCGTTCCAACGCCACATGATCGAGAAGATCGTCAGCACCGCGAGCGCCGGCAGGGTCAAGGGCATGACGATGCGCCAGTAGATCTGCCATTCCGACGCCTTGTCCATGCGAGCCGCTTCGATGAGATCGCGCGGCAAGGTCAGCATGTACTGTCGCAGGAGGAATACGCCTGTCGGTGTCGCCGCCCCTGGCAGGATCACGGCCCAAAGCGAATTCACGAGGCCGAGATTGGTCACCACGAGATAGACCGGAACCAGGATGATGGTGATCGGGATCATGAGCGTACCGATCACCATCAGCATGGCGGCGTTCTTGCCCTTGAACTCGTAGATCGAGAGGGCATAGGCCGCCATGGAGTTGATCAGAAGCGTGATCAGCGTAGCGACCACGGTCACGAAGACCGAATTGGCGAGGAAGCGCGGGAACGCGAACCGTTGCAGCGGCTCGGAATAGTTCTCCGTCGCCAGAGAGAACTCGCGGACAGGGGTGCGCTTGTCGATGGCGACCCTAAAGGTCTGACCCGGATTTGCAGGATCGATCATTTGTGCCTGGATGCCGATCCTCCGGACCTGCGCGAGTTCGCGTTTAGTCCCGTCCTCCATGGTCACCGTGAACAAGGGCAGCGGCTGTGGGTAGCCTGACACGACGACCTCCTTCTGCGACAGGGGCAGAAGCGAGGGAGGAAACTCCAGGAGGCTCGCCTGCGTCTTGAACGACGACAGGACGAGCCACAGCACCGGCCCGAACATCAGAACCACGCCGAGCAGAAGGTACGTATAGGCCGCAATGTCGGTCCAGTGCCAGCTCCTGGGATTGCGGCGCGCAGTGGCGAGATGAGCAATGTTCATGACGGCCTCACGAGGACTTGCGTTGCGTGAAGGCGAGTTGCGCCAACGTCAGGGCGAAGAGTACGATGCCGAGGACAACGGATGCCGCCGCTGCGAGCCCGAAATTCTGAACCTGGTTCGAGAATGCCGTCTCGTAGATGTACTGCACGACCATGAGGGTGGACGTTCCCGGTCCGCCGCCCGTCAGCACGAACACCTCGTCAAAGGTCTGCACGGCACGGATCAGGGACAGCACGATCACAACGATGAGGTTGGGCCAGAGCAACGGCAGGGTCAGGCGCCAGAACACGCGCCAGCGGGGCGTCGCGTCCATCTCGGCGGCCTCGTAGATATCCGCCGGAATGGCTTGGAGACCCGCCAGCAGGATGAGGGTGTAGAACCCCATATGGGCCCAGACCGATACGAAGATGGCCCAGAACATGGCCCAGCCAGGTTCCGTCAGAAAGAGAATTCTGTCGCCGCCCAGGCCTGTGATGGCGGCATTCAACAGTCCGTCGCGCTGCAGAATCCACTTCCAGATCAGCGCCACCACGACGGGAGACAGAAGGACGGGGAAGAAGTAAACCGCGCGAAAGAAACCCCGGCCGCGGATCTTCATGTTGAGAACGACGGCGGTCAGGAGCGACAGCCCCACCATCGCGACGACCTGGAACAACGAAAAGAAGAGCGTGTTGTAGACGCCGCGCCAGAAATGATCCTCACGGCAGGTGTTCGGATCCACATAGGACCCGCAATCGAACAGATACGAATACTGACCGGCCCCCACATATGGGCGCTCGGACGGAAACAAAGCGGGGCCGCCCGTGACCGAATAGACGACGTTGATGGCGATCGGCACGAAAACGAAGAGGCCGAAGAACACGAGGTTCGGCAGGAGGAACACATAGGGCATCCGCCGCTCGCCGATGAGGCGCTGCAGACCGGCCATCGGCCAGTCGAAAATCCGAGCGACCAGTTTCAGGACGGGATTCGGTCCGCGCGATTGGATGAGGCTTCCTGACGGGGCAGGCGATGTCACCGGAGAGGTTTTCGACGTAAGGGTCATGTGTCTTCAGCCAGAGCGAGGATGCTCCGGGCGACTGCGCCCGGAGCAAGGATTCGGGCTTACTTCCTGGTACGCTCAGCAATCTGCTGCTGCACATCCGACTCGATGCGCTGGTAAGCCTCGTCGAGCGTGGATTCTCCAGCGATGGCCTGGCCGAGCCGGCTGATCACCGCGTTGAAGATCACGCGGTTATGGACATAGCCCTGAAGCTTCGTGGCGACCGGGGAGAGTTGCGCCACTCCTTCATTGAAGACCTTCAGCGCAGCCTTGCCCTGCGACGTGGCGCTCTTGTATTCGAGGCCCTTCTTCGCGATGCCCAGGTGACCCGGCACGAAGAGGGAGCGCTCATAGAACTCCGCCGCGATCGGCTCGCTGGCGAGGAACTCCACGAGGCGCGCGACCTCCTGAGGATGCTGGGTCGTCTTGATGGCCACGAGCGCGGCACCGCCGGGCATGCCCGAGCAGTTGGCAGGCCCGCAGGGCGTCGGAACCGCCACCCAGTCGAACGCATCGCCGATGGTCTTGTCGAACTGCCCGATCTGCCAGGAGCCGGACTCGTACATCACGACCTGCGCGTTCTTGAACTCGTCATTGGCCCCCCGGTAGGCAGTGCCGGCGACCGAGCCCCAGAGTTCCTTCGACATCACGCCGTTCTTGTGCCAGTCGAAGACGAGCTGCGCGCCTTTCTTGAACCCTTCGTCGACGACGGCGGGCTCGCCCTTGTCGTTGAACAGCTTTGCGCCCTGCGTGATGGCGAGGCTGAAGAATCGATGGCCGGACCGGTCGATGGCGACTGGGAACGGCGCCTTCACCTTGGCCGCAACATCCTTCGCGGCTTTCGCCCATTCCTCCCAGGTCGCCTTCGGACCCGGCATGGGAACGTTTGCCTGCTCGAACAGGGTCTTGTTCACGAACGGACCCGTCAGGGTGAGCTGGGTCATGAAGCCCGGGATCGAGGTCGTGTCGCCCGGAACCCGCATCCATTCGAGGAAGGGCCCGAAATTGGTCTCGAAATAGGCCGGGTCCTTCAGATGAGGACGCAGGTCCAGCATGTAGCGCGCCACGCCTCCGAGATCCGCGACGCGCGCGAGGTCCGGCCCCTGCCCGGCCGCGAGCTGGACCGGCAGGTTCTCGTTGATGGCTTTGAACGGGACCTGATCGAGAACGACCTTGATGCCTTTGTTCTGCTCCTCGAACCGGCGCAGGAGATCGGACATGACCTCGCCCTCGTTTCCGTCCGAGTACCAGGTCATTCGCAGCGTCGTTTGAGCTTGAGCATTGCCGGCTCCAAGGCTCGCTGCGAGTAAGGCGCAGCCCAGGAGCATCGTTGTCCTCTTCATCGTTTCCTCCCTCTTGTATTCTTATCGAACGTCGAGATTTGCTCGGATCTGTGGCGCCACGGGGGCATCAGATCTCATTGAAGCCCTTCTCCTTCGGACGGCGCCATCCTCGCGGCGGAGGAGTTCGCCGAACTTGGATCGGGCCGGACTTTACTCAAGTCGCGCACCAGTCCGTGACTGCTTGCCGGCGGCCTATCCGCCATGGCGCAAGCAACCTGTTGCCGGCACTAACGCCGATCTTGCGCTTGGAATTTGGCAAACGTTTGCCTAAACTGTCTATCAGCCTTTGGTCTAAGCAACCTTGTGAGTGCATGAGGGCTCTCGACAGGACAGGCGAATGTGGTGAACAAGATGGCATGAACAAGCAGAAACCCATCAGCCAGGAACCTGTTTCACTGGCAACGGTAGCGGCTCAGGCCGGCGTTTCCGTTGCGACTGTGTCGCGTATCGTGAACGGCGAAACCCGGCGCGCATCCGCCGAGACCGTCGAGCGCGTTCAGAAAATCGTGGCCGACCTCGGCTATCGGCCGAACCACGTGGGACGGACGCTGCGCAGGCGGGAAAGCCGGGTCGTCGCTATGCTCTCCCCCAACCTCGATAACCCGGCGATGGCTGCCATCGCGGCCTCGGTCGAGACGGCCCTGCGCTCGGCGGGCTACGTCATGATCCTGTGCGACACCCATGACCGCGCGGATCTTCAGGACGAATATCTGCACGTGATGCGATCGCAGCTCGTTCAGGGATATATCGTCGTCAATCCCGTGCGCAGCGAAGCGCTGTCGGCTTCGGTCGCCCGGGGCGACCCCATCGTGTTCGTCGGACGCCGAAACCCTGACGGAGGTGGCGCCTTCGTGGGAATCGATAACCGCGGGGCCGGAGAGGATGCGGCCGACCACCTTTGGGCCCGAGGGATCAGGAAGCTCGCGGTCATCCAACCGACGCAGGGATCGTCGGCGACGCGCGATCGTGTCGGCGGCTTCATCACGCGGCTCGAGGAGCTGGGACTGCCCGATAACGCCATCCGTCAGGCCGAAGCGCCGGGCCTGTCGCACTTGGAGGTCGGCTACGCTGCGGCTCGGACGCTCGTCGACGGTCGCCCGTGGCCCCAGGGGCTGTTCTGTCCGAGCGATCTCATGGCCTATGGCGCTTACCGCCTTGCATTGGAAGCCGGTATCCGCATCCCCGAAGATTGCAGGATCGTCGGCGTCGACGATAACAAGCTCAATGCCTGGATTACGCCGTGGCTCACCTCGGTCCACATTCCCTATGCGGATTTCGGCGCCAAGGTTGTGGATCAGCTGCAAGCTCTATGGGCCGGAGAGCAGCCCTCCGAGCAGCTTCTGCCGCATACGCTTATCGCCCGCTAATTCAGCCTATCTCGCGTGTTACAGCTTGAGGTCTCCTTGGCTAGGCGATAGGCAAGACCATACGTCACCTCGTGCGCCTCGTCTTCATCAAGGCGATGGCTTGTCGCAAATGGGCCCAGTCGACCAAGCGCCCCACGTCGTGTCGGACCGAGCGTCGAGACGATCCGCAAACAGGTGCAAGCGGCTTTTCGGCAGTGGGGCCAGCTTGACCATCAGGAGCCGCCCGTCGGTGTCCACCGCGATGTGGCGCTTGTACCCGACGATCTTCTTGCCGGCAGCGCCCCCTTGGCGGCGTAGGGAGGCTTGACCGCCGGGCTCGCCTCACATCCGGCCCGCTCCCGATCGAACATCAGCGCGGCGTCAGGATCATCTGGAGCAGGAAGCGGCTGGCCACGGCCCGACAGAAGCCCCACAAGGCGGTTTCTCATAGAGGCCTTAAAGTAGCACTCCCCTCTGAGGATCTTAGATGTCCCGTGGCGAGTTTCCACTGTCGGGTTTCTTGATTTAATAGTTTAGTTATGAACTATCCGCCATCCAAGCCTCAGGAGAATCAGATGGAAGAACTCATCGCCCGCATCACGCAGAAGACCGGCCTCGATCAGGCGACCGCTCACAAGGCCATCGGGCTCATCCTGGGATACCTTCAAAAGGAGGGTCCGCAGGAGGAAGTCAACAAGCTGATCGCGGCCCTGCCGGGCGCTCAGGACGCCATCGAGCAATCCAAGACCGGGGGCGGCGGCGGCCTCATGGGCATGGTCGGGTCCATGGGCGGCGGCGTGATGGCGCTCGGCGGCCAGCTCATGGGCATCGGCGTCTCCATGGGCCAGATGCAGCCGCTCGGCAAGGAACTCTTCGCCTATGGCCGCGAGAAAGCCGGCGAGGACACGATGGGCACCATCATGGGCTCCATTCCCGGCCTGTCGCAGTTCGTCTGAGCCGCAATCCGTCATCACCAGGCTTGTCCCGGTGATCCCCATGGGTTGCAGCGCTGCGCCTCCTCGAATCGGAATGGCTGGCCATGACGGGGCGGGTGTCATGCCCGGCCGGAGCGCAGCGGAGGGGAAGGGAATCCGCACCGTACGCTCCGCGCCATGGATCCCCTTCCCGGCCTTCAGCCGCCGGGGATGACAGCGGAGCGCGTCACCGGAGCGTGGTGGTCGCTGTCAAAGAGCCAGCACCTTGGGGCCCGCAGCTTGCGCTGCGAGCCTTTCGGGTTCGAGGGTGGCGCGTCGGGCAGCCCGGCTCGCTCTCTAAGGGTGAATGTGAGAGCCGAACTGCTCGTCACGCACGGTTCTTTTCAGGTGGACCAGCTGGGGAGCCCCCAAGGTCGACCTCCCGCGACCACAGGATTGCGAGGCCTGCGGCGGGACCGTGCCTGCTCTCACTCTTGCGACGCCTCGCGAGCGCGCCCCTCGTCAGAGCAGATCTAGGCAACGATATAGCCAAGGTTATTCGCCCTGTCAAGAACAAAATGAGAACATTCGATCCGGCCGACCTGACGGCTCTCCCCGTCATGGCTGTCCGTTCGTGGTGAGGGAGGAATGAGGGCATGCCCGCGCAATGCCGTCCTTTGGGGCATTCCCACTCTCGCCTCGTCCCGGTATTGTCCGGCGCAACCGATGAGCCCTCCTTCGGACGAGGATACCCATGGACGATCTCTCTCTCGCGGCTGAATTTCCGCAAGCCACCCGCGAGCAATGGCTCAAGCGGGTCGAGGGCGTGCTGAAGGGCGCGGACTTCCGGAAGAAGCTCGTCTCCCGCAGCCATGACGGCATCGATATCCAGCCGCTCTATGCCAAGGCGGAAGGATCCACGCCCGTCGCGCGCGAACAGGCGGGCCGCTGGCGTGTGTCGCAGCGAATCGACCATCCCGATCCCGCGAAGGCCAACGAACTCGCGCTGCTCGACCTCGAAGGCGGCGCCGATGCCCTGACGCTGGTGGCCCACAAGGCTCCCGCCGCGCGGGGCTTCGGCGTGCGGATCGGCTCCCTCGACGATCTCGATCAGGCGCTGTCGGGCGTGATGCTTGACCTCATCCACCTGCGCGTCGATGCGGGTGGGCATGGCCGCCAGATGGCCGCGCTGGTCCTCGCCCTGGCTGCGCGGCGCGGCCACAAGCTTGCCGACCTTTCCCTCGATCTCGGCCTCGACCCCATCGGGGCCATGGCCGCTCAAGGGAAGATGTCCGCCTCCTGGGACACCATGGCCGGGCGGATGGGCGACACCCTCGTCCACCTGACGGAGCAGGGTTTTGCCGGTCGAGCCTTTCTGGCCGATGGGCGCGTCTATCACGAAGCCGGCGCCAGCGAGGCGCAGGAGCTTGCCGCCGTGCTGGCGACCGGGGTCGGATATCTCCGCGCCCTGGAGATGCAGGGGCACACGCTCGACGCCGCCCGGCGGGCGCTCTCCTTCCTCCTCGTGGCCGATGCGGACGAGTTCCTCACCGTGGCGAAGCTGCGGGCCCTGCGGAGGCTCTGGGCGCGAGTGGAACAGGCCTGCGGCCTGGAACCGCGGCCGATCCGCCTCCACGCGGAAACCGCCTGGCGCATGACCACAAGGCGCGACCCTTGGGTGAACATGCTGCGCACGACGGTCGCGGCCTTCTCAGCCGGGATCGGCGGCGCGGATGCGGTCACGGTGCTGCCCTTCACGGCAGCCCTGGGCCTGCCCGATGCCTTCGCCCGACGTGTCGCGCGCAACACGCAGCTCATCCTGCTCGACGAGTCGAACCTCGCCCGCGTGACCGATCCGGCCGCGGGCGCGGGCGGGTTCGAGGCTCTCACCGATGCCCTGTGCGAAGAGGCCTGGGGACTGTTCCAGGAGATCGAGAGCGAGGGCGGAATCCTGGAGAGCCTCAAGGGCGACAAGCTCCAGGCCCGCATCGCCATCGTGCGGGCGCAGCGGGAGCAGGCCGTCGCCACCCGCAAGGAACCGATCACCGGCACGAGCGAATTCCCGAACATCCATGAGACGGAAGTCACCGTCTTGATGCCGGCATCGGGCGAGCCCCTCTCTCCCAAGGGCGAGGAGAAAGCGGCAGGAGAGCAGGTCGCGCCTGCGGAAACCTCCTTCTCGGCCCTGGTCCGGATGGCCGGACAGGGAGCAACCCTTCCCCAACTGGTCGGCACGGCCTCGGGCCCCTCGCCCGTCGCCATTGCGCCCCTGCCCTCAACCCGGACGGCCGAGCCCTTCGAGCGCCTGCGCGACCGGTCGGACGCGCATCTCGCGAAGACCGGCGAGCGGCCTAGGATCTTCCTCGCCAATCTCGGGCCGATCGCAGCCTTCACGGCGCGCGCCACCTTCGCGAAGAATTTCTTCGAGGCCGGCGGCATCGAAGCCGTCACGAACGACGGGTTCTCGGACGTAGGCGCGCTTCGAAAGGCCTATCTCGACAGCAGGGCCGGGCTGGCCTGCATCTGCTCGACGGATGAGATCTATGAAAAGCACGCCGAAGAGGCGGCTCAGGCCCTGGCATCCGCCGGATCCCCCCTCATCGCCCTCGCAGGGCGGCCGGGCGAACGAGAAGAGCAGCTGACCCGCGCCGGGATCACGACTTTCATCTATGCGGGGTGCGACACGCTCAAGGTTCTGAGCCGGGCTCTCGACGAGGCCTGCTCGTAAGCCTTCCCCCCTCGAAACGGGAGCCGCTTCATCGACAGGGATGAAGCGGCTTTTCTGCTGCTCACGGAAAGCTGAGGCGCCGCGCAGGAACCGGCCCCGGGGACTCACGTTGGTTCAGCCTGTTTCCCACTATCCCGGAGCGTTCCATGCGTGTGATTTCCTGGCTCGGTGCTGCAGCCCTGACGGCCATCGTCATGTCTCCGGAGGCCCATGCGCAGGCTAACCGTTTCGATGGCCGATGGAGCGTGGAAGTCGTGACCGAGAAGGGCTCCTGCGACCGGGCCTACCGTTACGCCGTCATCGTCGAGAACGGGCGCGCCCGCTACGGTGGACCGGAGGACTTCAATGTGAACGGCCAAGTCGGCCGCAACGGCGCCGTCTCCGCCAGCATCTCCCGTGGCCAGGACCGGGCCAACGTTTCCGGCGGCCTGTCCGGCAGAACCGGCCGCGGCACATGGTCGACCTCGGGCGGACGGGTCTGCTCGGGCTATTGGAATGCGGAGAAACGGGGGTGACGAGCCCCTTGTGTCATTACCGGCCGGAGCGAAAGCGGAGGGGAAGGAATCCATAGCGCCGCGCGTGAAAGTGGATCCCCTTCCCTCGCCTCCGGCTCGCCGGGGATGACACGTACCTGTCATGGCCGGTGATGACGCAGCGACAGGCCGACCTCGCCGCCTCCGACCATGCGCCGATAGCATCCCGGGTCCGGATGCCCTAAAATGATGCGGTTCACATTGTTTCAACCGTCAAGGCCATGACCAGCATCCCGGACTTTTCGAGCGTAGCCTTCACTGACGCTCCCCTGGCATCCTCCCCTCGGAGCGCCGCCGAGCCCTGGCTCACGCCCGAGGGGATCGCGGTCAAGGCAGGCTATGGCCCCGAGGATCGGGCCGGGCTCGACTTCCTCGACACCTATCCGGGCATCGCGCCGTACCTGCGCGGTCCCTACCCGACCATGTACGTGAACCAGCCCTGGACCGTGCGCCAGTATGCGGGCTTCTCCACGGCCGAGGATTCGAATGCCTTCTACCGCCGCAACCTCGCGGCCGGCCAGAAGGGCCTGTCCGTGGCCTTCGATCTCGCCACCCATCGCGGCTACGATTCCGATCACCCGCGCGTCTCGGGCGACGTGGGCATGGCGGGCGTCGCCATCGATTCCATCTACGACATGCGCACGCTGTTCGCCGGCATCCCGCTCGACCAGATGAGCGTGTCGATGACCATGAACGGCGCCGTGCTCCCCATCCTCGCGCTCTACATCGTGGCCGCCGAGGAACAGGGCGTGTCGCCGGAGAAACTCTCGGGCACGATCCAGAACGACATCCTGAAAGAATTCATGGTGCGCAACACCTACATCTACCCGCCCAAGGGGTCGATGCGCATCATCTCGGACATCTTCGGCTACACGTCGCAGAACATGCCGAAGTTCAACTCGATCTCGATCTCCGGCTACCACATGCAGGAAGCCGGTGCGACGCAGGACCTGGAGCTCGCCTATACGCTCGCCGACGGCGTCGAATACATCCGCGCCGGCATCGCGGCGGGACTGACCATCGACCAGTTTGCCCCGCGCCTGTCCTTCTTCTGGGCGGTCGGCATGAACTTTTTCATGGAAGTGGCCAAGATGCGCGCCGCGCGCCTACTCTGGGCCAAGCTCGTGAAGGAATTCAACCCGCAGAGCGAGAAGTCCCTGCCGCTGCGCACCCACTCGCAGACCTCGGGCTGGTCGCTGACCGCGCAGGACGTGTTCAACAACGTCACCCGCACCTGCATTGAGGCGATGGCGGCCACGCAGGGCCACACGCAGTCACTGCACACCAACGCGCTCGACGAGGCGCTGGCCCTGCCGACCGACTTCTCGGCGCGCATCGCCCGCAACACGCAGCTCTTCCTGCAGCAGGAGAGCGGCACAACGCGCATCATCGATCCGTGGGGCGGCTCCTATTACGTCGAGCGCCTCACCTATGAGCTGGCGCAGAAGGCCTGGAGCCATATCCAGGAGGTGGAGAGCCTGGGCGGCATGGCGAAGGCCATCGAGGCGGGCATCCCGAAGCTGAAGATCGAGGAGGCGGCGGCGCGCACGCAGGCGCGCATCGATTCCGGCCACCAGAAGATTGTCGGCGTGAACGCCTTCCGCACCACGGACGAAGCGTCCATCGACATCCTGAAAGTCGACAACGCCGCCGTGCGCGCGAGCCAGATCGACAAGCTCAGGCGCCTGAAGGCCGAGCGCAGCCAGGGCGACGTGGATGCGGCGCTGGCCGCCCTGTCGCAGGCGGCGGCAGGCGAAGGCAACCTGCTCGATCTCGCGGTCAAGGCCGCCCGCGCCAAGGCCACCGTGGGCGAGATTTCGGACGCGCTGGAAAAGGTCTGGGGCCGTCACCGGGCCGAGATCAAGGCGATCTCGGGCGTGTACAAACGGGAGGTCGGCATGGCGTCGCCAGCCGTGGAGAAGGTGCGTACCCTGGTGGAGCAGTTCGAGCACGACGACGGAAGGCGCCCGCGCATTCTCGTGGCCAAGATGGGCCAGGACGGGCACGACCGCGGCCAGAAGGTGATCGCCTCGGCCTTCGCCGATCTCGGCTTCGACGTGGATATCGGGCCGCTCTTCGCCACACCCGCCGAAGCGGCCCGGCAGGCGATCGAGAACGACGTGCACATCATCGGCGTCTCGTCGCTTGCGGCAGGCCATCTGACCCTCGTACCGGAGCTGAAAGCCGAACTCGCCAAGTTCGGCCGCGAGGACATCATGATCGTGGTCGGCGGCGTGATCCCGCCGCAGGATTTCGACGCGCTTTATCAGGCCGGCGCCTCGGCGATCTTCCCGCCCGGCACCGTGATCGCCGATGCGGCCGTGAACCTGATCGGCGACCTGAACAAGCGGCTGGGTTACGGCCCGAAGCAGGCAGCGGAATAATACGTCTCAACTCGCCTTCGCTGCCGGACGAGACGTCTCCAAAGCCGCCAAGGCTTCGGAAAGGCGCCTTCTGGCCTGATCGATCTCACCGTGCTTGATCGCATCGAGATCGAGGAACAGGTCGAGCCCCGTCACGTGTTCGACGATGACCTGAGGCCTTTGCGCGAGTTCGCCCAGGAAACCTTCGACCGCATAGGGCACCACCTCGCGCTTGATGCCTTTCATGGCGATGGCTTCCAAGGGCCTCGCCCGCACCAGGTCCCGCACGAGGGCATAGGTTTCATAGCTCAGGCAGATCCCGCCCGGCTCCGCCACGGCCTGCAGGCGGGCCGCGATATTCGCTTCGGCTCCGATGATCGTGTAGGCCATCCGGTCCTCGCTGCCGAAATTGCCCACATTGCAGAAGCCTGTATTGATGCCCATGCGCACGCGCATCGGCAGGTCGATCCCCTGTTTGCGCCAGCGGGCGTTCAGCTGCTCCATGTATTGCTGCATATCGACGGCCATGCGCAGGCAGGCTCTTGCATCCTCCTTGACGCCCTTCGTTTCAGGATCGCCGAAGAAAATCAGGATCGCATCGCCGACGAACTTGTCGATGGTGGCCCCGTGCCGGAGGGCGATGGCGGACATCTCGGTAAAATACTCGTTCAGGAGCTGCGTCAGGTCCTCCGGCTGCAGCCGTTCCGCAATGGTGGTGAAGTCCTTGATGTCCGAGAAGAAGATCGTGAGTTTCTTGCGCTCGGTGGCGATCGCCACATCCTTCTGGCCGCTGAAGATACTCTTGTAGATCTGGGGGGACAGGTACTTTGCGAGCTTGGTCGAGATCCCGGCGAGGAAATCGTTCGCCTCGGTCAGTTCCTGATTCATGCCGCGGATCAGCCTTTCCTGGCGCCGCTGCAGGAAGATGCAGGCGAGCCCGGCCAAGGAGGCGAGCGAGAGATAGATCAGCGAATACTTGAACGAGAGAATATTCGCGAAAATCGGCTGTCTCACGGAAATTTCCTGGATGCCCCGGATGTCGCCGACCTTCCAGTCCGTCTTGGGGCTGTCCGGATGAGAATTGTGACAGCTCACGCAGACGGGGCCCATCACGATCGGCGCAGCCGTTCGAACGTTCTTGTCGAAGAGAGAACCGGACACTTCCACGACGGGCTGTTCGGGGTTGGCGCGCAGACGGGAAAGGGCATCCCTCTCGAAGTCATCCAGTTGATGGGGCTCCCGGCCCTTGAACGGCATATCGGAAACGAAGCGGTATTTCACCGAGCCGTCCTGAGCGCTGATGCGCTTTCCGAGTTCGATCGAGAGAGTCGCGGGGATCGGAATGGCCCCGGAAATGTCGCGATAATTGTGAGTGACCATCACCGGCTCGGGCGCTTCGAGAACACGCCCGACAACGTCGCTGCCGTAAAAGCTTCGCATGTCGTCGATGATGCGGCTGGCTTCGCTTGCCTGCATCCGCAGGACGCGCTCCGATAGGATCTGCAGGTCGAGCCAGACGGCGACGGGCAGGCCCAGAACGCCCAAGATGACTGTTGCCACCAGCAGCGTGACCATCGCACGCGGCTGATAGGAAGCCCGTTCACCCAGTCCAGCCATAGGAAGCCTCACTGTCGAACTTATGCCGTGAGGACAATCATTTGCCTTTGTCGGCGGGCGTGCAACCCCTAATTCATGAGCGCCGGCGGGCTCCCGCCCGTCAGGGATAATGTCCGCGCTTGCGGGTCACCCCGCCCGCTCGATAGCCCGCTTGATCACCTGCTGCACTTCCTTGTTCGTCAGGAAGATGTCGTGATTGATGATACCGCTGCCGAACTCGGAGGCGTCGGCCACGCGGACGCCGAGCGCCTCCAGCCGGTCGCGATCCGCCGCGCCGGCCCGGACGATGCCGCCGGCAAGCCTGCTCGAGACGGCGAGCGCCCGGTCGTTGGTGGAGCTGATGACGGTGATCTTCTTGGCGTCGGGGCCGAGACGTTCGAGACCGCGGGCGAACAGGTCGATGTCGATGTCGGGAGCCGCCAGCACCACGGCGCCGATGCGGTCCATGGCGCTCTCGCCGCCGGAAGCGCGCAGCATCCGCAGGGTCTCCAGGGTGAGCAGCGTGCCCATGCTGTGGGCGACGATGTGGATGCGCCCGCCGCTCGGGGTCTTGGCGATGGCGGTCAGCAGGTCCTCCAGGGCATCGCGGGACCACATGGCGCTTTCGCGATCGGCCACATAGCTGAAGGTGGACGCTGCGGAAGGCCAGGTGAACAGGCCCGTCACCCCGGCGAACTTGATCCCTTCGGAGAGATCGATGGTCGAGGTCGCGGCCGTCTCGAAGCTCTCGCGATAGCCGTGGATGTAGAGCAGCAGATTGTGCCCGAACGCCGCCTGGGCGAAGGTCTGGGCCGCGTTGCCGTGGTCCAGGTTCTCGACCTTGGCGATGCTCCAGCCGCTGCCGCCGATCAGAGAATCCGAGGGCGGCTTCAGGCGCGCTTCCGCGAAGACCAGATCCGGAGACCGCTCACTGCTGAACCAGGGCTTTCTCGGCGGGTCGCCCACCGGGAGCCGCGTGGTCGCGACCAGGAGCTTCGGGTCCCGTGCGAGCCCCACCTGCGACGAGACCGGGCTGGTGAGCGCCGAATCCTCTCCGATGCAGCCGGACAGGGCGAGGCTTGCGAGGCACACGAGGGCGAGGCGGGAGACGGGAAAAAGCATGAGGCCGGATTTCAAGAGACAATGAGGGCAGTGCTGTTTTGTCCCCGATCATGGCACGCACAAGGCAGAGACGCGACCAAGTCACATCCGAGCCGAAATATGGTAACCCAATGGTGAACGGGGGTGTCGCAACATCATCTTGATGCTCCGGGGGTGGCCCCATACCTTCGCCCGATGCTTGCTTTCGTCTCCCGCATTCTCCTTCTCATCGTCGGCCTGTTTCTCCTGCCCCTGGGGGCTCACGCGCTCTGGTGGGCGCTGCGCGACGATGTCGCGCCGAGCTGGCGCGCCGCCGACTGGTCGAGCGCGAAACTTCTTCCCGCCGCATCCGAAGCGCCTCAGGCCGTCGTGGCCGTCTATGCGGCCCGGGTCGGCCGCTGGCGCGGCATCTTCGCCCACCATACCTGGATCGTCGTCAAGGAGGCCGGCGCCGGCACCTATACCCGTTACGACAAGGTCGGCTGGGGCAGCCCTGTCCGCACCAACGGATGGGCACCGGATGGGCGCTGGTTCGGCAATGCGCCGCATCCGGTGGTCGTGATCGAAGGCAAGGCGGCGGAACGGCTGATCCCGCAGGTGCGGCAGGCGGTGGCGAGCTACCCTTACCAGACCTTCGGCGCCTACAACGCCTGGCCGGGGCCGAACTCGAACACCTTCGTGGCCCATGTGATGCGCTCGGTCCCCGAACTCGACGCCGCGCTGCCTCCCACCGCTCTGGGAAAGGACTGGCAGCCCTGGCGGGACATCGTCGGCCTGACTCCGAGCCGGACCGGCATCCAGGTCTCCCTCGGCGGCTATGCGGGCCTCGCCCTCGGCTGGGTCGAGGGCGTCGAGATCGACTTCATGGGCCTCGTCGCCGGAATCGACGTGCGCCGGCCCGCCATCAAGATTCCCGCCTGGGGACGAATCGGCATGGACCCGATCACTTGGTGAAAGCGCGGTCGAGATACGCTAAACCTCTCCCATGACCGGGGGATCACCGAAAACGGCAGTAACGGCGGAGATGGTCGCGAAGGGCGACCGGGCATCGCTCGCGCGCGCCATCACGCTCATGGAATCGCGCCGCCCGGACCATCGCGAGGCGGCCCGCGCCCTTCTGCAGGAGCTGATGCCCCGCACGGGCCGTGCGGTGCGCATCGGCATCACCGGGGTTCCCGGCGTCGGCAAGTCCACCACCATCGACACGCTGGGCTCCATGCTCACCGGGAAGGGCCACAAGGTCGCCGTGCTGGCGGTCGATCCCTCGTCCACCCGCACGGGCGGCGCAATCCTCGGCGACAAGACCCGAATGGCGCGCCTCGCCGCCGATCCCGACGCCTTCATCCGCCCCTCCCCGTCCTCCGGGACGCTCGGCGGCGTCGCGGCCAAGACACGGGAGACCATGCTGCTCTGCGAGGCGGCCGGCTTCGACGTGATCCTGGTCGAGACCGTTGGAGTCGGGCAGTCGGAAACGGCGGTCGCCGACCTGACCGATTTCTTCCTCGTCCTCATGCTGCCGGGCGCGGGCGACGAATTGCAGGGGATCAAGAAGGGCATCCTCGAACTCGCCGACCTGATCGCCGTCAACAAGGCGGACGATGCGGGCGCGAAGGCGAAGGCGGCCGCCGCCGAGTACAAGGCCGCCCTTCACATCCTGTCGCCCGCCTCCCCCACCTGGACGCCGCCCGTGCTCACGATCTCGGGGCTTACCGGCCAGGGGCTCGACGAGCTCTGGGCGAAGGTCCTCGATCATCGCAAGCGCCTGGAAGCCACGGGAGAACTCGCGGCCAAGCGTCGGGCGCAGGACACGAAATGGATGTGGGCCCTCGTTCACGAGCGCCTGTATGAACGCCTGCACCACGATCCGGCCCTGCGCCAGCGCGTGCCGGAGATCGAGAAGGCCATTGCGGACGGAACTCTGTCGCCCAATGCGGGAGCCGGCGAGATCGTGAAGCTGTTGAGGCTCTAGGCCCGGTGCGTGCTCTGAGCGAGAATCGAAGGCTGCCCCCTAAATCCGGATGATTGCGGGTCGAGCATGGCCGGCATTAGCTTATAATCATGAGCGCACTGAATCTGACCCAGCACTTCGATGTCCCTGCCGCGGTGGTCTACCGGGCGCTGATCGATCCCGTGGCCGTCTCGGCCTGGATGTTCCCGGACGGAATGAGCATTCATATCCACTCTTTCGAATCCAGGGTCGGAGGCCGGTTTCCGATCTCGCTCACCTATGAGGACGATATCGGGGTCGGGAAATCCTCGGCACGGACCGACACCTATCGCGGTCGTTTCGTGGATCTGGTTCCGAACGAGCGCGTCGTTCAGGCTCTGGAGTTCGAGACGGAGGATCCGTCGATGCAGGGCGAGATGAGCATCACCTTTGCCCTGACCGAAATCGGAGGCTCGACCTTGCTCGACGCTTGGCATGAGAATGTCCCTTCGGGCATCTCTCCGGCCGACAACGAAACGGGCTGGCGAATGTCCTTGGCAAGGCTCAAGCAGCTCGTCGAACAGGGCCGAACCGGCACATCCGGGGACCCGCCGGACGGAGCAAGTCCCTCATGATCAGCTCCATCGGGGGAACGGTGAAGCATAGCCATGCTTCAAGCCTGTATTTTTGCCGATCCCGCCCATAGCAGGAAGCTCCGTCCCCCTATCCGGAATTCCACCTGATCCTTCTCGGGAAATCCGCTTCATTCGGGAAAGGCCCAAGGGCCAATACCGAGAGCCGGCAACGCCGTGATCGATCGACTGCATCAATTGCCCATTTTCATGGGCGCCGTGATCGTCTGCCTCGTCTTCCTGGTGCCGACCCTGGCCGGCCTGGTGCTGCTGCAGCCCACATTCACGCGCCTGATACGCAGGGAACGCGATCCGAACACGGTCGTCACGCTGCTCCTGAACGTCTTCTCGCTCTACTACGGCGTTCTCCTGGCCCTGCTGTCCGTCGCGGTGTTCGAGAATTACGTCAAGGCGCAGGATGCGGTCGGGCGCGAGTCGTCCAAGGTCATTGCCCTCTACCGCACTTTCAATGCCTATCCCGAACCGGCTCGCACGACCCTATTGGATACTCTTCGCCAGTATGTCGACGAGGAGACAGGGCCGGGCTGGGTCGCGCAGCGGACCGATCAGGTCTCCACACGCGGGACACAGCTCGTCGACCAGTTGAGCCGCCAGCTCCTCAGCTTCCGGCCCGATCGGGATGCGGGAGAGGACCTGATCCACCAGGCGGCGCTACGGACCTTCGAAGACTTCATCGAGCAGCGCCGCCTGCGCATTCAGGCGGCTGGGACCAGCATTCCAAGAGTCATCTGGGCGGTCGTCATGGTGGGCGCCGCCCTGAATGCCATCATTCTGTGGCTGTTCGACCTGAGGCGAACGACCCACTTCATTCTGAGTAGCATTCTGATGATCTTCATCGGCCTCGTCGTCTACATGGTCGGCGTTCTCGACCGGCCATTCCATGGCCCGCATGGCCTCCAGCCCGACGACCTCATCCACACCCGCCTGCAGATGAACCCGAGGCCGTGAGCGCCTTCAGGTAATGCCACGGATCTCCGGCGAGACGCGGATCTGTCCGACTTCGATGCCGTTCCAGTTCTTGAGCACCGGTCCGGCCAGCACTTCGACCGCTTTGCGCTCGTCGGCGCTCAAGGGCAGGAAGCGCAGGACGAGCCCGGCCATCATGGCCTCGGCCGCGCGGGCATGGCCATCCTCGACCTTCAGGGCCACGCCATAGCCGAGTTCCGGGAAGGAGGCGCAATAGACACCCTCGGCCCCAACCTTCACGAAGGCGCGCTCGCCGAGAAGCTCCATGAGCTTCGTGTCGAAGCGGCCGGTCCCCGCGACCATGAAGGGATGGCGCGCCACGGCCTTGCGGATCCGGGCCGCCGCGGCCTTGCCGTCGCCCGGCAGGCCCGTCCCGGTGCCGAAACGGGCGAAGCCGAATGCCAGAGACGGAAGCGGGATCGCATAGGTCGGAATCGAGCAACCGTCGATGCCGCTCTTCTCGACCGTGTGGCAGGCGCCGGTGATCTCCTCAAGCGCCTCGCGCACGCTGCGCTGCACCGGATGATCCGCCAGCACATAGCCCTTCGGGTTCTGGCCCTGGCCGCAGGCGAGGCAGACGAATCCCGCGTGCTTGCCCGAGCAGTTATTGTGCAGGGCGCTGGGACTGGCGCCCGAGGCGGCCAGAGCGCGGTTGGCGGCCTCTCCCATGGGCCAATGCACCCCGCATTCGAGGCAGCCGGCATCCTGCCCGGCCTTGGCCAGCATGGCCTTGGCAGTCGCCGCATGCTCCGGCTCGCCCGAATGGGACGCACAGGCGAGAGCGATCTCCTCGTCGGTCAGGCCGTATTTGTCCGCAATGCCGCTTTCGACCAGCGGCATGGCCTGGAGCGCCTTCACGGCGGAGCGCGGAAAAACGCGCCGGTCCACATCCCCGATCGACAGAACCGTGCCCCCCTCGGCGTCGACCACGGAGACGCTGCCCCGATGGCGCGACTCGACAAGGTGTCCGCGGGTGACCTCGACAAGAAAAGGATTGTGCATCAATGCCCCGTTTGAAAAGCGGCGGTGTTGTGGAGGCACTCCATCCAGAAGTCAAAGGGGACATTGTTGCAATGGCGAAAAATGTCTCATTCAAATCCTTTGCGGCTGTGGGTTGCTGCGGGGCTCCCGTCACTCTAAACCCAAGGTCCGAACAAACTGGGAGCTCTCGATGCGTGTCGCGATGATCGGAGCAGGCTATGTGGGCCTGGTCTCCGGCGCCTGCTTTGCGGATTTCGGCCACGAGGTCTGCTGCGTCGACAAGGATCCGGCCAAGATCGAGGCCCTCAACCGCGGCGAGATCCCCATCTTCGAGCCGGGCCTGGCCGAACTGGTCGCCAAGAACGTGCGCGAGGAGCGCCTCACCTTCACCACCGACCTGTCGTCGGCGGTCCGGAATGCCGAGGCGGTCTTCATCGCGGTCGGCACCCCGTCCCGCCGCGGCGACGGCCATGCCGACCTCTCCTACGTCTATCAGGCCGCCCGCGACATCGCCGCCGCCATGGACGGCTACACCGTCATCGTGACCAAATCGACCGTGCCGGTGGGCACCGGCGACGAGGTCGAACGCATCATCTGCGAAGTCCGCCCCGATGCGGATTTCGCCGTGGTGTCCAACCCGGAATTCCTGCGCGAGGGCGCGGCCATCGCCGATTTCAAGCGCCCGGACCGCATCGTGGTGGGCACCGAGGACGAGCGCGCCAAGGGGGTGATGACCGATCTCTACCGCCCGCTCTATCTCAACCAGTCGCCCCTGCTCGTCATGTCCCGGCGCACGGCGGAGCTGACGAAATACGCCGCCAACGCGTTCCTGGCGACCAAGATCACCTTCATCAACGAAATCGCCGACCTGTGCGAGCAGGTGGGCGCCAACGTGCAGGACGTGGCCAGGGGCATCGGGCTCGACAACCGCATCGGGGCGAAGTTCCTGCATGCCGGTCCGGGCTATGGCGGCTCGTGCTTCCCCAAGGACACGCTGGCCCTGATCAAAACGGCGCAGGATTACGAGGCGCCGATCCGCATCGTCGAGACGGTGGCGGCGGTCAACAGCCAGCGCAAGCGCGCCATGGGGCGCAAGGTGATCGCCGCCTGCGGCGGCTCCGTGCGGGGCAAGACCGTGGCGGTGCTCGGCCTGACCTTCAAGCCGAACACCGACGACATGCGCGACGCGCCCTCCATCGACGTGATCACCGCCCTGCAGGATGCGGGCGCCCAGGTGCGGGCCTACGATCCCGAGGGCATGGCGGCCGCCAGGGCGGTCCTGCCGGACGTGCACTATGCCCGGGACGCCTATGACTGCGCCCGCGGGGCGGATGCGCTCGTGCTCGTGACCGAATGGGACACGTTCCGGGCGCTCGATCTTCCCCGCCTGAGGGCTTTGCTGGCGGCTCCGGTGGTGGTGGACCTGCGCAACGTCTATCGCCCGGAGGAGATGCGCCGCCACGGCTTCACCTATGTGAGCGTCGGCCGGGGATGACACACCTCAGGATCGGACCGGAGGTTCTCACCGGTCCGGTCCCATGCCATATGTCTCGGACTGAGACATTCCAGACGCCCCCGGAGCTTCCCATGCAGACCTTCTTCGTCGAGATCAAATGCAAGCTCGGTAAGACCTACGCCGTCGCGAACGCTCTCGCCGACCGGGAGATCGCATCCGAGATCTACTCGACGGCCGGCAATTACGACATTCTCGCCAAGTTCCACGTGGATGACGGGGTCGATATCGGCCATTTCATCGCGGAGAACGTGCAGGTCATCCCCGAAATCGCCGATACGCATACGATCATCACGTTCAAGGCCTTCTAGGCAATCCAGACCGCTTTTGAGCGGCAGCCTCGTCAATCCCTGCCCCGTCAGAGGGCGGACGCGAATTCACTGCCGCCTCCGAGACACAGATCACGGCTCACGTCATTCCTCGACGAACCCGTCCGTCAGGTGCTTCCAAGCACAGCACGGCAATTGCACACTGGATAACATCGGGATCCTTCAAGGAGGAGCGGATGTCGTCTCAGCTGGATTGGCGCAGGGTCCATGATTTCTGGTTTCCGGTCGACCTGTCGCGTTCCGGCATCGCGGCTCACTGGGAGATGATGGCCTGGTGGCTGCACGGCGGCGTTCAAGCGGAACTGCCCCCTTTCGCCCCCCTGGTTCACGCGGCCAGGAGCGGCCAGCTCGACCATTGGCGCGCCACGCCGCCGGGACGGCTGTCTCTGATCATCGTTCTGGACCAGTTCCCCCGCAGCCTGTTCGCGGGGACGCCGCAAGCCTATTCGTCGGACCAGGATGCCTTGGGGATGGCCGAGGAGGGATTCGGAAACGGGCACTACGACGACCTCACGTCCCCGTATGAAAAATTCTTCTACCTCCTGCCCCTCGTCCATGCGGAGGGGCCGGATCATGGGGTTCGGATGAAGCGCGTCGTCGCCATCGCCGAGCGCGCCCTCGACGAGGCCCCCGCGGCTCTCAAGCCGGTCTGGCTTTTCTCCCTCAATCAGGCCCGGACCCGCTTCGACATCATCTCCCGGTTCGGCCGCTTCCCGCACCGGAATCCGGTTCTCGGGCGGCCCTCCACGCCGCAGGAGCTGACCTACCTGGCCAAGGACGATTTCGTCCACACCCGCTCGCTTCCCACCTCGGCATCGTCGGCGATCAGCGCGATCGGGTGACCTCCGGCAGGGCCGCCCTTACTGGACGAGAGCGGCCGCCTCGGATGTCCGCTCCTCGCTCTGACGGGAGATCTCGGCGAGATAAGGTCCGATGCCCTCGTAGCGGTCGAGGCGGCGGACGATCTTCGAATCGATCTTGTTGTAGAGTTCGGCGACGCTCACCGGACGGCGCTTGCGGCCCTTGCCTTCCATGAACAGCCCGGCATTGGCCTTCGCGGCCTTCGGGAAGAGCTTGGAGGCCTTCATGTTCGGGTCCTGGTCGAGGACCTCGAGGAACCGGACGGCGCTGGAGGCCCCCAGGAAGTGAGCGAGATAGAGTTCCGCCTCGGCCAGCTCCCGCTCGCCCTGGGCCTGGAGGGCGCGCTCCACGTCCTTGATCAGCTCTCCGGCCATGAGGGCGGAGAAATACGGGTCCGTGCGCAGGTTCATGATCCAGGCGCGGTCCCGGTCGCCGACGACCGGATCGCCGTCCACGGTCTTGATCGCCTCGGCGGCGGCGGCGAAGCCGTAATCGGCGGCGTGGAGCTGCACGATCTCGAGCCAGGTGCGGTCGATGAACTGGAACAGCCCCTGAGCCGACGAGGTCGGCGCCTTGGCTTCGGGCGAAAGGCTCGATTCCACATCGGCCAGGGTCATCATGTAGACCGGATCGACGCCGGTCACATGGGCGGCCTTGAGGATGGAATGCACGAGCCAGCGGGGGACATTGCGCCCGTTGAAGGGAATCAGCTCATCCGGGTCGCCGGCAGCCTCGTCCTGCATCTCATGGGGCGCCGGTTTCGCCGCATGCGGCTTCCTGAAGGAAAATGCGCCGTCGAGGATAGCCTTGAAGAGGCTCGGGTCCTTCATCAGCTTCGGGGTGAAATCCATCGAGGCCGTGATGAGGGAACCGGTGGTGACCGGCTGCGGCGCCGAGGCTGCGGCCGGCCGAGCCATGAGCGCGCTCGGCAGGGTCGCAACGGCCGCCGGTCCGGCGGAGAAGCCCTGGAGGCCCATGAGCAGGCCCGCGGTCACGGTCAGCTGAAGAAAACGGCGGCGACGTCCGGGCTTGCGCACATCCGCAACAGGCTGCGGAACCGCGCACAGCAGCGTTCTCGCGTTACTCATCATCACTTATCCCGCAACAGCCCGCCCTGACGGTCGGGCCTTCCCTTGTGTCATTCTGGGACAAGGGTTGACGGGTAGATGTGACGAGAATCGGTCAGCTTGGCCATTAGAGGTAGGATTTTGCTAACCTTAAGCAGGGTTTTCCCCTAAAAATCTCAAGGATTGCCTGGAAATTTAGGATGAGGATTGTGCGACAAGCTGCGCATTGGTCCGCTCGAGGCGCTTTGCCAGCTCTCGCATGATCGCCAGGGACATCTGGGGAAACTGGGCCAGAAGCTCGAGAAAGACCCTCTTGTCGATTCGCAGGGCCGTCGTCGGTTCGGCCGCCATGATCGTGGCGGAGCGCGGCGTGTCCGAGAGAATGCCCATTTCGCCGACGAGAGCATTGCTCCCCAGCTCGGCCACCTGGATGTCGCCGCCCGGCGTGTTGAGGAGAACGTTCGCCCGGCCGTCGAGGATCACGTAAGCGGCGTCGGAGGGATCCCCCTGCGAGAAGAAGCGCTGCCCGCCGGAGAACTGCACCCGCTCGCTCGTGAAGGCGAGAAGCTTCAGGCGGGCCGGATCCACATCCCGAAACATCGGCACCTGCCGCAAGGACTGAACCTCTGTTTCAAGGGTCATGCCACCTCTCCTGCTACTCTCTGGGCGGCGTCCGGCTCGGGTCTGGCGGACCCGAGGGCCGGAGCGGCCGTCTTTTCTGTAATGATTTGTCCGTCACGGAAGCGCAACTGAACATCGAAAGAGCCTGCCTGTCGATCATTCGGAAGGACCATGAACAGGCTTTGTTGATCGAGAAGCTCCAGCAGCAATTCGAGCATTTGCTGGCTGCGCGCCTCGTCGAAGGGGGCGAACGCCCCGTCGATCACGAGAATATCCGGGCGTTTCACGAGGCAGCGCACGAGATTGACGCTCGCCCGCTCCTGGGGCGACAGGAGCCGCCCGGCCGTGCCGACCTGATAATCGAGGCCGATCCGCTCGATATCCTCCACCAGGTCGAGTTCGCGGACCACCGTCGCGACGGCCTCGGTCACCCGAACGCGGGCATTGGCGACCTGATAGCTGACGCGTCCGAACAGGAGGTTGTCCCGCAAGGGCGCCGCCGCGCAGAAGTGCTCGGGATCGTAGAATTCCACCCCCTCCGACGCGGAGTTCGTGAGGACCTCCCGGACGCGGCCCCGCGCCTCTACGATCCGGGCCATCAGCTGTTCGTCGAGGAGGCCGAGGCGGTGCCGGGCTTCGATATAGGCGAGCGGGAGAGCCAGAAGCCGGGTGCGGTCCTCCCGCTTCAAGTTGCCCTCGCCCCGCGCCTGCCGGCGCAGGATCGCGGCGAATTCCGACAGTTCCTCGGCGCCGATGAAGGAGAACTGCTCGAACAGCGAATGGCCGGGGGGCAGCCCCTCGAAGATCTCGGTCATGGTCTCGGCGATCTGCAGGCCCATGCGGACGAGATCGTCGGTCAGCCCGGCCCGGTCGATGGCGCTGCGGAACTGGCCGTTCTCGGCCAGATTGCGGCCCTTGAACTCGTCCGAGATCGGGACTCCGAAGAGAAGGTTCTCGGCGATGGTGGCCTGGCTGTTGTATCGCTCCGGGTCGAAGGGTTCGACCAGATCGGCCATGCCGTTCGACTGGAACGTCTCGCGCAGGCGATGCCGGGCTTCGACCACGCGCTCGGCGAGAGCCGTGTGGCGCTCGGGATCGATCCGCCCCGCCAGCCCGAACAGGTAGATCGTGTCGCCCATGCCGATCCGGTCCAGCAGATCGAGGAGAATGCGGTCGAGATCGCTCTCGTCCCGCGCGCCGATCCGCTCGTAATCCACCCATTGATCGGCAATGCTCTCGACCGGGTTTCCCGTCCGGATCGCCTCGGCGATCCGGCGATCCATCTCCCGCTTCTCCTCCTCGATCCTGCCCAACGGCTTCGAGCGAAGGCCGTAGATCAGGTTGTCGCGAATGCTGCCGGGGAAGAGGATGGGATCGACGCCCGCATAGGCGATCCGTCGCCCGACCACCGGAACGGGGAGTTGCATCAGATCACGCTCGCCGATGCGGATCTGGCCGCTGAACTCCGAGGTACGCCGGGCGACGATGCGCGCGAGCATGCTGGCCGCGGCGCCGCCGTTGGAAATCAGGGCAACGCTCGCAGGCAGGTCCACCGCGAAGGTCCCACCCTCGATGATCATGTCGCCATGGATGCCGGCGACGCGGATGTCCTCGGCAAGCAGGGGACCCGTCAGGGGCATGTCCTCCTCGGCCGCCTCGCGGGCCTCATGCAGGGGCACGAGCCGCTCCTCGGCGAAATGCTGGGTGACCTGATCGTATTTCACCTGGACGTCGAGACGCTGCTGGTCCCAGTCGATCAGCTCCTTCAGGGGCGGAGGCAGCTCCCGATAGGCCCCGATGACGGCCACGAGCTGACCGATGTCGAGGGTGCCGCGCAGGGCGAAATAGCCGCCGATGGCGTAGAAGAAGAACGGCGTCAGCTGCGCCAGGAAATTGTTGAGCGATTTGACGAAGAACTTCCGGTTATAGATCTTCAGCCGGACGGAGAAGAGATTGAACAGACGATGCCCGATCTCGGCCCGTTCCCAGTTGTAGGCGTTGTGGACGTGAACGACCTCGATGCCGTCCTGGACCTCGGCGATGCGACCTGCCAACTGCCTCGATTCCAGCTGCCGCTGCTTTCCCAGGCGGAGCAGCTCTCGCCGAAGCCGTGGAATGATGGTGAACTGCACGGCGATCACCGCCAGTGCGATCAGGCCGAGCCAGACGTTCTGGATCATGATGAAGACGAGGGCCGTGATGGCCTGCATCCCCAGGAAAATCGGGGTGATGAAGGCATCCCCGATGAAGCCGCCGATGGGTTCGACCTCATCCTTGATGATCGTCGCCGTCTCGGAGGATTTCACGTTGCGCAGGGCGTCCGGGGTGAAGCGGAGCACCATGGAGAACAGGTCGAAGCGCATGCGCCTCAGCATGCGCTCGCCCAGGATGCCCTTGGCGACGTTGATCCAGTACTTGAACGCCCCGTTGACGACGACGAAGAACAGAAACAGGGTCGAGAGACCGAACAGAAGCCCCAGCCGGCCCACCTGGAACCCTTCGAAGATCTCCAGGGTGCCGCCGCCCAGCCATTTCGGCCACGCATAGCTGAGATGGAGGAAAGTGGCGGTGGAATTGCCGTCCCTGAAAGCCTCACCCTGGATGGCCTGGTTCACGATCTGCCGAGGCAGATCCAGGGACATGAAGTAAAACGGCAGCGAAGCGAGCACGACCGCGCAAACGATCAGCTGGTCACGCCTGGAATGTGTCCAAATGTACCTGAAGAGGCTCTTTTCCATTGCCGTAGGGTTACCACTTCTATACGCCTGGATGAACCTCTTTCCGATCTCGGGCAGCGCCTTATTTGATCGATAGGGACCTTAGTAGGTAGAGAAGGCCGATGGGTCGTCAATCGCCCTCGTCGCCTGACCGTAGGGGCAGCCGCATGGCAGACCTGGCAATGGATTACGATCAGGACGCAGGTTCTGTCTCGGCGCAGGCCGAGGGCACCCGTGGAACGCGGGTCCTGATCTACAGCCATGACACCTTTGGCCTCGGGCATCTGCGCCGGTCGAGGGCGATCGCCAACGCCATCGTGCAGGACCGGCCGGACACCTCGATCGTCATCATCTCGGGATCGCCCGTCATCGGCAATTTCGAGTTCGACAGCGGCGTCGACTACATTCGCATCCCGGGGGTCACGAAGCTGCCGGACGGGGATTACCGCAGCCTCAACCTCAACATCGAGCTGGACGAGGCCGTGGGCCTGCGCCAAGCCCTTATTCTTCAGGCCGCCAAGGCTTTCAGGCCGGACATATTCATTGTCGACAAGGAACCCACGGGCTTCCGCGGCGAGGTCGTGCCGGCGCTCGACTACCTCAAGGCTGCCGGCTGCCGCCTCGTTCTCGGGATTCGCGACGTGATGGACGAGCCCGCGCTTCTCGTCCCCGAATGGGAGCGCAAAGGGGCCAAGGATGCCCTGACCCGCTACTACGACGAGATCTGGGTCTACGGCCTCAAGGACGTCTACCAGCCTCTCAAGGCCCTGGACCTGCCTTCTTACGTGGAAGAGCGCATCACCTATACCGGCTACCTGCGCCGGGACGTGCCGCCGACCCCGTCCCTCACCAAATATCCCAAGATCACGAAGCAGCCCTTCATCCTTGTGACCACGGGCGGCGGCGGCGACGGGGACGACCTGATCGACTGGGTGATCTCGGCCTATGAGGCGGACGCGGCGCTCGAACAGCCCGCCCTCATCCTGTTCGGCCCCTTCATCGACAGGGACAAGCGCCGATCCTTCGTGGAGCGCATCGCCCGGCAGCCGAAACTCGACGTGATGTCCTTCGACAACAAGATCGAATGGCTGATGAAGAAGGCGGACGCCATCGTGGCCATGGGTGGGTACAACACCTTCTGCGAGGCCCTGTCCTTCGACAAGCGGACCCTGATCGTGCCGCGCACGAAGCCCCGTCTCGAGCAGTACATCCGCGCCGTCGAGGGCAAGCGGCTCGGGCTTGTGAGCATGCTGAGCGACTACAAGGAACCGCGAACACCCGAGCGCATGGCGGCGGCCTTGCGCGCCTTGTCGTCCCAGCCCCGCCCGTCGGAGGTGATCGTCCCCGGCCTTCTCGACGGTCTCGACAGGGTGCAGGATCGCCTGAAGGCACTCACAGCCTCCAG
Organism: Microvirga mediterraneensis; assembly: GCF_013520865.1. Classification (NCBI taxonomy): domain Bacteria; kingdom Pseudomonadati; phylum Pseudomonadota; class Alphaproteobacteria; order Hyphomicrobiales; family Methylobacteriaceae; genus Microvirga; species Microvirga mediterraneensis. The sequence continues at coordinate 3,921,458 of NZ_JACDXJ010000001.1, forward strand.
GGCACCGTTTGCCACCGCGTATCATCAGGCGGCCGAGTAACCGTACATATGCTTCCCTCCAAGACAGCCCGACGCATCGCCATCGTGGTGAAAGGCTACCCGCGCCTCTCCGAAACCTTCATCGCCCAGGAAATCCTGGCTCTCGAGCAGCGCGGCCTCGCGCTCGAGATCTGGTCCCTCCGGCACCCGACGGAACGGGCCGTGCATCCCATGCACAAGGCGATCAAGGCGCGGGTCTCCTATCTGCCCGAATATCTTTACGAGGAGCCCTTGCGCGTCCTGCGCGGCGCCTTCTGGAGCTTGGGCCGGAAAGGTTTCGGGCCGACCATCCGGGCCTTCTGGCGCGATCTGAAGCGTGATTTCACCGCGAACCGCGTGCGCCGCCTCGGCCAGGCCTTCGTGATGGCGCGCGAGATGCCGGAGGAGGTGCGGCACCTGCATGTGCATTATCTCCACACGCCCGCGTCCGTCGTCCGCTATGCGGCCCTGCTGACGGGCCGGAGCTGGACCTTCTCGGCCCATGCCAAGGATATCTGGACGACGCCCGACTGGGAAAAGCGCGAGAAAATGGAGGAAGCGCTCTGGGGCGTGACCTGCACGGCGCAGGGGGCCGGAAATCTCCAATCCCTGTCGCGGCCCGACAAGGTGGCGCTCGTCTATCACGGCCTCGATCTCTCCCGTTTTCCGGCAGCTCCCGAAAGCCGCCCCGCCAGGGACGGCTCCGACCCGCTCGATCCGGTCAGGATCGTGTCCGTCGGGCGAGCCGTGGCGAAGAAGGGTTTCGGCGATCTCATCCAGGCGCTCGCCGCCCTGCCTCAGGACCTCCATTGGCGCTTCGCCCATGTGGGCGGCGGCGAACTCCTGAACAGCCTGAAGAAGCAGGCCCAGGAGGCCGGTATCGCCGACAAGGTGGCGTTTCTCGGCTCGAAGGCGCAGCCCGACATCATCGCGCTCCTGCGGGAGGCGGACCTCTTCGTCCTGCCGTCGAAGGAGGCGAAGTCGGGCGACCGGGACGGCCTTCCCAACGTGATCATGGAAGCGGCCAGCCAGGGCCTCGCCATCGTGGCGACGGACTTCGCCGGCATTCCGGAATTCATCCGCAACGACGTGGAAGGCGTACTCGTGCCGCCGGGCGATTGGGCGGCCCTGTCCAACGCGCTCAACCTCCTGGCCCGCGACCCGGCTCAGCGCGATGCGCTCGGCGCCGCCGCCTTCGCGCGCCTGCGGCGGGACTTCTCCATGGAGGGCGGGATCGACGTTCTGGAGGATCGCCTCCGGGCCGTGACGGACAACGCCAGGAAAGAACCGGAGCGGGTGTGAAAAACGCGAGGCCAGTTGCGTTCTATGCCCCCTTGAAGAGCCCGAACCATCCGCTTCCCTCGGGCGACCGAACCATGGCCCGCCTGACGATGAAGGCGCTCGACCGGGCCGGCTATTCGCCCTGTCTCACCAGCGAAGTGCGAACCCTCGACAAGGCGGGCGACCGGCAGCGACAGGAGAGGCTCCGAGCCGAATCGCTGGAAGAGGCTGACCGCCTCATCGCACGCTACACGGCACTGCCCGGGGACAGCCGCCCCTGCCTGTGGTTCACCTACCACGTCTATTACAAGGCGCCCGACTGGATCGGCCCGCATGTCGCGGAGGCACTCGGCATCCCCTATGTCATTGCGGAAGGATCGCGAGCATCCAGGCGTGCGCAAGGACCCTGGGCGCTCGGGCACGAAGGCGCGCAAGCGGCTCTCGACCGCGCCGACGTGATCTTCAGCATGACGCCCGTTGACCGGGAGGCCCTGGAGACCGCGAGGCCCTCACATCAGGCTCTGGTGGACCTGCCGCCGTTCCTGGATCTTGAGGAATGGCCCCTGTCGGGCTCCCGCCCGTCGCGAGCGCCCGAACCACGCCTTCTCACGGTGGCAATGATGCGGGAGGGCGACAAGCTCGCTTCCTATCGCATTCTCGCGGCCGCCCTGGGGCGTCTCCTGCACCTGCCCTGGTCTCTCGACATCGTCGGGGACGGCGAAGCGCGGGACGAGATCGCGCGGCTGTTCTCGTCGATGCAGAACCGCGTCCGGCTCCACGGACAGGTCGAGTGCAAGGCCGATCTGGCAGCCCTCTATCGGGCGGCCGATCTCTTCGTCTGGCCTGCCGTGAACGAGGCCTACGGCATGGTGCTGCTCGAGGCTCAGGCCCTCGGCTGCGCGGTCGTTGCGGGCGCCTATGGGGGCGTTGCCAGCGTGGTGCGGAACGGCGAGACCGGACTCCTGACGTCGCCCGGCGACATCGCGGCTTTCGCCGGTTCCATGAGCGGTCTCCTGCAGGACCGGGAGCGTCTTGGGACCTTCGGCGCCAACGCATCCCGTTTCGTCGAACAGGAACGTGACCTCGGTCATGCCGCATTGCGCTTGCGCAATGCGCTGCAAGGCCTGACGGGGTAGAGTGTAAAAATGAGTTTACGCGTTTTGATCGCCGTCACGCATCTTCTGGGCGCAGGTCATCTCACCAGGGCCGCAGCCCTGGCGCGGGCTTTTGCGCGAAAGGGGCATACGGCGACACTCGTGTCGGGCGGCAGCCCTGCCCGACTGACCGATCTGGAGAATGTCACCTTCGTTCAGCTGCCGCCCGTGCGGACCGTCGGAACCGATTTCAAGACGCTGCTCGGCGATGATCTCGCGCCCGTGGATGAGGCCTATCTCGAAAGGCGCCGAGTCCTTCTGCTCGACACCCTGAAAACGGCCCGGCCCGATCTTCTGATCACCGAGCTTTTTCCTTTCGGCCGCCGCGTCCTGGCGGATGAGTTCTCCACTCTGCTCGATGCCGCCCGCCGCATGAGCCCGCGTCCGCTGGTACTATCCTCGATCCGGGACATCCTGGTCGCCTCCTCCAAGGCGTCGCGCCTCGCCGAGACCCATGAGCGCGTGCTTCGCGACTACGACGCAGTTCTTGTCCATGGCGATCCGGAACTCGCGCCGCTGGAGGCCTCATGGCCCCTGGATGAGCGGATCAGGCCGCTCATCCGCTATACCGGCTATGTGGACGAGAACGACGATTCCGTACCGGTGAACCGTCGGCATGGCATCGTCGTCTCCGGCGGATCGAGCGCCGCAAGCCTGCCGCTCTACCGCGCGGCCCTCGCGGCGGCGCAGGATTTCGCGGATCGCCCCTGGCGCATCCTCGTCGGCAGGGGAGTGGCGGACACCGAGTTCCTTGCCCTTCAGGAGAGCGCACCGGCCCACGTGACCGTGGAGCGGGCGCGGCCCGATTTCCGCGCCCTGCTCTCCGGGGCGGAGGTTTCCGTGAGCCAGGCCGGGTACAACACGGTTGTCGACCTCCTGCGCTGCGGAGTGCCATCGGTTCTCGTCCCGTTCGAAGCCGGCAGCGAGACGGAGCAGCGTCTGCGCGCCGAGCGCCTGGCGGCGCGGGGCCTTGCCGAGATCGTGCCCGAAGCAGCGCTCTCGCCGCGACGTCTGGCCGATGCCATCCGACGCGGACTGGCGCGTCCCTCCTCCCCAACTCCAGCCATCGCCCTGGATGGAGCCATGCGGACGGTCGCCATCGCCGAAAGCCTCGTGTCGTCGAGCCCTGCGCTCCACAGGACTATCGACTGGTCGTCCCTCGATCGGGCGCTGGACCAGGCCCGGGAACGGGGCATTCCCGTTCGCTTCTGGTGGCGCGACGACGATGCGGTGGCCGATACGCCCCAGCTCGACCGGCTTCTCGGTCTCGCACGCCGTTACGATGCCGGAATCGGCCTCGCGGTTATTCCCGAAGGCATCGAAGCCTCGCTCGCGAAGCGATTGGCGGAAGAGCCGAAGGTCTTCGCCCTCGTGCACGGCTGGAGCCATGCCGACCATGCGCCAGCCGGCGAGAAGAAGGCCGAGTTCGGTCCTCACCGTGCTCTCGATCGCATGGCGACGGAGGCGGAGCGGGCTCTGCATGTGGCGCGGGAGCATCTCGGGTCGCGGCTTCTGCCCGTCTTCGTGCCGCCCTGGAACAGGATCTCCCGGGATCTCGTCCCAGGCCTGACGGACCTGGGCTTCCGGGGACTATCCACCTTCACGGACAGGAAGAACGCCCAGCCCGCGCCGGGCCTTGTCCAGGTCAACACCCATGTGGATCCCATCGACTGGCACGGCACGAGAAGCCTCGCCGATCCGGCGCTGATCGTGGCCGCTCTCGCCGGAGCGGTCGAGAGGCGCGTGGCCGGCGTTGCAGACCCCGAGGAGCCGATCGGGTTCCTGACCCACCATCTCGTTCATGACGACGTCATCTGGGCGTTATGCGAAAGGCTTATCGCCCGCCTAGCCGTGCGGGGCATAGGTTTTTTGTGCCCCGATGCGTGTTTCGGATTGGAAACAAGATCACAATTGAGATCAAATGGGGACTGATGCGTTATGCTCATAGTTCCTGGGAGGAGCATATGGAAGCGCCACTCCTGTCGGTTCGCCAGCTGACAGTTGACTTCAACACCGATGCCGGAAACTTCCGGGCCGTCGACGGGCTGACATTCGACATTCCTAAAGGGAAGACGGTAGCCCTCGTCGGAGAGTCCGGATCGGGCAAATCGGTGACGGCGCAGGCCATCCTCCAGATCCTGTCGAAGAAGGCCCGCATCACGGGGGGATCCATCGTGTTCGACGATCCCGCGAATGGCGGCACCATCGACATCGCCGCCCTCCAGCCCGAGAGCGACGCCATGCATGCCCTGCGCGGCGGGCGCATCGCCATGATCTTCCAGGAGCCGATGACGTCCTTGTCCCCGCTCCACACCATCGGCGACCAGATCTCCGAGGCGCTGATGATCCACGCGGATGTGGATCAGGCCAAGGCGAACCAGCGGACCATGGAGGTGCTCGCCCGGGTCGGCTTCCCCGATCCGAAGCGGGCACTGAAGACCTACCCGTTCGAACTCTCCGGAGGCCTGCGCCAGCGCGCCATGATCGCCATGGCGCTCATCACCCGCCCGGCCCTCCTGATCGCCGACGAGCCCACGACGGCGCTCGACGTAACCACGCAGGCGCAGATCCTGGACCTCATCAAGGAACTTCAGGGCGAGACCGGCATGTCGGTTTTGCTCATCACGCACGACCTCGGCGTCGTGGCCAACGTGGCCGACGAGGTGGTGGTGATGTATCGGGGGAGGGTCATGGAGGCCGGCTCCCGGGAGAATATCTTCCGCAACGCGCAGCATCCCTATCTTCAGGCGCTCATGCGCGCCGTTCCGCGCTTCGCCATGGCGGAGAACGAGCGCCTGACGCCGATCCGCGAAGTCACGAGCGCAACGCTCACCTCGGCCTCGGCGCCGGAGCGGATCCAGCCGAAGGGGCCGATCCTGAAGGCCGAGCATCTCACGAAATGCTTCACCCTCCGGTCGGGCTGGTTCTCCGGCAAGACCCAGGAGATCCGCGCCGTCAGCGAGGTCGACCTGTCTCTTCCCGTCGGCAAGACCCTGGGGCTCGTGGGCGAATCCGGATGCGGCAAGACCACCGTGTCCAAGATGATCATGCGTGCGCTCACGCCCAATTCGGGCCGGGTGCTGTTCGACGACGGCACAGGGCCGAAGGATGTGCACAAACTGGAAGGCGACGCGCTGACCACCTATCGACGCTCCGTGCAGTTCATCTTCCAGGACCCGTTCTCGTCCCTCAATCCGCGCATGACGGTCTATGAACTTCTCACCGAGCCTCTGCGCATCCACAACATCGGCACTTCCGACGAGCGCTATGCGCGGGTGAAGCAGCTCCTCGACATGGTGGGGCTCGATCAGCGCGCGTTGAGACGCTATCCGCATTCCTTCTCCGGCGGCCAGCGCCAGCGCCTCGGCATCGCGCGGGCGCTCGCCCTCGAGCCGCGCGTGCTGCTCTGCGACGAGCCGGTGTCCGCCCTGGACGTATCCGTTCAGGCCCAGGTCCTCAACCTGCTCAAGGACCTGCAATCGGCGCTCGGATTGTCGTACCTCTTCGTCTCCCACAACCTCGCGGTCGTGGACTACATCGCCGACACGATCGCGGTCATGTGCCGGGGCTACATCGTCGAGGAGGCGCCGAAATCCTCCCTCTTCCGCAACCCGGTCCATCCCTATACGCAGGCCTTGCTCGCCGCCGTGCCGGATCCGGACATCGACCGGCCGCTGGACTTCGCCAAGCTGCGGAGCGGCCGCTTCTCGCAGCCGTCGGAATGGCCCGAGCCTTTCCGCATCAAGCCCGGCGAATTCGGCGTGATGAAAGAGATCGAACCGGGCCATAAGGTTCGCATGGGGCAGCTGACAGCCCGGGAGGCTGCGTGATGCCGCTCAAATCCCGAACACAGAAGTTCGCCCTTGCCTTCGCGCTCGGATTGCTGGCGCTGCCCGTCATGGCCCAGGATTTCAAGGACGCCCCGTTCCTTGCCGAGCAGGTGAAGGAGAAGAAGCTGCCCCCCCTGGCGGATCGGCTTCCGAAAACCCCCATCGTGGTCAATTCCGCCGGTCAGTACGGCGGCGACGTCGTGACCCTGGTGCCGCGGCCGCGCGACATACGATACATCTCGACCTTCGCCTATACCCGCCTCGTCGGCTATGACCAGGACCTCCAGCTTCAGCCGGATCTCCTGGAGAAGTACGAGAACGAGGACGATCGGGTCTTCACGTTTACCCTGCGGGAAGGACACCGCTGGTCCGACGGATCGCCCTTCACGGCGGAGGATTTCCGCTATTACTGGGAGGATGTAGCCCAGAACCAGGACCTCTCGCCGGCCGGGCCGCCGGAATTCATGATGGTGGACGGCAAGCCCCCGCGCTTCGAGGTCCTCGACGAACGGACGGTGCGATACACCTGGGACAAGCCCAATCCGCGCTTCCTGCCGCAACTGGCCGGGCCGCTCGATCCCGGCATCTACCGGGCTTCCGCCTACCTCAAGCAGTTCCACGCCAAATATGCCGACAAGGCCGCTCTCGAAGAGAAGGCGAAGCAGCAGAAGCTGAAATCCTGGGCGGCCCTGCACAACCGCATGGACGACATGAAGGAGCAGACCAACCCGACCCTGCCCACCCTCATGGCCTGGCGCGTGATGAACGCCGCCCCGGCCAACCGCTTCATCTTCGAGCGCAATCCTTATTACCACCGCGTCGACAACCAGGGACAGCAGCTGCCTTATGTCGACCGGCTCATCATGGACGTCTCGGCTCCCGGTCTCTTCGCCGCCAAGGCCAACGCGGGGGAGGTCGACCTTCTGTTCCGCGGCCTCTCCATGAGCGACATCCCGGTCCTGAAGGAAGGCGAGAAGGCGAAGGGCTACAAGACCCTGCTCTGGCCCTATGCCCGGGGCACCGAGCTTGCGCTCTATCCCAATCTGAACACCGTGGATCCGGCTTGGCGCCAGCTCAACCGGGACGTTCGCTTCCGCCGCGCCCTGTCGCTCGGCATCGACCGCAAGACGCTGAACAACGCGCTGCTCTTCGGACTCGGCACCGAGGGCAACAACACCATCGTGTCGGAAAGCCCGCTCTTCAAGGAGGAGCTGCGCACGATGAATGCCGGGTACGACCCGGCGGAGGCCTCGCGCCTCCTCGACGAGATCGGCCTGACGAAACGCAACGGCGCCGGCATCCGCCTGCTTCCCGATGGGCGCGAGCTGGAGATCATCGTCGAAACCGACGGCGAGAGCAGCCTCGTGGTCGACGGCCTGACCCTGATCGGCGAATTCTGGCGCGAGATCGGCGTGAGGCTCTTCGTGAAGCCCCAGGACCGCACGGTGCTGCGCAACCGCTCCTATGCCGGGCTGACCGTCATGGTGGCAGCGCCCGGCCTCGACAACGCGATCCCCACGGCGATCATGCCGCCGACGGAATTCGCCCCCATGCGCCAGGACAATTACGCTTGGCCGAAATGGGGTCAGCACGTCGAGACCAAAGGCAAGAACGGGGAGAAGGTCGACATCCCCGAAGCCCGGCGCCTCCTCGATCTCTACGAGACCTGGATGGGTACCGGGAACCGGGATGTACAACGGAACGTCTGGAGCGAGATGCTGCGCAATCATGCGGAGAACCAATGGGCCATCGGCACCATCTCCGGCGCCCTGCAGCCCATCGTCGTCCGCAACGGCTTGCAGGGACTGCCGGCCAAGGAGCTCTACAGCTGGGAGCCGACGGCCATGCTGGGCATCTATCGCCTGGATGAAATCCACTGGAACAAAGCCGCCCGCAAAGAGGCCCGTCGATGATCCGTTTCCTGTTGCGTCGCTTCGTCACCATGGCGGTGACCCTGCTGATCATTTCGGCCCTGGTCTTCTTCATCATCAAGCTGCCGCCGGGCGACTTCCTGACCAATCAGATCGCCGAACTGAGGGCGCAGGGTGAATCCGCCTCCATCGCGAAAGCCGAATTCCTCATCAAGCAATACGGGCTCGATAAGCCCGCCTGGCAGCAATATCTGGTCTGGATCGGCGTCATGCCCGGTCCGAACGGCTTTTCCGGCCTGCTGCAGGGCGATTGGGGCTGGTCCTTCGAGTACGATAAGCCGGTGGTGGACGTGATCGGCGACGCCCTGTGGCTGACGCTTCTGGTCAACCTCGCGGTGGTGATCTTCATCCACGTGGTGTCCATTCCCATCGCGATCTATTCGGCAACGCGGCAATATTCCGTCGGCGACTATCTCGCCACCTTCATCGGCTATATCGGGCTTGCGACCCCGAGTTTCCTGCTCGCGCTGATCATGCTCTATTACATGAACCGCTGGTTCGGCATTTCCATCGGCGGGCTTTACGACGCGCAATATGCGGGCGAGCCCTGGACCTGGGCCAAGACGCAATCCCTGCTCTCGCATCTCGTTGTCCCGACCGTCGTGATCGGCCTCGGCGGAACGGCGGCCATGATCCGGCGCATGCGCGCGAACCTGCTCGATGAGCTCGGCAAGCAATATTACGTGACGGCGAAAGCAAAGGGGCTCGAGCCCACCAGGGCCTTGCTGAAATATCCCTTCCGCATGTCGCTCAACCCCTTCATCGCCGATATCGGCAACCTGCTGCCGCATCTGGTCTCCGGGTCGGTTCTGGTCTCCCTGGTCCTGAGCCTGCCGACCGTAGGCCCGATCCTGTTGAGCGCGCTGAAAAGCCAGGATCAGTTCCTCGCCGGCTTCATCCTGATGTTCGTCGCGGTGCTGACCGTCGTCGGCATGCTGATATCCGATCTTCTGCTGGCCTGGCTCGATCCGCGGATCCGGATGGGAGGCGGACGATGAACACGGCTCTTTCCTCCAAGCGCCACTACGTCGACCCCGCGCCTTTCGATCCGGGCAGGACCGAGCCGGTCGGGGCCGAAAGCGAAAGCTTCTACCGCGCCTCGTCCTGGCAGCTGATGTGGTGGAAGTTCCGCCGCCACAAGGTGGCGGTGGCGGCGGCTTTCGTGCTGCTCGCCTTCTACCTTCTCGTGCCCTTCGTGGAGGTCGTCGCGCCCTACAACCAGACGAAGCGCCACGGCGACTTCCTCTATGCGCCGCCGCAGGCGATCCATCTGATGCACGAGGGCCGCTTCGTCGGGCCCTTCACCTATCCATACACCTACAGCTTCGACCTGGAGAGCTTCCGGCGCGTCTACACACCCGACAGATCGAAGCCGCAACCCATCCGCTTCCTCTGCCGGGGCGATGCCTATCAGTTCTGGGGCATGTGGGAGATGAACGTCCACCTGGTCTGCCCTCCGGAAGACGGCACGATGTTCCTGCTCGGCACCGACCGGCTCGGACGCGACCTGCTCTCGCGCATCATCTACGGGGCGCGGATCTCGCTCACCATCGGCATCGTCGGAATCGCCGTGTCGTTCGCGCTCGGCCTCTTCTTCGGCGGGCTTGCCGGCTATCTCGGCGGCTGGGTCGATCACGTGATCCAGCGTATGATCGAGATCCTGCGATCCCTGCCGGAGCTGCCCCTGTGGCTCGCGCTCTCCGCCGCCCTGCCGGCGAACTGGAGCCCGATCCTGGTGTTCTTCGGCATTACGATCATCCTCGGCCTGCTCGACTGGCCGGGACTCGCGCGCGCCGTGCGCTCCAAGCTCCTGTCGCTGCGCGAGGAGGATTTCGTGAAGGCCGCGGAGCTGATGGGCGCCTCCAAGCAGCGCATCATCGCCCGCCACCTCATCCCGAACTTCATGAGCCACCTGATCGCCTCGGCGACGCTCTCGATCCCGTCCATGATCCTCGGCGAGACCGCCCTCTCCTTCCTCGGCCTCGGCCTGCGCCCGCCCGTGACGAGCTGGGGCGTGCTGCTCAACGAGGCGCAGAACCTCGCGGCCGTGCAGCTGCATCCCTGGCTGCTCTTTCCGATGGTGCCCGTGGTGATCGTTGTGCTGGCCTTCAACTTCATGGGCGACGGGCTGCGCGACGCGGCGGATCCGTATCATTAGCCGGAAGGCGTGTTGTCCTTCACGCAGCGGAATGCGAGACATCCGGGATCGACAGTGAGTTCAGAGGTGTTTCGTGGCCGATTACCGGATTGATGCTTCCCCGGAGACCATTCACTGGGGTTATTTCGACGCGAACCTGAAATCTCTGCTGACGGTCGATTCCGGCGACACGGTCACGATCTCGACCGTATCGGGCGGACCGGAGGCGATGCCGAAGGAGCCCTTCGCGGTCCCGCAGGCGCTGACGGATATCCATGCGGCCCACAAGCCGAAGCTGCCGGGCCATATCTGCACCGGCCCGGTTGCCGTCCGGGGCGCTAAGGCCGGTCAGGTTCTCGAAGTCCGCATCAAGGACATCGCGCTGCATTACGACTGGGGCTTCACCTATTCGGCCCCGCAGAAAGGCGCCCTGCCGGACGATTTCGACGAGATGCACTTCATGACCATCCCGCTCGACCGGGAGCGGATGACGGGTCGGCTGCCCTGGGGCCTGGAGCTGCCCCTGAAGCCCTTCTTCGGGGTGATGGCGGTGGCGCCGCCCGCCGCCTGGGGCAGCGTGAACACCCTGCCGCCGCGCCGCAACGGCGGCAATCTCGACAACAAGGAGCTTGTGGCCGGCACGATTCTCTACCTGCCGGTCCATCACGAAGGCGCCCTCTTCTCCGTCGGCGACGGACACGGAGTCCAGGGCGACGGCGAGGTCTGCGTCACGGCCATCGAGACCGGCCTGATCGGCACCTTCGAGCTGCACCTGCGCGATGATATGCATCTGACCTGGCCCATGGCCGAGACGCCGACGCATGTGATGACCATGGCGTTCGATCCGGATCTCGACGATTGCGTCGTCATCGCGCTGCGCAGCATGATCGACCTGATCGTCGCCCGCACCGAAATCACCAAGGCGGAGGCCTATGCCCTGTGCAGCCTCGCGGCCGACCTGCGCATCACGCAGGTCGTCAACGGCAACAAGGGCGTCCACGTGATGCTCGACAAGAGCCTTCTTCAGAAAGCCCGGCGCTAAGCCGTTTCGTCCGGCGGCGGCTCGTCTCCGAAGATGGAGCGGCCGCCGTAGGAATGCGACTTGGCTCGCTCCTGGCGGATGTGCTCCTCCACCGTCGGGCCCGTGGCGTGGCGTTCGAGCGCGCGCGCCTGATCGTCGAGCCGCTTCAAGGCGAAAAGCTCCTCCTGCTGCCCGAGCTTCGCCTTCTGGACGGCTGATTTCAGCACGCGGATGGTCTCGTCATAGACCTTCACCGGCACCGGATAGGGGTGCCGGTCCTTGCCGCCATGGGCGAAGGAAAAGCGGGCCGGGTCGCTGAAGCGGCAGGGCGTGCCATGGACCACTTCCGCCACCAAGGCGAGAGCCTGCACGGTTCGCGGACCGACGCCCGGCGTCATCAGCAGGTCCGGGAAATCCGCCGGTCCCCGGTCGGCGGCCGCCGCGAGGGTCCCGTGCAGCCGCCGCAGCACCACGTCCTTGGCGCGCACATCGTGGTGCTCCGGCATCACGAGGTGCGGCAGCAGGGGCTGAAGGCTGGGCGAAGGTGGAGCTTCCGCCTCACGTTCTTCGAGCGCAAGGAATTTGCGGGCAATGTTGTCCGGCCCCAGGCTATCCAGGATCGCGATCTGCGCCTTCCGCGAGGCTTCCGCCCGCCGGTCGGTGAGGTTGACGATGGTGCCCTGCCCTTTACCGTCGATGGCCGAATGCGGCTCGTCGACGAAACTTTCGAGATCTTCCGACAGCCAGTGATAGCGGCGCGCCTGCCGGCTCGCATCGTTCATCCCCTGCTGGACCACGGCCCACTTGCCGTCATCCGTGACGATGAAGCCGTGGAGATAGAGGTCGAACCCGTCCTGGATCGCCGCGCTGTCGACCTTCGCCACCAATCGGCTGGCATCGGCCAGGGCCGCCCCATCGAAGCCGACGCGGCCGCCGATGGCGATCAGCTCATGAGGCGTCTGCCGTGAGTGCTTTCCCCGTCCGCCGCAGACATGGATCCCGAGTTCCTTCGACAGGGGTGCAAGCCCGCGCTTCAGGGCCCCGATGACGCTGGTGGTGATTCCGGAGGAGTGCCAATCCATCCCCATCACGGCCCCGAACGACTGGAACCAGAACGGATGGGCGAGCCGGCGCAGCAGCTCGTCGCGGCCATAGTGATGCACGATGGCCTCGCTCATCACGCCGCCGAGGCGCGTCATCCGATCGGCCAGCCATTTCGGCACATGGCCGCTATGGAGCGGCAGATCGGCGCTTCCGGCCCGTTTGGCCATCAGGTGATGTCTCCATGGAGGTTGGATGAGGCTGCTGGTTTACGAAAAAAGGCGCCCGAAGGCGCCTTTTCCGATGAGTGTGCCTTACCGGCGGCGGGGGCTCTTTTCGAGCCAGGCCACCTGGGCGCCATCCCCGCGGCGACCGTCCTGACGGCCCGAAGCAGGCTTTCCCTGAGCAGCGGGGCGCTGGCCCTGCGGGGCACGCTGTGCCTGCGCGGGACGCTGTCCCTGGGCCGGGCGCGGGGCCTGTGCGGACCTCTGCTGGTTCCCGGCCGGTTGGCCGCCCTGCGGCTGGGCGTTGCCGCCCGGCTTGCCGCCGCGACCGCGACGGCGCTTGGGGCCGCGCTCGGCGTTCGGATCGGCGTTGCGCGGCTGGCCGTGGCCCTGGTGCCCGCGGGCATGGGGAGCCGGACGACCGCGCTGCGGCTCGCGACGCTCGCCAGCCTCGGACGCGGGAGGAGCGGCGGGCAGTCCCTCGGGGAGAGGCATGACCGGAACCTTGAGGCGCGTCAGCTTCTCGATGTCCTTCAGGTAGGCCTTCTCCTCGTCGTTGCAGAACGAGATCGCAAGGCCGGTCGCACCGGCGCGGGCCGTGCGGCCGATGCGGTGGACATAGGATTCCGGCACGTTCGGCAGGTCGTAGTTGATGACGTGCGTCACGCCCTCGACGTCGATGCCGCGCGCGGCGATGTCGGTCGCCACGAGCACCCGGCAGGAGCCGTCACGAAAGCCCGCAAGGGCGCGCTCGCGCTGCGGCTGGGACTTGTTGCCGTGAATCGCAGCCCCGGCGATGCCGGCCTTGTCGAGGCCGCGCACCACCTTGTCCGCGCCGTGCTTGGTGCGGGTGAAGACGAGGACGCGGTCGATGGACGGGTCGCGCAGGAGCGTTTCGAGCAGGACCTGCTTGCGGTTCGTCTGAACGAAGATCACGCTCTGCTCGACGCGCTCGGCGGTGGTCGCCACCGGGGTGACGGCCACGTGGGCCGGATCGCGCAGGAAGGAATCGGCCAGCGTCGAGATCGTCTTCGGCATGGTGGCCGAGAAGAACAGGCTCTGGCGATCCTTCGGCAGCAGGGTCACGATGCGCTTCAACGCATGGATGAAGCCGAGGTCGAGCATCTGGTCGGCCTCGTCGAGGACGAGGATCTCGATGTCGCGCAGGGACAGGGCCCGGCGGTCCACGAGGTCGATCAGGCGGCCGGGCGTGGCGACGAGCACGTCGACGCCCTGCGCCAGCGCCTTCTCCTGGCGGGAGATGGTGACGCCGCCGAACACCACCTCGGTGGAAAGGCGCAGGTTGCGGCCGTAGGCCTTGAAGCTGTCGGCGATCTGGCCGGACAGCTCGCGGGTCGGGCTGAGCACGAGGACGCGCGGGCTCTTCGGCTTGCGCGGCTTCGGATTCGCGTCCAGGCGATGCAGGATCGGCAGCGCGAAGGCGGCCGTCTTGCCGGTGCCGGTCTGGGCGATGCCGCAGACGTCGCGGCCTTCCATGGCATAGGGAATGGTCTGGGCCTGGATCGGCGTGGGCTTCTCGTAGCCTTCGGCAGACAGGGCCTTCAGGATCGGCTGGGCCAATCCGAAATCGGTAAAGAGGGTCAAAGTGTATCTTTCGAACGGATGCGGTGAGCCGCAAAGCAGGTTCGGCTTAAAGCACAAGGCGCTTCAGGGCTCTTGAGGCGAGAGCCCGCGTGATGGGGCCGTCGTATGGTTGAGCGATTGAAGAAGGGGACCGGGGTCTTCGCCGTTTCGCGATTATCCGTCACGCAGTCCCGCTCAAGCGTCTCGATGGTCGAGCGCCGTCGCCTGATGTGCATATGGAGGTTTATGACCTATCCGTCAACCTCAAGGGCTGACATCGGCATCCCAACGGGCTTAAGAATAGATCCATGTCCGCCCCCGCCCGCATGCCCTGGGCCTTCGTTTCCGCTCTCTCGCTGAATGTGCTGATCTCCTACGGCACGATTTTCTATGCCTTCGCCCTGTTCGTCGATCCGATGAGCCGGGAACTCGGCTGGGGCAAGTCGGAAATGATGGCCGCCTATTCCCTTGCCTTGGGAACCTCGGCCTTCTGCGCCGTGCCCGTGGGACGGCTCATCGACCTCGGCTACGGCCGCGCGGTGATGACGGGCGGCTCCCTTCTCGCCGGGCTCCTTCTGGTGTTCTGGTCCTGGGTCGGGAGCTACGCCGCCTTCGTGCTGATCTGGATCGCCATGGGGATCACCATGAGCACGGTGTTCTACGAGCCGGGCTTCGCGGTCCTGACCCGCAGGCTCGGCTTCATGGCCCGCCGGGGGATCACCTTCATGACCCTGGTGGGAGGCTTTGCCAGCACGGTCTTCATCCCGCTCACGCATGTGCTGATCGAGCACCTGGGCTGGCGAAGCGCGCTCCTGGTCCTGGCCGGCTTCAACATCTTCATCTGCGCGGCCCTGCATGCGCTCATGATCCCGAGCGCGCCTCCGAAAAAGCTGCTCCATTCCGAAGGCGGACCGAGCCATCCTCGCCCGGCGAATGCCCGATGGGTTCTCCGGCGCGCCTCCTTCTGGTGCTTCGTCGCCTCCTCCGTTCTGCAGGGGGTGATTGCCGCAGGCCTGCCGATCCACCTGATTCCGCTTCTCGTCGAGAAGGGGTTTACGCTGGAGATGGCCGTGTTCGCTTTCTCCCTGATCGGGCCGGCCCAGGTGGCGGGACGGTTCGGCATGGCGTTCGGGGAGCGCGCCTTCGGCATGAAGGGCCTCGGCGTCATCGTGCTGACCCTGGGGGCCCTCGCCTTCGCCATCCTCCCCTTCACCCCGGCGGGCTTCTGGCTGGTCGTGGTCTTCGCCGTGCTCTTTGGGGCCTCGAACGGGATGATGACCATCGTGCGCGCCCTGCTCCCGTCGGAGCTGTTCGGCCGCGAGAGCTACGGCACGGTTCAGGGGATGATCGCCATGCCCGTCCGCCTCACGACGGCGGCGGCCCCGTTCATTTTTGGGGCTCTCTGGGCCTGGTGGGGCGGTTATACGGCCGTCATCGCTCTCTGCTTAGGGATGTCCCTTCTCGCGCTCGGTTTCTTCGTGCTTGTGCTGGTGTTTCAAAAGGCTCATGAAAAGCCGGAGAATTCACTTGCCTTAGACGGCTAAAGAACTCATTTGCTGAGCAGTAGAATGGCTTGGTTCTGAAGAAAGACGCGTTTCGTGACCACAGTGACTGATCTTCTGATTGTAGGCGGCGGCATCAACGGCGCGGGCATCGCGCGCGATGCTGTGGGCCGGGGCCTTTCGGTCGTGCTCTGCGAGCAGGGCGATCTGGCCGGCTACACCTCCTCCGCATCGACGAAGCTGATCCATGGCGGCCTGCGCTACCTGGAATATTACGAGTTCCGGCTGGTGCGCGAGGCGCTCTTCGAACGCGAGCGCCTGCTCAACTCCGCGCCCCACATCATCTGGCCCCTGCGCTTCATCCTGCCGCACGAGAAGGGGATCCGCCCGGCCTGGTTCGTGCGCCTCGGCCTGTTCATGTACGACCATCTCGCGCCGCGCAAGAAGCTGCCGGGAACGGAAGGGATCAAGCTCACCCGCCACCCGGCTGGCCAGGCGCTGAAGCCCGGCTTCGACACGGCCTTCGTCTATTCCGACTGCTGGGTCGAGGACAGCCGCATGGTGGCCCTCAACGCCATCGACGCCTTCGAGAAGGGCGCCGACATCCGGGTCCGCACCAAGCTCGTCTCCGCACGCCGAGACGGCGACACATGGGTGGCCACCCTGCAGAACGTGACGACCGGCGAATCCCAGGAGGTGCGGGCGAAGGTCATCGTCAATGCGGGCGGTCCTTTCGTGGCCGACGTCCTCAACGCCAAGCTCGGGCTCAACACCACCAAGAGCGTGCGCCTGGTGAAGGGCAGCCACATCGTGGTGCCGAAGCTCTTCGACACCAAGGAAGCCTTCATTCTCCAGAACACGGACAAGCGGATCGTCTTCGCGATCCCCTATCAGGAGAAGTTCACCCTGATCGGCACCACGGACATCCCGGTCGAGTCGGTGCCCGACAAGAAGGTCGAGATCAGCCAGGACGAGATCCAGTATCTCTGCAACGTCGTGAACCACTTCTTCAAGAAGCAGGTCACGCCCGCCGACGTGGTCTGGACCTATTCCGGCGTGCGCCCGCTCTTCGACGACGGATCGAGCAACGCCTCCGCGGTCACGCGCGACTATGTGTTCGACCTGGACGCACCGCAGGGCGGGGCGCCGGTCCTGTCGATCTTCGGCGGCAAGATCACCACCTTCCGCAAGCTCGCCGAGCATGCCCTCGAGGAGCTGAAGCCTTTCTTCCCCAACATGAAGCCGGCCTGGACGGAAGACGCCAAGATGCCGGGCGGAGACATGCCGGATGCGGATTTCGACCGCTTCTTCGCCACCGTGCGCCAGCGCTGGCCCTTCCTGCCCGAGCCCCTCGCCCATCGCCTGGCCCGCGCCTACGGCACCAGGATGGAAGAGCTCCTCGGCTCGGCGAAATCCATGGCCGATCTCGGCGAGGATTTCGGCGCGGGGCTGACGGCGGCGGAAGTCGATTATCTGGTGCGCCGTGAATGGGCGCGCACGGCCGAGGATATCCTCTGGCGGCGCTCCAAGCTCGGGCTGCATGTGCCGGTTGACGCTGCGGCCAAGATCGATGCCTATTTGGCCAAGAAGAACGCCGCGTCCGTCGCAGCGCAATGACATTGGGGAAGGACATGGCTCAGTACGTCGGCGCCATCGACCAGGGTACGACCAGCTCGCGCTTCATCGTGTTCGACAAGGCCGGAGCGATCGTCTCCGTCGGACAGAAGGAGCACGAGCAGATCTATCCCGCAGCCGGCCATGTGGAGCACGATCCGCTGGAGATCTGGCGGAACACCCAGGAGGTGATCCGGCAGGCATTGGAGAAGAAGGGCCTGAAGCCCCAGGACCTCGCGGCCATCGGCATCACCAACCAGCGGGAAACGACGCTGATCTGGGACCGCCGCACCGGCAAGCCCCTTCACAATGCCCTGGTCTGGCAGGATACCCGCGTCGATTCCATCGTGGAGGAATTCGCGCAGGACGGCGGTTACGATCGCCTGCGCGAAAAGACCGGCCTGCCGCTGGCGAGCTATTTCTCCGGGCTCAAGCTGCGCTGGCTGCTCGACAACGTGCCGGGCGCCCGGGACAAGGCGGCCGCCGGCGACGTGCTGTTCGGCAACATCGACACCTGGCTGGTCTGGAACCTGACGGGCGGCGTCGACGGGGGCTGCCACATCACCGATGTGACCAATGCCAGCCGCACCCAGCTCATGAACCTCAAGAGCCTGGACTGGGACGAGGAGATCCTGAACCTCTTCGACATCCCGAAGGCCTGCCTGCCGCAAATCCGCTCATCGAGCGAGGTCTACGGCGAGGCGACCGGCAGCCTCGCGGGCGTTCCCATCGCGGGCATTCTCGGCGACCAGCAGGCGGCCCTCGTGGGACAGGCCTGCTTCCAGCAGGGCGAGGCCAAGAACACCTACGGCACCGGCTGTTTCATGCTCATGAACACCGGGGAGACCCCCTATCCCTCGAAATGCGGCCTGCTCACCACCGTCGGTTACCGTTTCGGCCAGGGGAAGACCGTCTATGCCCTGGAAGGGTCGATCGCGATCGCCGGCGCCCTCGTGCAATGGCTGCGCGACAATCTAGGGCTGATCCGGGACAGCACCGAGATCGAGACCCTGGCCCGCGGGGTCGAGGACAATGGCGGCGTGACCATCGTGCCGGCCTTCTCGGGCCTCTACGCGCCGCACTGGAACGCCCATGCGCGCGGATTGGTCGGCGGCCTGACGCGCTTCGCCAACAAGGGCCACATCGCCCGCGCGGCGCTCGAGGCTACGGCCTTCCAGACCCGCGAGGTGCTGGACGCCATGACCAAGGACACTGGGATCGCCGTCAAGGAGCTGCGCACGGACGGCGGCATGGTCGTGAACGAGCTCCTGATGCAGTTCCAGGCCGATATCCTGAACGTGCCCGTGGTGCGCCCGAAGGTGATCGAGACGACGGCTCTCGGCGCCGCCTACGCGGCCGGGCTGGCCACGGGCTTTTGGAGCGGAACGGACGAGCTGGTGCGGAACTGGGCGGTCGACCGGCGCTGGACGCCGGACATGGCCTCGTCCCGCCGCGAGCAGCTCAACGCCGTCTGGGACAAGGCCATCGCCCGCTCCCTCGACTGGGCGGAGTGAGCCTGGGGCTGCCCTCCCTCCACGTCATAGCCGGCCTCGTGCCGGCCATCTCGATCAGAAGAGCGCGGCGCCGCAGGCTCTCGGGATCACCGGCACGAGGCCGGTGACGACGTGAAACAGGCCCCTTGCGCCGCAGCGATCCTCATCTGATCACGCCGCCGGCAGCGCCGCCCGGATCTTCGCGGCTAAATCCGCCAGGATTTCGGGCTTCTCCATCTGGCCCGAATGGGGCTTCAGGGCCACGCCCTCGAAGCGGGGAAGCACATGGAAGTGGATGTGGAAGACCACCTGCCCGCCTGCGCTCTCGTTGAATTGCTGGATCGTCAGGCCATCGGCCGCCAACGCCGCCTTCGCGGCCTTTCCGACGATCTGGACCGCCTTGGCGAGTTCCGCCAGATCGTCCGGCTCAACGTCGAACAGGTTGCGGGCCTTGGCCTTCGGGATCACCAGGACATGCCCGTCCCCACGCGGCATCACGTCCATGAAGGCCAGGATCCGGTCCGTCTCGTAGACCTTATGGCACGGAAGCTCCCCACGTAGGATCTTCGCGAACACATTGCTGTCGTCGTAGGTCATCCTGTCCTCTCTGCCTGCACGGATTTGTCCAAGGTGCTCGTCGAAGAGCGCCTGCGACAAGCCTTTTATCGCGGTCGGGAAGGATAATCATCTCTCGCGAAAACCGGGCGCCCTTCCCGACGAACTCCTCGGCGGTCTTCACCGAGCATCAACTACATACCTCTGTGGTTGAGATATTCGCAAATAGAACACAGTCCAGCGGCGGGTATCGAGGTAAGTACCTCCTCGGTTCTTATTCCCACGGACAAGTTGTTGCCACGTTTAGTTCGCGGAAATTGCCAAGTCTAAGCCTAACAATTCATGAGAGCTGAATATTTTCTGAAAATTTTTGCAAAGGTTGGCCCCAACCAACCGGAACCATCGAATCCCCTTGCGGTTGAAGAAGCACGGACACCATTGATAAGGAGGCATAAATGGCAGGTGGTTCGACCTCGAAGCGTGGCTTCGCGTCGATGGATTCTGACCGGCAGCGTGAAATCGCAAGCAAAGGCGGCAAGAGCGTTCCAGCCGAGAAGCGTTCCTTTTCCCAGGATCGGGAACTCGCTTCGGAAGCCGGCCGTAAGGGCGGTCAGGCCTCGGGCAACACCCGCGGCAATCAGGAATAATATATTTCTGATCCACATCGGTTTAGGGGCCGCTCGACGGCCCCTTTACTTTTGCTATCACCTTCGGAGAACTTGCGGCACCTGACCCGGGCAGGTCTGTCTTCCCAGTTTTGCGTTCCGACAGGGACAGGGCCGTGGCAGCGAGCATGATCCCCATGCCGACGGCCTCGGCCCAGCCGAACGGCTCGTGCGCGTAGGCGACGCCGACCGCGACGGCGATGATCGGACTGACGAAGGCATAGAGCCCCGCCCGGAACGCTCCCCAATCACGCACGAGGCCGAGATAGATCCAGAAGGCGATCAGCGATCCACCCAGCACCAGGGTGGTCAGGCCGAAGATGGCCCTCGCGTCCGCAAGCCCGGCGAAATGGGCCGGATCGTACCCTTCGATGACCAAGGAGACAGGCACGAGGGCGATTCCGCCGATCAGACTCTGCCAGAAGGCGAGCACCAGGGGCGGCAGGGACAGGGTCAGTGGCCGGCTGATCACCGAGCCCCAGGCATAGGACACGGTCGCGATGGCGACCGCGACGAGGCCAAGAACGGACGCAGTGCCCTCGCCAACAGCGCCCGTGCGGCTGGAGAACAGGAGTACGAGCCCCAGGATCCCGAGCCCTATCGCTGCGACGCGACGCTGCGTGATCCGTTCCTGTCCGTAAAGACGCCCGATCATGACTAGGAAGATGGGCATCAGCGACAGGTTGACGATCGCCGACAGCCCGCTCGGCGCTCTCGCGACGCCCCAGAACAGAAAGCCGTAGCAACCTGTGGTGATGAGCAGAGAGGCTGCGGCGATGCGGCCAAACCGGCCAGCGCGCAACGACAGGCCTTGTGCCATGGCGACCGCAAGGAAGCAGGGGGCGGCCAGCAGAAAGCGCATCGCCGCGAGGAAGATCGGAGGAACGACCTCCGAGGCCACCTTCATCGGCAGCCACGTCAATCCCCAGATGAGCGCCATCAGGGCAAAAGCTGCAACGCGGCTCACGCTGAAGGCCCGACAGCAGTCATTCCGTGCCCCTGAAGTCTTTAGAGCATCGTACGGACCCGAACGATGCTCTGATCTATGGACGAAGCATCGGATCGAAGCCCAAAAGTACAAGTCCGTTTTGGATCCGGTGCCGTCGTGACGATACCGCATATGGTGACATCTGGAGGAAGGGCTGAACAGCCGGGCAACCCAGGATTTCACAGGCAAGAAATGCGCATCAACCCGGCAAGGCGCTGGAAGACTTTTCGGTGAAGTGGATCCGGCTCACCGTCAAAAATGCGCCAAAGCAAACAAGAGAGGCGATTCCACGTCAGCGGAGACAGCTCTAGTTCCGGAAGTTGAACTCCGCCTTGTCCATCATGGATTCCACGAGAACTTCCTCGGTCGGGCCATATCCCATCAAAGCCCTGAATTCGGGCAGGCTCGGGCGCTCGAAAACGAGCGTCCCGAGGTCCATCTGGCGCACGATTTCCCCGGCGAGGGACACCATGAAATCGCGCGATGCGATCTCCAGCAACGCGGCCGCCTCCTGGGCGACATCCGAAGCGCCGCCCCGCGATGAGCCAATCAGCGTCAGCAGGCAGTACTCGTCCATGCTCCCATGCCGGGAGCCGACGGGGCGATACAGGAACGGCTTTCCCCGTTGGCGTGTCATCGAGAAGGCGAGCAGCAGGGCATCCGAGACGATGGCCTTGGCCGTCTCCGGCCGCGTGAAGGCTGCCAGCCCCTGCTCCGGTCCATCGAGAAGCGCCAGATCGTATTGATCCTCGAGACTGCTCAGCGACCGGAACACGTCGATTACCGGAACCATGCTCGGATGGAGCAGGAAGGCGACCGATCCGGGAGTTGCAGAAGAGGCGAATGCTTCAACCATCAAGACTTACCTTAGATACGCGGACTCGTTGCCGTCGGCATCACATGGGGCAACGCGGGAACCAGAAGATGCCGCCGCAGCAGCAGGGGGCAGGTCACCTCGTCCTGCGCGTGCATCGGGATGATGCCGCTGAGCATGGAGGCCACAGAGGGCCGATCCCTCGGAGGGGAGCTCGATGCGAGCCGCGAAAACTCATCCGGCAGCTCCTCCTGGCACAGCACCGCGTCCAGTTCATTCGTGGCAGTCATTATCGTTTCCTCCGCTGAGCGCATCTTTAGGAGTGGAGCATCCGATGGGCGCCGAAAGTGCAAAACCACTTTGGGACCGATGCTCATGCGCTCGAAACGGCAACGTATGCGCCTATTCCCAGTTCCTTGTGCGGCAAGAAGTCCAGCACATCCGGACGCCGGGAAGCTGAAGACCGTCAGGAACCCGGTCGTGCCCGCGATGTTCGGACGTCAACGGTTCGATTGCCCCTTGGGCCGGCACCTTCAAGGCGCAGCTCACCCGGCTGCGCCGTTTGTTTTGGCCGAGTTGCCCTGCTCGGCTCAAAGCAGAACGGCGCCTGGGTTTCCCCAGACGCCGTTCTTTGCAGAAACCGACTCTGCGCTTACTGCTTCGGAGCCGTCGTGGTGCTCGTGGTTCCGGACGTTCCGGTCGCGCCGGTAGTCGAGCGGTTGGCGTTGTTGCCGTTCTTGTCGAACGTCGGAGCGGCTTGAAGTTCGGCCTTCGTCATCCGGAGAACGACGCGCTCGGGCTCGTTCTGGTCATTCGAGGACGTGGTTGCGGCCGTATTGGTCGAAGCGGCGGAACCCGTGCCGGTTGCGGCGGTGTTGCCGGTCGCCGTCGAGCCCGTGGTGCTCACGTTCTTGTTGCTGCTGTCCAGGGCCTGAGCCTGCTGGGCACTCATGAACTCGAGCGCATTGAACGGAACGGCCACATTCTTCTCGCCGATGCCGAGGAAGCCGCCCACACCGACGACCGCGGCCATGACCTGACCGTTGCGATCCAGGATCACGTCATTGACGTCGCCAATGGATTCGTTGTTGGCGCTGACCACGCGAGTTCCGATCAGATCGGAGGCCATGATCTGGTTGGACTGCATCTGGGTCATGAACTGACCGGCCGAGGCGCTGCTCTGGCCCATCGAGGTCGAGGACTGGCCCATGGTGGACGAGCCGGACGTACCGGGCTGCATGGCCGACGAACCGGTGCCTGTCGTGCCGGAACCCGTCGCGGCCGGACGGTCGGTCGGAGCCGACGGGGAGGTCGAGGTCTGCGCAAGGGCGGGTGCAGCCGCGAAAGCCGTCACGACGAGACAAGCTGCCATATGCTTCTTCAGCATTGCGTTATTCTCCTGAAGTTTCTTGAAAATCGCGTTGTGCACCGAGGTGCTCTGGGGTGTAACGCGCAGCGAGAGCGACCGTTCCCAATATTACGGCCTATCAAACTAATGTTATCTGAGCAGTCAAAATCTACATTTCGATATTAATACTTGTTCATTCCCAATTCGACTTCTTCAACACTGCCCATTCCGGTATCAGCGACACTCCATACGCCGATATAAGCAACTCGATTTGGGAAAGGGTTGTTCCAGCGCCGTCGGGATTGGTCGAAAAGATTTCGGCGAGCCCCCTCAAACGGCGCTGGGCTCAGAGACCGAAGTCTTGGAGCGCCGTCGGGGCTTGCCGAGCACGCGCGGGGCCAAGCACGGATCTCCCCGTGCCGCGGTGCGTCATGTCCGAAAAGTCAGGACAGGGATTGTTCGAGCAATGCCAGGCAGAGGCTCGGCATCCGGTTGGTGCTTGCCTTGGCGAGGGGGCTGACATCGCCGAGGCAGCCGACCGGGTTGCGGCTCTTGGGTTTCTGCTCCTGAGGCGTATCGTTGCCTTCCTGACGGCGTACCGGGTGTTGCGCGACGGACCCTCGCGTCTCGTCCTTCACTGTTACGACAGGAAGGTCCGTATCCCGCGCGAAGGTCGTGATCCCGGTACGCGGATCGGACTTGTAGAGCACCTTGCCATTCTGATCCCGCAGGATCACGGCCGCGTTGGACACGCCAACCAGTTCGACGATCGAGACGGCAGCCGGCTGGCTCGCCGGGACCGGCGCGGCGATGCGATCGCCTTTCGCCAGAACACCCCCGGAGAGAGCCAAGGCTTCCGATTGAACCAGAGGGGGCATGTTGAAGGACGCGGGGGCGAAGCTTCCGGCCACGAAGAAAGCCCCAGCCAATCCGACCAAAGCCACAGGTGTGCGGAACATCCCTATCTCCCCTGCTATCCCAGCTCAACAATTCGAAAAAATAACGCGACCATAACTTTGATGTTCCTGTCTCGGATCGAAGGAGTGAAGAATAAAAAGGAGGGAAAAAGCTGGGAACCTTTGTTTTCGATAGGGCGTTCTTTAAGCACCGGCCTCCTGGTCCTCCCCGCATTCCCCTTGTGCATTGGCCGGCACCTTAGACGGGCTTTTGAGCCCGTCTTTTTTTGTGCCCAATACGATCATCATAAAAGAAAAGCCCGGCCAGAGGCCGGGCTAATACTTGGTACTCCAGTGAGCCTTGGTATTAAGCCGTTGCGGCACGAGGCTCGCGACGCCGGGCACTCTGCTGGAAGAACAGGGCTTGGCTGATGACGGCCGACACGTTCGCGGGCTGGAACGGCTTGGCGATCAGGAAGGCCGGTTCGGGCCGCTCGCCGGTCAGGAATCGCTCGGGATAGGCCGTGATGAAGATCACAGGCACCTCGAAGGCCTTCAGGAGATCATTGACCGCATCGAGGCCCGAGCTGCCGTCCGCCAGCTGGATATCCGCCAGGATCAGGCCCGGCTGCTTGGCCGAGGCGAGCTTGACGGCTTCCGTCCGCGTGCGGGCGACGCCCGTCACGTTGTGGCCGAGGCCCTCGACCAGGGCTTCGAGATCCATGGCGATGAGCGGCTCGTCCTCGATGATGAGAATGTCCGTGGCCATGTCGGCCGCAAGCTCCCGGCCCGCCTCGTCGACGAGATCACGAACGGTTTTCGTGTCTACGTCGAGGATCTGGCCGACCTCTTCCTCTCCGAAGCCTTCGAGACAGGACAGGAGGAACGCCTGACGGGGAAGCGGGGTGATCTGTCCGAGGCGGACTTCCGCCGGCAGATCGCGCTGAATCTGCTCGCTGCGTCCATTCACCGAGAGAGAATTCCAGATACGTGTGAAGACCTGGAAAAGCTCGACCTTCACGTTCCCGGAAGGACCGATGGTCTCGGGCTCGCTGACGAGGGTTTCCAAGGTAGCGGCCACATAGGCGTCTCCAGCCATCTGGCTGCCAGTGAGAGCGCGTGCGTAGCGGCGAAGATATGGTAAGTGCTGGACGACAAGCTGCGCTGTCGACATTCGCTTCCCCTTAACTGTGCTTTTGACTCGTTGTACCGACGGTCCATTCAACGTGGCAAAGCTGCAAAAGTTCCATGAATGGAACCGGGTGCAGCAACCAGCGTTATTGCTCGAAAACTAATATATGGATATTGCCAAGGTTGGCCATCCCTCCGAAAGATACGGGGTGGCAAGGGGACTAAGATGACGGTTGATAAGGGGAACAAGCTGGCCCGGACTACCCTGGAGGCGTCCGTGAACGATAAGCTTGCAACCGATCCCAAGCTCGACAGCGGCAGTCAGAAACGCATCGGCGACCAACTCCGCGCCATGTACGACGAACTGATGCAGCAACCTGTTCCGGACCGTTTCAAGGAGCTGCTCGAGCAACTGGACAAGAAGAACGGAGCAAAGGAAGGGTCTCAATGACCCCAGAACCCGATCCGGAGCTTCGGGAGGCACTTCTTGCGGCGGTTCCCAGCCTTCGCGCCTTCGCCATCTCGCTCTCGGGTCAGGTCGATCGGGCGGACGACCTCGTTCAGGACACGCTCCTCAGGGCGCTGGCCAATCTGCACCGTTTCGAGCCGGGCACGAATCTGAACGCCTGGCTGTTCACGATCCTGCGCAACCTTTTCCATTCCGAGTACCGCAAGCGCCGCCGCGAGGTCGAGGATCCCGACGGCTCCTATGCCGGTCGCCTGAAGGTGCAGCCCGATCAGGGCGCCCACCTGGATTTCGAGGACTTTCGCAGCGCGCTCGCCAAGCTTCCGTCCGACCAGCGGGAAGCCCTGCTTCTGGTCGGAGCCTCCGGCTTTTCCTACGAGGAAGCCGCCCATATCTGCGGCTGCGCGGTCGGCACCATCAAGAGCCGCGTGAACCGCGCGCGCTTTCGGCTCGCCTCCCTGCTGAATGTCGAGGACATCGAGGATCTGGGCCCCGACAGCATGACCCGCGCCGCCCTGCAGGGTTAGGCCTCCCCTCGCCTCCCGTCAAAACCGAATGCTTCAAAAGAGAACGCCGCCCTTGCGAGGCGGCGTTCGGATCTTGGATAGCCTTGCGGCATCACATGGGGCTTCGTCCACGCAGCAGGCCGATGACGGCCGAGATGGCGAAGAGGACGATCGCAACGAAGAAGATGAGCTTCGCGATCTCGACGGCCGTACCGGCGATGCCGCCGAAACCGAACAGAGCTGCGACAAGAGCGATAATCAGGAAAGTGACTGCCCAACCGAGCATGGTGTTACCTCGCTAAATAATGATCGACATCGAGCCGATTATGTTCAAACAACGCCAAGCGCGACTGTACGGTTCCACGCCCGAAAAATGATCCACTGCGTTCATGGACCGTTCAAAAGTAATTTTGCAGGCTTTTATTCGCATGGAACTCGCCTTACGCCCACACGTTTTCCAGATCACTTGGGAGAGATGGTCAATGACTCGTTCAGTTGCCCTTCGTGCATTTTGTATCTTTGCCGTTGTTACTACCCTTGCAGCGATTACTGGAGCGGCTTCTCAGGTCGTAATCGCAGAAGTACTTTTCCTGATCGCCGGTTCGCTTTCGGCCCTCATGCTTTTTGTCGCATGGACCACACCTGCGCCCAGCCTCGTGCCGGTGCGCGTGCGCCGCAGACGCTGATCGAACCCAATCGCAGTTACGAAAAGGGCGGCTCGATGAGCCGCCCTTTCTCGTTTTACGCTTCCGTCGGATCGCCGCCGTTCGGATGCAGGACCGTACCGGTGATATAGGAAGAATCCTCGCATGCCAGGAACAGGTAGGAGGGCGCCACCTCGTTCGGCTGGCCAGGCCGTTTCATCGGCGTGTTGGCCCCGAACTGCTTCACCTTCTCGACCGGGAAGGTCGATGGAATGAGCGGCGTCCAGATCGGCCCCGGCGCCACGCCGTTGACGCGGATGCCATCGCCCGCGAGCTTCTGCGCCAGGGATCGCGTGAAGGCCACGATGGCCCCCTTGGTGGCACTGTAGTCGAGAAGCTCCGAGCTGCCGCGATAGGCCGTCACCGACGTGGTGTTGATGATCGCGGAGCCCTTCTTGAGGTGCGGCATGGCGGCCTGCACCATGTAGAAATAGCCGAAGATGTTGGTGCGGAAGGTGCGGTCGATCTGGTCGGGCGTGATCTCGGCGATGTCCTTCTTCGGGTGCTGCTCGGCGGCGTTATTGACGAGCACGTCGAGCTTGCCGAAGCGCTGGACGACCTGATCGACGGCGGAGCGGCAGACATTCGGATCGCCGACATCGCCGGCGACGGTCAGGCAGGAGCGCCCTTCCCGCTCGATCAGGCGCTTCGTCTCCTGCGCATCCTCGCCCTCGTTCAGGTACAGGATGGCGATGTCCGCGCCTTCGCGGGCGAAGAGAACGGCGGTGGCCCTGCCGATGCCGCTGTCGCCTCCGGTGATGAGGGCGACCTTCCCGTTCAACCGGCCGCTGCCGGGATAACGGGGCTCGTAATCGGGCCGGGGATTCATCTCGGTCTCGTGACCGGGCTGCTTGTCCTGGACCTGAGGAGGCATCGTCTGCTGCTGTTCGGAGCTCATGGCGTCATTCCGTGCGCGATGGGAGGGAAGGAGTGCGGAGCTCCGTACGGCCGGGATGAGACAGACCATGCAAGACGAAGCCCGCGTTGAGGCTCAACGCGGGCTCCAGGGGCGTGTTCCTGATAAGGGTCTCGCTATTCGGCCGCCTGCGGATGCTCGACGGGTCCGGGCGACATCCGAAGGATGTGATAGAGAATGATGGCGCCGAACGTTGCCGTGCCGATGCCGTCCAGCGTGAAGCCGCCGACATTCAGCTTGAAGTTGCCAGCGCCGAGGACCAGGGCGACCGCCACGGTGATGAGATTGCGCGGGTTCGAGAAATCCACCCGGTTCTCGACCCAGATCCGGCCGGCGGTGGCCGCGATGAGACCGAACACCACGATGGACAGGCCGCCGAGCACGGGCCCCGGGATGGTGCCGATGAAGGCGCCGAACTTGGGCGACAGGCCGAGGAGGAGCGCGAACCCGGCCGCGATGATGAAGACCAGCGTCGAGTAGATGCGCGTCACGGCCATCACGCCCATGTTCTCGGCATAGGTGGTCATGCCCGTGCCGCCGGCGGCGCCGGACAGCATCGTGGACAGGCCGTCGCCCATGAAGGCGCGTCCGAGATAGGGATCGAGGTTGCGGCCCGTCATGGCACCGATGGCCTTGATGTGTCCGAGGTTCTCCGCCACGAGGATGATCGCCACGGGCGCGATGAGGCTGATGGCCCGGACGTCGAAGACGGGGCTCTGGAAGGTCGGCAGGCCGAACCAGGCGGCCTGGCTGATCCTGGTGAAGTCGATCGGCTGCCCGAGGCCCAGGATGTTGGCGCAGATGTAGTAGAGCAAGTAGCCGGCGGCACCGCCGATCAGCACGGGAAGGCGGCGCAGAGTGCCCGGCGCGTAGACGGCGACGAACCCGACCGCGATGACGGTCGCGAGCGCGATCCAGCGGGCGAAGTCGCTGCCGGCGGCATTGTCCGGCGTCACTCCCGAGGCGCTGTTGATCGCGATCGGGGCGAGCACGAGGCCGATGGCGGCCACGATGGCGCCCGTGACCACCGGCGGCATCAGCCGCTCGATCCAGCGGTGCCCCGCCATCTGCACCACGATGCCGATCAGGAAGTAGAGCGCGCCGGCCGCGATGATGCCGCCGAGCGCCAGGGGAATGTTCGGGTTGGGACTTCCCACGCTCGCGCCGGTGGCGACGAGAACCGGGCCGATGAAGGCGAAGCTCGATCCGAGATAGCTCGGCACCCGGCCGCCCACGACGAAGAAGAAGATCAGCGTCGCCAGGCCGGAAAACAGGATCGACACATTGGGGTCGAAGCCCATCAGGATCGGCGCGAGCACCGTCGAGCCGAACATGGCGACCACGTGCTGCAGGCCCACGACGACCATCTGGCCGGTCGGCAGACGCTCATCCGGCATGATGATGCCTTCGGTCTTCAGGCGCCACCGTGGCAGGAAACTGTCGGTCATGGTTCATCCCCCAAGTTGCTATGACTTATCGGGGCACCGTAGACCCGTAATCACGGGAATGGCTAGGTGAGATAAGGACTTATTAACTGCCGCGAGGGCCCGGATTCTGGACAAGTGCCCATTTGGCCGCCACATCATTCCCTTTGGCGACGGAAGAGGATGACGATGCGGAAGAATCATGATGTTCCGGCAGGCACGGTGCACAGCCTCTGGCTCGACAGCCGAAGCCTCAAGGGCAACCTCCTGGGGGATCCGGCCCGCCGCCGGATCGACGTCTACGTCCCGGCGGGTCATGACGGCCGGGACCTGCCTCTCCTCGTGGATCTCGTCGGCTACACGGCGGGCGGCCCCGCCCACACCAATTGGAAGAACTACGGCGAGAACGTTCCCGAGCGCCTCGATCGGCTGATCGGCACGGGCGCCATGCCGCCGGTCGTCGTGGCCTTTCCCGACTGCTTCACGCGCCTGGGCGGCAATCAATATGTGGACAGCGCGGCCATGGGCTCCTGGGAGACTTTCCTCATCGAGGAGATGCTGCCCTTCGTCGAGGAGCGCTTCGGTTGCGGTGGGGACGGACGCCGGGGCGTGTTCGGCAAGAGCTCGGGCGGATACGGCGCCATGGTCCATGCCCTTCGGCATGGCGGCTCGGTCTGGTCGGCGGCGGCATCCCATTCCGGCGACGTGGGGTTCGAATACCTCTACCATCTCGGCGAGTTCGCCGGGGCGCTGCGCCACCTCGCCGGTCACGACATGTCCATCGAGGCGTTCCTGCGCAAGTTCGAGGCTGGCCCCAAGGCGAAGGACAAGGACTGGCATACCCTGATGGTGCTCGCCCAGGCGGCGAGCTTCGATCCCGATCCGAGCCAGTTCTACGGTGTCCGCCTGCCGGTGGATCTGCAGACCTGCGAGATCATCGAGGAGCGCTGGGCCAACTGGCTGCGCTGGGATCCCCTGCGCATGGTCGATCAGCCTGAATGCCAGGAGAACCTGCGCAAGCTGAAAACCTTCTACATCGATTGCGGCGACATCGACCAATACAACATGGTCTACGGCTCGCGGATCATGCGCCGGAAGCTCGAAGCCGCAGGCATTCCCCATGCCTACGAGGAATTCCACGACGACCATTCCTCGGTCGATTACCGCATGGATGTCAGCCTGCCGCTTCTCGCGAAGGCGCTCGCCTGAGAGGCAAAGTCACGCCCCACCCGGCTCGTCCTCGGTCGGCCATTCGCAATGGTTGTGGATATGGGTCGCGGCAAGCGCCGCATGGCCCATGCCGACCACGATCTGGTCGAGGCCGCGAACGATGTCGCCCGCGGCGTAGAGCCCCTTCACGGTCGTCTGGCAATGGCTGTCGACCATTAGGGCGCCTGACGTGTCGTGCTCGGCGCCGAGCGAGATCGCGAGGTCCGAGCGGTATTTCAGACCGAGCGCCGAATAGAGCACGTCGAAGCGGTGCTCCTTGCCGCCCATATGCACGGCCGAGATCCGATCATCCTCCATGTCGAGGAACTCGACGGGGGTTTCCACGATCTTGACCTGATGCTCCTCGAGCCTCGCCCGCTGCTCCGGGTTCAGCTCCAGAGGCTGGCCCAGGGTGAGCAGGGTCACGTCACGGGAATAGGTGCGGGCGATGAAGACCGCCTCCCCGATCCCATGGGAGCCATAGGCGATGACGGCGATCTTCCGGTCGCGCGACTCGTAGCCGTCGCAGATCGGGCAGTAGCGGACGAGCCCCCGCTGGATGGCATTCGGCATATCCGGCAGGTCCGGCTCGATATCGACCGAGCCGGTGGCCAGCACCACGCGCCGGGCCGAGATCTGGCTCATGCCCCCCTCATTGTCCTCGACCACGCCGATGAAGCGGTCCGGCTGCTTGCGCAGGCCCGTAACCCGGCCGGTTTGGATCGTGGCCCCGTACTGCTCGAGATTGGCGCGGGCCCGGGCGAGGATGTCCTTGCCGGAGATGCCTTCCGCGAAGACCGGGATGTTATGGCTGGTGGGGATCCAGGCCGCCCGGGGCGTGCCGCTGTCCACCACCAGAAAACGGCGCTTGAACCGCGCCAGATACAGCGCCGTCGTCAGCCCCGCAGGCCCTCCTCCCACGATCAGGCAGTCCAGAATATCCCCTTTCGACCCCATTCCCGCACATTGCTCCCGCTGGCCTCACAGGAGGCACAACACATGAGGGCGGGAAAAGATCGCGACCGGGGAGCCTGTCAGCGGCCGTAATCGTCCTCGAACCGGATGATATCGTCCTCGCCTGTATAGCTGCCGACCTGCACTTCAATAATCTCCAGGGGAATATGGCCCGGATTGCCAAGGCGGTGCCTGGCCCCGATCGGGATGTAGACCGACTGGTTCTCGTGCACGAGCGAGATACTGTCGTCGACCGTCACTTCCGCGACGCCATGCACGACGACCCAATGCTCCGCGCGATGATGGTGCTTCTGGAGCGAGAGGCGGCCACCTGGTTTGACCATGATGTGCTTCACTTGGAAACGGGAGCCTCGGTCGATCCTCTGATACCATCCCCACGGACGGTAGACACGGATGTGATCCCTGGCCTCTGGGCGCTGCCGGACGCGCAGCGTGGCTACGAGCCCCTTCACGAGCTCCGAGCTCCTGCGCGAGGCCAGCAGGACGGCATCGGGCTTGGCGACGACCACGACATCCTCCAACCCCACGACAGCCGTGAGGATGTTGTCGCTGTGAACGAGGCTGTTGCGGGACCCGACCATTTCCACATCGCCCCGGATGCAATTCCCGGCCGCATCCCGAGGAGATGCGCCCCAGAGAGCGTCCCACGTGCCGATATCCGCCCAGGAGAAGGCAACCGGCACGACCCCTGCCCGCTTGGTGCGCTCCATGACGGCGCGATCGATGGAGATCTTGGGAGCGTGCCTTAAAGATTCCTCATGGAGGCGGATGAAATCCAAGTCGATGACCGCTTGCTCGAGCGCCTGCCGTGCAGCGGTCAGGATAGCCGGCTCAAATCGCTCCAATTCCTCCAGCATTACATCGGCCCGGAACATGAGGTTGCCGCTGTTCCAAAGAAACCCTTGCCCGACATATCGCTCCGCGCTTGCCTTGTCGGGCTTCTCGGCGAAGCGCTCGACCTCGAAGGCAGCGGTACGCGCGATGGGTTCGCCGGGGAGAATATAGCCATAGCTCGTCGTTGGATGCTGCGGCACCATGCCGAGGGTCATGATATGCCCTTGCCGCGCCGGATCGACAGCCGCTTCGCATGACGCAACGAAAGAAGTGACATCGTCGATGACATGATCCGAAGCCAGGATGAGCACGATGGCCGTGGGATCGCGTCCTGCCGCGTAGCAGGCGGCGACCGCAACGGCGGCCGCGGAATCGCGCTGGACAGGCTCAAGGAGGATGTCCGCATCGACCCCGATCTGAGCCAGCTGCTCTGCGGCGATGAACCGGGCCGCATCGCTCATGATGACGGCCGGGCGCGAGAAGACGCTGGGCTCTGCCACACGCTGAACGGCCATTTGGAACGTTGAGTAAGGTCCAAGAAGATCCATGAACTGCTTCGGCATGCTGTCCCGGGAGGCTGGCCAAAGCCGCGTTCCGGAGCCGCCGCAGAGAATGACAGGGAAGATGCGATGGGTATGATCTTCCAAGAAGGTTTCTCGTGCAACGGCAAACATTTTTTGAACTTTATAACATATAATCGCCTCATGTGGATTTAGCCAGTGTCATTGGCGTGGTTGTGAGATCTGAAGATGTTTATGCATCCCGCGCGAGTGTCTGTAGGTAGCCGCTTCGAAATCAACTCCCGATGAATCTGAGAAATGAACATGCCGCAACGGAGTGTTTGCACGACCCGCGTGAGTTGAGCCGAATGATCCGCCCTATCCTCGAAGATGGCTTGCCTGATCGCAAAGTCGCAGTCGCCTTTGTCGGCGATATGCACTGCCTGCATATCGCCGGCCTACTACAGGAGCGAAGAACCTGACTGACTGGACATTTTCTCATTCTATCCGAGAACCGTAATCAATCGCATGGCCGCTTACTGGATCAGGTCGCGGAGAGCCTACTCAGCCCCATGTCGAAATGCGGCTAGGCGACGTGCTTCTGGGAACTGTTTGATCAGACGTTTGCCATATTCCTCAACGGGACGTTCGATGACGCGATAGCTGATTTGAGCAACGACGGTAACCAAGCCAAGCACGATGGCCGACACGGAAGCGAACCGTAACCATTGAGGAGCTTCGATAGCATATATACTCTGCAGGAAGGGTCCGATTAGGCAATCACAGGGATATGGCAGAGATTGACGGAATAACTGCCCCGTCCGTAATACGATAATATACGGGACGCCAGAACTCGAGGCTGGCACAAACCAGCCCCTAGTAGGAGCAATGCATAGGCGATTGAGTCAACATGGACTTGGTGACATATCCCTCCTGCCCGCCTGAGACCTGCCATGCGAACAGCAGCATGCCTGCGATCAGAGCTCCGGAGCCGAAAGTTCTCGCCTGTTGGCTTCCCTTGAGCGCTGCATGGACGTCCAACGCGATGCATACCATCATAAAAGAGGGGAAAAGCGAACTATCAAGCGGGCCTCAAACCGTTCCCACAGACGTACATTTGAGATCAGCCACGAGAAATGATTCGCAAAGATGTAGTACAGAAAAATTCCCACAAACATAATAAACAAACGTGTTTTTATCCCTTTGGTGAAGACGTACAAAAGCGGAAACGTGGCGTAAAACATGACCTCCGTGCCGATGGCCCATCCCCCTGAAACGGCACTCCGGCTCCAGCTTGGAAAAAGTTAAAGAGGAATGAAACAGATCCTGCGATGAGCCCCCACGCAGGCGGCTTCCCTGTCGTCAGACAGTAGTGCAGAGTCGAGTAGATGATTAATACATAGAATAGGGGCGCAATCCGGGAGAAGCGACTGGCTGCGAAGCTCGTCAAGGGCATGCCCGTTGCGATGTGACGTGGCATCGTCAGGCTCAAAGAAAATGCACTGATTGCGAAGAACAGCCACACCCATGAATAACCGAAACCAATGAAGGAGGAGATGGCAGGAGGGGGCGCCAAATTCGGCGTGAGCACACAATAAACATGGAAGAGAAGCACGTACAGAGCTGCGATCCCACGAAGATTATCGAGAAAATCAAGCCGGTCTCTTTGCATCTGCCGCCCTTGAGTTGTCGGGTTCGATTATACGATAGTTCAAGTCACGGCAATATTATCTCAGGGCGCGATGCAATAGATGATAACGAAACCCGTAGGTTATTGCCGAGTTTATTCCCTGATGGAGTTGTATCCTGTTCGTCAGAGCACCGGCTGTGAATGTCTCGATTCGTGCCTGCTCGGGCCTTCCAAACGCGGACACGGCTGAGTCGAAATCATTGCTCGTCCCGCCCGCAAGCGGAATTGGCACGCCTCCCGCTGCATTTCCCAAGTACACTAACAGCTTCACAGGGCGATGCATTGGCTCGATCCGCCAAGGACAGCACTCGCGCAGGGCGTCAGCCGGTGAGACCGATGCTCCCGGGCCGCCTGGCCGTGTACTAGCAAAAGTCTTCCTGAGCATCACGGCCACGTCTGGGCGCTGCTTACGAGCAGGATGTGCCGTGGCATCACATATCCAACGAACCCGGCTGCACTGGCGCAAAGCATGAAAGACCCGAGCCGTTGACGCCCGCAATCCATTGCGATCGTCGGCACTCACCTAGGGGCGCCGCTAGGGAGGCTTGTCCTCGAAGGTGAGGTTCTGTAACGGATTGCTTCACGATCTGGAACTTCCGATGCCCCATGCACAACGAAATGCACCCCTTGAGGCGCTGCGCGGCCTTGCTGCAATCATAGTCCTGCTATGGCACACGATGCTGGGGTTTTTTCCAAGTAAATCAGGGATATTTGATGGATTTGACCCAGATAAAGCCGCAGTAGGAAAGATATGGTTTGGGCTCATCTATGGCACTCCGGCTGTCGTATTCTTTTTCGTATTGTCGGGATACGTCCTGACAAGAGGATTTTTCCTCTCACAGAACCCTTTCATAATCCTTCGAGGAGCTGTAAAGCGCTGGCCGCGCTTGGCAGGTACAGTGACGGTCGCCACTCTCACATCATCCATCCTTTTTGCACTCGGACTCTATCACTACCAGGAAGCAGGTCGGATAACCGGTTCTCCTTGGCTCGCTACTTTTGCGACCGGGGCTATGACCGCGTTCACTCCAAGTATTTGGGATGCCTTCACACAGGGCAGCTATTTCACGTTTTTTCGAGGGGACGCTTACTACGACACAAGCCTCTGGACGATGCGATATGAGTTCATTGGTAGTTTCATCGCTTTCGGTCTGGCGCTCCTTCTATCACCCATCCGTCGACTCCGCCCTTTGGTCGCCGCTGCCTTATTAGGCGTGGTCGCTATTCTCTGCCATTTCGCGTCACCGTACTTTGTGGCGTTCCCTGTCGGGGTGATGCTGGCGGCACTTATGCCGGAGAAGCGCTTGAACATCCCGACTTGGGGTGCTGTTAGCATGATCATCCTGGCGATTTATCTTTGGGGCTATACAGGTCGGGGAGTTGGTGCCTTTGCCCCTCTGAACATGATCCTGCCAAACATGCCGAGTCTCTGGCTAAGCTATGTGTACATGATCGGTGCTGTTCTGATGATAGTTGCCGTTGAGTCAACTTTCGCTCTGCGGCAGTTCTTATCAAAACGCTGGGCCCTGTTACTTGGTCAGTTTTCATTCCCGCTGTATCTGATTCATGTTCTAGTGCTGTGCTCAATTGGCAGCCTTACACTCGTGCTGACTAATTCTATGATCAGGCCGCCGTATCCCAACATCATTGCCGCCGCCGTGACTATCGCAGCGTCCATGATCTTCGCGCTTCCATTGGTATTGTTTGAGCGGTGGTGGGTGAGATTGGTCAACAGAGAAAGCGATAGGCTTCTGTCGCCTCACATGAGCAGCTATGACCAAGGGGAACGACAAACTCACAGCAGGTCTCTCAGTAAAGCGTCAGAACTCATGTAGGATGCGCCTAACGATGGCGCGCGCCCTGCCAAGACTTCGATTGAAGGGCTCGACAATAGGCTATGGTGTCAGCGATCAGGTTTTCCAGGGCGCCGAGACTAGGTCGGCAGATAAAGCAGCATAACCGGCCCACCGCGCCTCGCTGCGCCGCCTCCACCTCCTCATGCGTGTGGCGTTGCCCCAGGCCACGTACATGGCCTTGTCGGGATATGATTGAGGAGAGCCTGGAGCAGTTCCACGATCTCCCGAACGCGTCATCAGGATCGGGGCTGGTGTGACAGAGGTGGTCAGGCCCACTCATTTGCTCTCGCCTGAACGTATCGACGTGGGTGGCGGCCCACGGCTGCCCTTGCATCCTAACAAACCACAGAACTTCCAGCGCTGTACTTGGACGAGAAGCTCCGCCGAATCGTATCTTAGGGTTTAGGTATTGCGATCCTGATCGGTTAAACTTATTGATCTTCTAATCTTTAGTGGGCCGAGATTTAGGCCTTACAGCCACTGGCAATCGTCATGATCGAATCCTCCCCGAACGGAACTTTCCCTTTTGGAACTAAACTTCATCGTGCAATTGCCTCAGGACAGTGGACACAATGCATATCGCCTGCGTCCTTTTGGTCAGTCTCGCACCTCATCGAGTCTGCCTGGCTGGAACACGCCCCGTTTGCGCTATGGCTGATTGACGCCCTCCGGCCAAGCGTATTGGTTGAACTGAACTCCCAGGATGGGTTTTCCTATCTGACTTTTTGCCAAGCCGTGCGCGACCTTGATTACGCCGCGACCTGTTATGCAGTCGGGGCTCGAAAGAGCGACCAAGGTTCGGGCCTGACCCGCGAAGACGCGTTCGCTCGGTTAATGACGCTCAATCAGGAGAGCTATGCGAACTTCTCGCATGTGTTGGATGTCACGTCCGACACTCCCCTCCCGCACATTGCTGACGGCAGCATCGATCTGCTTCATATCGACGGCTGTCACAGCTATGAGCAAATAAAAGCCAAGTTTCAGAACTGGCAACCCAAGCTTTCCGCGCGCGGAGTGGTGCTGTTCCACAATATCAATGCCCGTGGCGACAATTCCGGAGTCTGGCGCTTCTGGTCCGAACTGAGACCGCAATTTCCGTCGTTTGCATTTGTTCACGGCCGTGGATTGGGTGTGCTAGCGGCTGGATCGGACGTACCGGCTACATTGCAAGCCTTATTTTCTGCGCGTGACGGCGACATCGACATCATTCGTGCGAGCTATGCCCAATTGGGCGGCGCCCTAAGGAAACAATTCGAGCTCGGGGAGTCCAAGAGCCGTCTCGTCGACGCTGTCGCGGAGCAACGCCGGTTGCGCCGCAACCTGGACGAGCAAAGGCATCGCTACGAAGCAGAGATCGCCGCTCAGGAAAAGGCGCTCCAGCAGCTTAGCAGCCTCATCGCACGCGTTCCCAAGTCACTTCGAATGATCGTTCGCCGCAGTGCGAAAGCCGCCTGGTGGCTCCTGACGCCTCATCGGATGCCGGCGCGCGTTGCGCTTATGCGGGCCCGCATGAATGCTGGAACCTCCGTGCCGCGGACGGAAACCCGCCGCACCTCAAAGGACAGCAAGCCTCCTTTACGGCCTGCGAAGGACCGAGTCCAAGGAGCGCATCCGGCAGACGAGCGGGAGGCAACCGAAATCCGCCCAAGCAAGCCCACTCAGGTGCGGTTGGGCGTCCTGACGGCGGCGGTGCGTGATTTCACACTCTCGATTTCAGGATGGGTGATCCATGAGCAATATCCGGGCCTCCCGATCGAGCTTGCGATTGAGCTCAAGGGTGCCCCCCTCCCCCTCAAGACCTTCTTCGCATCGACACCATCTGGAGACATCGCATGGGGACTTCCCGACTCCGCTCTTTATTTCACCATCTCGCATGACATTCCCGAGAGCCTGATCGGCAAGGATTTCCAGATCCGGGCGGTGAAGGATGGCGTCGTCTTCGAGGATCTGCTCATAAACTGGGGCAGCGGACGATCGACGCGGCGCGATGAAACGACATCCTCCAGCATGGAGGAGGAGGTCGGCACGACCGATCTGATCGCCGGCCAGGTCGAGACGGCGAAGCCGAGCAGGATCAGCGGCTGGGCTTTGAACAGAAGCAATCCCTGGAGTGCCCCGGCGGAACTCATTCTGACCGTCGACGACGAGCCTTACGCTCGCACGAAAGCCGTTAGCTTGCGTGAAGATGTTCGAAAGGTCGAAGGCGGCAACGGCTTCGTCGGATTCGAATTTCCTCTGGCGCCGAATGTCCTTGCCGGCGGTAGCATCACGGCAAAAGTGGAACCTTCGATGGGACGACCATCGATTCTTCAGAACATTCGCGAGATCCATCTGCCGGGCTATCATCTTGGGGCAAAGCGCGACCCTGAAGCCCATCTCTTCGAGGTGTGTTCCCGGATTCCACGCGGTCAGAAGATTTCGGTCATCGTCTTGAACCGGAATGGAGCGGGCGTTCTGGAGGGACTCCTGGAATCGGCCTGGAAAACGGGCGATCTCGGGCGGTTCGAGTGGATCGTCGTTGACCACCAGTCGACCGACACCTCGGCCGAGGTTTGCGCCAAAGCCAGGAGCAGTGGCGCCGCCATTCATTTCTTCGATCGACACGGGAATTTCAGCTTCAGCGAATCCAACAATTTCGGCGCGCAGAGAGCAACGGGCGATATCCTGGTTTTCGCCAATAATGATCTGATCCTTAGAGACTCGATCTACGAACGTATCCTTGACACCCTCGAAGACGATCGCGTCGGAATCGTGGGCGCGAAGCTCTTGGACTATGTCGACGCGCCGGGCTGGGAAGCTCGCGGCCCCGTTCAACACCTCGGCGTATTCATGAAGCCTGGGATAGAGCAAGAATACCTAAGGCCGTACGAATCACGGCGGACGAGAGAAACACCTGTTCTTCCCGACGCCCGGCAATCCCGGCCGGCAGTGACCGCCGCATTCATCGCAATGCGTCGAAGTGACTTCGATGCCGTCGGCGGGTTTGATGAAGCTTATTCCTACGGGCTTGAAGATGTTGACATAAGCTTTAAGGTCAAGCGTCAGCTGAAGAAGGAAGTGATCTGCGACCAAGGCCTGGAGATTATCCACCGGCATGGCTACAGTCGAAGCAAGGACGCCAGCGCCGCCTTACGGCGCCGCAACAACAATCATCATTTCAACCGGCAATGGGCGCAATGGCTCCGCCGCAACATCCGTCATGATGTACTGACCAAGCCGGGCTTTTGGATCGGCGCCCGACCCACCATCGGTTTCATTGTCAGCGATACGTCGAGCAGCGATGACTATCTGGCGGCGTTCGAACTCGGACGCGCACTCCAGACGATGGCTCCCGTTCACCTCCGATACCTCAATCATCGCGATTGGTACAGCCTCGGAGGAATTGATATCCTGATCGTGATGGCAAGCGAATTCGATCTTGCCAAAGTGAAGGTCATCAGCCCCTATGTCACGACCGTAAACTGGGTCCAGCATTGGCACCAACATTGGAACGAAGCTCCGCCCGTCGACATGTATGACCATGTTTGGACGGGATCCAGGCGTGCGGCCGACGACCTTCAGACGAGGACTGGGCGTGCAGTCGCCGTTCTCCCAATGGCCAGCAATACAAAGCTTTCTTCAAGGGGCCGAGCACAAGCGGAGTTCACTTGCGACTACTGCTTCATCGGCAGCAATTCCGGTCGTCCGCGCACCATCCAGTTCGACCTCGACCCGTCATCCATCAATGGGCGCGGGCTCGTCTTTGGAGCGAATTGGGAGCGCACTCCAATCGCCCCGATCAGCAGGGGCCCATTGGACTACAAGAGATATCCGGACGTATACGCATCGGCAAAAGTCGTAATCGACGATATGCAAGCTTTTGAAAGTGGATTGAGTATCTGCCGGAACGGGATGTTCGACGCACTGGGTGCAGGCTGCCTCGTCATCACGAACCGTGTCGAAGGCGTCCATGAGTTATTTGGCGACCGAGTGCCGACTTACCGTGATCGCAAGTCACTGACCGAGACACTCAACTACTGGCTCAGCCATGAGGAGGAGCGAAACCAGCGCGTCGCGGAACTCCGCCGGGTCGTGGAGGAACAGCACACCTATGAACACCGGGCCCAGAAAGTCATGGAACTTCTCACGGCCCCATCTTTCTCCCCTCGCGTGGCAATCAAATGTCCGGCTCCTTCAATCGACGGGAAGGATTGGGGCGATTACCACTTCGCACAAAGCCTCGCAGGTGCTCTCCGCCGCATCGGATGTGTGGTTCGAGTGGACATGCGCGAGGATTGGGAATGCGCCTTGTCCGAGATCGATGACGTTTCGATCATGCTGCGCGGCCTGAAGGGCCTGAAGCCGAAGCCGCATCAAAAGAATATCCTGTGGCTGATCAGCCACCCGGAGGCTGTGTCGACACAGGAGCTGAATCGATATGATCAGATTTATGTCGCGTCTGCCGCCCACGCGGAGATCCTGAGAAAACAATGCAAGGTGCCAGTGGAGCATATGCCTCAATGCACCGACATCACGCGGTTCAAGTTCGAGCCTGCCCTTGTAAACAATCCCAAGGATCGAGTCGTCTTCGTTGGAAACTCGCGCGGCACCTTCCGGGACTCGGTGCGGTGGGCCGTTGAGCACGGTTTGGACATTGATATCTATGGGAGTGATTGGGAGCCATTCATCACCGACAATCGCCTCAAAGGCAGAAAGGTACCAAACTCCGTCCTGGGCGAGTTCTATGCTTCGAGCCGCCTGGTATTGTGCGACCACTGGGAGGACATGCGCCGTCTGGGATATGTTTCAAACCGGGTCTTCGACGTTCTCGCGGCGGGCGGAGCTTTGGCCGTAGATCCTGTCGAAGGTCTGTCCGACCTGCTTCCGAAGGGATCATACCAAGTATTCAGGAATGGTGAGGAACTGGCCTCCCTGACGAGGAACACTGACCCGGTGGATTTGGAACGGCGTGCAGAAATCGCGTCCTACGTAGCTGCACATCACTCTTTCGACGCCCGTGCTGCGACGATCATGCGCAAGCTTCAAGAGTGGAATCTATGATGCACCTGACGTGATGCCCTGATTTCTCCTGAAGGCCATTCGGCAACGTGTGTTCAGATAATCGTCAGAAAAATGCAGCGCAGCAAAGGAGCGAGATGTTTCCAAATCTGCAAGGCTGTCTCTCGAAGAACGGCGCTGCACCGTCTCTACGAACTCATTCGCAAAAATCTGGTTCAAGGAGCCGAAACGCTTCAAATTGATCCGCCCCATCAAATGCCGGAGCGGACCATGTAAGCGAGTACTTTTGCATCTTGTCTCAAACCGCGATGCCGATCCGAAGGCTATCGCCTGGCCGACGTCATCCTCTTCTTGATCCAGCGCAACGGCTCAGCCACGCGGAGCAAAACGAGAACCCGAACGGCTTTCCCTCTAAGCCTGAATACTTTTCTGCGAGCATAGGATCTGATCGCCGGGAGGGGGAAAGCGCCATGCGTCTCGAGCGCTTCCAAAACGTGGAGGCCATCGACTATCGGCAGAGAATTCTCACCAGGAAATCCCCTGGCCACTTCGGAGGCGATGGTTTCGATTGATGCGAGATATTGCTCGACCGAGAACTCTTGGTGACGGGCAAAGCAATTCCTTGAAAGAGTGGCATAGTCTTCCGAAGGTATGTGCTCGAGTCGTGAGGCGACTTCGTGCGCTGAGTACTCATCGAGCACGAAGCCGTCTTCTCCATCCCGGATGACCTCGACCGCTCCTGGAACATAGCCAGGGGCAATGACAGGTACGCCGAAGGAGAAGGCCTCCAAGACCCGATCCCAGGCACTATCCCCCCAGGGTGGCAAGATGACGATACGAGCTTGATCGTAAATTGCGTGCCTGGCCGTAACCCCGCTTTTAACGATTACAGGCTCATGCACACCGACATGCGTCAATCTCGCAGACAGCTCTTCCAGAACTGGCGTTTTTTCATCGCCAGTCGCAAAGACATGCAGCGGTGGAAGCTCCCGGTCCACTAGAACCCTGGCAAGTTCCACGAGGAAGTTCACCTCTTCCGGGGGGCAATCCGGAGACACGATGTAGGATAAGCGCTCATTCCCCTGCACATCATAAGTGTTGGAAGAGCGCACCCGAACGGGGCGATTGATCCTTGCCAACTCGTTGATGCCACACTGTTTATAGAGTGCGACATCCTGGCTGTTTGCGCACACGACCCGGGAAGCCGCACATGACTCCATCGTCTCCCATACCGGGGCATCTTGGACAGGTTTTTTCCGGCGACCGGCTATCAACGGCAGCCACCGCATGTGAACGAGGGGCAGCCGCAACAGCCGGCTCTGAACCGATATGGGAAAGCGTTTGATACTGT
This sequence comes from Microvirga mediterraneensis, assembly GCF_013520865.1. Taxonomy (NCBI): domain Bacteria; kingdom Pseudomonadati; phylum Pseudomonadota; class Alphaproteobacteria; order Hyphomicrobiales; family Methylobacteriaceae; genus Microvirga; species Microvirga mediterraneensis. The sequence goes on from NZ_JACDXJ010000001.1 coordinate 3,964,114, forward strand.
CATCGTGGATAACCACGACGGCCTCTGCAAAGTGACATTCGTCGAGAAATGAGCAACTGGCTTGCTCGTCCGATGGACGTTGCACAATCTTGACGGCAGGATGCGCTTCGCTTTCCTGCAAAGCCATCCAGGTATGCCTGATCTCCCGGTTGCCCGTGGCTTGGATCAGATCAGGCGCTGCGTTCGACCTCACGCGAAGGCTGGAGAGATCCTCCATCACGTGAATGACGTCCCTAAACCGGAAAGCCATTGCGGCGCTGATGCCTCTGCGCTGCTTCTTCCGCTCGGACTCCGTCAAGGTCGGGTCCCTCTGGACCACTTCAAGGAGATTTCGGTGCAGCGTTTTAAGGTAGATATCGTCAAGGCCATACCTGTCCTTGAGAATTCTATAATTTGCGACACGTGCTGACAACTCATGTGGCAATATATTTTTTGAGTAAGTTGACTTTCGCGACGTTTCTATAAAATAGAATGGCTTAACACTTTCTATACGCACGCGATCAAAACCAGCGAGCAGTATTCGCATATTTAGACGAACATCTTCGCTTCTCCCTTTTATTTCATCTCTTGCATGCAAGAATACAGCCTCGCGATTGTAAATCTTGCCCGCGATACCCGAGAGAAGACGGCTGATCGTGGTGTTGGAGATCGGCCGGGCGTTATCGAACTCCTTGACGAAGTTTATTCTGTTTCTCAGGGCGAACGGCGTCATCACAATATCGAAGCCGGGCCGCAAACGCTCGGCTGCGGAGGCGAGCGCATGCGGGTCGATCAAATCGTCCCCATCGACGAAGGTGATATACGGCGTCGTCGCGTGCTCGGCGATGAATCTCCGTCCCACGGAAGGTGACCCGAAGTTCACATCCGCGAGGTGGGCCTGGAAATTCTCCTGGCGGAACAGCGGGTGCTGAGCGATCAGCGTTGCCGTACCGTCAGAACTCCCATCGTCGTAGAGGATGATCCGAATTCGGCTTTTGGGAAGCCCAAGGAGTCGATCAAGCAGAACGGTTATGTTATCCCGTTCATTATGGGTGGTAACGCCAACTGTCAAGCAAGGATTCATGGGTAATCTCGACCGCTGTTCAATTTCATAGCCTACCGGAATGCTCGGCCAGGCTATGTGCTGACATTAAATGCAATGCCAAGGTTTCACCTTGAGGCTACCAAGGTCTCATTACACTCTCGCGCATGGATGGAATTGTGCGTCGCCAGCCTGTCCAGGAAGCGGTACTTCAACCTTCTTCGCGAAACAAGCGGAGTGCCAGAATTAAGAAAGACGCCCCCGAGCTCCTCCCCGAACAGAGAGGTAGGTTCCAGGCAAATGTGCCGCGACGATCCCGATCGGGCGGCCGATTGCCGAATGCGCTCCGGAAATGGGGTCTCCAGTCGCTTTGTCGCAAAGCCCAGACCTGCCCCCCTCCTTTGATTGCTCTTCTCTGCCGCATAGGGTATCTGCCGACGACGGTCGATCTCTTAGAACCTAACGATCTTTGGGGCGGGCTTGCGAAGAATATACCCCCAAAAGGTGGTTGTATGCGCTGTTCAGCGGAGGCGCGGCCCATAAAGCTTTGGACTCTGGTGGACGCTTCCGGTCACCAAAGCAATCGAACGAGTGCGCATTCGATGACGGATAACAGACGGGCGGAAAGTGAACGAGATACTGCTCAAGTCCAAGAATTGATGCAGAAACTTGCTCAGCTCGAGAAGGCGCTTCTGGTACAGAGCGCTCGTCTCGACAGAGCCGAGACGGCCATCAAGGATGCGAAGCAGCGCGAGGACAGGCTTCTCTCCGGACCCGTCTTTCGGACGCTGAACCGGATTCAAGCCGTTGCACGCTCCTTCAATCGCGGCCTCAGAAGCGGTTACAGGTCGCTTTCTCAGCGCTGGTCCGAGCGCGGGCTTCGCGCGCGCGCGAAGCCGGTCGAAGCGGCTCAACCACCGCAGCCTTCCCATGCAGGAGCCCCCCTCCTCCCGGTGGAGGATCTACCTTGGCCGGTGCAGGTCGACCGCAAGCTCCGTATGGAGCGCAATCGGACCTTGGTAGTTGGGCAGCCGCCAATCCCGTCGGAGCCCTTGATCACCGTCATCCTGACGACCCGTGATTCAGCCTTATACATACGAGATATTCTCCAGTCGGTTCTGCAACAGACGTATTCAAGGTTTGAACTGCTGGTCGTTGACGACGCGAGCCGCGACAACACATGCGCTCTTGTCGAGGAGTGCATTGCCGCAGATCCCAGGGTGCGATTGATCCGGCTGAACAGCAACCGAGGCATTTACTGGGGCTGGAATGCGGCCATCTCCGAGGCCCGCGGGGAGGTAATAGCGCTTCTTCCCGATCGTCAGGTCTGTCTGCCGAGTTACCTCGATGAACATTTGAAGGCGCTCCGCAAGCGGGGTGTCGCCGCTTCGCTATCCTATGGAGAGCCCGCGCCGGAGAGCGCCTCCTCTGCGACACCCGGGTTGGGCTTGGCGCCGGATGTCGCACCGGCGTCTCTGATGCTCAAGCGGCATGTATTTGATGAAATTGGCTATTTCGACACCGTCAAAGCTCTTGCGGAAGCAGAGATGCGCGACCGGGTCCAACTGGCTTACGGAGCAGCATCGGTTCAGTCCGTAACCGGACATATGTGCCGCACCATTCCAGGATCGGGAAATTCGAACCTCAAGACCTCAGCCGAAAAGTCCGCACACTACATCAGATCCTATCAGGCTTGGCACAGGGCAGTTTCGGATGCCCGTTCGCAGCCCTATGTGCCGTTTCCTGTCACCAACCGGTCGTTCGCCCCACATGAGGACCTCCTGGTGGAAGGCAAAAGATTCCTGGCAGAGCCCATCGTCGCCTTTATGGCCACGTTTCCGAAACGTCGGAAACATTTGGCGCGGGCCGTCCAATCCTTGCTCCCGCAGGTCGATCATCTCTACATATATATGAATAATTATGAAGAAATTCCTGAATTTCTGCTAAACGAGCGGATTACGGCACTACCCGCTTCACACCTGGAAGATCTCCGCGACATTGGTAAATTCTATCATATGCCCGATGTACCAACAGGCTACTTCTTCACTGTCGACGATGACATCGAGTATCCTGACAACTACTGCGATACCCTTGTGCGCAAGATCGAGGACTACGATAGAAAGGCCATCGTTGGCGTTCATGGGGTCATTTTCGAACAACCGCTCCAACGGTTCTTCAGCCCCAACAGAACAACCTTTCGGTTTCAACGTGCGCTCGACGTCGACGCAAAAGTGAACCTCATCGGGACTGGGACCATGGCATTCCACTCGTCAACGATCGCCTTCGAGCCCGGCTCCCTCCCTAAAGGCATGGCCGATATCGGGGTCGCGATCGCCGCAAAGGTCAATCGTGTGGACATGATTGCCATCGCGCGCCCGGAGAAATGGCTGACGCCCATTCTGGTGAGAGGACAGGAGGATCAAAGCCTCTGGGAGGAGTTCCGGGAGAACGACGATGAGCATACCGAGATCCTGAAACAGCATGGAGACTGGCGTCTTTGACAGCGCCGAAGCCGATGCTCGCCTGGCACGCGAGCGGCCCGGTCCCAGGCAGTTTCACGTCAGCCAGGGTCCCTGGGGGCCCCGGGAAAACTCTTAACCGCCACCTCCGGTCGAGAAGCCTGCTATAGGATGGGACCACGGACCCTGAAGGCATAAGTCGGTGTGTAGAGAATGAACAGCAGCAGAAACTCAGACCGCGGGCGCATCCCGCAACAGCCCTGATGCTTCCAACCGCTTCCAGAGGACACGAATATGCGCCCTTCTCTCCTTCGTCGTGGATACCAAAGGTTCAAATTCTTTGCCCAAGCCTTCTCAGACCAGATGGGCCGCGGCCGCATGCATCTAACCTCGACGCCGGACGGCACCCAATCCCCCGAACTTTCAGGAAGGCCCCGCGTGCACGTCATTGTCCCGACCTACAACCGGCCCAACGAACTGCGGCGTCTGCTATCGCAAATCGACAGAGAATCCCCCGGCTTCGAGGTCAGTGTTCATGTCTACGATGACGGGAGTTCCGAGCCCGCTTATGTCGAGTGGTCCTCCTATCCGAACATCGCGAGCCTTTCTGTGTCACGATCGGCGAACCATGGCAAGAAACGGTACTGGGAGCTCGTCCATCGCATCCTATCGACAGTGCGATCCACAAACGGCGACTATTTCTATTACCTTGCCGATGACGTGCAACTTGTTCCGAAATTCTTCGAACGCTCCATCGCGCTATGGGATGGGATCAGGGATAGCCAGAAAGTTTCGCTTCACCTTCTCCTGGATCAGCGCGAGGGGCAGCCATGCTGGACCAACTATCAGCCCCACGTGGTCGACACGCCTCAGGGCAAAGTCTACAAGTCCCAATGGGTCGACATGCTCATGATGTTTAACCGCCGCTTTCTTGAGGAGCTGGAGTATAGGATCGATGCGGTCGATCCGGGTCGTTGGAACAAGGACCCCAACCTCTCGAGTGGTGTCGGAATGCAGATTTCGCGGCGGCTCCATCAGCGCAGGGCCTCGATGTATCTGGTGACGGATTCCCTCCTCATCCATGAGGACGAGCCGAGCGTCATGAACCCTGAGGAGCGCCGCCGAAGCCCCATCGTCAGCCGTTTCAAAGAAGCGGGCCGGCCATTGAGCGGATCAGCCACTGACTGACAGCCATGCGGACAGAAGGCCAAGCTGAGGGCTAGGTTTGACCTAGGTAGAGGACACATAACCGCGGATCCAGATGAGAGCTGAGATAAGCTCGATGGCGGCGAGGAAGTTCGCCAAGTTCTTGTCGTATCGCGTGGCAATGCCGCGGAACTGTTTAGGCTTATTGCAGAACCACTCCACGAGATTTCTGTAGCGATACAGAAAGGCGCTGAAGGCAAACTCGCCCCTGCGGTTGCGCTTGGGTAAAATATTGGGCTAGGCGCCTTGCCCTTGGTTCTGATCACGAATGGCGTTGCTGTCGTAAGCCTTGTCGACCAGTAGGGTCGCACTAGAATTCAACTTCGTCAGAAGCCCCTCGACTGCCGTTACCTTATGCACTTGCCCCGTCGTCAGCGAGATCCAAATCGGGCGACCTTCCGCATCTACCAGAGCATGGATCTTGGTGCTCAGGACGCTGCGAGGGCGTCCCATACCCCGATCTCTGCACTCTTTTTACCCGTCGCGCGATGCTGATGGACACGAACGCAGGAGGAGCCGTTCATGATCAGATCGCAATCTTAGCGGCTGAGACTGCATTCAGGATACCGCCCCGCCCATCGGCCTTGCGTCAGTGCACAAAGCGATTGTAGCAGGTGGTGGAGGACCATAGCGCTCGGGATGTCACACCAAGTCGAGCCGGTGCGGAAGCGCCAGACAATGCCGTTACGAACCCGGCGGCCATTCACCCGCGGCTGATTGGGCAGCAACGGCTCGATGACCTTCCAATAGAGGTAAATCAACTCGTGTCGACGCATCAACCCCTCCCAGACACGGGAGATATATCATCACCTCGCTGCGAAGAAAGATCCTTTATGGATTCACGACCTAACTCGGCACCGTGCCTCTGCGTCAGAAATGCCTTTGAATCTTCTATACGTGCACACCCGTTCGCATTTGAAGTTGTGGCAAATATAAAAGTGATCACGACTAAGTCACGCGTGTGTGATAGCCTTCTTTGCCAAGCGGCCAAGATGGATGCTTTATCCGGCAAACTTAGGGCCTAAGCCTTGTGGCAATCGTTTATCGCCCGATTGCTTCTTAGCGCGTCCCTTGCCATTCCCTTCAGGGCTTTGGCATTCATCTTCGAAAATGACCTTCGACGGCAATTCCGTACCGTTGACAATAAGTCTCCATTTCTCGAGGCGCACACTGTCTGGCATTGGAACTCCATTAATTATAGCATAAACCAACGTACTCCTATGCACCTCGTTCCAGTAGTAGAATTGCGGTCGCGGCCGGTGAAAGGCGGATTACCTCTCCCTGTAAGGACCGATCTTTAGCCGCTGCAGGTCCGCCTTAAGCTGGCGAACGAACTCCGGACTTGGATGGATAAAGCCATCGCGTGGTGTAGGCTCGAGCCCTATAGGGTAAGCAGTAGCCAGTTCCGCACTGAAAAATCGCACATCCTGATAAATGCGGATGGCCCGATAATAGGTGATACTGCCCAGCAGGACGGTGGCGCTCACGGCCAGAGATGCAGCGAGTGACGACCAATGCAACCTCCTCGGTTGACTTGGCGCCCGGAGCGCTTTGCGCTGAGCCATGAGGTGCGCTACATAATAGACCTGTCCCAGCAGCAGATAGACACCGAAAATTGTGTAGCGGCTGGCATTCGCGTTCGAGACGCCAGCAGCATCGAATCCCGCCCGCCCCCATCCTGTGACGATCGCTGAACCACCAGCGAAAAGAGCGAATCCAACGAGGATCAGCGCCGGGGGCCGACCGCTGCGCAGATCATCCCAAGCTCGCCAAACCCAGAAGCAACCCGTACCGACCAAGGCGAAGCCACAGATCCCGTTGAACATAGTGGAAGCTGGAACATCAAACTGGTTCTTGAACGGAAACCAAATGAGGCTTCCGAGCGGAGCGCCAAGATAGACGAAAGTAAATCGTATCAGATCGACCACACCTGGGTGTGCCGACTCCATAGAGCCACTCATGCCAGGCACATAGGTCAGCAGAACAACTGCAAAGTTTATAACCCAGAACAGAACCCACTTACTCGGCCGCCATAGACTATGCGATCCGAACTGCAACGTGATGATGATCGCGATGAAAGCCACCAAGCCGTTCGTGAGGCAGTAGGCCGCCAGCCAGCAGCTGATTGCTCCTATCACATGGTTCAACCATTTGCCAGGATTAGTAAATATGACCAGGAGCGCAAGAGCGATGAGAGCGTTGGTCGCATTCAACTGAAACATCATTGACCACCAGTGATTGTTGTGGCCGGCCGGCGAAAATATGAAAATTGAGACCACCAGCATTGCTGCAGGCAAGACAAGCCCGTCATTGGAAGGAATAAGCCTCTTAAGTCCCCACCAATGGCATGCGAAGGTGCCGAATATCGCCACATACATGTAGATGTATTCAGAGCGGAGATCCCAAGCCGTCAGGATGGCATTGGCCAGCATCACGCCGCGATAGACGAGAGGGCGCGTGTGATTGTGCGGAGCCAGCAAACTAGCGAATGTGAACGTCCCGTCATGCCACGCCGCAATCCATCGGATCAACTCAGTGTGATCCCAGAATGGCAATGTGATAGCTGAATACTGTATAACAACAAATACATAGACTGCGGGAAGCACCGCAAGGACATAAAGCGCTCTACGAACGCTAGCAGCAACACCAGATTCTCTCGAGATCTTCAATTTTTGAGTTCCCGCGCTTCTACAGCTTTTATTCGGCGAACCGCCATCTGTCAGCGGCGCATGGTTTTGTCAACTTGCTCGAAATGGAGGTAGAGACCTCCAAACCGCTGGATCATTCTCATAATCCGTGAGCCGCGCCTAGGTACTAGGGCGCCGTTCAAATAGCTTGAGAATCAGAAATCAAGCACCCTGCCGCCTCACCCATTGGGTGGCCTTGTCGCCCTCATGGGCGGCCCGATCGTCGCGGATCACCACATCGCCTTCGACAGAATCGAAGCGATCTATGTATGCATTTTGTTTCGGAAGCCGATGCTGCCCCTGAGCCTAAGCCCATCCCACCACAGTGCGGCGAGGAAGGTTTAAGTTTTCCAGTGTCCGAATAGCACGATCGTATGTAAACGCTGGCCGAACAAAAGCGACTGCCCGGCAGGGATGGCCAGCATCGGCAAAGGCCTCAATCCGATGTTTAAGCCTAGGAAAACCTTCACTCTACAAGCGAACTTCCCTTATTGCAACTATATTGCTTAATAATGATCTGGAAAATGAATAGGCTCATTCTTAGCCTAATGAGCTTCCGACATAACATTTCAATTAATGGCGTCTGTTTAGCCACTGCAAAACTCAATGCTCCGGTGTCCGGTTCGTCATTCGCTCTTGCCTTTGGGCTGAATTATGCGAGATGAGCAGGCTTCAAGTTCAAATGGCAGGTGGAACACTAGCGAATATAGCTCCACACAGAAAATTACTTATAGGCATTCCAACTATGAATCCTTTCCCGAAATTCCGATCGCCTGAGGCACGCTCGAAACGGTCAAAGTCAATTCTTGTCCTTGCGAAGGTTGTCGTTTCAGCTGCCATCCTGATTTTCCTTGCACAGGACCTCGAGCTTGCTGCCATCGAACGCACCTTCAGGACGATGACTGTGGAGATGTTCGGACTTTGCCTTCTGCAGCTCCTCCTCATTCCAGTTCTGGGGGCGGTTCGCTGGAAAATTGTCCTCTCTCGCCTAGGATACGCCCTTAGGCTGAGACCCTTAGGACGGATCTTCTGGATTGGGATGGCGCTCAACCAAGTCCTTCCTACAGCCGTCGGGGGGGATGCCGTCCGAACCTGGATGATTTATCGGGATGGCGTGAATGCGGTTGATGCAACCATCAGTGTGCTTCTTGAGCGAATCGTCCTGCTTGGCAGTCTCCTGGCCATGATCTGTATGGCCGGCTGGATCGGCTCGGCGTTTGTTCCTCATGCGCTGTTCAAGCTGACGGGACTTGCAGTCCTTGCGGGAGTTGTTGCCGTCGCCCTCCTTCCGTTTGGAGAAAGGCTTTTTGCTTTGCTTCCCAACAGCAGGTTTGCCCGCCTGGGGCGCAGCATGTGGAGTAGCCTGAGCAAGGTCGTGCTCAACTATTGGGCTCTTCCACTCGGAGTTCTCTGCATTCTCACTAATTTGAACTTTGCGATAGCAGGATGGTGGCTGGGTCTTGCGATGAATCTGCCTTTCGACGGTGCGGTTTACCTTGTCGCCATCCCGGTTGTAACACTCGCGACCGTAATCCCAATTTCCGTCGGCGGATGGGGCGTCCGGGAAGCTGCTATGGTTGGAATGCTTGGGCCGCTTGCGGGAAATGACGTGGCCCTCCTCTACTCGGTGATGTTTGGTATCGCGCTCTTGCTCTCAAGTCTCCCAGGTCTTGTTCTCATGCTTTGGAACCCGGCTGAGAACCGTAATCTACAAAGTAGCCGCTAGCCCCGTCCTAAGAGGGTCAACATGAATTCCATTACCCAAGCCACGCGACCTGTTCTCACTATCCTGTGCCCATGCTTCAACGAGCAAGGAGTGGTCAGCGCATTCTTCGACCAACTGCGCCCGGTAATCGAGTCGGTCTCGGACCGCTATCACGTCAAGACGATCTTCCTGAACAACGGTTCCACAGACGGTACCCTCGATGAAATCCTTGGCCTTCGGATGAAATGGCCGGATATATACGTAATAACGTTTAGCAAAAATGTAGGTTACCAGCGCTCGCTCGATAGTGGCTTACGGAACACGATCAGCGATCTTTACCTTTTCATCGACGTGGATTGTGAGGATCCGCCTGCTCTCATCCCGGTGTTCCTTGAGAAGTATGAACAGGGCTACGACATCATTTATGGCGAACGCATCGATCGTGAGGAGCCCGAGGCCCTGAAATCCGCTCGGCGCTACTTCTACCGACTTCTCAAGCGTCTGGCCGATGATGAAATCCTACTCGATATGGCCGAGTTCGGCATGTTCACCGCCGAGGTGCGCGACGCGATCATCAGCGACCAAAACTCTTTCCCGTTCATCCGATCTTCCATCAGTCGTGTCGGGTTCAGACGCTGCGGCATTCCGTTCAAGCGCCAGCGCCGCATTGGCGGACAGACCCACTACAACATCATGGGAATGGTCATCTTTGCCGTAGCGGGAATTCTGTCCGCGTCTACTCTTTTCCTGCGGCTTCCTATCTACATTCTCCCATTCTGGATTCTCGTGCTGACCGGCCTGATGATCGCCTTTCTACAGACAGGCGCGTATTGGACGGCGATAGTTGGTCTGTACGTCTTTGCAATCTATGTCGGTACAGCCCTGGCATTCGTCAGCTTGTACGTAGCGCGCAGCTACAAGAACGGATTGCAGCGGCCAAGTGCCTTCATCAACCGCAGGGACACCTATCTCGAACCCGCGGTTGCTAAGGCGAACGCCTGATGGGCGACAGCATAGACATGCAGGACGGGCGGCCGACGCCCGACGCCGCACTTGCCCAAAAGTGTCTTCGCAGCTTCGACGGCGGAGTTCTCTGCAACGTCCGGACCGTCAAGCCCGAGTCCTATCGGGCCATTTCCGCCTTGGGGCCGGGGCAAACCCCTTTCGTGCCTCGCGGTCAGGGTCTATCGTATGCGGCCGCGAGCTTCGGCTCATCAAGTACGGCGATCGACATGCGATCCTTCGACCGAGTTTTGGATTATGACTCGGATACAGGCGAGGTTGTTGTTGAAGCAGGTATGACGCTGGCGAGCCTTTTCGAATTCCTGTTGAGGAAAGGGCGATACCTTCCGGTCCAACCAGGGCATGGGCAGATCTCCGTCGGAGGCTGCATCGCAGCGAATGTCCATGGCAAGAACCAAGCAAGAGACGGAACCTTCTACGACCAAGTCCAGCAAATTACCCTCTTTCATCCCCGGCATGGCATCGTCACAGTGAGCCGCGAACAGTCGCCAACGGTCTTCGAGACCACCTGCGGCGGTTACGGGCTAACCGGGCTCATCTTAACTGCGCGCCTGAGGACACGGCGCATCCCGGGCGGTACCGTGACAATGAAGACGTCCGTGGCCGATCGGCCCGAGACCGGGATGGAGATGATCAGCAAGGCAGCTGCATCCTGCGACGTCGCCTATTCCTGGCACGACATGATCGGCACCGCAGGTTCGGGCCTCGTCGTGACCGGCAGTTTCGATGAGGGCCCGTTGGAGACCGAACGACGGCAGCGCCACCGCACGATTTCATCGGAGTGGCGTGCGGCAATGCCAATCTCAGTGCAGACGGCACTTGTCGGTCGAGCGGTCAACACGCTGTACCGTATTCTGAACGGACCAGGGGAGCGGAAGGTCCATCTGCGCGAGGCTCTCTTCCCCGCGCAGGGTAAGGAAATCTATTTCCGTCTCTTCGGAAGAGCGGGCTTTCACGAATATCAAGCCATCGTTCCAGTTTTACAATTTCCGGAATACATCGCGCAGGTGCGGGCGAGCGCACGCAAACACAGAGTGCCCATTGTACTTGCCTCGGGAAAGAGCTTCGATGGCGTTTCAAAACTTCTTCGATTTACCGGCGCGGGGACATGCTTCGCCATCAATGTGCCACGAACACGAACGTCGCTCGATTTCCTCGCTGAACTTGATGGCATTGCCATTGACCTCGGTTGCCGTCCTAACATCATCAAGGATGCGCGCCTGCCCCGCTCCGTCGTAGAGGCCACCTACCCGGACTACGATCGCTTTAAGAGACTTCTCTCTGAGTGGGATCCCGAGCGCATGTTCCGATCTGAACTCTCTGAAAGGCTGGGCCTTTGACTGCCGTTATCCTCGGTGCGACTGCCGGCGTTGGACGTGCACTTGGCCGCGAGCTGGCTCGGCGCGGGATGAATGTGCTTCTGATAGCCAGGGACGAGCAGAGCCTTCAGGCGGAGGCGGCCCACCTTCGCTTGATGTACGGTGTCTGCGCTTCCACGGTCGTAGCCGACGGCACGCGGCCTCAGGAACTCGCTGCGAAGCTATCTGAGGCATGTAGTCATCTGGATAGTATCGACGTTTTACTATGCCCGATCGGAGCCTCCCGTTCGGACGATGACGGCTCTCAACCTTTGCAAGAGACGCAATCCCTGATCGACACCAACTTCACTGCGGTCGTAGCGGCTACAGACGTTATACTTCCTGCCATGATACGGGTTAATCGCGGAAGTATTGTCGGATTCAGTTCAATCGCAGCGACACGCGGACGCGGCGCGAACGTCGTGTACTCCGCCTCTAAGCGCGCTCTCGAGAGCTATTTCGAAAGCATGCGCCACAGGCTGGCTGATACTGGAGTCCGCACCACCGTCTATCGGCTTGGATATATTGCAACTCAGCAAAGCTACGGAAAGACTTTGCTATTACCAATCGCTACTCCAGAAGACGTCGCCCGCACGGTCTGCGCTCATTTGCAAATGCGGGAGGGATGCGTCACCTACCCGTCATTCTGGCTGCCAATTATCTACCTTCTGCGTGTAGTACCCTGGGCCATTTTCAAGAAGATGAAGTTTTAGATTCTTGATCTAGGGCTTTGTGACGGGTTGTTTCCTCCCACATAAAGGGATGTGCTATAGGCTACGTAATCCTGACCTGCCCCTGAGATTTCCCTCCAACTGGAGTTAGAGTCCGGCCCATCATAAGGACGGACCATGAAGCGTTCACGGTTTACGGAAGAACAGATCATCGGGATCCTGCGCGAGCAGGAGGCTGGGGCAAAGGCGGCCGATCTGTGCCGCAAGCACGGCATGTCGGAAGCCACCCTGTATAACTGGAAGGCCAAGTACGGCGGCATGGACGTCTCGGACGCCAAGCGCCTCAAGGCGCTGGAAGACGAGAACGCCAGACTGAAGAAGCTGTTAGCCGAATCCATGCTGGATGCCTCGGCCCTGCGCGATCTCCTCTCAAAAAAGTGGTAGGGCCCGCCGCGAAGCGCGAAGCCGTCGCGCACCTGCAGGCCGGCTTCGGCCTGTCGGAGCGGCGGGCCTGTACCCTGATCGGGGCTGACCGAAGCACGATCCGATACCGCTCATGCCGGCCGGACGAGGCCGTCTTGCGCGGCCGCCTGCGTGACCGGGCGCGGGAACGGCGTCGGTTTGGTTATCGGCGGCTGTTCGTGCTGCTTCGGCGTGAGGGCGAGACGGCGGGTCTCAACCGGATCTACCGCCTCTACCGTGAGGAGGGTCTGGGCGTTCGCAAACGTCAGGCACGTCGGCGGGCGGTCGGCACGCGAGCGCCCATTCTGGTGGAGGCGAAGGCCAATGCGCGCTGGTCGCTGGACTTTGTCCATGACCAGTTCGCGAACGGCCGGCGCTTTCGCATTCTGAACGTCGTCGATGACGTGACACGGGAGTGCCTGGCGGCGATCCCCGACACCTCGATCTCAGGCAAGCGGGTCGCCCGGGAGCTGACGACCCTGATTGAGCGACGCGGCACGCCGGGGATGATTGTGTCCGATAACGGCACCGAACTGACCTCGAATGCCATCCTCGCCTGGTGCACCGAGCACCGGATCGAGTGGCATTACATTGCCCCAGGCAAGCCGATGCAGAACGGCTACATCGAGTCGTTCAACGGCCGCATGCGCGATGAACTGTTGAACGAGAGCCTGTTCTTCGGACTGGATCATGCCCGCGAGCTGATCGCCGCCTGGGTCGAGGATTACAACACCGAGAGACCCCACTCTTCCTTGGGTTATCAGACGCCGCAGGCGTTCTCCAAAGCCCTACGAACCGCAAGGGACCATCGCGCTGCGCAACGGACAGGCTCCGCGCGCTGGCCCCTTGCTCCTGTCGCGCCATGCGGCCTATCACCGGTCGAGGCTCTAAACGCCATTGGATGAAGCTTCGGTGGCAGGTCAGCAGACGTGGAGTATGCCCAAGTTCGGCGATCAGGGAGAGTTCGCCAGTCGTGACATGCGGCATCTCTGTATCCATCGGCAGGTTCACTGACGCTTCCTTCTCGCTCTTGAACCTATCGGAGACTCGACTGAGAAACTTGGCCGCGTTGGTTGATTCAGTCAGGTTGTACACCGTGCGGCAGGGCTACCGCTGTGGGGCCTCGCCCCACAGTGACCAGCGCCACTTCAGGCTCAAAGGCAAGAGAGTCGTTCCCGCTTGGTCTCTTGCTCATCGTTTCTCCTGCCCAGCAGCTGTTCCAACTGCTGCCAAGCGAAACTTCCACCTATCTCGCTGGCTTGCTCTTTCCCGAGTCATCTCTGGGTGTCAGGGTCTTTAATTTTGTTGAGGCTTAGGGTATGTGCCAAGTTCAAATCTATAGAGCTGCTTCCACGCGTGTGGAATCACCTCTCTTCTTTGTTTGACCGCATCTTCTGGCGGTGAACCGGATCCACGTTACCGAAAAAACGCTCTAGAAGGACCCGACATGAACGTGCGTAAAGCTGTAATTCTCGCTGGTGGATACGGCACTCGACTATCAGAGGAAACCGGTTTACGCCCGAAACCATTAGTAGAAATCGGCGGTCGCCCTATACTCTGGCACATAATGAAGACGTATTACCATCATGGCATTTCAGAATTCATTATTTGTCTAGGCTACAAAGGGTATATGATAAAGGAATACTTCTCCAATTATTTTCTTCATATGTCCGATGTTACCTTTGACTTCAATGACAATAGCACGACGATTCATGATCGCCGCTCAGAGCGCTGGAAGGTAACCCTTGTCGACACGGGCCAAGACACAATGACCGGAGGACGCCTCAAGCGTATCGCTCCCTACGTGGGCGATGAGACGTTTTGCATGACCTATGGCGATGGCGTTGGTAGCATCGATATCGGCAAGCTAATCCGGCATCACGCCGACAGGGGGCGCGATGCCACGGTCACTCTCGTCAGACCCCCCGGACGTTTCGGTGCGGCTGACCTTGATGGCGACACCGTCCACGGGTTTAAAGAAAAGCCAACCGGCGGCAGTGGCTGGATCAATGCTGGATATTTCGTCCTGGCTCCGTCGGTGTTCGACATAATCGAAGGAGATGCAACGATATGGGAGCGCGAACCATTGGAGCGCCTCGCAGCGAAGGGGCAGTTGAGCGGGTATCAACACGAGGGGTTCTGGGAGCCCATGGACACGTTGCGTGACAAAAACAACCTTGAGGACTTGTGGGCTCGCGGTTCGGCGCCGTGGCGCGTTTGGGAGTGAGTGATCTATGGGTAGGCTCTCAGCGTCCCAAGCGCTAGACAGTTACAAGTCTCGGCGCGTCCTTGTTACTGGCCATACAGGCTTCAAGGGTTCATGGCTCACGGGTTGGCTGCATGCACTCGGCGCTGAGGTGACCGGCTTCTCGCTCGCGCCGGATCAGGGGCCTGACAACCTGTTCGATCAGGCTGGGATCGACGGATTGTGCTGTTCACGAATTGGAGACATTCGCAATTTCGATGCCGTTCGCAGTACATTTGAGGAATCGCGTCCAGAGATTGTGCTGCACCTCGCCGCTCAGCCGCTGGTACCGCGGAGTTACGCCGATCCAGTCGGCACCATGGCAACAAACGTGCTCGGAACCACACACGTTCTAGAGGCTGCGCGGCTCTGCTCCAGCGTCAATGCAGTTGTATGTGTAACGACAGACAAGGTTTACCGTAATCACGAGTGGGCTTGGCCATATCGTGAAACGGACGAACTCGGCGGCTTCGATCCATACAGCGCGAGCAAAGCCGGGGCCGAGATGGTTGCCCGATCTTACCGGACTGCTCTTGCACCAAAGGATAGGCCTTTTGCACTCGCTACCGCACGCGGTGGGAATGTGTTAGGAGGAGGCGACTGGTCAGCTGATCGCCTTGTGCCGGATATGGTGCGAGCGCTTCGTGCCGGCGTCCCTCTTGAGATCCGCCATCCGAACGCAATCCGTCCGTGGCAGCACGTCCTCGACCTCTGCTATGCCTACCTGCTCATTGGAGCCGTTCTCCGGGAGCGCGCCGATGGTGTTGACGTTGAGGCCTGGAATATTGGCCCTGATCCGAGCACCTCCATCCCGGTTCAGTCGCTAGCGAGCCTGTTCTTCCGGGCTTGGGGGGCACCAGATCACCCTATCACCTCTACCGACGCGGTTGGCTTTGAATCGCGTACTCTGTCGCTCGACTCGTCACTGGCCCGCAGCCGCCTCGGCTGGGCACCTGTGCTCGGGGCAGAGGAAATCGTCCGCCTTTCCGCTCAATGGTACCGCGGATATGTGAATGAGCCCAACCAGGCCCGTGTCCTTATGGATGCGCAACGTACCGCGTTCGAGCAGCGTCTCGTCTCAAGCAATTACTGATTAGCTCTGGAAAATAGCTTATCGCCATGCATCAATTTAGCTCCCCCCCCTGCCGCCACTGCGGTACTGCGTTGAAGCTCACCTTCGCTGACCTCGGATCGACACCGATTTCGAACGATTTCCTATCGGCCGAGCAGGTCAACGGGCCAGACCCTTTCTATCCTCTGCGAGCATTTGTGTGTCAGGAATGTAGACTGGTGCAACTCCAGGACTTTTTCCGCTCGGACGACCTTTTCCGCGAGGATTATGCCTACTTCTCATCGTTCTCGCCCTCATGGCTGCAGCACGCCGAACGTTATGCCGCTGACATGGCAGAGCGATTCAATCTTACCCCACAAAGCCATGTCGTCGAGGTGGCGAGCAATGATGGATATCTTCTGCAATATTTCAAGAAGCGGGGTATTTCGGTTTTGGGCGTGGAGCCAAGCCGGTCGGTAGCAGACGTTGCCGTGGCAGAGCGGCAAATCCCGACCGTGGTCCAGTTCTTCGGTGTCGACACGGCGCGAGCTCTTCTAGCAGATGGCCATGCCGCGGATGTGATGTCTGCTAACAACGTGCTCGCGCATGTGCCCGACATCAACGATTTCGTGGGAGGATTTACGGTTCTGCTGAAGCCGAACGGTGTCGTAACCTTCGAGTTCCCGCACCTTCTCAACCTGATCCGTCTCAACCAATTTGACACCATCTATCACGAGCACTTCTCGTATCTGTCCTTGTTGGCCGTCGAGCGAATTCTCGCGAAGAACGGGCTGCGCGCTTTCGATGTGGAGGAACTTCCGACTCATGGCGGCTCTCTGCGGGTTTTCGCATGCCGCCCGGAGGCCATCCATGCGGAACAGTCCGGGCTCAGTGCTATTCGTGCAAAGGAGGCTGAGGCTGGCCTTGACCGCGACGAAGTTTATTTAGCGTTCGGCGAGAGAGTGCGGGAGACGAAACGCAGCTTACTTGAGCTCCTTATCCGTCTTAAGCGTGAGGGCAAGCACATCGTCGGATACGGCGCGCCGGCGAAAGGCAACACGCTCCTGAATTATTGCGGCATTGGTACCGATATGCTCGACTTCACCGTCGACCGCTCCCCATATAAGCAGGGGCGCTTTCTGCCGGGCACACGCCTCCCCATCCTCGACCCGGCTGCCATTGATCAGGCGCGGCCGGATTATGTGCTGATCTTGCCCTGGAATCTCAAGGAGGAAATCACAGAGCAGTTGGCATCGATCCGCTCCTGGGGCGGGCGCTTCATCGTGCCGATCCCAGTTGCTACTGTGCTCGACTGAAACGTACGCATCCGAGCTGGGCCGTCTTGTAGAATTGAGGCATTTGGAAGAGCACTGGCTATATCGACGTCGATATGGACGGTGTTGTAGCCATGGACATTATCAGGGATCGTGAGCCGGTCAGCCGCCTGGATGTGGTCGACACGGGCCGCCGTCGCCGGTTCAGCGATGAAGCCAAGCTGGCAATTGTGGCCGAGAGCTATCGCGGGCCAAAGCAGGTGTCGGCCACGGCGCGCCGGCACGGGATCACCCGCTTTCAATTGAACAGCTGGCGCAAGGCTCATAGAGAAGGACGGCTTGGCGCTGGTTCATGGGATGGGTTTGTGCCCGCCCTGGTCGTTCCGGACGCTCGCGCGCCCTTGGAGCCTTCGCCGACGGCACCGGTGCCGTATCCCCCAAGCGGCCTCGGTCGGATGGACGTTGTCACCGCGAACGGGCGGCATGTGATCGTCGACCGGGATGTCGATGTCGATGCGCTGCTGCGGATCATCCGGGGTCTTGAGGCGCTGCGATGATCCCAATCCCAACCGGCGTTCGGGTATGGCTGGCGACGGGCTATACTGACATGAGACGGGGCTTTCCATCGTTGGCCCTGCAGGTGCAGGAAGTCTTGAAGCATGACCCGCTCAGCGGTCATTTATTTTGCTTTCGGGGCCGTCGCGGCGATCTGATCAAAGTGATTTGGCATGACTCCCAGGGAGCATGCCTGTTCACGAAGCGCCTTGAGCGCGGCAGGTTCATCTGGCCGTCAGCGGCCGATGGCGTCGTGACGATCTCGCCGGCGCAGCTGTCTTACTTGCTGTCCGGAATTGACTGGCGTGCCCCTCAGGAAACCTGGCGTCCGACACGGGTGTGAGCCTGTTTTGCCATTGAAGTTGCTGGGAAATCTGGTTCAATGGTGTCATGTCATCGGCACCGTTCTCCCTGCCTTCGGACCTTGCCAGCGCCCAGGCCGCGCTGCTAGCTGAGCGCGAGGCACGGCTGCGCAGCGAGGCCGAGCGGGATGCGGCGGTTGCCGATGCCACCAATGCGAAGGCGAGGCTGTCCAGCACGGAAGCGCTGATCGCGTATCTGCAGCTGCAGATCGGAAAGCTGGAACGTGAGAAGCATGGCCCACGCCGTGAGCGCACCCAACGGCTGATCGACCAGCTGGAATTGCAGCTCGAAGAGCTGGTGACGGCGGCGACCGAGGATGAACTGGCGGCTGAGGCTGCGGCGGCGAAAGCACAGACCGTGCGCGCCTTCACCCGCAAGCGCCCGGTGCGCAAGCCCTTTCCGCAGGACATTGAGCGTGAACGCGTCGTGGTTGAGGCGCCGACGGTCTGCGGGTGCTGTGGCGGCGCACGGCTATCGAAGCTGGGCGAGGACGTGACGGAAACGCTGGAGGAGATCCCGCGCCGTTTCAAGGTGATCGAGACGGTCCGGGAGAAGTTTACGTGCCGGGATTGCGAGGCGATCAGCCAGGCTCCCGCGCCGTTCCATGCCACGCCGCGCGGCTTCCTCGGCCCGCATCTGCTGGCGACGATCGTGTTCGACAAGTTCGGACAGCATATCCCTCTGAACCGCCAGAGCACGCGCTTCCAATGCGAGGGCATCGCGCTGTCGACCCAGACCCTGGCCGATCAGGTCGGCCATGTCAGCGCCGCGCTTCAGCCGATCTTCGACCTGATCGAAGCCCATGTGTTTGCCGCCGAACGGCTTCATGGCGACGATACCACGATCCCGATCCTGGCGAAGGACAAGTGCACGACCGGACGGATCTGGACTTACGTGCGGGACGACCAGCCGTTTGGCGGACCTGCACCGCCGGCCGCGGTCTACTACGCCTCCCGCGATCGGCGCGGCGAGCATCCGCAGAAACACCTGGCCGGGGTCGGCGGCGTGCTTCAGGCGGATTGCTACAATGGTTTTAATCCGCTGTTCGACCCCGCGAAGAACCAAACGCCGATCACGGCCGCCTTCTGCTTCGCACATGCCCGCAGGAAATTCTTCGAACTGGTCGATGTCTCCCGCAATCCCCGGTGCGGCCAGAACGCCAGGCCGGTCTCTCCGATTGCGCTGGAGGCGGTCAGGCGCATGGATGCGCTGTTTGCCATCGAGCGCGAGATCAACGGCCGGAGTGCGACTGAGCGGCGCGCCGTGCGGCAGGAGAAAAGCAAGCCGCTCCTCGACGAGATGGAGGCCTGGCTGCGCCAGGAGCGGGGTCATCTGTCGCGATCCTCCCCGGTGATCGAGCCGATCAACTACATGCTCTCGCGCTGGGCCGACTTCTCCCGCTTTGTCGACGATGGCCGAATTTGTCTCACGAACAACGCCGCCGAAAGGGCATTGCGTGGTGTCGCCTGCGGCAGAAAATCGTGGCTCTTCGCCGGTTCTGATCGTGGCGCCGACCGGGCCGCCGTCATGCTGACGCTGATCATGACGGCCCGTCTCAACGATGTCGACCCGAAGGCATGGCTCGCCGATATCCTCGCTCGGATCGCCAACCTGCCGATCTCACGCCTCGATGAAATGCTGCCATGGGAATGGAAGAGATTGCGCCAGGGCGAGGCCTCCACGCCACAGCAGGCCGCCTGAACATCCACCATCATACAACAAATCGGATTACGCGCGACACTCAAAGTCCGCGTGGCTCCTCGGATGCTTACACTGAAACTGACGGCTACTGCAATGCAAGTTTTCGACACTCCGCTTTCAGGTTGCCGGCTGATCAAGCCAACGCCTCTCAGCGACGAGCGGGGATACTTCGTTCGTCTCTTCGACGCCGATGTCTTCGTGGCCCACGACCTCAACCCTGCTCTTGCACAAGCGAGTTTGTCCTACAATCTCCAGAAGGGAACTTTGCGTGGACTGCATTTTCAGGCGCATCCCCGTATGGAGGACAAGCTGGTGCGCTGCGCGAGCGGAGCTGTCTTCGACGTAGCGGTCGATATCAGGCCAGGATCTCCCACCTTCGGACAGTGGTATGGGGTCGAACTCTCGGCCGATAACAACTATCAGCTTTATATTCCCGCCGGGTTCGCACATGGGTTCCAGGCCCTAACTTCGAATGCGGTGGTCGCTTACCACATCAGTGTCCCTTATGACCCAGCGTTGACGGCGGGACTGCGTTTTGATGACCCGGATGTTGCCGTCGATTGGCCGCTGCCGCCGGCTCACTTGTCGGAACGTGATCGGTGCCTTCCTCGCCTCTCGGAGCTGGGATCGAGTTGCCTCATGCCGTACCCAGGATTTGGCGGGGCGCATCAGTGAGCAAGCGCCTGCTCGTGACTGGAGCGCGAGGCTTCATCGGACGACAAATCGTCACTGCTGCCGTGCAGGCGGGATACGATGTGCATGCAGTCGGAACACGGGCGCCCCCTGCAGATGAAGCAGGACCGGTCCAGTGGCATGTCGCAAATCTCCTTGCAGAAGGCGAGCCGCGCCGCTTGGTGTCCGTAGTCAAGCCGACGCACCTCCTGCATGCTGCTTGGGAAACCAGCCACGGCAACTATTGGACAAGCCCGGACAATGTGCTTTGGCTCGGGACGACCGCTGCGCTTGCTCACGCATTTGCGAGTAGTGGCGGCCAGCGCTTCATATTGGTTGGGACTTGCGCCGAGTACGACTGGCAGCAAGGCGTGATGGTGGAGGGTGTCACGCCGAACCGTCCGCATACGCTCTATGGCGCGTGCAAACTTGCCGCTCACCAGATGCTTCAGTCGATGACCCCGGAGGTGGGATTTACCGCTGCGACAGGGCGTGTATTCTTTGCATTCGGCCCGCGCGAGAATGCTCAGCGGCTGATCCCATATATTTCTCGCTCATTGTCTGCCGACGATGTCGCCCTCCTGTCGAGCGGCCGTCAGATTCGAGACTTTCTCCACGTTGATGATGTCGCAAATGCCTTCGTGGTTTTGTTGAACAGCGAAGCTAACGGCGCCTTTAATATTGGCATGGGCGAACCGGTTCGACTATCCGAGATTGCGCAGACCCTTGGCCAGGTTAGCGGGCGACCGGATCGGATCCGCCTTGGTGCTCGGCCCGATCGATCTGATGACGTCCCCGTGCTGGTGCCCGACACTCGGCGCCTGCAAAGCCTTGGCTGGAAGCCGCTCATCTC
Source organism: Microvirga mediterraneensis (assembly GCF_013520865.1). Lineage (NCBI taxonomy): Bacteria > Pseudomonadati > Pseudomonadota > Alphaproteobacteria > Hyphomicrobiales > Methylobacteriaceae > Microvirga > Microvirga mediterraneensis. Next base: position 3,985,420 of record NZ_JACDXJ010000001.1, read on the forward strand.
ACTTGAGCGAGGTTTGGCTGAGACCTATGCTTGGTGGGCGGCTCAAGAGTGAGTGCCGTGTAATCTCTGAGTTTTCAACTTGGCTCTCTGTGAACGGACGGAGTTCCCGGATCGCTGTTTCGAAGCGCCTGCCAAGCTATGTTGCTATGTGTCTGCGGGCGGGGAAGATTGGTTTGTAGACCCTGAATAACACACAATTAGTTGAGGTGAAGAATTCTCCATCATCGCGAAGCATTGCGAAATGCCAGCTCCGGGGTGCCGACCCACGAGATCCCTGTATATTTCCGTGGGGTCTAAGCCGACAACGCCGTTCTCTACTGCAGCCGTCTCGATCAGATCCTCGCTCCGCACTAGGCTCTGTTAGCTCTTGATCCAGTCGTGAGTTGCGGCGATGCACAGCACCGCCATGAAGCAGCGTGCCGTCTTCTCGTAGCGAGTGGCGATGGCGCGCCATTCCTTCAGCCGCCCCCAGAGCTGCTCGACACGGGAACGGTTGGCGTAGATCCAGGCGGGACAGGCCAACGGGCCCTCGGTGGGATTGGTGGGGATCGCCGGTCGTGCACCTCTGTCCCAGACGGCTTGACGCAAGCCATGCGACGAGTAGATGCGATCGCCCACCACCCACAGCGGCACGCCCGGCAAGCTGTCGAGCAGGGGCAGCGCCAAGCGCAGTTCGTGCGCCTAGCCTGGGGCAAGGAGGAACGTCACCGCCCGCCCGAGCGCATCGGCAATCACGCAGGCCTTCGTACCGAAGCCGCCACGGCTTCGTCCAAGTGCCTCATGCTGATCGCGGCTTGCCGCACTCCCCCCTTTTTAGCCGCGCCCGCCGCCTTGGCATGCGCCCGGATGCTGCTGCCGTCGAGGAACACCATGCCCAGTTCGACCTTGCGCTCTTGCGCCAGCTCGAAAATGGCTTCCCACACTCCCAGTTCGGCCCAGCGGATGAACATCTGCGCGGCACGCCACCATGGCCCGAGTTCCGCCGGAATGGAGCGCCACTTGGCGCCGTTGCGGTGACGCCAGACAATGGCTTCGAAGGTTTGGCGCAGATCGAGCGGTTGGGTCTTGCCATGCGGGCGGCAGGCCGCAATCAGCGGCTCCCAGACCGCCCACTCAGCATCGTCTAGAACTTGCATGATGGCCTCCCTCGGCATCCAGCAAAGGGAGAACGCTTTCAAGGCCTAACAGGGCCTAGGACCTCTTTCGCTCTAGTTCTGATCGGGCGCGCTCTGATCTCCGCTTGAGCAAGCCTTAGGCGACGCTCATAAGTCCGAAAATCGCCAATCCACAGTAGACCCGAACCGGATGCACTGGTAACGGCAGTTGGTGACGTAGTTCCGACGCCGTCGGACGGTAACTATCGAGAAACTCGTCGATAGGGCTCCAGAACGCCTCCTGAGTGCGAGCGGCCGCCAATACACAAAAGCGACTTGAGATTATCAAACGGCTGCTTGTTCAGTTCGGGTCGACTAAGTACGGCGCCCGGTAACCAGACTGGTGCCAGCCAAACGGGCCTTCTCCCGGACGCTTGCCACCTTGTGGGAAGCTCGGCGGTCAAGCACAACTACGTCATCGGACGAGAGGCTCAGGATCAGCGCTTGCTCAACGCAAGCGCGGAAAACATTTGGCTAGGAGTGGCACTCGCACTGCACTCTCCGTCGCCAATCGGAAATCCGATGTCCGATTTACGCCCTATCTCTCACTACTGGTTTCGCTCGGGAAATACCATTTCCGCGAGCGCATTGTAGTCGAGCAACGGGTGGCGGCATTCCAGCGATGCCACAGTTGCACACGCTGTTATATCCACCAAGTTGACGCGCTTCTTGGCTTCCTCTAGCGCCCTGGCAACGGCCTCCGGGGTGACCTCGTCTATGCTGATAATGTTAGCGGAGCGCTTTGAAAGATCTTTAGATTCATAGCTATTCGTGATCGTCACACAGCCCGCGCTGGCCATTTCTAATGGTGGGTAACTCGGGTGCGGGCTTATCATAAGTGATAGTCCGATCGCTGATCGATTGAGCAGTTCAGCATACTCGTCGAGTGACAACTTCCCCACTACCGAGACATTCTCTAGCTCGCGCACTAGGTCAGGGTTGAAGCCCTCTCCAGCAAGAACGATTTTGTATTGGCAGTTTTCCTCAGGATTGTGAGCTTGCCACTGCCGCACTGCTTCCTGCACGGTTGCGAAGGCGTTCCGTTCGACTGAGGGCCTGCCGTAGGCTAGCACAATCCTTTCTTTCTGGGTTGGACGCAGCTTCGCTTGTATCTTTTCATTCAAGGTGAAGGGAAGCACATAGGTTTCGGAGAAACTGAAGCGCTTACCCAGGAAGTCAGCAAGTTCTTCCGAATTGATCAGAGCGATTGTATCTGCGCCATTTCTATACGTGGCGTCCGCGAGCGCTTGCCGAGTTGACCATGCATAAAAGCCAGGTTCGTAGTCTTGGATAAGATACAGCAGCTTTGAGTTCGTATGGAACAAAGCTCGCTGATCACGCAGAAGGCGAAATCCGAGATCGGCGGTCCACCAAGCTGTTGCCAGGAAAACATCCCTGCTTCGGACCATCAGCGGAGTGAATTGCCGTTCAGCCATACTAACGACCGAAACATCCCCGACATCGTCGTCAGGCTGTACCAAGACACAGGACTTGCGGAGATAGGATGACAATGCAGTGAGCGAATCCCTATCCACGGGATCCGATGTAATTATAATCCTCAAATCTACATTGGTCGTACACGCCATAATGTCGGCGGCACAGCGAAGTGCGCTTGAGACACCGCCGTAGATTTTCTCCGGTTTGGCGGTTGGCAGCAAGAGATTAAGACGAGCCTTTAGACCATTAGATCGAGCCGTCGTTACGGGATAGATCTCGGAGACAGCCTCAAAGAAGGCAGATCGTCGCCCCGAAGTACCTAGGATCTTCGATGAGCGTCGGCTGAGATGATAACCGATATCAGAAACGCTGAGGCGCATGAGGTCGCCGGTCGCCTGTGCACGACGGTTGCTGGCGACGGCACAAACGTGTGTATAGCCGCGGCTCTCAACCAAATATAGCAGAGACCTCTCTATAGCGTGCGCGAGTGTTCCATCGACTTGGCCCAACTCTTCATCAAAATCATCATAGTCTAGGCCTAGTTCGAACAGCGGCTCGATGGCCTCCTTCCGGGCCCAGAACATAGTACTGGTTGGAAACTCAAGCAGATCGTCAGCGGATACATTCACGTTGAGGCGCTTAAGGAGCGCACTGGCTTTATCGAAGTCGTAACCCCAATTCCGCAGCCCCACGACTTCCCTATGGTGATCCGAGTAGACGATGCCAACTCGAGGATCTTCGAACAGGTCCCAAATCGAGCGGACGATTTCCTTCGAACCTAAGAGGTTATCCCGCACATATTTTCCCCAATCCGCGTAACGGCTGTCATGAGGAGATTTTTTGGTGTGAAGGTGGAAGATTAACTCCGCATCGTGAATAAATTTTTTGCCCTCGATAAGGAACGGCGCAACATCGCGGCCGCGATTTGGACAAACAACAGCCTTCCCAGACAAGTGGAGCGCTTCTAGCAGCCGCTCAAGATCATGCCGCTTCTCTTCCGTATCTGTTGTCAAGACAAGGCTTAACTGCAAGTCAAGACTTGCAATCTCACGCAGGATCTCCTCAGCAACATCTGTATAGAAGCAATGAATGACCCCTAAGACTTTCGGCTCCCGTACTTTGGTCGGATTGTCGCCCAAGAATGGTAACACAAGGGATGGATACCTACTGCTTGGTGGATTAAATGCCTGTTGCGCACCATACTCGTTAAAGAGTGCGGGTATCCCTATAGAAGGCTGAGCAGGTGAGTTCGGATCACTCCCCGTCGACTCAGTACTTGAACTGCGCTCACGGACATGCTCATCCAGCATCGCGACAATTTCATCACCAAGAAAATCTCGAACGTCGGGATCTGAGATGCTGACTAAACCGAGCGTAAAAAGCTGGATCTTCAAGAACGGATAGCCATCACGGATCAACGTACGCCAATTGTGTATTGTCGGATTTTCGCGGTTGCTTTTTGCCTCCTCACAATCATAGATTGCCTTTACTTGCAATCCAGCTTCAACAATGCGTTCTGAAAGCGTCAGCTCGACATTGTCGATAAGTTTCTGTTTGTCGAAGTAGCAAGGAATTGAGGCAAGGATTCTGAATGCAGCAGAAGATTTCGACGGTTCCTTAAAGCAGAAGAAATAACTTTGCAGATGGGGCCGGTGCTCCGTGTTTTCAGTAGCAAACACGACGTCCGCCATGGTCGAATCAACCTGTCTCCGCAACTGCGCAATGCCGCCGCGAGGAGCAATGACACTATCATTGGTGAAGATGATTGAACGCGCCGTCTCAACGCCCCCGATCAAACGGACGGCCTGCCTCCACGCACCAAAATCATAGCCCAGGTTCTCGCGTACGATCTGAATCGCGGCAGGAGAAGTCCCGAGATCGCGATGCGATTCAAAGCACCCCGAGTTTGCGATAAGAGCCACCAAGTAGCCAGCATCGTTATACTCGCATGCGAGTTGACGCTGCAACCGTGTCAAGCGCCCGTTTGGACAGTAGCAGACGAGAATAACAACATCCTGCCCGGCAACACTCGCAGTTCGATCAACACGGTAGCGCGCTTCGACATCAGCCGAGTGCTGCTCCCGCGAAAGAGGGACATCTGCAATCTCATGCTTATATGGAGACTTCTGCAATTGGCCCGAAGCAAGCGAGCTCTGCTTCCGAGAGCGTAGAAATGCTATACGCGCAGGGATGCGGTGAGGCGTCATCGCCCACCATACTGCCTTTGCACCTCGACGTAACAGGTTCCGAAGCGGAAGCCTTTGCAGGACGCTGCGAAGAGGGTTAAATGCGCGCCATAGTGTGCTCTGCTGAACCTCGGCCAGCGCCTTCCGCGCAAGCATCTCTCTCTTGTTGGTACGGTTTATCTCTCGCTTCAGTTTTGCCACACGGGCACTGTGCTGAGCGGCGGCTGCGGCCAACTGTGCGGCACTGTCAAGGGCAACATTGGACATTGTCGCGTGCAACTGAGAGATCGCACTGCGCAACTCCTCACCTTCGTTGCGCAGCTTCTCACCTTCGCTACGCAGCTTCTCACCTTCGCTACGCAGCTCCGCGACCTCTATACTCAGTGCATTCTTCTGATGCAGTTCTTCGTGCAAAGCTTGTTCAAGACTCCGCCCGCGCTCCGATGCCTGGCGTGCGGTATAGGCCTCTACCCAACGCGCACCCAACTCGCTGAAACGTTCCCGAACTTTTGCAGAATCGTCTGCTGTGAGCCCCACTAGGGCCGTTACCGACCCGGGAGGCTCAGTCCCAACGACAAGAACTCCGAGTCCGTGGCAGTGGAAAAATTCAAAACCGGCGTAATCTTTCCGCAACTCTTCCCAAAGGCGCCAAACTCCGAAGCCTCGCTCCCGGACGTTTATGTCATGAAATAGGATAACTCCCCGCTTCGACATCTTCGGGAGCCAAGTTTCAAAATCGTGCTTTACAGCTTCGTACGTATGCAGTCCGTCAATATGCAGGAGGTCGATTGAGGCATCCGCAAAGTACTGCAACGCATCGTCGAAAGTGGATCTGATAAGTCTTGAGAAAGAGCTATATCGCGCAGCATTGACGCTGTTCAGTTCCTCAAAGACCTGTTCACCATACTGTCCAGCATGCTCGTCACCCATCCAAGTATCAATCGCGAAGCACCGGGTCCCTAGCCCTTCACGAAGGACTGCCTCACAGAATGCTCCGTAGGATACGCCCGCGTGCGTTCCCAATTCCACGATCGTTCGAGGGCGTGCCGATTTAGTCAGCCAATGAGCGAAAGGAACGTGCCCCCACCAGGCGCTAACAGCTCCGGCCCGAGATGATGGCCAGAAAACGACATCGAGCTCCGGAGCGAGGAGCGAGCCGATAGTACCGTCTTTAGAGCTTCTGGGACCCTGGCTATCAACTTCTCGATCCGCGACAGGAAGGTTCGGGAGCATATATTTCCTTGAAATACGGAGGACTTGAATGCAGGTTTGGATATGGCTTTAAACAATGCCGAGCGTGATTTCAAGCAAGTAGAGCAGATCGCGTGGGGCGTATCTTGGCCCCGCAAATCTGTTCTGTAAGGGTAGACGATAAGCTCCCGTTCTAATGGGAATTATCTGTTTGCACTCTCAAGGCGGATCAATCTCCAACAGGGTAAGTTATCTGAGCTATAATTCCAGCCGCACATCGCGTATTAAGATATCGTTATCTTTGGAGGATTGCCAGTTGAGTATAGAATTTCTGGGGAATGACGTAGAGTATCTATACCCAACTCCTGCGTTCGCTTAATATGCAAGACCCGCTGTGCGAAGCGCGCATTACACAGGCTTGAAGCGACGTCTTCGACCCTCAACGAGACGATGTAGCGATTTGGAGCAAGTACTGTCCATAGGTGCTCTTAGATAGCTTCGTGCCAAGCTCGACGAGCTGCTCACGTTCGATCCAACCAGCGTTATACGCGATCTCTTCAGGGCATGCGATCCTGAAACCTTGGCGCTTCTCCAGAGCGCGTACGAACTCGGCTGCCTCGACTAGGCTGTCCGGCGTCCCGGTATCGAGCCACGCATAGCCGCGTCCCATAAGCTCGACCTGGAGTTGCCCTCTCTCCAGGTAGACACGGTTAACATCGGTAATCTCAAGCTCGCCTCGCGAGGAGGGCTTGAGGTTTGCGGCAATATCGACGACTTGGCTGTCGTAGAAGTACAGCCCAGTCACTGCCCAATTCGAACGTGGAGCTTTCGGTTTCTCTTCGATGGAGATGGCTCTGCCACTGCTGTCAAACTCCACAACACCGTATCGCTCAGGGTCAGTAACGTGATAGGCGAAAACTGAGGCGCCCGAAGGACGGCTGGCAGCCGAACGCAGTAGTTCTGTCAGGCCGTGGCCATAGTACACGTTGTCACCGAGAACGAGAACAGAGGGACCACCCGCGACGAAGTCCGCTCCGATGATGTAAGCTTGGGCAAGCCCTTCTGGCTTGGGCTGTTCTGCATAAGAGAGACGGATTCCCCATTGGTCACCGCTTCCCAGGAGCAGCTTAAAGCGCGGCAGATCCTCGGGCGTCGAAATAATCAGGATGTCCTTCACACCAGCCAGCATGAGCGTGGTCAGTGGATAATAGATCATCGGCTTGTCATAGATCGGAAGCAGTTGCTTCGACGTGACATAGGTCATCGGGTGCAGTCGAGTTCCGCTGCCACCGGCCAGAATAATGCCTTTCATCGATGTGTCTTGTCCCTTGTTCATGAATTGAACCTTGTACAGATCTGCGGCTCAAGCAGGCTTACGAGAAGTAACTTGGCAACTCCGCCAAGATCGGCTGTCGACGATCCTTATCGGAAATCGTTGCCTGCTCGGATGCAACTGGCCAAGCTATGGCCAAAACAGGATCGCTCCAGAGAACTCCATGATCATTAGCAGCGGAGTAGAAGTTAGAAACCTTGTACTGGATTTCGGTGTTTGGTTCGAGAGTACAGAATCCGTGCGCAAACCCAATCGGAATGAGGAGCTGACGTCCATTCTCGGCCGATAGTTCAACAGCCACGTGCTTCCCGTAAGTCGGAGACGATGTGCGAATATCAACAGCCACATCTAGAATGCGCCCTCGAACGACGCGGATCAGTTTGTCTTGAGCGAATGGAGCGCTCTGGAAGTGCAGGCCGCGCACTGTGCCAACTGCAGCCGACATTGAATGGTTGTCCTGCACGAAGTCGATCGTGATGCCGGCCTCTGCAAAACGCTGCCTATTGTAGGTTTCCGAGAAAAATCCGCGATGGTCGCCGAAACGATCAGGCGTAATTATTTTCACGTCGGGGATCGCGGTCGGCTCCACTGTTAACACGTCGTATCTCTCCTCAAACACCATGGCGCCAGGATCCAGCGCCGTACACTTCAGAACGGCAGAGGACCCTAGACGGCCGCTCCCAGCCGTTCACCCCGATACACTCCCGAGCGAATACGTTCCCACCAGGCTTGATTATCAAGATACCACGCGACGGTTTTCCTCAAACCGCTCTCGAAGGTCTCGGCCGGGCGCCATCCCAGTTCGCGCTCAATCTTGCTGGCGTCGATGGCATAGCGCAAATCGTGGCCGGGCCGATCGGTCACATAAGAGATGAGCTTTTCTCGCGGTCCAATCGCATCGCTCGGCGCCATCTCATCGGTAAGGTGACAGATGGAGCGAACGACATCAATGTTCGTGCGCTCGTTCCAACCGCCGATGTTGTAGTTCTCGCCCACCCTACCCTTCTCGGCCACGAGGATCAGAGCCTCAGCGTGGTCCTCGACGTAAAGCCAGTCGCGCACGTTCTCGCCCTTGCCGTAAACCGGCAGAGGCTTTCCCTCGAGCGCGTTCAGGATCATGAGGGGAATGAGCTTTTCGGGGAAATGATATGGGCCGTAGTTGTTGGAGCAGTTGGTGATTAGCGTCGGCAGGCCATAGGTGTGGTGCCAGGCGCGCACGAAATGATCCGATGCAGCCTTCGAGGCTGAGTAAGGCGAGTTGGGCTGATACGGATATTCCTCGTGGAAGAAACCTTCCTCGCCCAAGGAGCCGAAGACCTCATCGGTCGAGATGTGATGGAAACGAAAGGCATCGCGGCGCGCGGCGTCCAGCCTGTTCCAATAGGCCAAGGCCGCCTGGAGCAGTGTGAAGGTGCCTACGACGTTGGTCTGTACGAACTCACCTGGGCCGTCGATCGAACGATCAACATGGCTCTCGGCGGCAAGATGCATGATCACGTCCGGCTGGTACTCGCTGATCACAGCCTGCATCTGTTGGGCGTCAGCGATATCAGCGCGCACGAATCGATAACGATCGCTGCTTGCGACAGGGTTAAGGGAGTCGAGGTTACCTGCATAGGTAAGCTTGTCGACGACGAGCACCTGATGCGACGTGCCCGAAACAAGCTTGCGAACGACGGCCGATCCAATGAATCCGGCGCCTCCAGTGACCAAGTATCTCTTTGCCATAACGTTGCTCTTGTTCATCCCCTTGCGGAACAAGCCTCGCCACTTGGCCCAGGCACCCCGCTTCTCGCGTCGTCGGCAGGGTACTACCCTATAATTGAAACATCGTCCACGCCCTCTGGCTTTGACCCGGCTTAGGGGGCAATAAGCCACATCTCAAGGAATATCAACTTCAGGTTTCAAGACCTTAACTCGGTCGTCCATTCCGCGATGAGTGAGGATTGTGCTCTGCCTTCTTGCGCATCCGCTCCAGCATGGGGTGCCTCTCCACTTGCCGGTAGGCCACCAAGATCTTGTCCGTACCGTGGAGCTCCCGCAGACGTTTCCAGGCTTCAGCCATGTGGACCACCCGCTTCTCCTCATCGATGCTCCGCGACTTGCGATGGTAGACGAAGGTGTTGGTCGCAACGGAAAGTTCAAATCCAGCAGCCAGGGCTCGGAAACAGTAGTCGTTTTCCTCACCGTAGAAGAGCTTGAAGTTCTCATCGTCGAAGAAGCCGATGGATTCGATGACCTCCTTCTTGATGCCGAAGCAGAAGCCATGGATCAGCGGTACGCGGGGCGCGAGATCGGCATCGCTCCAAGTCTCGCAGGCCAGATCGAGATCGGAGGGTGACATTCCTGGCGGCAACAGGTTGATTGCCGTGTTCTTACCCTTCGGCTTGATCTGGGGAATGGATTGTGCCCCTGCGGCATTCGAAAGCGGCCCAACGATGCCGATCCTTGGGCTTCTGTTAGCCACCTCGAGAAGCTTCAGAGCCCAGTTGGGGCTGACAATGGTGTCACTGTTCAGGAGAATGCGAAAATCCGCGGTTCCGGCGGCAAGGCCCCGGTTTGCCGATCGCGTATAGCCCAGGTTCTGGTTGTTGTTGAGTAGGATGACCGACTCCCTGCCCTCAACGAACTCACGCAAATAGGACGACGTCTCCTCATCGGAACAATCATTGACGATGAAGATCCTGTGACTGGGCAGCAGGCACGCCCAAGCGGACTCGAGGCAGAGGCGGACATCTTCCAACGCGTTATGAACGCATACGACAACGTCGATAGGAACCTCGGCCAAGGACTGAAGCCGCTGGTTCTTCACTTCGGCAAAAGAGCGGTTCGCCAGGGGATCTGCAAGCGTGCCCAATTTCAGGAGCCCTTCCGGGACCATCAAGGCCTGTGCGAAGCTGTGCCGAAAATATCGGAAATCCTCGTGATCCCTCACCGAGGCTCCCTGCGGCAGCACCGAAACAATGTCGAGATCGGGACAGCGATAACTCACCCACGCCAGACCAAGCTGATCCCGACGACTGTACCGTTCAATCTGTTGCCACCATAGGTGAAGAGCGGCGGAGGTTTCCTGTCTATTCAGCGGAACGATCATGAAGCCGGTTTCGAACAGAGGCTGCTTGAGGGGCAATCCAGCCTTTCTGTATTCCTCGACCTGCCTGTCGATGAGCTTCGCGGCATCCTTGTTGAGGCGCTTGCAGGCTTCAGCCTCGTCGTAAAAGCATGCGCGATGCGGATGAGCGATGAGGCCGAGATGGGCATCCTTGCCCGCAACCAGTCCGATGTAGCGATGAATATCGCCCTTCAGGATGATGTTGGCGTCGAGCCAAATGGCAACCTCATGACCTGGGAACAGCTCATGCGGGTGGGTCTTAACCCAGCGGGCAATCCGCGTCGGATCGGGATGATAGAACGGTGAGGCGCGCATCTGCCAGACGCCATAACCATTCCGCGGCCGATCCGTGAAGCACACATAATCGACATCGGGATCGATGCGCTCCGGGAGGAGCAGGTTATCGTATTCTCCGAAAATCGCCGTGTAGAGAACAATCTTCCGCCCGCCTGCTACGGACTTTCCATAGGCGGAAATCTGCTCCACTAAGTCGTCTCGGACCTCCCAGCGATTGTCGAACAAAACCCGCACAGTTCGTTTCGGCAATATGACGACCAAAACATCCCTGGATCGGTCTATAGTACGTCGAACCAGGGCGGCTACGCCGGGAAGGCCGCGTGCCAAGGTGCGCAATGGACGCGTTACCATCCAGGATAAGGATCCACGGAGTCCCTTGATCTCGGCTTGCAAGCGACTGATGGTCGCTTGAAGTTCAGTGATTTCCTCCCTTTGCCGCTCCAGTTGCTCATGCAGCGAGGCAGCATTCCCTCCTCCACCAGTATCGGCTTCCTGAGATGATGAATGCAGGGTGTCTTGGGTCATTTATCCAGGCCCTTACCGCTCAGTGTTCAAAAGCGGAAAGAGGCAAGGCTGAGCCTGCTGCACCAGATACGAGTGAAACTCTCGCATCAGGTCACCCGCCTTCATCCGACCGCCTTCCAGCATAGCGGGATCATCCATGGCTGGGGTCGACACCCGCAGAGGCGGAATAGGTTTCGATCACCTCCTCAAGATCTCCGAATGCTTTGATGCGACCATGCTCCAGGAGAACTGCTTTATTGCAGAGGTCCCGCAGAATCTGGTTGGAGTGCGAAGCCAGGACAAGAAGCTTGGATTCCCGCGCGAAGCTCTCCAATTTCTCGTTGGCTTTTCTCAGGAAGCGAGCATCGCCGGTTGCCACGGCCTCGTCCAGTAGCAGGATGTCCGTCTCGACATGGGTTGAGATCGCAAAAGCCAAGCGCGCCCGCATGCCGGAGGAGTAGGTGCGCATGGGCAGGTCGAGAAACTCTCCGAGTTCGCTGAACTCAGAAATGGCATCGGCCTTTTTCTTCAGCTCTGCCTTGCTCATCCCCAAAAAGAGGCCGCGAATGAAGATGTTGTCGTAACCGGTCGAATCCATATCCATGCCGAAGCCGAGATTTAGCAAAGGCGCAACGCGTCCCTGAATCGTTACTCGTCCATGGGTAGGTATAAAAAGCTTGGCCATCACGCGCAGAAGTGTGGTCTTGCCCGCCCCATTGTGACCCAGCAGGGCCAATCGGTCGCCTGCTCCCAAACTGAGCGACACCCGATCGAGGGCACGCACCACCATATGCCCCGACTGTCCTGACGACAGTTGCCCGCCGATGGGCTTTTCCTCCTTAGATGAGCGTCTCCTGTCGGACTTCCAGGCCTGAACCGGGAATTCCATCGTCACATTTTCTAGGTTGATTAGCGCCATATTTCGACCTCAAACCCAGAAGGCAATCCGCTGCCGCCAATGGGCATAAATCGGCAAAGTGATACCCCAGCCAACCGCTGTAATCCCGATAGCGACGATCCAGATCAGAGACGTCGGCGCCTGCCCTAAGAGGGGCGTACGCATAAGCTCGATAAAATAATAGAAGGGGTTGAAGTCTACGAAAATCCTTCGGATTCCGCTAACGCTGTCTGGGTACCAGAGGATTGGTGTTACGAAAAATCCGAGACGCATCGCATTCGGGATCAGCTGACCGAAGTCTCTATAGCGCACGTTGATAAGGCCCAGCAGAAGGCCTACCCAGATCCCATTGACCAACACGAGTGCCAGAGCCGGCAATACGAGAAGAATGTTCGGAAATGGTGAGACTTGGTAGAGGATAAGGACCGCGACATAAACAAGTGAGTTGTAGCCAAGGATGATCAGGTTTTTCCAGAGAAGCTTATAGACATAAACTGTTCCCGGGACGGCGATTTCCCTAATGGCGGCGGCGTTGCTCACGAAGGCATCCTTACCCTCGCTCACCAACGCCTGCAGCAACGTCCAGATCATGTAACCTGCAACGAGATGAGGAATATAGTCGGACATTGGCCGTTCCATGATCCCGCCGTACAAGCCACCGATGCAGATCGCGACGAAAGCCAGGCTGAGCGTGTTCCAGAACGGCCCGATCTCCGAACGACGGTGGCGCATCTGGACCTCACGCCAACCTAGCGTCATCCAAAGTTCGCGCCAACGCCAACCATCTCGAACCTCGCGCAGTACCTCCAGCACTTGCGAACCGACCGTTCTCGACTTCGCTTCCTTGAATCCGTTGTCCGCGCTGGGGCTATCAACCTGCAACACCAAACGTCTTCTCCTTGCGCCCGCTTTCAACGATCAGGCAATGGTACAATTTCAGGATTCCGCACCTGCGGCTCACGCCTTCACCACATTGCGGCGGGCACCCAGGTACCGTCCCCGGGTATCCACGATGAGCTTGGCGTGCCGCTCGATGGCGTCGTAGTCGAACCTGTCGTGGTCCGTGGCCAGCAGCACCAGATCGTAGCCCGCCAGCGTCTCCGGCGTCAGCTCGACGCTTTTGAGATCGAACGCATAGCGCCGCATCTTCGGGAAAGTCGGGACATGCGGATCGCTGTAGGCGATCTCAGCGCCCTTCGCCTGAAGAAGTGTCATCAGCTCGACCGACGGCGACTCCCGCATATCGTCGACATTCTTCTTGTAGGCGATGCCAAGGACGAGGATCTTGCTGCCGCGGATCGGCTTCTCGCGCTCGTTCAGAGCATCGGCGATCTTCTCGACAACCCACTCGGGCATCGTGCTATTGATCTCACCGGCCAGCTCGATGAAGCGCGTGTGAAGGCCGTACTCGCGCGCCTTCCAGGTCAGGTAAAAGGGGTCGATCGGAATGCAGTGACCGCCGAGGCCGGGCCCCGGATAGTACGGAACGAAGCCGAACGGCTTGGTTGCGGCCGCACGGATCACCTCATGGATGTCGATTCCCATGCGATCCGCGATGATCTTCATCTCGTTGACCAGGCCGATATTGACCGCACGATGAATGTTCTCGAGAAGCTTCGTCAGTTCGGCCGCTTGGGTGGAACTCACCGGAACGACCGTGTTGATCACTTGTCCGTAAAGAGCCAGACCAACCTCGAGACAGGCCCGGGTGCTGCCGCCGCAGACTTTCGGAATGGTGTGTGTGCTGAACTTGGCGTTGCCCGGATCCTCGCGCTCCGGCGAGAACACGAGAAACGCGTCTTCGCCTACCGTGAAGCCGGCTTTCTCAAGCCGCGGCCGCAGCTCCTCTTCCGTGGTGCCGGGATAGGTCGTGCTCTCCAGTGACATGACCTGGCCCGCCCTGAGATGCGGAACTAGGGCATCGACCGTGTTCAGGACGAAACTGAGATCCGGTTCGCGGTATTTGTTGAGGGGCGTCGGAACGCATAGGATCAGCGCATCCACGTCGCGGGCGCGAGACAGGTCGGTGGTCGGTTCGAACCCATTCTTAATGGCCCTGGCGATGCCCTCCGAGCCGATGTGCTCGATATAGGTCTGCCCCTGCTTCAGGATATCGACCTTGCTCTGATCGATATCGAAGCCGACGACTCTATATCCGACCTCGGAATACCGAAGAGACAGCGGGAGACCGACATAGCCCAGGCCGACGATGCCGATCACGGCCGTCTTGTCATTCAGCTTCTTCAGCAACGTATCTTTGTGCATCGAAAATCTCGGCTTCAGGCTCGTGGGACAGCGCGCCCCTTCTATCAGGGCATTGATCCGGACCGCATACCTCCGGAAAGCGCTATAGTGCCGCGCCTTTCCCAAGGTAAGGACATTCCAGTCGGCAAGCCTAACTGGAGCCCTTCGGACGCCGCTATACCTCTTCGGCAGTGCTCCAGCAACCCTGGTACCTTATTGGCCTTACGACCGGGATCGGATGCGGCCAGGAATGAAAGCCATGCGTGCGCGGGGCTGCCATGGAGGCGCTGCTGGGCACGATGCTCCGCCCCGAGACCGGAGCAATGCCCTCTGCATCATCCCCAAGCTTGCCCGCGTGTGAACATCGCTTTACTACGCTCGCCTGATCCAGGGGGCTTCCATGCGCATCTTGGCCGTCGCGGTCACTTATAATCCGGAGATTGCGCTGCTGGCCCAGGTGTTGGAGGCGGTGTCGCCCCAGGTGCAGGGTCTCGTCGTCGTCGACAACGGGTCGGCCAATGTCAGGGAAATCAGGCGGATCGTCACTGGGAACGACGGTCAAATTATTGAAATCCCTGGAAATATCGGCATTGCCGCAGCTCAGAACAAAGGCGTCTCTCGGGCCCGGGACGACGGCTTCACCCATGTCCTGCTGCTCGACCAGGATACGGTTCTCGCCCCCGGCATGGTGAGAGATCTGGCGGATCACCTGGATGCCCTCACCCATGGGTCGGAAGCGGTCGCGGCCATAGGGCCGGCCTATTTCGAACTCAACAGCCGGCGGCAAACGAGAGCTTATCGCGCCGACAGGCTTCGTGTCTCGCGGCTCCCCCTGGATGCGGAGACCCGGCCGGTCGCAAGCGACTTCATCATCGCCTCGGGCTCCCTGGTGCCCCTGTCGGTTCTAGAGGCGGTGGGAGGGTTCAAGGAAGACCTCTTCATCGATCTCGTCGACGTGGAATGGTGCTTCCGCGCCCGGGCAGCCGGATACAGGAGCTATCTCTCTCCCACGGCTGCCGTCGAACATCGGCTCGGGAGCGGAACCGTGCAGATCGGAGCGCGCCAAGTAGCCGTCCATGTGCCCATACGGAATTACTACTGGGTGAGAAACGCTCTCTGGCTGGCCCGTCAACCCTACACACCCCTCGCCTGGCGCCTCTATTTCATCAGCCGAAGCTTGGCTTTTCTTGGTACTTATACAGTCATGGCCGATAAGCGGGCGCTCAGACTCAAGCTGATCCTCCGCGGCATTCGTGACAGCGTCGCCGGCCGCCTCGGCCCATTAGGCGGCTGAAGACGGGCCTGATCGCACCTGGTTCTGCGCGAGGGTCAGTCCCAGTTCAGCAGCTCCTCTGCTCGTTCTTAGGTTGCGGCCTCCACATAGACCCGCAGTTCCGGCGCGTTACCGGACGGCCGGAAAGCCAAAGCGCATGCCGTGGTGAGCGAGCGCGGGCTTAGGAAGAGCGCCGCAATCGACCGGAATGAGCCCGGATTCATGCAAAGCAGCGCAACAGAGCCGGGCGATGCTCGGGCTGCTCTCTCGCAGTTCCTGCCCGACCAGCACCTTGTTCCCGGACGCGGCGGCCGAGCCGTCCTCCTTGAGCATCTCGGCAAAAGCCCGGGTATAGGCGAACGCCGGAACGCCGTTCGGCTCGACAACGAGCCCTCGCAGCCCGCTCGTGCCGAACTTCAAGGACGATGGAATGTCTGCTGAATTCTCGCTCATAAGGAGTGTCTGCCTGTCGATTGGGGCCGGTCCCCACCCGGTCATCGAGATCCGGCGCGGGGTGGCCTTCTGTTCCGAGAACATGTCCTCCGTGCAGAGCCGCACAAGTCAATGAATCCAATCGGCTTCGGTGCCGCCCGGCCTCCGCCCCTGGCCAGCACCCCTGCCCCGCTCTCAAACCCGCTCCCACGCCGCCGATGCCTCCGACTGCCGCAGGGCGTCGAGGATGCGCATGTTCAGGACGGCATCGTCCAGGCCGTAGTCCAAAGGCCCGGCGCCCCGGATCGCCCGGCTGAACGCCTCTCCCTGGAGCTGATACTGGTCCGTGGCCGGAAACTCGATGGCCCGGGCGGAGCGGTTGCCGTGGGCGCTGCCGTCGTCCACGAGGATCCGGGTCGGCGCGTCGGGCGGTGCGTTGAAGGGGATCTCGATCTCGATCCGCCCCCTCGTCCCGAGGATCTGGACGCGCTGGTAGGGCACCGCCTGGGTCGAAACCGTGAACGCCAGTTGCCGCCCGGCGCCGAAATCCAGGAGCGCGCTGGCGGTCCGGTCCACGCCGAACGCGGGATCGCGGTCCATGAGGGTGACGACGCGCAGAGGCTCGGCCTCGAAGACATAGCGCCCCGTCACGACGGCATAGCAGCCGATGTCGAGGAGCCCCCCCCCGCCGATATCGGCCTTGTTGCGGATATTGCCCGGGTCGACGTTGAAATAGGAAAAGGCGACCTGGATCGCGCGCGGCTCCCCGATGTCGCCGCTCCGGATGATGTCGCGGGCGCGCTGCCATTGCGGATGGTGGCGCACCATGAAGGCCTCCGCGATCAGCACCTGCGAGGCCGCCTGCCTGAGCTGCTCCGCCTCGCTGGCCGTTACGGCAATCGGCTTCTCGCACAGCACGTGCTTGCCCGCGGCGGCGGCCGCCAGGGTCATGGGCACGTGCAGGTGATTGGGCAGGGGGTTGTAGATCGCCTCGATATCGGGATCGGCGAGCAACGCTTCGTAGGAGCCATAGGCCTTCGCGATCCCGAGCTCCTCCGCCATCGCCCGGGCGGATCCCTCGTCCCGGGATGCGACGGCGGCCACGTCGCAGAGCGGGCTCTTCATCATGCCGGGGGCCACCTTCGTCCGGCCGATTTTCGCGGTGCTCAGGATCCCCCAACGGACCGGCTGCATGGCGTTCTCCTCCTCGTTGAAAAAATGATTGTCGTTTCGGCGCGCTCAGAGCGAGGAGCGCCGCAGGGATTTGTAGTCCTTGTGCAGGACCGGTCCGGTCGTGCCGCGCTCCAGCAGGGTCAACGGCAACCGGATGTTCCAATCGTCGGGCGTCATGCCGTTCTGGATCAGCTTCAGGAGAACGTCGGCCCCGGCCCGCCCCAGCTCGTGCAGGGGCTGCCGGAAGGTGGTGAGCGCCGGCTCGGTGTAGTCGGAAAACTCGATCCCGTCGAAGCCGATCACGGACACATCCTGCGGAACACGGACACGAGCCTCCCGGACGCGCTTGATGAAGCCGATGGCGCTCTCGTCGCAGGCGGCGAAGATCCCCGTGGGACGATCCTTCATCGCCAGGAACGATTCGGCCGCCGAGACGCCCGTCGAGAACACGAAGTATCCTTCCCAGCGCACGAAATCGTCCTCGCCGAAACCGGCCGCCGCGATTCCCTCGCGGAACCCACGGAACCGTTCGTGCTCGATGATCGAAGTCGGCGTTCCCGAGATGTAGCCGAACCGGCGATGCCCGAGCCCGGCCAGATATTCCACGGCCTGGCGGGTGGCCTCGCGATCCTGGACGACGACGTTCGGGATCTTGTCGTCATCGATGGCGGCGCACATGGCCACGATGGGAAGCCCGGATTCCCGCATGTCGCGGGCCCCCTTCTCCGGAATGTACCCCGTCAGCAGAAGAACGCCGTCCACCTGCCGGGACAGGGCAAGATCCACATAGCGGGCCTCGCGCTCCCGGCGGTTGTCCAGGTTGCCGATGATGATGCCGTAGCCAGATTGCGTCAGCTCGTCGTCCACGCCGCGGAGGATCTCGGCGAAGACCGGGTTGGTGAGTCGCGGCGCCACCACCAGCACGTTCATGGTGCGACGGGTGCGCAGCTTCTGCGCCGTGCTGTTGGGGATGTAGCCGCTGCGGCGCACCGCCTCCATCACGAGATCGTGCGTCTTCTGCCTCACCTTTCCCGGTTCCGAGAGGACGCGGCTGACCGTCGCCGTCGATACCCCGGCAAGTCGAGCCACATCGGCAATGCGTATCTCCTTTACGGAGCGCCATCCTTTTCGGCTCATGCAGGTTACCTTCGGGCGCTGGCCAAGATATGTTACCTCCTCTCATAGGAAATGACTTACCTCAACTCGTGTCTTGACTAATCTAAAAAGCCACTACAACCTATATCGCAAGATGTAATCGATTACAAAAATCGATAAAACGCTTCTCGGGAGGAAGCCATGAGCATGAAGACACGCGTTTCCGCGTATACCCTTTCTGTTGCCCTTTTCTGCAGCACCGGAGCGATGGCTCAGCAGATGAAGGCGGAGGTGCTGCATTGGTGGACCTCGGCCGGCGAGTCCGCCTCTGTCAAGGTGTTCGCCGACCAGTTCACCAAGGCGGGCGGCACCTGGGTCGACAACGCCATCGCGGGCGGCGCCAATGCCCGCACGGCCGGCATCAACCGCATGGTGGGCGGCAATCCCCCGACCATGATGCAGTTCAACACCGGCAAGCAGTTCGACGAGCTGGTCAGCAACGGCCTGGTGCGCGACGTGGATGCGATCGCCAAGGCAGGCAAATGGCGCGAGATCATGCCAAAGCCGATCGTGGATGCTACCGTGCGCGAGGGCAAGTTCTTCGCCGTCCCGGTCAATATCCACGGCCAGAACTGGATGTTCTACAACACCAAGGTCTTCGCCGATGCCGGGCTCGAAGTCCCGAAGACCTTCCCCGAGCTGGTCGCGACCGGCGAGAAGCTGAAGGCCAAGGGCATCATCCCGATTGCGCTCGGCGGCCAGCCGAACTGGGAGCACAACCTTTTCCGGGCCGTGCTCGTCGGCCATGGCGGGGCGGACATGTTCCGCAAGCTCTACGGCGCCCGTGACCCGCAGATCGCCAAGGATCCGAAATTCAAGGAATCGGTCGAGCTCTTCGGCAAGATGCGCGCTCTCGTCGATCCCGGCAGCCCGGGGCGCAACTGGAACGACGCCACCGCCCTCGTGATCACCAACAAGGCCGCCATGCACTTCAACGGCGACTGGGCCAAGGGCGAGTTCATCGCGGCCGGCCAGACCGCCGGCAAGGAATACGGCTGCACGGTCGTGGGCCAGGAGCCGAAGCTCCAGATCGGCGGCGACGTGTTCGTCTTCCCGGCCACGAAGGACAAGAGCCAGCTCGCCGTCCAGGACAAGCTGATCGAGGTCATGCTCGATCCCACCACGCAGATCGAGTTCAACAAGAAGAAGGGCTCGATTCCGGTGCGGATGGATGTGGACGTGTCCTCCATGGATGTCTGCGCCCAGAAGTCCCACGCGATCCTGAGCGATCCGGCCAACCAGGTGGAAAGCATGGAGATCCTGAGCACGCCGAACTTCTCCGGCGCCATGCAGGACGCGGTCACCCAATATTGGAACAACCCGAACATGTCGGCGGACGCCTTCATGGAGAAGGTCACCAACGCCATGCGGGACGCGCCCTGATCGGCCGCCCGCCTCGCCCCGGCAACACGGGGCGAGGCACCCATGCCTGAGGTTCGAACACTCTCCATGGAGCCTGTCCGGTGGAAACCATCTCGATCCGCGCTCCCAGCGTCGCCCCGGGCGGCACGAAGATCCGGCGCAGCCTGCGAACGCGCCTGCCCGCCGCCATCGCGCTCCTGCCGACCGCGCTCGTCGTTCTCGTCGTCTATATCGGCTGCATGCTCTGGACGGTGCGGCTCTCGTTCACGAGTTCCACCCTGCTGCCGAAGCTCGATTGGGTCGGCCTTGCGCAGTATAATCGTCTCTTCGTCAATGACCGCTTCGTCACCTCGGCGGAGAACATCGTCATCTTCGGCATCCTGTTCATCTCGGGCTGCCTGATCATCGGCTTCCTGCTCGCCGTGTTCATCGACCAGAACGTGCGCGGCGAAGGCCTCTTCCGGACGGTTTTCCTCTATCCCTATTCCATGTCCTTCGTCGTCACCGGCGTCGCCTGGCAATGGTTCCTCAATCCGGGGCTCGGCCTGCAGAAGCTCGTGCGCGACCTGGGCTTCGGGAGCTTCACGTTCGACTGGCTCGTGAATCAGAGGATGGCAATCTACACCATCGTGATCGCGGGCCTGTGGCACGGGGCGGGCCTCACCATGGCCATCCTGCTCGCCGGCCTGCGCGGCGTCGACAAGGACCTGTGGAAGGCCGCCAAGGTCGACGGCATTCCGACCTGGCGCGTCTACACCTCCGTCGTCCTGCCCCTGCTCCGGCCCATGATCGTCACCGCCGTTGTGCTTCTCGCGACCGGCGTGGTGAAGCTCTACGACCTCGTGGTCGCCATGACGCTCGGCGGCCCGGGCATCGCCACCGAAGTGCCGGCCAAGTTCGTCATGGACCACCTCTTCGAGCGCAACAACATCGCTCTCGGAACGGCCGCCGCGACCATGATGCTGATCACCGTCGTGATCGTCCTCGCGCCCTGGGTCTATGCCCGCTACATCCGCCAGGAAGGGAGGCGCGCATGAGCACCCTCGTGCCTCAGGGCCGCCGCCCGCAGCATCTCACGATCGGCCGCGTCGGCGTCTATGCCTTCCTGGTGACGGCCGCCCTGTTCTTCCTGCTGCCGCTCTGGATCATGGTCATGACCTCGCTCAAGCCCATGGACGAGATCCGGCTCGGCAACATCGTCGCCCTGCCGGCCGCCATGACCTTCGAGGCCTGGAGCAAGGCGTGGTCCTCCGCCTGCACGGGCCTGGAATGCAACGGCATCAGCGTCGGGTTCTGGAACTCGGTGCGGATCCTGATCCCGTCCGTGATCCTCTCGATCGTCGCCGGCGCCATCAACGGCTATGCGCTGTCGTTCTGGCGCGTGAAGGGCGCGAACGTGATGTTCGGCATCCTGCTGCTCGGCGCCTTCATTCCCTACCAGGTCTTTCTCTATCCCCTGGTGCGCATCTTCTCGATGACGGGCATCTACAACTCGCTCACCTGCATCGTGCTGGTGCATGTGATCTTCGGCCTGCCGACGATGACGCTCCTGTTCCGCAACTATTACGCGGGACTGCCCATCGAGCTGTTCAAGGCCGCGCGCATCGACGGCGGCGGGTTCTGGACGATCTTCTTCCGGGTGATCCTGCCCATGTCGACGCCGATCCTGGTGGTGGCTACCATCCTGCAGGTCACCGGCATCTGGAACGACTTCATCTTCGGCCTGACCTTCGCGGGCCGCGAGAACCTGCCCATGACGGTGCAGCTCAACAACATCGTTCACTCGACGCAAGGCGAGCGCGCCTACAACGTGGACATGGCGGCCACCATGCTCGCGGCGCTCGTTCCGCTCGTCGTCTACTTCGTCTCCGGACGCTGGTTCGTCCGCGGCATCGCCGCCGGCGCTGTGAAGGGATAAGGCATGTCGTCCGTTTCCGTTCGCGACGTGACCGTCGCATTCGAAGCCGTCCAGGTGTTCGACGGCCTCTCGCTCGACATCAGCGAGGGCGAATTCATCGTCCTGCTGGGACCATCCGGCTGCGGCAAGTCCACCCTGCTCAACGCCATCGCGGGCCTGCTCGACGTGGCCGAGGGGCAGATCTGGATCAACGGCAGGAACGTCACCTGGGAGGAGCCCAAGGACCGGGGCATCGCCATGGTGTTCCAGTCCTATGCCCTCTATCCGCGCATGAGCGTGCGCGAGAACATGTCCTTCGGCCTGAAGATGGCCAAGACGCCGCGGCCCGAGATCGAGAAGCGCGTCGCCAAGGCGGCCGAGCTGCTGCAGATCGCGCCGCTCCTCGACCGGCGCCCGGACCAGCTCTCCGGCGGCCAGCGCCAGCGCGTCGCCATCGGTCGCGCCCTGGTGCGCGACGCCGCCGTGTTCCTGTTCGACGAGCCGCTCTCAAACCTCGACGCCAAGCTGAGGAACGAGCTGCGCGTCGAGATCAAGCGGCTCCATGCCCGGCTCGGCAAGACCACCATGGTCTACGTCACGCACGACCAGATCGAGGCGATGACGCTGGCCGACCGGATCGTGGTCATGAAGGAGCAGAAGATCCAGCAGATCGGCACGCCCGACGAGATCTATCACCGGCCGGCCAACCTGTTCGTGGCGGGCTTCGTCGGATCGCCGCAGATGAACTTCATCAAGGGCCGCATCGAGAACACCGGCGAGGGCCTGAGCTTCCTTGCGGGCGACCGCCGTCTCTCCCTCTCCGCCTATCCGTTCGCCACCGCGCCGCAGACAGGTCAGGATGTCGTGCTCGGCGTGCGGCCGGAGCATCTGGAGATCGCGCGCGACGGCGCATGGCCGGGCTTCAAGGTCGACATCGTCGAACCCATGGGCGCCGACACGGTCATCTGGTGCAGCGATCCCGTCGGCTCGGTGCAGGTCCGCACCACCGGCAGCCGCAAGGCGATGCCGGGCGAGAGCCTGACGCTCCATATCGACCCCACGCAGGTATCTCTCTTCTCGGCCGAAACCGGCGAGCGCCTGTGATCACACCAACATCGCGACAGATCGCGCCGCGAGGCTCGTCGCGCCGATTTCCACGAACCCTGAGGACCTCATGAGCGTCACGGACATTCTCTCCATTCAACTCTACACCTTGCGATCCCTGGAGGATCTCGACCTGATCCTCGATACGGTCGCGGATGCCGGCTATCGCCACGTGGAGACGGTCGGCTCGCATCTCGACAAGGCCGCGGAGGTCCGCGCGAAGCTCGATGCGCGCGGCCTTAAGGCATCCTCGAGCCACGTCGGCATGGCGGCCCTGCGGGACAAGCCCGACGCCGTCGTGGACGCCTGCAAGACGCTCGGTCTCACGCATCTCTACATGCCGGCGGTCCCGCCCGAGGAGCGCGACATGGCCGCCGACGGCTGGCGCTCGCTCGGCCGCGAGCTCGGGCAGATGGCGGAGCAGTTCAAGGCCAAGGGAATCCGCCTCGGCTATCACAACCACCATTGGGAGCTGAAGCCGAAGGACGGGGCGAAGACGGCCCTCGAACTGATCTTCGAAGCAGCCGGATCGAGTCCTCTCGAATGGCAGGTCGACGTCGCATGGCTCGTGCGCGGCAACGCCAATCCCAGCGAATGGATCGACCGCTACCGCAGCAGGATCACGGCCGCCCACGTGAAGGACATCGCCCCCGCAGGCCGCAACGAGGACCAGGACGGCTGGGCCGATGTG
The DNA here is from genome assembly GCF_013520865.1 of Microvirga mediterraneensis. Taxonomy (NCBI): domain Bacteria; kingdom Pseudomonadati; phylum Pseudomonadota; class Alphaproteobacteria; order Hyphomicrobiales; family Methylobacteriaceae; genus Microvirga; species Microvirga mediterraneensis. The sequence continues at coordinate 4,008,863 of NZ_JACDXJ010000001.1, forward strand.
GGTTCCGGCACCCTGAACTGGCGCGAGTTGTGGCGCGTGTGCCGCGATGCCGGGGCCGAATGGATGGTCGTCGAGCACGACAAGCCGGCCGACCCGGCCGCAACCGCCCGCAACAGCTTTGCCTTCCTGCGCACGATCGAGGATTAGGATCATGAACTCCCTCAATGTCGGCATCATCGGATGCGGCAACATCTCCGGCATCTATCTCCGGAACATCCCGGCCTATCGCGGCCTCACCCTGCGCGCCTGCGCGGACATGAAGCCGGAGGTCGCGCAGGCCCAGGCGAGCCGGCACGGCATCGAGGCCCTGACGGTCGATGAGTTGCTCGCCCGCGAGGACATCGACCTCGTGGTCAACCTCACGGTCCCGGCCGCGCATTTCGGCGTCTCGCTCGCGGCGCTTTCCGCCGGCAAACACGTGTTCTCGGAGAAACCGCTCGCGGTCGATTTCGAGCAGGGCCGCAGGCTCGTGGACGAAGCGGAGGCGCGCGGCCTCCATCTCGGTTGCGCCCCCGACACCTTCCTCGGCGCGGGCGGGCGCCTCGCCCGCAATCTCGTGGACGAGGGCAAGATCGGGCGCATCCTGTCCGGGACGGCGTTCCTGATGTCGCACGGCATGGAGCACTGGCATCCGGATCCGGAATTCTTCTTCAAGCCCGGCGGCGGCCCGATCCTCGACATGGCGCCTTATTACCTGAGCACCCTCGTCAATCTCATCGGCCCTGTCCAGCGCGTCGTCGCCATGTCGAGCATCGGTTACCCCGAGCGCATCGTGACATCCGAGTCGCCGCGCAAGGGCCAACGCATCGCCGTCGAGACGCCGACACACGTGATGTCGCTTCTCGAATTCGCCTCGGGCGCGCAGGTCACCTTCTGCATGAGCTGGGACGTGTGGAAGCACAGCCATCCGGCCATCGAGATCTATGGGGCGGAGGGCTCGCTGCGAGTACCGGACCCGAACTTCTTCGGCGGACAGGTGGAGATCACCGAGCGTGGCGGCGACTGGCGCGCAGTGGATTCCAGCGAAATGCCGCTGGGTTCTCCCAACTGGCGCTCGCCGAACTGGGCTCCCGACGTTCCCAACAAGGCGAACTATCGGGCGCTCGGCCTCGCCGACCTCGCAAGCTCCGTTCTGAGCGGCACGCCGCACCGCTCCAGCGGTCGTCTCGGCCTGCACGTTCTGGAGGTCATGCACAGCATCCTCGAAGGAGCGGCCACCGGACAGCCGCGCGCGATCACCACGTCCCTCGAACGGCCGGCCGTGCTGCAGGATTCCGACGCGGCGCTGCTCTGGAAGGGTCTGCCCGAGACGGCGTCCGCCGCCTGAGATCGAGCGACGCAAGACAAGGAAAGTACGAACGATGCGCGAAGCACTCATCGTGTGGGGCGGCTGGCCCGGCCATGAGCCGGAACAATGCGCCGCCATCGTGGCCGGGATGCTGCGGGACGAGGGTTTTCAGGTTCACCTGGAAAACTCGACCCGCGCCTTCGCCAGCCCGCAGCTCTCCACGATGAGTCTCATCGTGCCGATCTTCACCATGTCGAAGATCGAGAAGGACGAGGTGTCGAACCTCTCCCTGGCGGTCCGCGAGGGCACCGGTCTCGCGGGCTTTCACGGCGGCATGGGCGATGCCTTCCGCGAGGCGGTCGAGTACCAGTTCATGTGCGGCGGGCAATGGGTGGCCCATCCCGGCAACATCATCGATTACCGCGTGACCGTCACCCGGCCCGACGATCCGGTCATGCAGGACGTCGGCGATTTCGACTACCGCTCCGAACAATACTACATGCACGTGGACCCCTCGAACGAGGTTCTCGCCACGACGACGTTTTCCGGAGAACATGCGCCCTGGATCGACGGTGTGGTCATGCCGGTCGTGTGGAAGCGCCGCCACGGCCAAGGCCGCGTCTTCTACAGCTCCCTCGGCCATGTGGCGAAGGAGTTCGACGTGCCTCAGATGCGCACCATCCTGCGGCGCGGCATGGTGTGGGCGGCGCGGGAGTGAAACGCGGCGCGTTGCTCGCGCAAGGCGTCGGCACCCACCACGTCATGACCGGGCTTGTCCCGGTCATCCCAATCGGCAGAGCGCGACGCTTCAAGTCATCGGGATCACCGGCACGAGGCCGGTGATGACGTGGATGGACCTGTTCGAAGCTCTACAGCGGGGTCTCGACCTTTCATCGCAGCCACCTCTCACCGAAAACGTGCTAAACCCTGGAACACACGGGACAAGGCGCTTAAAGAGGATGCGAGTCCCTTTCCCTCTCATCCAGCTTTCACGCGAGGATCATCATGCGGATCATTGTCTATGGCGCTGGCGCAATCGGAGGGACCGTCGCGGCGGCCCTGACGCTCTCGGGGCAAGAGGTCGTCGGCATCGCGCGCGGTGCTCAGCTCAAGGCGATCCAGGACGACGGGCTGCTTCTGCGCACGCCGGAGAAGACCGAGCGGGCGAAGTTCTCCTGCGTGTCGGACCCGACGGAGATCGATTTCCGCCCGGACGATGCCATCCTGCTGACGATGAAGACCCAGGACACGCTGGCCGCGCTCGAACGCCTGCGGGTAGCAGGCGTCACCGGGCAGCCGCTCTTCTGCGTTCAGAACGGCGTGACGAACGAGCGGCTCGCCCTTCGCCTGTTCCCCGAAGTGCATGGCGTGACGGTGATCATGCCGGCGGCGATCTCGGCGCCGGGCGAGATCGCCGCGCACTCCGTGCCGCGTCACGGCATCTTCGACATCGGGCGCTATCCGGGCGGCAGCAACGCGCACGACGCGAAGCTCGCCGAAGCCCTGGAGGCGGCCAACATCGCGGCCTTCGTGTCGCAGGACGTGATGCAGAGCAAATACGGCAAGCTGATCCTCAACCTGAGCAACATCCTGCAGGCAGCCCTCGGCCTGGATGCCGATTACAAGCACTTGGAAGCACTGCTCCGAGCCGAGGCGGAAGCCGCCTACAGGGCGGCCGGCATCCCATGGCTCGACGTCGGTGCAGCCGATGCGCGCAGGGCGCAGCTGGTGAAGCAGCAGCCGATCGCAGGGATCGACCGCCTGGGCAGCTCGACGACGCAGAGCCTTGCGCGCGGCGGCGGCTCCATCGAGACGGATTATCTCAACGGCGAGATCGTGCTGCTCGGACGCCTGCACGGCGTACCGGTTCCGGCGAACACCTATTTCACGGAGCTGGGTGCCCGCATGGCGCGGGAAGGACTCAAGCCCGGAGCGGTCTCGGTCGCAGAGGCCGAGGCGCAACTCTCCGCTCTCGGTGCATTGCCCACGCGCTGACCGCGCAGCCGCGTCCCTCACCCTTTAGGCGCAATGGGCCGCATCGAACGATGTAGCCCATTGACTTGCGCCATCGCAGCTTCGAGCCTGACCGGAAAGGAAACCCAAGCCGGGAAGCGAGGCGCCATGAATCTGACAGCATTGCTCCGCCAACGACACGAGACGGGGCGCCCTGTTCGCACCGCGCTGATCGGCGCCGGCAAGTTCGGTTCGATGTTTCTCGCCCAGGTACCGACCATCGACGGTCTTGAGGTCGCGCTGATCGTCGACCTCGATCCGGAACGGGCGCGCGCAGCCTGCCGCAATGTGGGCTGGAACGAGGAGAGGATCGCAGCCACGCGCTTCTCCACGAACGGGACGGATGCGTCCCATGCCGACGATGTGGAGGTCGTGATCGAAGCGACCGGCCATCCCGAGGCAGGCATCCGGCACGCAATGGCTGCCATCGAGGCCGGCAAGCACATCGTCATGGTCAATGTGGAGGCCGATGTCCTGGCAGGACCTCTGCTTGCCGAAAGGGCGCGGGAGCGCGGCGTCGTCTACTCGATGGCCTATGGCGACCAGCCCGCGCTCGTGTCCGAGATGGTGGACTGGGCCAGGGCCGCGGGCTTCACGGTCGCGGCGGCCGGCAAGGGAACGAAGTACCTCCCGGCCTATCACGCGGTCACGCCGGACGATGTCTGGACCCATTACGGACTGACCGCCGAGCAGGCGAAGGCGGCGGGCATGAACCCGCAGATGTTCAACTCCTTTCTTGACGGCACCAAGTCCGCCATCGAGATGGCCGCCATCGCGAATGCCTGCGACCTCGACGTTCCGGAGGACGGCCTGCGCTTCCCGCCCTGCGGCGTCGACGATCTCGCGCATATCCTGCGCCCGCGCGACGTCGGCGGCCTGCTCGACCATGACGGCATGGTGGAGGTGGTGTCCTCGCTCGAGCGCGACGGCAGACCCGTGTTCCGGGATCTGCGCTGGGGCGTCTATGTGGTGCTCAAGGCCCCCAACGATTACGCGGCAGCGTGTTTCAGGCAATATGGGCTGCCCACCGATTCGACGGGCCGCTATGCGGCCATGTATAAACCCTTCCATCTGATCGGCCTCGAATTGTCGATATCCGTCCTGAGCGCGGCCCTGCGCGGCGAGCCGACCGGCTCGTGCCGGTCATGGCGCGGCGACGCGGTGGCGGTTGCCAAGCGCGACCTCACGGCAGGCGAAAGCCTCGACGGCGAAGGCGGCTACACCGTCTATGGTCGCCTGGTGCCCGCAGCGCGCAGCAAGGCCCGGCGCATGCTGCCCATCGGCCTCGCCCACGGCGTGCACCTGACTCGCGATGTCGCGGCGGGTTGCGTGGTCACGGAGAACGATGTCGATCTCGATCCAACGCGGCTGGCCGTGCGGATCAGGCACGAAATGTGCAGCCGCGACAGAGCTCAGTCCGATCCGCAGGTCCCGCGATGAACGCCGCCGTCTTCGTTGCGCATATCGATATCCCGGCAATCGCCCTATCTTTCCCCCGACACCGATGACGGAGCTTCGCAATGGATTACCGCAACCTGGGCCGGTCCGGCCTCAAGGTCTCCCCGATCTGCCTCGGCACGATGATGTTCGGCGGGCCGACCGATGAAGCGCTCTCCGGGCGCATCATTTCGAAAGCCCATGAGGCGGGCGTGAACTTCATCGACACGGCCGACGTCTACAACGAGGGCGTCTCCGAGGAGATCACGGGACGGGCCATCGCGCCTCATCGATCCCATTGGGTGCTCGCCACAAAGGTGGCCAATGCGACCGGGCAAGGTCCCAACGAACGCGGCCTCTCGCGCCGGCACATCATGGAATCGGCAGAGGCGAGCCTGCGGCGCCTCGGCACGGACTGGATCGACATCTACTACATCCACCGGGAAGACTACACGACGCCGCTGTCCGAGACAGTGCGCGCCATGGGCGATCTCGTGCGCCAGGGCAAGATCCGGTATTTCGGCGTCTCGAACCACAAGGCCTGGCGCGTGGCCGAGATCTGCCGCCTCTGCGACGAGCTCGGCATCGACCGGCCCGTGGTGAGCCAGCCCTACTACAACGCCATGAACCGGATGCCCGAGGTGGAGCACCTGCCCGCCTGCCATTACTACGGCCTCGGCGTGGTGCCCTATTCGCCCCTCGCGCGCGGCGTCCTGACCGGCAAGTACAGCCCCGACGCGCCGCCGCCGGAAACGAGCCGCGCCGGACGCCAGGACAAGCGCATGCTGCAGACCGAGTGGCGGCCGGAATCCCTCCAGATCGCACAGGACCTCAAGCGCCATGCGGAGGCGCGCGGCATCACGGCGGGCCAGTTCGCCGTGGGATGGGTCCTGAACAACCGCATCGTCACGGCTGTGATCGCGGGCCCGCGCACGGAAGAGCAATGGGACGATTACCTGAAGGCGCTCGATTATCGCTTCACCGCCGAGGATGAGGCCCTCGTCGACAGTCTCGTCCCGACCGGCCATCCCTCGACGCCCGGATACAACGACCCCGCCTATCCGGTCGAAGGCCGGGCCCCCTGGACGGTCCCGGGAGCCTGAGCATCGTCCAGGGGCCGCTCCCGCGTGACTGGTCCGGAGAACGGCTCCGGGCTCTAAAGCATCCAACGCAAAAGTGGGAACCGGTTTTGCGCAAAAAGGATGCCACGAGACAAAAGCTGAGAGCATCGGACGTGAGTTCGAATTGACGCCCGCTGCTTTCAAAGGAGGCAACTTTGCATTACTGCAATGTCCTATCTGCACGTTGCTACGTTGCATTGCATCGATGAGCAGATCAGGTTCTTGGCAACGGACCATAGAGGTCTCGGAGACAAAACTATGATCGACACCCGCCTTGCTCCCTATGGTGCTTTCGCCCTCCGCGTGGCCCTCGGCATCATGTTCATCGCTCACGCTTATCTGAAGATCGCCGTCTTCACGGTGCCGGGCTTCGCCGGCTTTCTGACCCAGGTCGGCTATCCGGCCTTTCTCGCCTGGCCGATCATCCTGGCCGAGCTGATCGGCGGCCTCGCCATCCTGCTGGGCTTCTATGGTCGCGCCGTGTCGGCCGCCCTCTTGCCGGTTCTCCTGGGCGCCCTGCTCGTGCACGCCCCGAATGGCTGGGTGTTCAACGCCCCCAATGGCGGCTGGGAATATCCCGCCTTCCTGGCGCTCGCCGCCCTTGCCCATGTCCTGATCGGCGACGGCGCACTCGCCGTGAAGCCCGGCACCTTCGGCCTCGGCTCCGCCACCCCGCTCCGCCCTAACGCTGGGTAACTTTTCACGTAAGCGATGAGCGACCGGGCAAGGCGCCCGGTCGCTCGGCGGTCTGGAAGATGCCCTATCGTCTGTCTACCAGATGAATTGGCATCTCCTTCCAACGCCTTCCAACCTTTATCCCCCATGCCAAGCCGCCGGAGCCTCTCGGCAAGATGGACGTTGGGTCATGGGTTCAGGTCACGTCCGTCGCAATCTTCAGACCGCGCTTGATCGTCTTGAGGGAAATCAGGCTCTTGTACTTGCGCACGACCGGTTGCTCGGTCATCAGCCGCTCGATGAAGGCGTTGTAGCCGTCGAGGTCGCGAGTGGACACAAGAAGCACGTAATCCGCATCCCCCGTGACGTACCAGCATGATTGCACCTCCGGGGCCTCGGAAACCCAACGCTTAAAGGCCTCCAGGGCGCTTCGACGCTCGTTGTCGATCTCCACCTCGACCAGCACCGTCACCGTTCGCCCGAGCGACCGCGGCTCGACCAGTGCAATCACCTTCTCGATGACGCCCTCCCGCTTCAGGCGAGAGATCCTGCGCTGCACGGCGGACGCGGAGAGACCGACCTCGGCGGCGATCACCTCGCTCGATCGTTCAGCGTCGTCCTGGAGCAGATCGAGGATCAGACGGTCGAAATCATCAAGGCTCGTCATGCGGAAATCGTGCGATACATCAGGTTCTCGAGCGGGCTTTCAGCGCGCCTCGCATAAAAATCGGGAGCAAGCCGCACGGAAGATTGCTACGTTTCTCGCATGAGCAACACTGACCTGTCACCTGTCCGAATCGCCAAGGCGCGGCACCTGATCGACCCCGTCTTCATGAACTCCGCCCTGCGGACGTCGCCTGCTATCGACCGGCATCTCGGGCTGTCCCTGTGGCTGAAGGACGAGACTGAAAATCCGATCCGCTCCTTCAAGGGCCGAGGAACCAGCCTGTTCGTCGCCAGCGACCTTGGCGGGCCCACAACCCTTGTCGCGGCCTCCGCAGGCAATTTCGGCCAAGGCTTGGCCTATGCCGCCGCCAAAGCCGGGCATCGGGTCATCGTCTTTGCCGCCGAGACGGCGAGCCCGCTCAAGATCGACGCCATGCGCAAGTTCGGGGCCGAGGTCATCCTCCACGGGCAGGATCTCGATGCCGCCAAGGCCCGAGCGAAGACCTTCGCCGCCGAGCGGAGCTTCCGGTTCGTGGAGGACGGGGCGGAGCCTGCCATCGCCGAGGGTGCGGGCACGATTGCCATGGAAATCACAGACGCGCTGCCGGAGATCGATGCCGTGTTCATTCCGCTCGGCAACGGCGCTCTCGCCTCCGGCATGGGGTGCTGGCTCAGGCACCGCTCGCCCAGGACCCGCATCGTCGCCGTCGCGGCCGAAGGAGCGCCCTGCATGGCACATTCCTTTACGGCAGGGCGCCCGATGGAGACACCCTCGGTCGACACGATCGCCGACGGCATCGCCGTGCGGGTGCCGGTGCCGTTCGCGGTCGAGTCCTTGAAGGAGACCGTCGACGAGGTGGCGCTCGTGAGCGATCGGGCCATCCTGGAGGCCATGCGTCTCATTCGGCAGCATCTCGGCCGCGTGGTGGAGCCTGCGGGCGCCGCAGGCCTGGCCGGACTTCTGACCCGACGACGGGAACATGCGGGTTCCCGTGTAGCAACGGTGCTATGCGGGGCTAACCTCACCCCGCAGCAGATCACAGCCTGGCTGCCGGATTAGCGCCTTCGGCATTCCCCGCCCCTTCTCAGCCGAATGGAGGCCCCGATGTCCCTTCCCCCGGGCGTGACCAGCCGCCCTGCCCTGACCTTTACGACATCTGCGCTCGCCGAGATCATGACCGCCTGCTTCGAAGGCTATGTCGTGGCTCAGACGATTAACGGAGAGATGTTCAACGCCCGCTTCCGGCGCGAGACCCTAGACCTGCACGCCAGCCGCGTGTTCGTGGAAGGCGAATGCCCTGTCGCTCTCATCCTTGTGGCCCGTCGTGGCTGGACGGCGCGGATCGCCGCAATGGGCATCGTCCCGTCTCACCGGGCTCGGGGCCTCGGGCGGATTGCTTTGAGTGAGGTCGTCGACAATCTGCGCAGCCTCGGCGACCGCCGTGTGCTGCTCGAGGTCATCGACACCAACGAGCCGGCCGTGCGCCTTTACCGCAGCCTCGGCTTCGAGAGCAGCCGCCGGCTGATCGGCTATCGCCGACCTGCGGCGGCCGAAGCATCATCTGCCATGGCTCACCTTGTCGACATCGATCCATTGCTCATCGCCCGCAAGCTGGCCGAGGAAGGACCGGCAGATCTTCCATGGTTCATGGCCCCGGAAACTCTTTCTGCCATGGCCGCACCGGCGCGTGGGCTGTCTCTGGAGGGAGCCGCCTTCGCCCTCGTGGAACCTGCGCCGCAACCTGCAAGCCTCACCCTGCGTACCCTCTTCGTGAACCGCGACGCGCGGAGACGCGGATTGGGCCGCGCCATGATCTCTGCCCTGTCGGCAACCTATCCAAAGCATGATCTGCTCGTCACCGCGAACATGCCCGAGGAACTCGCTCTGGACTTCATGGCCCGCATGGGATTCGACCGGACACCGATCGGCCAGTTCGAGATGTATCTTGAGATCGCTACCTGACCTTATCATTCAAGGCCGACCGCTAAACCGCAAGGAGGACAAGTGGAAAGGACACTCAGCCCGCAGCTTTCAAGCCTCTGGAATAGCGTCTTGCAATCGAGCGCTGCTTTGGCAGGGCGAAGCGCTTCAGGATCTCCGCCATCAGAAGGTAGCCCGCCCCAAGAACAGCCAGGATCGCCAGGATGGGCCAGGGAAGCGTTACGAATCCTAGGCCCATCCCCATGGGCGACAAGGCCATGAGGAGAGCCACGCCCAGGGTTAAGAGCGAGCTCGCCACCAGCACCTTGTTCGGCCCGCTGATCCAAGCCGGCAGGGAGGTCCGGATCAGGAAGACGACGAGAATCTGCGTTGCCGTGGATTCCACGAACCATCCCGTCCGGAAAACCTCTGCCGATGCACCAAAGCCCTGAAGCAGGACCACGAAAGTCGCGATGTCGAACACGGACGACAGCGGCCCCATGATCAACGAGAAACGCAAAAGCTCGTGCATGTTCCAGGTATGAGGACGGGCAATCTCGCGCTCATCGACATTGTCGAAGGGAATGCCGGTTTCGCTTACGTCGTAGAGCAGGTTGTTGAGGAGAACCTGGATCGGCGTCAGCGGGAGGAAGGGCAAGAAAAGCGATGCGAAAGCCATCGACAGCATATTGCCGAAATTCGACGACGTCCCCATTCGGATGTACTTCATGATGTTCGCATAGGTCCGCCTGCCCTCGGCGACCCCATCCGCTACGACGCCAAGATCGTGCTCGAGCAGGATCATGTCGGCTGCGGCGCGGGCGACATCGGACGCTCCATCCACGGACAAGCCGGCATCTGCGGCCTTGATGGCAGGAGCGTCATTGATGCCGTCGCCGATGAATCCGACCGTGTGGCCCTGCGCCTGAAGAGCTCGAACGATCCGCGTCTTCTGATCTGGCGATACGCGAGCGAACAGGTCGGTCTGGACAGCACGCACAGCCAGCGCCTCGTCGCCGAGCTTGGCAATCTCGGCTCCCGTCAACAAACCATGCGCGGGGACATCGAGGGCCCCGACGATGTGGTGCAGAACCGGCGCGGCATCGCCTGAGATGATCTTGATTTTCACCCCGACTGCCTCCAGCCTGGCGATCGCCTGAGCGGCCGAGGCCTTCGGCGGATCGGCGAAGACGCAATAGCCGGAGAAGACGAGGTCCTGTTCATCGTCAACGGCAGGCCTGTCACGATCCGCAGGTATGCTCCGCCAGGCAACGCCGAGACAACGAAGTCCTTGAGTGGACTTCTCCTCGAGAAGGCGTTCCAATCTCATCCGGACGTTTGAATCGAGGGCAATTGCGACACTTGTTCCCTGATCGACCCGATCACATCGCGCCAGAATTTCCTCAGGCGCCCCCTTCACGATCAGAATGCGCTCTCCGTCCTTCGCGGCAAGAACAGAAACGCGTCGACGCTCGAAGTCGAAAGGCACGTCCGCGATCCGCCGCCATGCGTCCAAGGATTTGTCTTCCGCATGCGCAAGAATGGCGTCATCGAGTGCACTCCTGACGCCGCTCTCGAACCGGCTGTTGACCGTGGCCAATTCGATCACCCTCTCTGAATCCACTCCATTGAGATCCGGATGACCGACCAATGCGATGCTGGCCTCGGTCAGGGTACCGGTCTTGTCGGTGCACAGAACATCCATGGCCCCAAGATCATGGATCGCCGACAGACGCTTCACGACCACCTTGCGGGCTGCCATGCGTACGGCCCCACGCGACAAGGTCACGGTCATGATCATCGGCAGCAGTTCCGGCGTGAGCCCGACCGCCAATGCCACCGCGAAGAGGAAGGACTCAATCGCTGGTCGATGAAGCATCAGGTTGGCAAGGAGGACGAACAACACCAGGAAGGCCGTCATGCGCAGGATCAGGATCCCGAAGGCATGCAGCTCCCTTTCGAAGGCGGTGGGCGGCTCCACTGTTCGCAGGGCGGCTGCAATCCCGCCGAACCGGGTTTGTGCGCCGGTGGCGACCACCAGCATGGTGGCCTCACCGCTCACCAGCGCCGTGCCGCCAAACAGGGCATTGAAGGCTTCCGCCGGCGTGTCCGCATTGCTCGGTCCGGGCCGCTTCTCGACCGGAAACGGTTCGCCGGTCAGCAATGCCTCGTTCGTGTGGGCCGCCTTGGTGTCGAGCACGATCCCGTCAGCCGGGACGAGGTCGCCTGCGCGCAGCAGAACGATGTCGCCAGGCACGATCTCGTCAACCGGCAGGCTGAGCGGCTTTCCGTCCCGCTCCACGGTCGAGCGCACTGCCACCGAACGCTTGAGAGCGTCGGCCGCAGCTTCGGCGCGATGCTCTTGCGTGACATCGAGTGCAATGGAGAGCCCCAGGATCGTCAGGATGATGCCGAAGCTTGCCCAGTCGCCGGTAGCGCCGGAGATCAGGGCAGCCGCGATCAGGATGGCAATGAGCGGCTCGACAAGGCGCTTGCCGATCTTCGCAAGAATTCTGCGGCGCGTCGGCTCGACGGCGACATTGGGGCCGAAGTCCAGCAGACGCCGAGCCGCTTCTTTCGCGGACAATCCATCCTTCCCTGTCCCGCATCGGGTAAGGCATTCCTCTGTAGGATAGACCCAGAAGCGATCCTGGGCGCCCGCTGGCGCACGCTCAGGATCGGCAAGGCCTTGGCGCACCGCCTTTCGATCCGGAGTCGAACTCGATTGTATCATCGCCTAAGTTCCGAAGCGGCTATCTTGGGCTGTCGTCCGGCGGAAGGATCACCATTCCGGACACAGGCTCGATCCAGACCAGCTGATCCTTCACCGACTTTACACCGGGCACGTTCTCCGCGATCACGTGGGCGGCCCTCCGCTCCCGCTCATCGAAGATCGATCCGATAAGTTCAACGGCGCCGTTCAGCACATTGACCCTGATGAACGACCCACCCCAGTCCTGACTGGCGAGTTCCGCAACGATGGCATTGCGGATCTGCTCGTCGTTCATCATCTCCTGCGCGCTCGCCGGAGGAAGAGCCTGCGCCAGGGCGCGCATGATATCGGATCGCGTCACGATCCCGATCAAGCTATCGCCCTTGATGACCGGAAGCCGCTTGATGTGGCGGCGGCTCATGGCTTCGACGACGTCATCGAGCGTCGCATCGCTTTGAACCGTCACGAGGTCGGCGGACATTACCTCTTCGACCTTGCGGCCATGGGCATGGACGAATTCATCCGCGATCCTGCCGGGCCCGACGAGGAATTCCAGCCACGATGGACGTCTGCATTCGGTACCGAGCTCGCTTCGGCGCAGAAGGTCACCTTCGCTGACAACACCGACCAGGCGGCCGTTGCGTTCGACCACGGGAAGGCCGCTGATCCGATGGGCCAGCATGAGCTTGGCCGCCTCACCGATGGAGGTCGAAGGCTCGACGCTGATGACCGGCGTGGTCATGACATTCTCGACAATCACGGTACGTCTCCAGACGCTGTGGAAGGGCTCACTCGAAACCCGGATGGTGGCAGGGACGTGAGCATCTTGGTGTGGGTCGACTTGCTTGCCTCGTTCGGCCCGACGAGGCCGAATATCTCGCGGAGCCGCACGTCCAGCGACACGCTGTCGACGGCAACTATCTCACCGAGGCGTCTCGTCAACGCATGCGTTTCGACGATGCCGGGCTCTTCCGGCTCACAACGAGTGTCGGAGTCCGCCATCCCTCCTCCTATGAGACACGTTCATAACCTTGGATATCGCAACCCGGACGAACATTGATCTTCGTCAAGCATCTGCCCTCGTAGGATCGATTGATCCTTCGCAATGTGCGGCTTGGCGGACCCGGGCAGGATAAAGTTCTTGTCGTCTCTCGTACCGATGAGCGAACGCAGTGGGCAGTAACCCGTCTCAATCCAAGCTGCAGGCGAGCCATTGGAGACGGCGCCATTCGCCCCCCGCAGAGGTTGAGAGCATCGGAAAGACACCTTTTGGCCTTCTCGACTTCGTCATGTGGGCGAGCGGCTGGCATCAGTTTGGGCTGGCGCTTCTGTCTGGGCTCGCCTTTGCCATGGCCGTCGTCCCTCTCGAGCTCCAGCGGCGCATCATCAACGATACGCTCCGAAGCCATAGTATCCGTGATATCGCAACGCTGGCGGGGATCTATGTGGCGATTGCCCTCGCGGGCGGTTTGATCAAGCTCATCCTGAATCTGTACCGGAGCTGGGTCGGCGAGAAGGCCGTGCTTCGGCTGAGAACCTCGCTTCTAGCCGACCTCGTCGACCTGGAGACCGAGCATCAGCCGATGAAGGACGGAATCAAGGTTTCACTGATCATGGATGAGGCCGATCCCATTGGCGGGTTTGTAGGCACCTGCATCTCGGAACCGCTGCTGCAGGGTGGGATCCTGATCAGCGTCTTCGGCTACCTGATCCATCTGCAGCCGCTGCTGGCTATGGTTACACTCCTTGTCTTCACGCCTCAACTCGTCTTCGTGCCGCTCATGCAGCGGGCGATCAACCGAAGGGTTAGCGCCCGCATTGTCGCTCTTCGCCAGATCAGTGTCGGGATTATAGGCGGATACGCGGACATTTCTGCGCCGGGTCTGCGGGAGAACGCATTGGTCGAGATCGTCTTCAGCCTGAACATGGGCATCTACAAGCTCAAGTTCTCCATGAATTTTTTCATGAACCTTATGCATCAACTCGGCATATGCTCCATCCTGACCCTTGGCGGTTACTGGGTCATACAGGGCAAGATGGAGGTTGGGACTATTGTCGCGTTCCTGTCGGGATTGGCTCAGATCAATGATCCATGGGGCGACCTGGTCAACTGGTACCGGGACCTGCAGGTCACCCAAACCAAGTATCGCCGAATTGTGGGAGCCGTGCAGGATCTCCAGAAAAAAACTCGCTAGGATCTTTCAATGCATTCACAAAGGCCCTGCGGACGGCATACCAATCGTCTTTACATAAGATTGACGGATATGCCGCTCAGTAGAACCTGATTTCATTCTTAGGCCCTACACGCAGCTGTTACACTCGAACTCAGTTGCCAACTGCATGGCCCCAATGAGTGTCTTGTCTGCGGGGAACAATCAGGCGATCCTAATCCAACCCTCGTCAACCGCCGCAGCTTCTATCATCAGGAACCGCTGGGTTGCGTAGCCAAGCATGTGCGGTTCACGCCGAGGCTACCGTATCAAGAGGCACAGGAACCAGTTTTCGTAACGAAATCCAACCATGCGAACTGAACGATATTGCTCGAACGCGCTTCAGCGCTGAGAGGATATGCGATGGACAGATATTCCGCTTCACGATCTTATCTGTCTCTGATCGCGGCCATGATCATGTGTCTCTCAGGAGGCCCATCCATGAGAGCCATCGCGCAGGAGCAAGACGCTGGCCGCCCGACGTTGGGCGACCTTATGCTCCTGACCCAATTGAGGCACTTTAAGCTATGGTATGCGCAAAAGGTCGGAAACTGGCCACTTGCCAATTACGAACTGCAGCAGTTCAAGACGACAATCGACCGAATTGTTAAGCTGTATCCGACAGCATCGTCGATCGCTCAAGCCAACTTGATCCATGAAAAGACGGATCCGGCCATGCAGGCCCTGCAGCAGGCTGTCTCAGACCGGGACGGCTCGCGGTTCGAAGCCGCTTTCTTGCAGGTCACGAATGCTTGCAATCAATGCCACCAAGCTGCCGGCGTCGGGTTTATCACCGTGCAGGTGCCAACCCACTCGCCATTCGGCAACCAGAACTTCGGACCGGCGCCCTGATCGGTCGCAACGTCCTGGATTTGGAGCCGACGACCGCTGATCTGAACCTTCGCATCAGCACGACACATTAGGATCACCGTAAAGGCAAGGTGATCGGGGCCAATGGTAGGAATTCTGTCCTCACAGCCCTTGCCCAGCGCAATACCCCCGGATTTGCTCAATATCAATCCGCCTACCGGACAGCAGGTATAGCTTGTCTGCCAAGAGTTAGGGGATGCGCAACATGCTGCATCCAGAGGATTACGGATCCCGATGTCCAATGGGTACACAGAGCCAGGACCGAATGATCCTGCCGCAAGGACGGATGTGCGCGAGGGGATGCATCCTCCCCCCTTAGGGAACAATGCCGTCACCGTTCAAGGGCAGATCCTGCCGAGACACGAGGGCATCCAACCCGGCCAGCCGTCGCGGTTGCCGGTCATGCAACCAATGCGCCCGCGATGGCGCACGCCGTTGCTCGTCGCCCTCCTTGTAATCCTCGCAATGGCGGGATCCGGATATTACTGGTGGCGTCAACATCAGCCGACGCTGCCGCCGGGCTTTGCCGTGGGAAATGGCAGGTTGGATGCCGATGAGATCAACATCAGCACCAAGTTCGCAGGACGCATCCTCAACCTTTACGTCGACCAGGGTGATCTGGTGAAGGCCGGCCAAGCGGTCGGTCTTATGGACACACGGGACCTCCAGGCTCAGTTGAAGCAGGCCGAAGCGATGGCTCTCCAGGCGCAACGGGCCGTGGATGAAGCTCAACAGAATTTGGCGCAGCAGCGGAGTCTGGTATTGAGCACCCAAGCGGCCGCGGTTCAGTCGCAAAAGACCGTTGACGAGGTGAATGCCAATCTGCTGCAGCAGCAGAGCCAGGTGAAGCTGGCCCAACAGGAGCTCGACCGGACGACTGCGCTGGTGCCAAGAGGGATTGCCACAATCGAGTTGCTCGATCAGCGCCGGCAGGCGCTGAATGCCGCTGTGGCGGCGGAACGCGCAGCGGTCGCCAGGGTCAGTGTGGCGGAGCAGGCACTCATTTCCGCCCGGCACAATGCCGACGCGGCGATATCATCCCGCAATGCGGCGGCAGCCAGGGTGGGCCAGGCTGAAGAAGCGCGCGAAGCGGCCGCACACAATGTCGAGTATTACAACGTGAACATTGCGGACAACACGCTCGTTGCGCCACGTGACGGGCCGATCGAATACCGCATCGCCAATATCGGAGAAGTTCTGCCGGCCGGCGGCAAGGTCTTCACCATGCTCGACGCGTCTTATGTCTATATGGATATCTTCCTTCCGACAGCGGACGCCGGTCGGGTCAGGATCGGGAGCGAGGCGCGCATCGTTCTCGACGCCTATCCTCAAGTCGCTATTCCGGCCAAGGTCGTATACGTGGCCAGCGAGGCGCAGTTCACGCCGAAGACCGTCGAAACGAAGAGCGAGCGTGACAAGCTCATGTTCCGGATCCGAATTCGGATCGATCCCGAACGGCTCAAGGGTTATGAGGCTGCGGTAAGAAGTGGCTTGCCGGGTGTTGCCTATGTCCGCACCGACCTGAATGCGGAATGGCCGCCCAACATGCGTCCAGAACCTGTGCCGGACACGTTGCGAGCGGTGACGCCATGACGAG
Organism: Microvirga mediterraneensis; assembly: GCF_013520865.1. Classification (NCBI taxonomy): domain Bacteria; kingdom Pseudomonadati; phylum Pseudomonadota; class Alphaproteobacteria; order Hyphomicrobiales; family Methylobacteriaceae; genus Microvirga; species Microvirga mediterraneensis. Next base: position 4,025,374 of record NZ_JACDXJ010000001.1, read on the forward strand.
AGACGGCGCGATTGCAGTTCTTGAGGATATTGCGCTTCGTTACGGCCAGACCGTTGCACTTGACGGCATTACTCTCACGATCCCCAGCGGCTGCCTGGCCGGCTTGATCGGGCCGGACGGGGTTGGGAAATCGTCCCTGCTCGCCATCATGGCCGGCGCCCGGCAGATCCAAGCCGGCAGAGCCTATGTCTTGGGTGGGAATATGGCCGACTCCGCGGTTCGCTCCGCCCTTTGCCCACGCATAGCCTATATGCCGCAAGGGCTTGGCAAAAATCTTTATCCAGATCTCACCATTCGGGAGAATATCGAGTTCTTCGGCCGTCTGTTCGAAGAGCCCCGATGCGAGCGCGAAGCCCGCATGGCCGAGCTTCTGTTCAGCACTGGACTTGCACCTTTTGCCGACCGACCGGCCAAGAAACTGTCCGGAGGAATGAAGCAGAAACTCGGCCTCTGCTGTTCACTGATCCACGATCCGGATCTGCTGATCCTCGATGAGCCGACGACGGGCGTCGATCCCTTGTCCCGTCGGCAATTCTGGAGGCTCATCGAGCGAATTCGAGCGCGGCGTCCAACGATTTCGGTTCTTGTCGCGACTGCATACATGGAGGAAGCGGAACGATTCGATTGGCTGGCAGCGGTCGATGCCGGCAGGATCGTGGCAGTTGGATCCCCCTCCCAGCTCGAACGCGCGACCAAGGCCAGCTCTGTCGAAGAGGCCTTCATTGCCCTGCTCCCGGAGTGCGAGCGTGTCGGCTATCACGCTTTCGCAACATTCCGTCGCCCTGACGCAGATGCTGAACCGGTCATCGTGGCCGAGGATCTGACCCGCCGGTTCGGGGACTTCACGGCCGTCGACCATGTCAACTTCACAATCAAGAGAGAGGAAATTTTCGGCTTTGTCGGCTCTAATGGTTGCGGCAAGACGACCACCATGAAGATGCTCACCGGTCTTCTGCCATCCAGCGAAGGCGAAGTGCGGCTGTTCGGTCGGCCTCTCGATGCGCGAGACCTCAATGCGCGCAAGCGCGTCGGCTACATGTCCCAGGCATTCTCGCTCTACACCGAGCTGACGGTCCGTCAGAACCTCGATCTCCACGCCCGTTTGTTCCATCTGCCGGTCCAGAAGGCGAAAGAGCGGATCGCCGAATTGGTCGAAACTCTCGGCTTAGCCGAGTATATGGACGAACAAGCGCAGGATCTGCCCCTCGGGATCCGTCAGCGGCTCTCACTGGCGGTCGCCATCGTTCACGAACCCGATCTCCTTATTCTCGACGAGCCGACCTCCGGGGTCGACCCAATCGCGAGGGATCAGTTCTGGAATTTTCTGACGGATCTAGCACGCAATCGTGGCATAACGATTTTCGTCTCCACCCACTTCATGAATGAAGCCGAGCGCTGCGACCGTATCGCACTCATGGATTCAGGTCGTGTTTTGGCAACCGACACGCCGGCCGGATTGATGCAGGCCCGGTCCGCCAAGTCTCTGGAGGAAGCTTTCATCGACTACCTCGAGGACGCGGAACGGACGCGCTCCGGCACCGAAGAGCCGAACTTGAGCTTTGAATCGGAGTCTATTGAGAAAGTCGCTCCTTTCTCGCACGGATCGAACATGAAACTTGGCATGAGTGCACGCTTCAGCTTCAAGCGGCTTGCTGCCTGTACCATCCGGGAGACCCTGGAACTGGCGCGAGATCGCGTCCGGCTCGGCTTTGCCATCCTCGGCACGACCTTCCTGATGCTTGTTTTCGGCTTCGGGATTTCCACTGACGTCAACGGCCTCACATTCGCGGTTCTCGACCACGATCGCAGTCACGAGAGCCGATCCTATCTTGAGGCTCTACGCGGCTCGACCTACTTCACGGAAAAGCCTCCTCTGACAGATTATGCGGCCCTGGAGAAGCGCCTTGCCGACGGCGAGATCGATGCGGCCATTGAAATCCCTCCCGGCTTCGGTCGGAATATCATGCGCGGCCAGAGCACAGCGGTTGCGGCGTGGGTCGATGGAGCCCGCCCCTTCATCGCGCAGACGATCCGTGGCTATCTGCAAGGTCTCCATCAGCTCTATCTCGGCGACCCTTTGATGAAAACAGGCCAGACGGCGAAGCCTGCCGCTGCGGCCGTCCAGATTCGTTTCAAGTACAATCAGAATTTCGACAGCATCTACGCGATGGTCCCGGCACAATTAGCCATGCAACTTGCCCTCTTTCCTGCCATCCTCATGGCGCTTGCGGTGGTGCGCGAAAAAGAGCTTGGATCGATCACCAACCTCTATGTGACGCCGGTCACCCGTCTCGAGTTTCTTCTGGGAAAGCAGGTTCCGTACGTTGGATTGGCGATGATCAACTTCGCTCTCATGTTCACCATGGCGCAGCTCGTCTTCCATGTTCCTCTCAAGGGAAGCTTTTTGACCCTGTTTCTTGGAACCTTGATCTACGTCGTCACGACGACAGCCTACGGAATGCTGGTCTCGACCTTTGCCCGTACGCAGATCGCCGCCCTCTTCGGAACGGCGATCCTGACTGTTCTGCCGGCGACGATGTTCGCCGGCATGCTCGTGCCGGTTTCGTCCCTGACAGGAATGGCCCAAATCATGGGGCGTTTTTTCCCGATGACATACTATCTTCCAATCAGTGTCGGCACCTTCACCAAAGGGCTCGGCTTCCGCGATCTTTACGCCGAAATTCTCGTTCTCGTGGCGTTCGTACCGGCACTGACGACTTTCACCCTGTTGCTGCTCCGCAAACAGGAGCGCTAGGTTCGGTGAACTGGGTTATGCGGAAGATATCGAACATTTTCTGGCTCGGAACGAAGGAGCTGCGAAGCTTCCTGCATGATATCGTCTTGCTCAGTCTCGTCATCTACAGCTTCTCTCTTGCAATCATAGCGCAAGCGCAAAGCAGCTCACAAGAAGTCCACAATGCATCGATCGCTATCGTCGACGAGGACAACTCGAACCTGTCGCGAAGCATACGACATGCATTCCTCGCTCCTTATTTTCAGACACCGCAGCTGATCGCCGAAAGCGAGGTGGTCCCATTGATGAATGCGGGCCGGTATACTTTTGTCATCGACATCCCTCCGCGCTTCGAAGCCGATACTCTCGCGGGACGTCAGCCGGAAATACAACTCAACGTCGATGCGACCGCCATGGTGCAAGCCGGACTGGGGTCGAGCTACGCACAGCAGATCATCTCCAGAGAGATCGATGCCTTCATGTCTCGCGTCGAAAAGGCCCATCCACCCGTGGTCGATCTCGTCGTGCGTATTGCCTTTAACCCCAATGCTGAGACAGGGTGGTTCACCAGCGTTATGGGCATCATCAACAGCATCACGATGCTCGCTATCATTCTTGCCGGAGCGGCCATCGTTCGCGAGCGCGAGCACGGCACATTGGACCACCTCCTCGTCATGCCGCTGACTCCGTTCGAAATTGCGGCATCGAAAATCTGGGCAAACGGCTTCATTATCATCGCAGCAGCGGGCTTTTCCTTGTACATCGTGGTCAAGGGCGTGTTGCACGTACCGATCACAGGCTCAATCCCACTGTTCTTGCTTGGAACCGCAGCTTATCTTTTCTTTGCCACGGCCATCGGGGTCTTCCTCGGAACGATTGCGCGTTCAATGCCGCAACTCGGCCTTCTCTATCTCCTGGTCTATCTGCCCTTGGCCATGTTGTCGGGCAGCAATACGCCGCTTGAAAGTATGCCGTCTTGGCTGGCGGCGATCCTACAGATCTCGCCGACAGTCCATTTCGTCAGCTTCGCACAGGCCATTCTTTATAGAGGAGCTGGATTTGACGTGGTCTGGCCGGAGTTCCTGATCGTCGTTCTCATCGGCGGCGTCTTTCTTGCGCTAGGACTATTACGCTTTCGCAATATGACGTCCACCGCAGCAATGTGACGGTTGTTCGACTCTAGCGCCGGTCGGGCAGTAAAAGATCCGGTTCCATTCGACAGCGGGTCCTGCAATCCCATTACTTCCTTTTGGGACACTCGAACCTGATCCATCGTCACTGGCCAAGGCATCCGGGGCTTGCAAACAATCTGCCGTTCATTGGAGTGACCTGACAGGAGGCGGATGATACCGGAAGAACAATCGCGATATTGTTTGCCGAAGGCCCAAGTGGCGGGGCGAGCGCGATGGGATCGAAAGCACTCATTGGCACATAATTTGAACCGACGAGGTAAACCGGCATCGGGCGATAGAAACCGCGCGGCGTCACTCGCAAGACAAGAGGGCGGCTGTTTTCGTTCCGACGAATGTTGGATTGGGCACCGGCCTGCGAGGGAGAGATTACGGAAGTCATTCCGGCTATGGTCAAGATTGTAAGTGTTCTGCGCATGAGCCGCCCTCCTCTCCTGAGCAGATCTGCCGGGGCACCCCTTCAATAATCCTAAGCTGCTCTACGCTGTTTGCTTGACCGTCTGAGCCATCGTCTTGACATTGAAGGACATGGCTCACTGAGCGAAGCAAGATCATGTATCATGGGAAAAGTGGTCCCGGATTTCGGCAAAAAACCATGCTCTGTTCAGAGAGTGGAGCATCGGACCCGAAGTTGGTTTGGACCTTTAAGTCTGTCTCCTTGTTGATTGAGACTATCGCGCGGGCGCCATAAAATGAGCGCGGGGGCCGACCTCCATCAAATCGGCAGCGTCCCAATCCCGGAGCAGCGATAGGCGACTGCCCTCCTATCCCTTTGGGATTCTATATCGGTGATCGGCACATTTGTTCTCAGAACATGGTTGACGTATGTTTCGCCAATGTGAGTAGTGGGCGCGCCCGATTGTGAGGGTTGTGTTGATTGAACTCATTCCCGATGCAGAGAGACTGTCAAAGGTCTTCAGTGAGGCAGCCGCACCAGCCTTCTTCCTGGGCGCCGTTGCCGGATTCATCTCGATTCTGATGTCCCGGCTTTCGGACGTGATGGGGCGTATGAGAAGAGGAGAACCAGAGGCCGGAGACGATCGCGACTATCTCTTGGAGCGGGCGCGGCTCTTGCTGAGTGCGATCAGATTGTCTCTGGCTGGCGGTCTCTGCACGACGTTGCTTCTCGCGCTCGCGTTTCTTGGTGCACTCCTGCAATTACCCCATATCTATGGCGCGGCCATGCTGTTTCTCTTAGCGACCGCCTTCGTCGGACTGTCTCTTCTCCGCTTTTTCCAGGAGGTTCATGTCAGTCTTGAGGAGCTGAAGCGTTTCCGAAGAGAGTAACCATACAGTACACTCTGAACTTCATCGCAGCTGGGAGCATGCGCGAGATCGCCGACGCGCCTTGAGCTGGATGCTGAGTGGCGCTTCGCCCTACGCGCAGTTGTCTTTCGACGATCTGAATTGATTGCTATTGCCGCGCCATCATCACGCGCAACCTGTCCTCCGGCTTGATCAGGTGACTGAAATCGTCCTGCCCGGTATCGAGCTGCACCCAATTGATCGTGCCGGTGAAGTGTCCGTTATGCGCCGGATAGTCCGGAACCACGAGAGAGCCGCTTTCATACCCGATGTCGGTACTCTCCTCTGCGGAGAAGAGCAGCGGCTCGGTCTGCGGAATACGGTCCCGGCCAACCTCCTGGCCATCATAGTACAGGGTGAGAGTACCGCCCCTGCCGAGACCGCCGCCGTCATAGGCAAACTCCGCTCTGACCTGGTGCGTACCCGCTGGAAGCGGCTGCCGGGCCTTTGCCCGATAAAGATCCAGGCCGAAATAGTTGTAGGCGAACGTCGCCTTGCCATCCTCCATGTAAAGGCTCCAGCCGCCGAACCGTCCGCCCTGGGCGATGATGATGCCCTCCGTGGCATGATTCATGACGGCGACCTCCGCCGTGATCGAGAAGGAAACATTCTTCATCGACAAGACGGCGTGCTCGGAGAGTCTGCCCATACCGGGGAACAGCATCTGGGAATGCCCCTGCACGAGGACCGGACGCCCGGCTATGACAGGATTGAAACGCTCCACGAGCCGGTCATCAAGCGGGAACACGTTGTATTTCACCGCCTCGATGGCAAACATCAGATGCAGCTCTTTGAGCTTCTCCGGCATCTTTTGGGCGAGATCATCAACCTGGGTCCAGTCCTTGGACCCGTCATAAAGCTCCCAGGTGTCCTGGTCGAAGGGTATCGTGCTGTTGGTCGTCACGACCCAGGGCGTGCGGTGCTTGGTGATCGCGCTCCAGCCCTTGTAGTAGATGCCGCGGTTGCCGAACATCTCGAAATACTGGACGTCGTGGCGTTCCTCTGCGTTGGCTTCGTCGAAGCTGTAGCCCATGGAGACGCCTTCCATGGGGCTTTGGGTGATCCCGTTGACCATCTCAGGTTCAGGCAGCCCTGCTGCCTCAAGGATCGTCGGCGCCACATCGATCACATGGCTGAACTGGTGACGCAGCTCGCCCTTGGCCTTGATCCCATTCGGCCAATGCACGATCGTTCCGTTGCGTGTGCCGCCCCAGTGCGAGGCTATCTGCTTTGTCCACTGATACGGCGTGCACATGGCATGAGCCCAACCGACGGCATAATGATTATAGGCTGTCGGCGTGCCGAACTCGTCGATATGCGCCTTCAGGAATTCCGGGGTCTCGATGCCGCTGATGCCGTTGAGAAGCAGTGCTTCATTGAACGTGCCCTGTAACGTGCCCTCGGCGCTCGCGCCATTGTCGCCGATGATATAGTAGACCAACGTGTCGTCGAGGATGCCGAGGTCCTCCAGGACGGCGATCAGGCGCCCGACCTGATGATCGGCGTGTTCCAAGAAGCCAGCATAAACCTCCATCTGGCGCGCGAGAACGGGCTTCAGTTCGTCCGGCATGTCGGCCCAAGCCGGGATCTCGTCGTGGCGCTTCGTGAGCTCGCAATCTCCGGGGATCACCCCGAGTTCCTTCTGGCGTGCGAAGGTCAAGTCGCGCTGCCGATCCCATCCGTGATCGAATTTACCCTTGTACTTGTCCGCCCATTCCTTCGGCACATGGTGGGGCGCGTGGGTTGCGCCGGGAGCGAAGTAGATGAAGAAGGGCTTGTCGCCGCCCGCCAGTGCCTTTTGCTGGCGCACCCAGTTGATCGCCTTGTCGGCCAGATCCTCGGTCAGGTGGTAGCCTTCCTCCGCTGTGCGAGGGGGAGCCACAGCCGTGGTTCCTTCAAAAAGTTCCGGCTCATATTGATTGCACTCGCCCCCGATGAAACCATAGAAGTACTCGAACCCTCCGCCGCCCGTGGGCCATTGGTCAAAGGGGCCTGTCGGACCGGTTTGCCAGGTTGGAACCTCGTGGCATTTGCCGAAGTGAGCTGTCGCATACCCGTTCAGTTTCAGGATCTCGGGGAGCAGCGCCTTGGTATTGGGCCGAAGTGAGTTGTAGCCGGGAGCGGAGGTCGCCGCTTCCGTGACGCATCCCATTCCGACGCTGTGATGATTGCGCCCTGTCAGGAGGGCCGAGCGGGTGGGAGAGCACAGCGCCGTGGTATGAAACCGGGTGTATTTGAGCCCGGTCGCGGATAGTCGTTCCGCCGTAGGCGTACTGACGGGGCCGCCGAAGGCACTCGATGCGCCGAAGCCGACATCATCGAGCAGCACCACCAGGACGTTCGGCGCTCCCTTGGGCGGTCGCAGAGGCTCGATCGGGGAGAACTTCGTGTTGGGATCCTTGGCATCGTAGGTCGTCAGGCGCACCTGTGTGCGATCCGGGATGGGAAGGATAGAGCGCTGGATGCCGTCTCGTCCGTTGATCATGCTGAGCCTCGTTCCGATCTTCGCTCATCTGTACTGACGCCCGCGCAGGCGCTATCGACCCTCATCTGCCGAGGCACCATGATCCTGAACGCGTCGGGCGTTGAACGGCGCCCCTGGCCTCGGCAGGATCATACCGATCCGCTGAGCCGCCACTTCAGGTACTCTGGCGAGAAGGTCAGACATCATGGTCATGGCGGGCTCCCGACATCGCAACCCCGCCCAGGCGAGGCCGTCGCTCTGGCAAACGCCACATTGGGACCATAGGAAATGCGGGGAGCTGCTCTGATCAAGGCAGCCAGACACGGCGGCACATCCTCGTCTCGAAGAAGATGTTGCGCGCATCGAGCCAGATCGTCAACGGATCATCAGGATAGGGTTCGAAGGCTGCCCAGGCTTTGTCGGATGACCAAAAAGGCATGCCATGACACTCCTCCCGCTCAGCCAAACTCAATCAGGAGGATAGAACCTAAATTGTGCCAAGAATTTATATCGATTCCCTACTTAGGAGGAGGTGGCTGTGGTGCCCTCTCTCCCGATTCACGATCGTCGCTCTGTGGGGAACTTCATTGAACCGCCTTGCTATCGCTGAGTGCGACCGGCAGGAATACTGTCAGCTCTGCCAGGGGACCTGCCGGTTCAGGTAACTCTTTGAGTCTCTGAGATTTTTATGAGGCAGAGAAGGATGGCTGGGGCGCCAGGATTCGAACCTGGGAATGGCGGTACCAAAAACCGCTGCCTTACCACTTGGCGACGCCCCAACAGATGTGGCGTGTACATAATCGGCCAGATGGCGGCTGGCAACAGCGTTTTGCGCAAGGTCGTATATCTGGAAGAAAGACTGAATTCTCCCCTTGCGGCGCCCCCGCCTCGCCGCTATAAGACCGGCCTCCCGGGAATTTCTCGGTGTCGGAGTGTAGCGCAGTCTGGTAGCGCACCACGTTCGGGACGTGGGGGTCGCAGGTTCAAATCCTGCCACTCCGACCATTCTCCTCACAGAAATGGTCGATCGAAGCACAGGGCATCGTCCCTGTCTGATGCAGGTTGGTCGTCGGCACGGCGCGCTTCCCCGTACCGACCGTCAATGCGTCGAGAAGCGTCCGTCCTCCTGGTAGGTCTCATAATGAAGTGTCTGGGCTGGAACCGCCTCGCGCTGGGCCTTGGGCCAGTCCTGCGGGGTTTCGTTGGCTTGAGGCATGTAACGCGGACGGAACCTCAGATCGACAAGGCTACGCAGTTCCGGAGCTGCGAGGTCCAGCACATTCGCGTCGCGCCAGCGGCGATGAAGCTTGGCCTTGCCGAACATACGGCCCCAGAAGCCCATCACTTCTTCCTCGACCTGCAGGACAATGCGGCCGGTGAAGGTTTTGCGAAGATTGAAACGTCCCGTCAGAGCCATTCGACTCTCCTCAACTCTTAATTCTTCAAAACGCGGATCGCCTAAGGCGCAGCTATCGACCAAGGACCATCCAACCCTGGCTTAGGCACGCGGTTGAATGCTTTCCTGTTAGCCAATGCCGTTGCACAGCAAGGGTTCCGGCCTTTCCTGCCATCGACAAGTTGTCACAGGAGCGATGTGCGCCACGTCACGAATGCGCGCCGCTCGACATCAAATAAGGCGCCCTGCGCGAAGGTTCAGCGGAAGGGGCGATCAAATAATCGGGAGAAGAAAAGTCTTTGAGGCTCATCGGAAACGTCTAACCGCCGTCGGCAATCGGCATCACGCCCGACGCGGCTTGGAGGTGAGATCGATAGTGACGAGTTGCCCGGTTTTCGGATCGAGGATGGTCATGCAAGCCTCCTGTTCTGTTGGCGTAGGAGAAACGCCCGAGTCGTGAGCCGGATCAAACCGTGTTGGGAACGTGGTAAGCAACTCGTTACCGGAAGCTTCGCGTTGAAGACTGGGAAGATCGGAGCGGAACCTGTATCGGGGCTTCGCTCATGGGCGGATCGGCGAAGCCGTCCGCTCCCCCCTCTGAAGCTTGGAGATTTCTGATGAATACCGATCGGCTCGAGACCGTCTGGGCGCCGCGCCTTCTCAGCATCCTGCGCATCGTCGCCGCTCTCATCTTCATGGCGCATGGGACGCAGAAGCTCCTCGGTTTCCCGGCCTCGCCCAATCCTGGACCGGCCGCTTTCAGCCTTCCCTGGATTGCCGGCGTTCTGGAGATCGTGGGTGGAGCACTCCTGATCCCCGGCCTGTTCGTGCGCCCGGTCGCTTTCGTCCTCTCGGGCCTTATGGCCGCCGCCTATTGGATCGCCCATGCTCCCCGCAGCCCCTACCCCGTTCTGAACGGTGGCGACGCGGCCATTCTCTACTGCTTCGTTTTCCTGTTCATCGCAGCGGCTGGCGGCGGCGCATGGAGCCTGGATCGGGCTCTTCGCGCAGGCCGCTAAAGCGGATCGAACACGTCGAAGAGTGGAAGGCGAATGGCAGGAGATACCTTTCCTCGTCTTCCTATTCCGGCTTCGTGCCGGTCGGGCGGCGAAGGCGCTCGTCCTCCACCTCGACATGGAGTGTATGGTCGCCCTCATCCTCGTCGAGGGGGATGGGCATGAGATCCGTGGTCAGGCCCGTGGTGGTGGAGGCGGCGGCGCCGATTGGAGGAGCCGGAGCCTCATCCTGTTCCCTGGCCGCCTCCATCGCCTCTTCGCTCGGCTCGACTTCGCCCTCATCGTCGAGAATCCGCACGACCCTGTCCCGTTGCGCCTCGTCGACCTTCACGGTGACGAGCGCACCGCCGCGACGGACGCCCTCCGCATAATTCTGCGCTTCCTCGTCGCCGAGCCCGGCATCGACCAGCGCGCCTGCGAGGCCGCCGACGGCGGCTCCGGCGCCCGCTCCCACGAGGGTCGAAACGATCCATCCCGCGGCGATCACGGGCCCGAAGCCCGGAACGGCAACCGTGCCGAGTCCTGCCAGGAGTCCGGCTCCGGCCCCGGCGACCGTGCCGGCCGCGGCGGTGGCTCCGGCGAATTCGTGAGGCGCCCCCTCCTTGTCGAAGGAGCGCGTCGCGTAATGCGTATGGGCATCGTTGAAGTTGTTGGAGACCAGGCTGATCTCGAAATTCGGCACATGGGCTGCCTCGAGCCGCTGAACGGCCCGCGCGGCTTCGTCGTAAGTATCGAAGAAGGCGGTGATTCTGCGCTCGGCCATGGGAGCCCTCCAGTTTCGAGACGGTCGCAAGGCTAATGAGCGGCTGGCCGGCCCGGTTCCCCCTTGGCCTATCGCTCCAGCGGATGCGCGTCCATGCCGCCTTCCAGCGCGGGATATTCCTTGATACATTCCAACAAAAGGTGCCCGGAAAGGGTGATTTGGGGGCTTCCCGTTATGCGACATATCCACCTGGACGACGGTCTGCGGCTGCGTTTTCCCGGCCGCACCGAGGATTTCGATCAGGGCGTCGAGATCGGCATGATTGCCGTGTTGATGGATCAGGGCCTGGGCGAGTTCTCGCGCTGGATCGCCCGGTCGAACCTCAGCCAGGTCGAGGCCATCGCCAAGCAGATGGGCTACCGGATCGAGGACAATGGCGGCGACGAGGAATGGGCCGACATCACCTTCCTCCATGGCACCGCGAAGGCCAAGCCCAAGCTGCGGCTGGTGCATTCGGTCGGCTGATCCGCCGGCCCGATCCGATCCTCAAAAAGAAGAAGCCGCCCGAAGGCGGCTTCCGGAAGACATTGCGTCGCGAACCCGATCAGGCCTTGCCGCCGCGGCGGGTCACGGACCAGGCCGCCTGCATCAGGGCCACGGCCAGGGCGGTCTTCACCAGGGTTGCCGCCATGAAGGGCGCCGCGCCCACGGTCCAGGCCTTCGCGAAGGGCATGACCAGCGACAGCTGGCCCAGGCCGAAGGCGAAGATCACCGCATGACCGATGGTCATCATGATGATGACGCGCGGGAGCGAACGATCCCAACCGCGCTCGGCCATGAAGCCCATGACGACGGCCGCGGCCAGGAAGCCGATGAGGAAGCCTCCGGTCGGGCCCATGAGGTAACCGATTCCAGCCGTCGGACCGGCGAAGACCGGCATGCCCATGGCGCCCTGAGCGAGATAGAGGCCGACGGTCGCGCCGCCGAGGCGCCAGCCGTAGGACGCACCGATGAGCAGCACGACCAGGGTCTGCAGCGTCAGAGGAACGTAAGGCAGGGGCACCTGCACCTTGGCGGAAAGGGTGAGGAGCGCCGTGCCGACGGCCATCAGGACGATGGCGCGGAGGGCCGCGAAGCGGGCATCGTCCCGGGACGGCCAGAGCAGGCCGACGAGGGTCGACGGAGAAGACAGCGAAGAGACGCCGGTCGTCATGAATTGAATCTCCAGATCGTTCCGCCATTCGCGCGGCGGCTCATGAAGCCTTATACGGAGGTCCGGCCCATGCCTCAAGCGAAGGTTCGGGCATTTGCCGCTGCTGTGGACACGCAACGGCCCCATATCCGATCCAAAACCCAGGTCCACTTTTCCGCACGATGCGCTAGGAAGCGCCGGATGCCTATCGCCTCCCTGAGGATTCCTGCATGGCCGACGATCTCACCTTCGACATCCGCGCTCCGGCCCAATCGGGCGAATGCGTGCGCGTGAGCCCCCTCGTACGCAGAACCGTCGCCCGAAATCCGGGGCCCATCACGTTCACCGGAACCTGCAGCTACATCGTCGGTTCGGGGAACGTGGCCCTCATCGATCCCGGCCCCGATGTGCCCGGCCATATCGAGACCCTTCTCGACGCGGTGAGGGGCGAGACCGTGACCCACATCCTCGTCACGCACACCCACAAGGACCACTCGCCGGCTGCTCGCGCCCTCCAAGCCGCCACGGGAGCCGAGATCGTCGGCTGCGCGCCTCATCACAGCGCCCGCCCCCTGTTCTCGGGCGAGGTCAATTCGCTGGAAGCGAGCTCCGACAAGGATTACACGCCCGATCGCGAACTGCGTGAGGGCGACGCGGTCGAAGGTCCCGGCTGGACCCTGGAGGCGCTCGCGACGCCCGGACACATGGCGAACCACCTCGCCTTCGTTCTGCCCGAGGAGAAGGCGCTTTTCTCCGGCGACCACGTGATGGCCTGGTCCACGACCGTGATCGCGCCCCCCGACGGATCGATGAGCGCCTTCATGGACTCGCTCGACAAGCTGAAGGGTCGCGAGGAAACGCTCTACTGGCCCGGCCATGGAGGCCCCGTGCAGGAACCGCAGCGGTTCGTGCGGGCCCTCATCCATCACCGGCGCCAGCGCGAGGCCTCGATCCTCAACCGGCTCAAGGCCGGCGACCGGACGATCCCCGAGATCGTGGCGGCGATCTACCAGGGCCTGAACCCGGCCTTGGTCGGAGCCGCGGGGCTCTCGGTCTTCGCCCATCTGGAAGATCTTGTCGCCAAGGGACAGGCAAGCGTCGAGGGCCTGCCGGCCCTGGACAGCGAGTACCGGCCCGCCTGATTAGAGCCTCGGACCCAAAAGTGGACACCACTTTTGGGATTCATCCGATGCTCCAACTCTTGGCTGGCGCATCGGAAAGACCGGAAAACCGGGTCCACTTTTCGCTGACGCGGCCCTCCGAGTCCGTCCGATGCGCTAGCGCACCGCGATCGCCAGGTTCGAGGCCTCTTCGAGGAAGGCGCGGATATAGCCCGCATTGGCCCCCAGATCGTGGCTGCCGAAGCGGGAGGCGGAGCGGATGTCGATGCGCGTGCCATCGACGCGCGGGCGCACCCGCACCGTGATGTCGCTCGGCATCTTGAGCAGGCGGGAACGGTCGACCGCCTCCAGCCGTCCCAGGCCGATGCGCCCGCCGGGCGGCACGGCCTCGATCACCTGCCAGCCCAGATTGTGGGCGGCCTTCTCCACGATGGCGAAGGCCTCCTCCGGGCCGATATCCAGCGTGAGCGGCGCGATCTGCACATAGGCGGCCCGCTGCATCTCCCGCGCTTCCGGCGCAACATCGGGCGGGATACGCCCGTCACGGGCCGCCAGGGCGGCGCGCGAGCGGGAAAAGCCCGGCGGATCGTCCGTGTCGGTGCTGACATCGGTGATCGGCGGCAGGGTGGCGGCCTTGAGCGCCATGAAGCCCGGATAGGCGAGAACGAGCGCCGCGATGAGCAGCCCCTTGACGGCACTGCCCAGCCCCCGGCGCCCCTCCTGCCAGATGCGGACGAAGCTCAGCAAGGACATGGCGACCGCCACGAGCGCGATCGCAATGCCTGCGCCGAGCGCGATGAAGCCCGATGGATAATCGATTCGGCCGAAGCGGATGAGCAGCGTTGCGAGCAAAGTCACGACGAGCGCGAACGATGCCAGGGCGGGAGACCATTTCGCCGGGCGGGAGACCGGTTCTTCGATGATGAGACGGCGCATCAGGTCGTCTTACAAATCTCTTTGAGCGCGCGCCACTCCTCTTGGCTGAGAAGCGGCTCGCCTTGTTGGGACGGTACCTGTTTTTCCAAAGCTTTCAGCCGTTGATCGGTAACCGGGTGGGTAGACAGAAAAGCCGGAATGTTGAAATCGTTCCCGCCTTCCCCATCATCCTTGCCTTCGATGCGTTTGAGCAACAGGGCCATGGGATGGGCGGGGCGCCCCAGAGCCGTCATCGTTTGTCCCGCAAAACCGTCCGCGGCGGCTTCAGCCTCGCGGGAATAGGCGCTGTCGACGAGATAGCGGCTGACGAAAACGATAGCGCCGCCCCCCGTCACGTCGCCGAACAGGAGACCGAGCAGATAAGAGGTCCCGCCGGCCTGGATCATCTTGCGAAGACCGTCCCGGTGCGCGACATGGCCCATCTCATGGGCCAGCACGCCTGCGATCTCGTCGGGGGCTTCGGCTTTGTCGAGAAGGGCGCTGAACAGGTAGATCCGGCCGCCGGGCAGGGCGATGGCATTGGGAACCTTGGATTCGAGCACCGCGATATCGACATCGACCGGTAGATCCCCATTCCTCATCAGCCGGGCCCTCAGCGTCTTCATCGCCGCGAGACCACGCGGCTCCTCGCAGATCTTGCCGCTGAAGATCGCCCGCACCTGATTGTCCACAGCCTTTCCCAGGTGCTGCTCATAAGATGCCGGGATGAGCGGCGTCAGGCGCTCCGCCAGGATCGGAAGCAGATAGAAGACGCACAGAAGGATCGAGGCCGCTGCGGAGATCGACCAGAACAGGATTTGACCGGTCCGCTCCCGGCCGTGGCCGGTCTCGAGATGGCGGCAATGGAGCCGGATGGTCTCCTGATCGGCCGCATCGGTGACGTCGAGCCGGGCGAGCGGCGGCCCGCTCTCGCAGGTCAGTCGCAGTGTGCCGTCGGGCGCATCCTTGCGCCGCACGTTGCCGACGGGCCAGGAAGCGATCCATTCGGATCCGTCATGAATGTCGAGACTGGATGCGCTGACCTTCAGGACGACCGGCCTGCGACGGGCGCTCTCCCCATCATAGAACACCGCATCCGTCATGATTTACCTCATATGCCGACGTTGAAGTCGAGCGCGTCAGCAAGGCCTTCGCCGAGCAATCCGGCCGGCTGCCCCGCCGCCACGACGGCATCGATCGAATGAAGGTTTGCGACCGTCGTCGTCGTGACGACGGCTGCCCACAGGCCGCGTACGAGGAAGTAGCGTTGAAGGACGCCAAAACCAAGCAGGAACACGAGATAGGCTATGGCGATCAGGGTGCCGAGGCTGAACGTCGCCACGGTTACCTCGCCGCTCTTCAGCGCTGCCATGGTGTCCTGAAGGAACATCCCGGCCACGACAGTGGCAATGCCGACCAGAGCGGAAAATGCGACCGCGAACCCGATGGAGGAGAAGATCAGTTTGAAGAACAGACCATAAAACGTGCCAAGTCGAAGTTTACTCGCAATGGACACGTCGCCGAAGCGCAGACCGTCGATATGCCAGCGCGTGAAGATCGCCATTGCAAGCGGAAGGAGGACCACGCCGGCAATGAACAGCACCAGAGCCCCTAAAATTGCGAGACCCGCGCGAGTTGTCGAATAGTGAGGAAAGAACATTATGGCGGCCGGGGACGTACCCAGAATTGCGAGAGCGATCCCCACGACGAGCGCGACCAATCCCAAAACCCAGATCCACCATCCGCGTTTGAACAGCGACCAGCCCGTCCCGGCGAAGCCGCCTTGTACGCTGCCGAAATAGGTGTGGCGCATCCGGTAGCGCTCCAGGGAGGCCGTCGCCCATGGCAGAGCGAGGCCGAGCGTCAGAAAGGTTGCGATATCCCACAGGATCGCACGACCGGCATAAGCCCAGCCCGATCCCTTCATCCAGAAGCGGATCCCACGGAACATCGTCCGGCTTGCCCGGTACTTGCGGGCGCGATAGCTGCCGAAATGGGCCAGCACATACATGACGAGGACCAGCGGTACGCTGGCGAAGGCATACCGCTCCTCGGCCATGAAAGTGAGAATGGCGTAGGCGATGTAGATCGGCCCGAGCACCGCCAGGGCGATCAGGAAGCCGATCAGCAGCTCCTTCGCCGTCCCCGTATACTCGAACGACTCTCCCTCGACCTGCGTATTCGCCCAGAGATGGCGCCGCAGCTTGGTGATCATCCAGAACCGATAAAATCCGAAGGTCGGGATCTGGAACAGGCTTCCGGCGATCAGGAGTTTCAGAAAATCGCGCCCGCGCCCGGAGAAGGCCATGGGAGAAGCCTGAGGAGCGGAAAGACGGAAGCCAGGGTCGTACGAGGTCGTCATGGTTATCGGCCTTCTCGGAAGAGACAGCCATGCGTAACACAATGTTGAAACTTTAGAACGCGACTAGGCGATCGCCCTTTCGGTATCCACGGGAATTGCGCACAACGGAGAGCACGACCGGCCGCCTGCCGTTTCACAGGGGTGACGGCGTGAACGGTTTGAATATAAACTATCCGCTTGCACCTGGAGCCCTAAGCCTTTGACGTCTCTCTCGCCAGCCCCTGCTCCCGTCGAGACCGCCGATCCTCTGCGGATCTGGTTTCGCTTCATCCGCCTGAACCGCCGGGCGACCAATGCGGTCGCCGCGGAGCTGAAGGAATTGGGCCTGTCGATTCCGCAGTTCGACCTGCTCTCCACGCTCACGGAACGCGAGGGCATGAGCCAGCAGGAGCTGGCGGAGCGGCTCTACGTCACCAAGGGCAACGTCTCGGGACTGCTCGACCGCATGGTCGAAGCAGGCCTTGTCGAGCGGCGCTCGATCCCCGGCGACCGGCGATCCAATGCCCTGTACCTGACCGCGAAAGGCCGCGACCTCGCGAATCGCGGGATCGCCGCGCAGCGGGCCTATGTGATGCGCACGCTCGGGACGCTTCCGTCTCAGGACCTGGCCGACCTCGAGCGCATCGTCCTGGCCTGGCGCGACAAAGCACGGGCCGAGGAAGCCGCTTCCGGCCCCAAACCCCGATAAGGTCTCGATGTTCGACGCGGTAGCCTTCGCGGGCGGCGGCAACCGCTGCTACTGGCAGGGCGGCTTCTGGGAGGCGGCCGCTCCCCTGCTCGGCCTGAAGCCCGAAATGGTCGTCGGCGTGAGCGCGGGCGCTTGGTCGGCCTGCTACAGCCTTCTCGGGCTCGGCCGTCGGGTGAACGAAATGGTGGCGGAGGGCTGCAGCCTGGGGCGCCGCAATTTCGAATGGCGCGCCTGGCGCAGCGAAGGCTCGCCCTGGCCGGTCTCGCTCATGTACCGCAGTCTGATCGAGGCGATCATCGACGAAACCGCCCTGGCACACCTGAAGCAGGGTCCGAACACCCTGATCGGGCTCGCCCGCAAGCCACGCCGCCTGCCCCTGTCGGTCGCCATTCCGCTGGGCATCGCGACCTATCAGATCGAGAAGAAATGGCATTCCCCGGTTCATCCGCGCGGCGGCAGGGCCCTGGGATTCCGCCCGGAATTCGTCCAGGTGCGGGATCTGGCCTCGCCCGCGGAACTCTCGGCCGCCCTGATGGCGAGCGCCAGCGTACCGCCCTTCATGCCGGTCGGCCGCATCGGCGGCATGGCGGCCCTGGATGGCGGGCTCGTGGACAACGTGCCGACGGAACCCCTCCTCCCGGTCGAAGAGCAGGGCGGCAGGACGCTCGTCATTCTCTCGCGCCTCTACCGCGCTTTCCCGAAGGTGAAGGGCCGCACCTACATCCAGCCCTCCGAACCCGTCCCGGTCGGGCAGTTCGACATCACCAACCCGGCGGGGATCCGCAAGGCCTACGAGATGGGATTGAGGGATGGAGAAGCCTTCGCAAGGGGTGCGGGCGCGCACCGCGTCTAATGCCGTCCGACTGTAGAAGGTTCAATGGAAGGCTCGTTGATGACCGCGGGGCGGTGTTCGTCTGCGAATTTCTTCAGAATGTTGCACCGTTAAGGATTGATTCAGCTTGAAAAGTTCATCTGCTGCCAAGCCAGCACATGATCACAGGTCTGCCCCAAAGCGGTCACAGGCGAGCGGATCATAAAACGCAGGTTGAGCCAACAGCCTCAATATTCCGGAGAGGATCCATGACCCAACAGGTTTCAGAGCAGAACATCCGAACGGGCGAACAGAACGCCGCCCGCTCCATTCCGGCCTTCAAGGCCGTCGCGCTACCGGCCCTCGCGGCAGCCGTCCAGGCAGCCAAGCCGCAGCAGAACCCGCCGAAGACGTCCGATCTTCCGGCGTTCCTTCGCAAGGAAGCCATGCTGGACTGACCGGCCTGCAAAACAAAAAGAGCGCCCACGAGGCGCTCTTTTCATATCCGATGGCGCTCGCCTTATCGGACGATGACCTTGGTGTTGAGCGCGACGCGGTTGTAGAGGTCGATCACGTCGATGTTGCGCATCCGGATGCAGCCCGAGGACACCGCGTGGCCGATCTTCTCCGGCTCGTTGGTGCCGTGGATGCGATAGAGCGTGTCCTTGTTGCCCTCGTAGAGATAGAGCGCCCGCGCGCCGAGCGGATTGGCCGGGCCGCCCTTCGTGTACTGGACATGGGGCCAGCGCGCCTTCATCTCGGCCGGTGGGTTCCAGTCCGGCCATTCCGCCTTGCGGGCGATGCTGGCCGTGCCGGTCCAACCATAGGCCTCATCGCCGACGGCGACGCCGTAGCGGATCGCCTTCTTGTTGGGCTGCACGTAGTAGAGCTGCCGCTCCTTGGTATCGACCACGATGGTGCCCGGGGCCTCGCCCGTGGGATCGTCGATCATGTAGCGGCCGTAACGCGGGTCGTCCTCCGCCGTCGGAACCTGCGCCATCCATTCGGTGTCGCGGGCCGAGACCTGAGGGTCCGGAACGCCTTTGAAATTACAGCCGGCGAGGGCCGTGATCATTGCCAAAAGAAGGGGCAGACGGGAAAGGCGCATTGTGTAAAGCTCTGCAAGCTCGGCTCGGGCCAAGACGGAGGTCCGTTTCAGCCGGGTTATAGACCGGAAGGTCGGCAAATCGAATCGAAACACACCATGGCACGGCTACGCATCAAAGAGTGTTGCATCGCAACAACATAGACAGCCGCTCATGCCACTGCGACACTCCCGGCGGCCCTTTACGCAAGAATGCACATGTCCACGCTTTACATCACCCATCCGGCCTGCCTCGAACACCAGACGCCGATGGGACACCCTGAACGGCCCGACCGCATCCGCGCCATCGAGCGTGCGCTGGAAAAGGAGCGGTTCACCTCGCTCGTCCGCGAGCAGGCGCCGATGGCCGAGATGGAGAGCCTGACCCTCGCCCATCCCCGAGACTACATCGTCCGGCTGCGGGATATCAGCCCCCGAGAAGGGTTAGTCAGGATTGACGAGGACACGGTGATGTCGCCGGGCACCTACGAGGCGGCGCTGCGAGGCGCCGGCGGGGCCGTGCTGGCCGTGGACGAGGTCATGTCCGGCCGGGCCACCAACGCCTTCGTGGCCATGCGCCCGCCCGGGCACCATGCGGAACGCACGCGGGCCATGGGCTTCTGCTTCTTCAACAACGCGGCCATCGCGGCCCGCCACGCCCAGAAGCGCCATGGCGCCGAGCGCATCGCGATCTTCGACTGGGACGTGCACCACGGCAACGGTACGCAGGACATCTTCTGGTCGGATGCCAGCGTGCTCTATTGCTCGACCCACGAGGCCCCCCTGTATCCCGGGACCGGTGCCCTGTCCGAGACCGGCGAGTACGACACCATCGTCAACGCGCCGCTCAACGCGGGCGACGGCAGCGAGGCGTTCCGGGAAGCGGTCGAAACCGCGATCCTGCCCCGGATCCACGATTTCGCCCCCGACCTGATCGTCATCTCGGCGGGCTTCGACGCCCATTGGCGCGATCCGCTCGCGAGCCTGAACCTGATGGAATCTGACTTCGCCTGGGCGACCCAGAAGCTGATGGCCCTGGCCGAGCGCCATTGCGGCCAGCGGATCGTTTCGGTTCTCGAAGGCGGCTACGACCTCGAGGGCCTGTCGAGATCGACGGCCTTCCACCTCGACGCCCTCATGGGTCGCGAGACGGGGGTGTGAGCGAGGTGGCGTGAACCACTGCCGCCATGGCCAGCTTCGTCCTGGCCATCCCAGTTCGGTGAAGCACCAACGCTGTCATCCCCGGCGGTCCACAGGACCGGGAAGGGGATCAACGATCAAGCGCGTCACGATGGTTTCCCTTCCCCTCCGCTTCGCTCCGGCCGGGAATGACACCCAGAGTGCTTCATGCAATCGAGATCACCGGCACAAGGCCGGTGATGACGTGAAGAGGCCGAGAGAACTCACCTCAACACTCGATGGGCTCTTCACCGAGCAGCTCGATCCCGAAGCCGGAGAGGCCCACATAGGACCGGCTCGACGTCGCGAGATTGCGGATCGACGCGACGCCGAGATCCCGCAGGATCTGTGCGCCGAGGCCGATCTCGCGCCATTGGCTGGACCGCATCGCTTCGGACTCCGTCTCGTCGCTGTCGGAGAACGAGGTCGTCGGCACGCCGGCGGTGCCGTCGCGCAGGTAGACGAGGACGCCCCGGCCCTCCTTGACGAAGCGCTGGAGGGCCGCGTTCACGGTCTTGCCGCCCTCGAACACGTCGGTGAGCGCATTGGCCCGGTGCAGGCGCACGGGAATGTTCGTGCCGTCGCCGATGCGGCCATGGACGAGCGCGATGTGCTGCACACTGTCGAACGGCGTCGAATAGGCATAGCCCGTGAACGAACCCCATTGCGTCTCGACCGGGAAGGTGGCGATCCGCTCGACGAGCTTCTCCCGCGCCTGACGGTAGGCGATGAGGTCGGCGACCGAGATGCGTTTGAGCGCGTGCTGCTCGGCGAAGGCGTCGATCTGCGGCCCCTTCATGACCGTGCCATCGTCGTTGGCGAGCTCGCAGATCACGCCGACGGGCGGCAGGTTCGCGAGCTTGCAGAGGTCGACGGCGGCCTCCGTGTGGCCGGAGCGCATGAGCACGCCGCCATCCTTGGCGATCAGCGGGAAGACATGGCCGGGGCGCACGAAATCGGCCGCACCCATGTTGTTGTTGGCGAGCGCCCGCACCGTGTTCGAGCGCTGCTCGGCGGAGATGCCGGTGGTCAGCCCGTGCTTCACGTCCACCGTGACGGTGAACGCCGTGCCGAGCGGAGCGTCGTTCGACTGGACCATCGGGTCGAGCCGCAGGCGTCGGGCCTCCGCAACGGTAAGCGGCGCGCAGACGATCCCGCAGGTGTTGCGGATGATGAAGGCCATCTTCTCCGGCGTGCAGAGCGAGGCGGCGACGATGAGGTCGCCCTCGTTCTCGCGGTCGTCGTCGTCGGTCACGATGACGATCTCACCACGGGCGAAAGCCTCGATGGCTTCGGTAACGGAGTGGGACATCCATGTCTCCTTGGCGGATTCGGGCAGGAAATCGTTGGGTGTGACGGCCCCGCGCGTTTCGCGGGCGATCACTTCGGCGGTGTCGCGGGACAGCCAGGCGTGGTCCGAATTGCACATCTGGGTGATGGCCCCGGGCGTCACGCCAATCCGGCGCGCGAACGCGACGCGCGACACACCGTTGCGGGACAACCAGTCAGCCAGTTTCATGAAGCTGAATTAGCCGAGGCGTGGATTTTAGTAAAACTAAAATTTGCAATGGAGGCTTTGCAAAAACCGCCTGAAATGGAGGGCGGGAACCAGCGAGCCCTCCTCGTCGCCACCGGCCTTGTGCCGGTGATCCCGATGGCCTGTAGCGCCGCCCCCCCTATCGAGATGGCCGGCACGAGGCCGGCCATGACGTCGAGGAGGCCTCAGCCCTCGAACGGCCAGGACGGCCCCTGCCCCACCTGGCCGCGATGGCGCAGGAGGTGATCGGCCAGGACGCAGGCGACCATCGCCTCGCCGACCGGCACCGCCCGGATGCCCACGCAGGGGTCGTGCCGCCCCTTGGTCCGCACCTCGGCCTCGCCGCCCGTGCGGGTGACGCTCGACCGGGGGGTGAGGATCGACGAGGTCGGCTTCACGGCGAAGCGGCACACCACGGGCTGGCCGGTGGAGATGCCGCCGAGCACGCCGCCGGCATGGTTCGACAGGAAGGTCGGCGCCCCCTGATTGCCGGGGCGCATCTCGTCCGCGTTCTCCTCGCCGCGCAAAGCTGCCGCCGCGAAGCCGTCGCCGATCTCCACGCCCTTGACCGCGTTGATGGACATCAGCGCCGAGGCGAGGTCGGAATCGAGCTTGCCGTAGATCGGCGCGCCGAGACCCGCCGGAACGCCCTCGGCCACGATCTCCAGGACCGCCCCGATGGAGGAGCCGTCCTTGCGCAGGCCGTCGAGATATTCCTCGTAGAACTGGGCCGCCTTCGCATCCGGGCAGAAGAACGGATTGCGCGCCACCTCGTCCCAATCCCAGTTGTTCCGGTCGATGGCATGCGGCCCCATCTGGACGAGCGCGCCGCGGATGGTGATGCCCGGCAGTACCTTTCGGGCGATGGCGCCCGCGGCCAC
Source organism: Microvirga mediterraneensis (assembly GCF_013520865.1). Classification (NCBI taxonomy): domain Bacteria; kingdom Pseudomonadati; phylum Pseudomonadota; class Alphaproteobacteria; order Hyphomicrobiales; family Methylobacteriaceae; genus Microvirga; species Microvirga mediterraneensis. The sequence continues at coordinate 4,047,952 of NZ_JACDXJ010000001.1, forward strand.
GCGGGCGGCGGTCTCGCGGGCCGAGGAGCGCCCGCCGCCGCGATAGTCGCGGATGCCGTATTTCACGTCGTAGGTGAAATCCGCATGCCCCGGCCGGTAGGAATTCTTGATCTCAGAGTAGTCCTTGGAGCGCTGGTCCACGTTCTCGATCAGGAGCGCGATCGGCGTCCCGGTCGTCACCTGCCGTCCCGTGCGCTCGTCGATGAAGACACCCGACAGGATCTTGACCTGGTCCGGCTCCTGGCGCTGGGTCGTGAAGCGCGACTGACCCGGACGGCGGCGGTCGAGCTCCGCCTGGATCTCGGCGGCCTCGAGCGGGATCATGGGCGGGCAGCCATCGACCACGCAGCCCAGGGCAGGCCCATGGCTTTCGCCGAAGGTGGTGACACGGAACAGGTGGCCGAACGTATTGTGGGACATGGCGCTTCTTCGATGTTCAGCGCGTCTTAAAACCAAAGCGCCCCGGTGTCACGCGCGATGCAATGCCGGTTTTCAAAGAGCCAGCACCTTTGGGCCCGCAGCGTGCGCTGCGAGCCTGAAGGTCAGTCGAGGGAGGGTGCGGTGTGTCGCCCGGCTCGCTGTGAGGGTGAGAGTGGAAGAGCCGGACGGCGCCTCGCACGCGGTTCTTTTCAGGTGGACCAGCTGGGGAGCGCCCAAGGTCGACCTCCCGCGACCACAGGCGTGCGAGGCCTGCGGCGGGACCGCCTCCCGCCCCGCACTGGCTGACGCCTCGCGAGCGCGCCCCTCGGCGGGCGGGAATACGAACGATATAGCCGAGCTTGTCCGCCCTGTCAAGAACAAAGTGAGAACATGCCATCCGCCCGACGATCCCTCCTCCTGAGGAGCAGCGCAGCGGCGTCCCGAAGGATCGTCCAGGGCTCTCCAGCTCCTCCTTCGCGACGCCACGGCGTGGCGCCTCAGGATGAGGGTGGAGGAATGTAAGGAAGACGTGAATGGCCGCAGCATGTGCGGCCATGACATAGAAGAACGCCCATCCGCACCTCACCGATAGGGATAGCAATCGGCGCGGTTGAGGGTGAGGCCGAAATGGTGGCCCAGAGCGGCGATAGCCTCCTCGTGCTCCAGGTAGGGATCGCTGTTCTCGGGACCGACGATGATGATCCTGAAGCCCGGGTCGCGCCGGCCCTCCGGCGGCAGCATGGCGGTGACGAGGGTCTTGCCCTCCGCATCCCTCAGAGTCAGGAACAGGGGCATCATGCGCTGCACGTGGGCTTTGAGGCCGATATTCCGCTCGATAAAGGGAGAGGAGGCCGACTGATAGCCGTTCGCCGCAGCCTCCCAGGCATTGCGGAAATGCTTCTCGACCGCGTGGTGCATGGCGTCGGATTCGAGCGCGGCCTCGCCTTCCGTCTCGATCCGGAACCAGGTCTTCGCCCCCGGCGCATCGCAGATATATTGCATGTCCTGACAACGCGGCAGCGCGGCGAAGGTTGGCCCCGCGCGCTCCCGTCACACCCAGCGGTAGCTGCGCCCTTCGATCATGAGCACCCGGCCCTGCCAGATGTCCATGCTGGCGGCCTGACGGGAGTTCACCCCGCAGCAGATCGCGAGGAAAGCCCGGGCGACGCCGCCATGGGCGACGATCACCGTGTCGCGGGTGAGATCGTCCAGGATCGGGCGGACGCGCTCGACCAGCATGGCGTAGCTCTCGCCCCCGCCGGGGGGCGCGTAATGCCATTTGTCCTGCTCGCGCAGGGCCGCGAGCGACGGCTCGGCCTTGCGGACCTCTTTCCAGGTCATGCCCTCCCAGGACCCGAAGGTCAGCTCGACCAAGCGGTCGTCGAGCTTGTAGGCTTCAGGATGCAGGCCGAGGGTCCTGCGCAGGATCTCCATGGTCTCGCGGGTGCGGGTCATGGGGCTCGCCACATAGGCGAGGTCCTCCACATGCGGCGCGAGCGCCTGGAGCTTGCGGCCGGCCTCTTCGGCCTGGACGCGCCCGACATCGTTGAGCGGAATGTCCTTCTGGCCCTGGAGCCTGCCCTCCAGATTCCAGTCCGTCTCGCCATGGCGAATGAAATAGATCGTGGGGCGGGACGCGATCACTGCGGAATCCGATACGCTGGAACTAATCTTTGTCGAGGGAGAGATCCGGCGCTTCCGGGTTCTTCATGCCGACCACGTGGTAGCCCGCATCCACATGCAGGATCTCGCCGGTCATGCCGCGCGACATGTCGGACACGAGATAGGCGGCGGTCTCACCGACCTCCTCGATGGTGACCGTGCGGCGCAGGGGCGAGTTGTACTCGTTCCACTTCAGAATGTAGCGGAAATCGCCGATGCCGGAGGCGGCCAGCGTCTTGATCGGTCCCGCCGAGATCGCGTTGACGCGGATGTTCTTGGGGCCGAGATCGGCCGCCAGGTAGCGCACCGACGCCTCGAGCGCCGCCTTGGCCACGCCCATGACGTTGTAGTGCGGCATCCACTTCTCGGCGCCGTAATAGGTGAGCGTCAGCAGCGAGCCGCCGTCGTTCATGAGCTTCTCGGCGCGCTGGGCGATGGCCGTGAAGGAATAGCAGGAGATCAGGAGCGACTTGGTGAAGTTGCCCTCGGAGGTCTCGACATAGCGGCCGGTGAGCTCGTCCTTGTCGGAGAAGGCGATGCAATGGATCACGAAGTCGATGGAGCCCCAGAGGCGCTTCACTTCCTCGAACACGGCGTCGATGGTGGCGCCGTCCGTCACGTCGCAATGGCCGACCACATGGGCGTCGAGTTCCTTTGCGAGAGGCTCGACGCGCTTCTTCAGGGCATCGCCCTGATAGGTGAAGGCGAGTTCCGCTCCGTGCTGGCGGGCCGCCTGAGCAATGCCCCAGGCGATCGAACGGTTGTTCGCCACGCCCATCACCAAGCCACGCTTACCGGCCAGAATGCCGGTGGCCTTTGTCTCCGCCATGATTCACCTAGATCGTCACTGGACAGCTCAAGAAAGAACGGCCTCTTTAGCCGACCGAGCGACCACGGGGAAGCCCTCTTGAGCCAGCCGTTCGGACAATCGCGCCGTTCTTGAGACATTCTCTCGATGTCATCACCGGGCTCGTCCCGGTGATCCCGATTGGAAAGGCACGACGCTTCACCGGATCGGGATGGGCGGCGCAAGGCCGGCCATGACGTGAGTGGGTGTCATTCCCGGCCGAAGAGCAGCGAAGGGGAAGGGAATCCACGATCAGGCGCAACGCCATGGATCCCCTTCCCGGTCCTTAAGGACCGCCGGGGATGACACCGGCTCGTGAGGCCGACCCTACTTCGCGTTGGCCGAGCGGCGCTTGCGGGCATATTCCATCAGGTCTTCGTCCACGACCTCGGGCAGCCTGATCTCCGTGGTCACGAAGAGGTCGCCGTGGCCGGACTTGGTGGGCAGGCCCTTGCCGCGCAGGCGGAAGGTGCGGCCGGAATTGGTCATGGGCGGGATCTTCATCTCGACCGAGCCGGTCAGGGTCGGCACCCGCACGGTGCCACCGAGGATCGCTTCCTCGATTTCGACCGGAAGCCGCAGGCGCAGGTCCGAGCCCTCGGGCGTGAAGCGCTCGTGGGGGGCAAAATTGATCGTGAGCAGCGCATCGCCCGGATCGATCCCGGGGGCGCCCTGCCCCAGACCGCGCAGGCGGATCACCTGGCCGTTGCTCACGCCCTTGGGGATCACCACGTCCACGTCGCGGCCGGTGGAGAGCCTGATGCGCTTCTTGGCCTCCTGGGCCACGTCCTCCAGGGTCACGGTCAGGGTGGCGGCCACGTCCTCGCCCTTCTGGGAGCGGGCACGGCCCTGGCGCGGAGTTTCGCCGCCGGAGCGGAAAGCCTCGGCGAAGAACTGGGAGAAGACGTCCTCGCCCGGATCGGCGCCGAAATGGCTCCGGCTCGAGCGGCGGGAGCCGCCGCCGAAGCCGGAGAAGCCGCTGAAACCGGCAAAATCCTCCGGCCGCGCGCCGCCGCGTCCGCCACCGCCGCCGAACCCCTCGAACCCTTGGAAGCGCGGCTTGCCCTCCGCGTCGATCTCGCCCCGGTCGAACTGGGCGCGCTTTCCGGCATCGCCGAGGATCTCGTAGGCGGCATTCGCCTCGGCGAACTTGTCCTTCGCCTTGGGATCGTCCTTGTTGCTGTCGGGATGATAGGTCTTGGCGAGCTTGCGGAACGCCTTCTTGATCTCCGCTTCGCTCGCCGAGCGGGATACGCCTAGAACGTCGTAGGGGTTTCGCATCGTGGATTCCATGAACCGTCAGATTGGGAGCTTAGAGCATCGGGCCCGAAAAGTGGCCTTGCACTTTCGGGATCCGATCCGATGCTCGTCTTCAGAGCTGAGGCATCGTCCGGACCCGGAGGATGCCCCGGGGCTCAACGGGTTTGACGGTCATATGGGCGAAGTGTTGCGCCTTTGCAACGCCTTTGCCCGTAAGAGCTAGACCTTGGCCGAGGCCTTGAGGGGCTTGACGTCCTTGATCGCCCAGTCGCCCCCGGAGGGCCGGCAGGCCGTTCCGTGCAGGGAGGAAGACGAGGGACCGTTCAGATGGGCCGAGAAGGCGCGGCAGATCTCGTCGTTCTTCACGAAAGGCGCGCCCATGGGCGTGAAGGTGCCTTTCATGGTCGTGGCGGGATTGTCCCAGGACACCTGGGTGCCGGGTCCCTGCGGATCGAGCGCGACGGCCAGGGCCGCCTTGGCCCGGCGCCAGTCCTCCTGGTCGAGGTCGGCGGACAAGGGGGTATCGGTCCGGGCCGTGATGGTGCCGGTGGATTTCGGCTCCTCGTCGTCGAGAGCCGAGAGGCCGAAGGAGAAGCTGCATGCGCTCGTGGACAGGGCGACAAGGCCGACGACCAACAGCTTCATGGCTTCGCTCCGGACAACATCTGATCTATAACGGCGCGCATTGATCCACGTCACGCGTCGGATCCCCCAGAACCAAAAGTCACAGTACGAGATAACCATTGAACCCGTTAACAACCGGTGACTTCACTGAATCGGAAGAGCCCTTCGCCCTCTTCAAAACCTGGCTCGCGGAGGCCGAGGCCTCGGAGCCGAACGACCCCAACGCCATGGCGCTGGCGACCGTCGACGAGACCGGGCTGCCGAACGTCCGCATGGTGCTGCTGAAGGGCTTCGACGAGAACGGCTTCGTGTTCTACACCAACACGGAATCGAACAAGGGCCGCGAGCTGCTGGGCCAGAAGAAGGCGGCCCTCGTCCTTCACTGGAAGAGCCTGCGCCGTCAGGTGCGGGCCCGGGGCCCCGTGACCGTCGTCAGCGACGCGGAAGCGGACACCTACTTCCAGAGCCGTCCCCGCGACAGCCGCATCGGCGCCTGGGCGAGCCAGCAGTCGCGTCCGCTGGAAAGCCGCTTCGCCCTCGAAAAGGCGGTGGCGCTCAACACGGCGAAATACGCCATCGGCGAGGTGCCGCGCCCGCCCTACTGGACGGGCTTCCGCATCGCGCCTGTCTCCATCGAGTTCTGGCAGGACAAGCCGTTCCGCCTTCACGACCGCGTCGTCTTCACCCGCGACGGCGAGGGCTGGCGGAAAGTGCGGCTTTATCCGTGATCCCATAGACCTCAGCCCTGAACTGGGATAGGGGTCTGCCCCCTCTCGGAAAGAAACCCAGATGTCCGCATCGCCCAGCAATTCCCGCCGCATCATGCTGCTCACCGGCGCCAGCCGGGGGATCGGGCATGCGACCGTCAAGCGCTTCTCGGCGGCCGGGTGGCGGGTCATCACCTGCTCGCGGCACGGCTTTCCGGAAAACTGCCCCTGGGAGATGGGACCGGAGGATCACCTCCAGGTCGATCTCGCCGATGCGCAGGACACCCACCGCGCCATCGCCGAGGTGAAGGAGCGGCTCGCCGCCGAGGGCGGCTGCCTCCATGCGTTGGTGAACAACGCGGGCATCTCCCCCAAGGGACCGGGCGGCTCGCGGCTGGACGCCATCCACACCACCCACGACGATTGGCTGCGCGTGTTCCAGGTGAACTTCTTCGCCTCGATCATGCTGGCCCGCGGGTTGCAGGACGAACTCACCAAGGCCAAGGGCTCGGTAGTGAACGTGACCTCCATCGCGGGCTCCCGCGTCCATCCCTTCGCGGGCGCGGCCTATGCCACGTCCAAGGCGGCGCTGGCGGCGCTGACCCGCGAGATGGCGGCCGATTTCGGGCCGCTGGGCGTTCGCGTCAACGCGATCTCCCCGGGCGAGATCGACACCTCGATCCTCTCGCCCGGCACGGAGAAGATCGTCGAGCAATTGCCGATGCGCCGCCTCGGCACCCCCGACGAGGTCGCCAAGGCGATCTATTTCCTCTGCACGGACGCGAGCTCCTACGTGACCGGCGCGGAACTGCACATCAACGGCGGCCAGCACGTCTAGGCGGGTGATCCATGCTCCTGCGGTCTGCCGAACCCAGAGATGGCAAATGCACATCCCTGCTTGCAGCCGCTCTGGTCCTTGGCTCGGCGCTGACGGTCCATAGCCAGGAAGTTCCCGAGAAAAATCCATTCGCCGCCCCGGACATGCAGCCGTCGTACCGGGCTAAATGCCATGAAGTCCGTGAACTGACCAAAGATCGCGAAACCGGCGCGACCCGGGTCGATTTCAGCGTGACGGGTCCCCTCGCCCTCGTGCATTTCGACGGGACCCTCGCCTATCTCGGCCTATGCGGCACCGCGCCCGACCCGAAGGTCCTCTGCGTCACCTACCAGACCAACGACATGAAGGTCGGCGACGTGGTGACTATCGCGGGCGGCTACAGCCGCCCGAACCCGGATTTCATCGTCCTGGACCCATGCCTCGCGCGACGGCCGGAGGAGCCGTAAGGGCACGCATTTCGCGGTCCGGCCTAATCGAGGCGCACGTCGAGCGACAGCTCGCTCCGGAAGGCGTGGCTCAGGGTTCTGGCGAATGTGGCCGTCAGATGATGGCGGTCCCGATAGACCAAGATGCCGCCGATCACGGTCGGGCACCGCTCGGAATCGCATAGATATTTCGTGAGATCGAGCACAGGACGCTTCAGTTCCCGGGCGGTCGTGAGAACGGGATCCTTTCTGAAGACATCATCCCGTGTCGGCGCGCAGTCGACGCTCCGGTTCCCGCTCGTGGCCAGACATTTGTCCGCATCGAACTTGAGCCAGGGCGTCGACCTTATGGCGCGCACATCGAGCCCCATGGCCGTGAGCCGCGACCACGCCTCCGCCATGCCCTTCAGGACCGTCTCGGGATAGGCCGGCGACTGCGCGATCAGGACCAGATCGGGCCGCTCGCGCTCAAGCCAGGCGATCACGTTCTTCGACCATTCGAGACATTCGGTATAAAGGCGCTTGAAGGGGGGATGGTAGAATGCCTCCAGCGAGAACAGGCATGCGGACTTCGACAAGCCGTGGAATTGGATCGAGCCCTTACGCGCGAGTTCCTCGAAGGCGGGATAGAAATGGCCCGCGTGTGAATCCCCGATCATGACGATCTTCATCCTGGCGGCCCGATTGCCGTAAGTGCATGTCAGGACTTCCGTCTTACGCTGATCCTGGTGGCATTTGGTCTTGTAGATGGACGGCACGTCCGCTTTCACGTGCTCGGGCCTTGGGATGAAGTTGGCGAGATCCTCGTTCCGCCAATCGTAGCGGGGATCGATCATCGCCCGTATTCCGGGCCGGTCCGTCCCTGAAGCGACCTGTCCCGGTTCCTGTCCGCTCGCCACGAGATAACCCGCCCCGAGCGCAAGGGTCGCCGCCACGCAGGCCGCCCCCGTGGCTATCGTTCTTCCAATCGGGATGAGGCCCGACCTGAAACGATCCTCGACGAACACCTTGCTGACATGGGCAAGGCCGCAAGAAGCAAAGAGGATCAGAGCACCGGCCGCAAGACCTGGATTGCGTTCCGTCACCTCCGCATAGACGACAATAAGGGGCCAGTGCCAGAGGTAGAGCGAATAGGATATGTCGCCGAGATACTGAAACGGCCTGGAGTTCAAAAGGATGCGGCCGGACCAGGCCTCCTGCGCGCCGCTTGAGGTGATAACGGCCGCTGCGGCCAGAGTTGGGAGCAGCGCCGCATAACCCGGAAATTGCGTGTTCTCGTCGAAAGCGAGGCTCGCGGCCACGATCCCGAGGATGCCGACCAGCCCCAGTACGGCCCGCAGAGGATCGGAGACCCGTCCGGGAGCAAGGAAAACAGCCAAGGCGCCGCCGAGCGCCAGCTCCCAGGCCCGGGTCGTGGTCGCGAAATAGGCGGTGCCAGGGTCGAGGGGCGTGAGATAGACGGAATAGGCGAGAGAGCCGGCTCCCACGGCAGTGAAGATCCAGCCGAAAGCCTTGCGGGCCTCCACGCCTGCCTTGCGCGCGGCGACGAGCATGGGAAACAGGATCAGAGGCCAGATGATGTAATATTGCTCTTCGACGGACAGGGACCAGAAATGATTCATGGGTCCTTTCGTGTCGCCCGCTAGGTAATCCACGGCTTGAGCCGCCAGGAACCAGTTCTGGACATAGGCCGCGCTGGCGACGATGCCGCTGACGATGTCCGGCCATTGTCCCTTCGGGAAGAGCGGGATGCTCAGCGCGACTGCGACGGACACCACGGTCGCAGCCGGTAGCAGGCGCCGGATGCGGCGGGCATAGAACCGCAGGATATCGATCCTGCCTTCGGCCTTGAACTCCTTGAAGAGGGAGCCGGTGATCAGAAAACCCGAAATGACGAAGAAGACGTCGACGCCGACGTAACCGCCAGGCAGTATTTCAGGCCAGACATGATAGACCAATACGGACAGGACGGCGATGGCCCGAAGTCCCTGCACCTCTTTGATGACTTGATGAGAAGGATGCATGATGCCCTGCAGGTCCGGCAGGGCTTTCTGCGTCTGCCAGATCCTGTCGGCTGATACTCACGATCGTTTTCGATGGCAAGCCGGATAGGTCACTCTCTGGCCGCGCACATCGACCCTAAGGGCGCGCGAGGGACGGGACTCGACAATACCCGGCGCAGACCCTCGCGCCTGCCTCGGTTCAAGCCGCCTCGGCGGGCCAGGCTCCGACATAGCGCGATTGCGGCCGGATGATGCGGCCGACCTTCTCCTGCTCGATGTCGTGGGCCACCCAGCCCGCCGTGCGGCCGGCGGCGAAGAGGGGCGTGAAGCCCTCGCGCGGGACGCCCAGGGCGTCGAGCAGGATCGCCGTATAGAACTCCACGTTGGTGTCTAGCCGGCGGCCGGGCTTGCGGCGCTCCAGCACCTTCAGGGCCGTCACCTCCACGGCTTCGGCGAAGGCGATGCGGTCGCTGCGTCCCTTCAGCCGGCCGACGGCGGCCATGAGCACGTCCGCCCGCGGGTCGCGCACCCGGTAGATGCGGTGGCCGAAGCCCATGAGGCGCTCGCCCCTGGCCATGGCGTCGTCGAGCCAGGCTTCCGCATTCTCGATGGAGCCGATCGCATCGAGCATGTCGAGCACCGGACCGGGCGCGCCGCCGTGGAGCGGCCCCTTCAGGGCGCAGAGACCGGCCACCACCGAGGACAGGATTCCCGCCTGGGTCGAGGCGACCACGCGCGCCGTGAAGGTCGAGGCGTTGAGCCCGTGGTCGATCACCGTCACGAGATAGGTATCGAGCCCCTGCGCCTCGTCCGACGCCACGGGCGCGTCGCGCATCATGCGCAGGATATCGGCCGCGTGTCCCGCACGGGCGTCGGGCTCCACAGGCGCGAGGCCTTGAGCCCCGCGCACCGCCATGGCGGCGGCAACGCCAGCCGCCCCTACGGCGAGAACGGGATGATCCTCCTCCGCATCAGGCAGGCTCGACAGCAGCAGCCGCATCCCCTCGACCGGAGTGAGGCCCGTCAGCCGGTCGGCCAGGCGCGCGAGATGCCGGTAGGCCCTGACCCGTGCCCTGCCGAGAAGCGCGCGCGGATCGGCGACATTCGGGACAAGGCCGGTCCAGAGCATCGCCACCACGTCCTCGAAGGACACGTGGCCCGCCAGTTCTTCCAGGTCGTGCCCGCAGATGATCAGGCGCCCTGCCTCGCCGTCCACATGGCTGAGGGCGGTCTCGGCCGCCACGACGTCGTCAAGTCCGATACTCATGAACTGTCTCCTTCATCGGGGCAGCTTCACGCCGGTCTTGCGCAACGGTCAATCTTGAATCAACATATCAACATATGGGCGCTCCATCTTTTGACCTCGCATCGGCCGAAGAGGCCTCGTCGCGCCTCGGCATCAGCCGGGCGAGCCTCTATGCCTATGTGAGCCGGGGTCTGATCCGCTCCTTCTCGTCTCCGCACGATCCCCGCCAGCGGCTCTATGCGATCGAGGACCTGGAGGCCCTGGTAGAGCGCAAGGCGCGCTTCCGCCGCCCCGCCGTCGCGGCAGCGACCGCCCTCGATTGGGGCCTGCCGGTGCTGGAAACGACCATCGCCCAGATCAAGGACGGCCGCCTCTTCTATCGCGGGCAGGACGCCATCGCCCTGGCCGGAACCGCCACCCTCGAGGATGCCGCCAGAATCCTGGTCGGCTCCCTGCGCGCGGATGCTTTCCTCGAATCCTCCCGTATCCCCGCCCCCCTGCCCGCCCCGGCCTTCGGCCTCCATGGTTTCGTCACCCAGGCGGTCCGCCTTCTGTCGGAACCGGCCCCGAAGGAGGCCAGGGCCGCGGAAGTGGCCGCGATCCTGCGCCTGACGGCTGCCGCCGCCAGCGGCGCCGACCCGGGCATCGCGCCGCTCCATCGGCACCTGGCCGCCGCCTGGAAAGCTTCGCCGCAGGCAAGCGATGCGATCCGGCGCGCCCTCGTTCTCTGCGCCGACCATGAACTCAGCTCGTCCACCTTCGCCGTTCGGGTCACCGCCTCGACCGGCGCCTCCCTGCGCCATGCGGTGATCGCCGGGCTCGTCGCCTTGAGCGGGCCCTATCATGGCGGCATGACGGAGCGGGTCCGGGCCTTCCTGGACGATCCCGCGAGGGCTCCCCGGCCCGGCTTCCGGCACCGCCTCTACCCGGAGGGCGACCCCAGGGCTCAGGCCCTCTTGGAAAACGTACCGCTCCTGGCCTCGGACGCCACGACCCTGAAGATCCTGGCGGACGCGTCCGGCGGCAGCCCCGGCATCGACGTCGCCCTCGTCATGATGGAGCGGGCCTACGGACTGCCGGTTGGAGCGGCGTTTGCGATCTTCGCGATCGGGCGAACGGCCGGATGGCTCGCCCATGCCGTCGAGCAGCGCAGCCAGGCAGCCCTGATCCGCCCCCGGGCCCGCTACGTGGCGGCCGATGACCCACCGCCCCGAAACCCCCCCTCATGACCTCCGACCGCCTCTATCCCGCCCGCCCGATCCTCGCCGCCTCCGTGGCGGTGCTCCGGGACGGGCGCATCCTGCTCGCCGCTCGCGGCAAGCCCGAGCATCGGACCTAAAAGTGGACTTGCACTTTTGGGTTTCATCCGATGCTCTACTCCTTGAAGAGCGCATCGTGAGGGCGGAAAACCGGACCCACTTTTCCGCACGATGCGCTGGTGAAGGCCTGTTCTCGCTCCCCGGCGGCATGGTCGAGACCGGCGAGACCCTGGGCGAGGCCGCTCTTCGGGAACTTCGTGAGGAGGTCGGGGTTGAGGCCAAGCTTATCGGCTTGATCGCCCCGGTCGAATTCATTGAAAGGGACGAGAAAGGCCATATAAAGCATCACGTCGTCATCGCCGCCCACGCTGCCCGCTGGGTTTCGGGCGAGCCCCAGACAGGTCCGGAAGCAAAGGAAATCCGTTGGGTCACGGAACGGGACATCGCCGATCTGCCGATGACGGCAGGCCTCACGGGGATTCTGAAGCAGGCCTTCGGGCTCGCGGGCGAGGCTTCATCCACATGAAGCGCTCCGGCCTTCTGCTCGCCCTTCCGGCCCTGCTGCTTGCGGTAGCGCAGCCCGCGCAGGCTCAGAGCTTCTTCGAGCGGCTGTTCGGCGTTCCGCCACGGCCGCAGCCGGGCCAGCCCGTCCCGCAGCAGCAATACCGCCCCGCGCCGCAATATCGACAGCAGCAGCCGCAGCAACAGCAGCGGCGCCCACAGCCGCAGCAATCGCAGAAACCCTCCAGCCAGCCGCAGCAGCAGGCGGAGCCCGCTCCGGCGGTCGAGCCGCCGCCCGCCCCTTACGAGAAGGAATTGCTGCGCCTTGCGGAGATCATGGGATCGCTTGCCCTGCTGCGCCCTCTCTGCAGCGCGTCCGACGGCCCTGAATGGAGCCGCCGCATGCAGGTTCTGCTCGAGGCGGAAGGGACGACGCCCGGCCGCCGTGAGCGTCTCGCGGGGGCCTACAACAAGGGCTACCAGGCCTACGCCCTCACCTACCGGGTCTGCACCCCGTCGGCCCAGGAGGCCTCCGTGCGCTTCCTGAGCGAAGGCGAGCATCTCGCCCGCAACATCACCGGCCGCTACGGCGGGTGAGCGGAAGCAAAGGCGGACTTTCCTCATAGCGCCCGATCCAGGGTGTCCGGTCGGGTATTGATCTCCAGTGTCATTCCCGGCCGAAGCGCAGCGGAGGAGAAGGGAATCCATGATCAGGCGCAGCGCGATGGATCCCCTTCCCTCGCATTCGGCTTGGCCTGAGGATGACAGCGAAGCGCGTTCCTCGGCGTTGTGCGTCACGGTGGCAGGATGGCCATGTTCATGCACGGGTGGCCCTGCGCGGCCAGTGTTGCACCGGCGCCTCTTATCCACATTTTTCGGGAAATCCCCTCTCGCGTTAACCTCCTTGCAAGGTGATGCTGGCGGCGGGTCGGCGCGACGTCTAGAAATGATTCAACCGAACTCGCGCGCCGCCCCTCAAAGGGGCCTGGATCATGAACGACAACAACGTCCCTCTCGACGAGCTGCCCGAACTCAGCGCCCTCAAGCAGGCGGCCCTGAGCTATGTGACCGAGGCCTTCGCCGAGGCCGAGCTCGACGGGCTCGACGGCGATTGCATGGCGCAGGCCGCCCTGTTCGCGGCCTTCACCGAACTCGTCGCCACCTATGGCGAGGATGCCGTTGCGGAATACGCGGCGACGCTCGCCGACAAGATCCGCGGTGGCGCCTTCTCCATGGTGGGCGCGCTGAAGCATTGAGGGCATCGGCTCGGCCATGAAGAAAGGCACCACCCTGCGGGTTGCTCGACCGACGGATCGGCTCGACGACGTCGTGCGCTTCTATCGTGATGGTCTGGGCCTGGAGATCATCGCCGCTTTCGACCAACATGACGGCTTCGATGGCCGGATGCTGGGCCATCCGCAGGCCCCCTGGCATCTCGAATTCACGCAGCACCGCGACCATGCGGCCGGGAGCGCTCCGACACAGGACAACCTGCTCGTCTTCTATCTGCCCGATCGCGCGGAATGGGAAGCCGCGGTACAGCGGATGCGGGACAATGGATATGCGCCAGTCCCCTCCTTCAATCCTTATTGGGATCGCGAGGGCATCACCTTCGAAGATCCCGACGGCTATCGCGTCGTGCTGCAGAACATGGACTGGGTGAAGTAGAGTCGTCGCACTGTCATTCCGGGGCGGCTTGTTACAACCAAGCCCGAATGCTTTGTGCCCCTCCTCGCCATAAGCGGCACAAGGCTGGCCATGGCGAAGAGGGAGGCGAAATGTCGGTTAAAAGCGTCTAGGAAATCACCCGCCCAGGGTCTCCTCGAACCGCACCACCTCTCCTTGAGAAGGCGCTTCCAGCGATCCGTCCCACATCACCACATTGCCGCGCACGACCGTGCCGATCGGCCATCCCGTCACCTTCTTGCCGTCGTAGGGCGTCCAACCGCATTTGGAGGCGATCCAGTCGTTGGTGATCGTCTCCGTGCGCTTCAGGTCGACCACGGTGAAATCGGCGTCGTAGCCCACGGCGATGCGGCCCTTGTTGGCGATGCCGAAGAGGCGCTTGGGGCCGGCGCTCGTAAGGTCCACGAAACGCTCCAGTGTGAGCCTGCTCGCATTCACGTGGTCGAGCATGATCGGCACCAGGGTCTGCACGCCGGTCATGCCGGAGGGCGTGTTGGGATAGGTCTTGTCCTTCTCCTCGCGCGTATGCGGCGCGTGGTCGGAGCCGAGGACGTCGGCGATGCCCTCGTCCAGTCCCTGCCAGAGGGCTGCGCGATGAAGCTCGTCGCGCACGGGCGGGTTCATCTGGATGTATGTGCCTAGGCGCTCGTAATCCTCCGGCCCCGCCAGCGTCAGATGATGCGGCGTGACCTCGACGGTCACGAGGTCCTTGTGGTTCTTCAGAAGCGCCATCTCCTCGGCCGTGGTGATGTGCAGCACGTGGATGCGCGCGCCCGTCTCGCGGGAGATGCGCACGAGACGCTGCGTGCAGGCGAGCGCCACCTCGGCCGAGCGCCACACGGGATGCGAGCGCGGATCGCCCTCGACGCGCAGTCCCTTGCGCTCGCGCAGCATCGCCTCGTCCTCGGAATGGAAGGCGGCGCGGCGACGGGTGCGGCGCAGGATGCTGGCGATGCCCTCGTCGTCCTCCACCAGAAGGGAGCCCGTGGACGAGCCCATGAACACCTTGATGCCGGCGGCGCCCGGCAGGCGCTCCAGCTCCGGCACGTGGGCGGCGTTCTCGTGCGTGCCGCCGACCCAGAAGGCGAAGTCGCAGTGCATCCGGTGATGGCCGCGGCGCACCTTGTCGGCGAGGGCCTCCGGCGTCGTGGTCTGGGGGTCGGTGTTGGGCATCTCGAACACCGCCGTGACGCCGCCCATGACAGCCGCGCGGGAGCCCGTTTCGAGGTCTTCCTTGTGGTCGAGGCCGGGCTCGCGGAAATGCACCTGGCTGTCGATGACGCCCGGCAGGATATGCAGGCCCCGGCAATCGATCTCCCGCGCGGCGGAGGCTCGGGACAGGTCGCCGATGGCGGCGATCCGCCCGTCGCGCACGCCGATGTCGCGCTCGACGCGTCCGTCGTGATTCACGACGATGCCGCCTTTGAGGATCAGGTCGAAGGTTTGGGGCATGGCAATCTCATCCCTTGAGGCCGCTGCGGAACGGGCATATGTCACGCTTGTAACGATAAGGAGAGCGGGCACATGCCGTCAGTCCATCTGGCCGACCGGGGCGTGGTAAGGGTTTCGGGCGAGGACGCCAAGAGTTTTCTCGACAACCTCATCACCTGCGACCTGGACCGCGTGTCGCCGCACGCCGCCCGCCTCGGCGCCCTCCTGACGCCGCAGGGCAAGATCCTGTTCGACTTTCTCGTCTTCCAGGCTCCCGCCGAGATCGGCGGGGCCTATTATCTCGACGTGCTCAAGGTCTTCGCGCCCGATCTCGCCAAGCGCCTCGGCTTCTACAAGCTGCGGGCCAAGGTGGCGGTCGAGGACCTGTCCGAATCCCTGGCCGTCGTGGCCGGCTGGGATGCGCCGCGGCCGGACGACGAGGCCGGGTTCGTGGTGGAGGACCCTCGCCTGCCCGAGCTTGGCTGGCGGGCCATCGTGGCGACCCAGGATGCGGCCGAGTTCGGCCGGGATCCGGCCGACACCTACCTCGCCCATCGCATCGCGCTGGGCGTGCCGGAGGGCGGCCGCGATTTCCTGTTCGGCGAGGCCTTCCCGCACGAGGCCCTGATGGACCAGCTCCACGGGGTCGATTTCGACAAGGGCTGCTATGTGGGCCAGGAAGTGGTCTCGCGCATGCAGCACCGGGGCACGGCCCGCACCCGGATCGTGCCGGCCGTCTATGAAGGCGGGTTCGCGGCCGATGTGGGCGTCGAGGTGACGGCCGGGGGGAAGGCCTTGGGCCAGACCGGCATGGGGATCGAAGGCAGGGGGCTCCTGATGATCCGCCTCGACCGGGCGGCGGATGCGATTGCCGCCGGCGAGACGATCAGGGCCGGGGGCATTCCCGTGAAGCTCGAAAAGCCCGCCTGGATCCGGTTCCCGTTCCCGGGCGAAGCCGAGCTTCCATCTTAAAATTCCAGCCAAGCTCGCGGAACAAGAAGAACTCCAGGTCAGTTATATACCACTGGGCTGGACCATGTGCCGAAGAAGCGCACGGACGGCCTTGCTGGGGAATTTCCGAATGAGTGCAGTATCAGGTGAAACGACACCGACGCAGGAGAGGCGTTTTCAACTCCTCGTCGACGCGGTCACCGATTATGCCATCTACATGCTCGATCCGACCGGCACCATCGTGAGCTGGAATCCGGGAGCCCAGCGCTTCAAGGGTTATGTGGAAAGCGAGATCATCGGCAAGCATTTCTCGCGCTTCTACACGGACGAGGATCTTGCGACGGACCTGCCGAAGCGCGCCCTCGAGACCGCGGCGCGCGAGGGCAAGTTCGAAGCGGAGGGCTGGCGCGTCCGCAAGGACGGGACCCGCTTCTGGGCGCATGTGGTCATCGATCCGATCCGCGACCGCCAGGGCCAACTGCTCGGCTTCGCCAAGATCACCCGTGACCTCACCGAGAGGAAGAGGACCGAGGAAGCCCTCAAGGAAAGCGAGGAGCGTTTCCGCCTGCTGGTTCAGGGGGTGACGGACTATTCCATCTTCATGCTCGACCCGCAGGGCCATGTGACGAACTGGAATGCCGGCGCGCAGCGTATCAAGGGATATGACGAGAGCGAGATCGTCGGATGTCATTTCTCGCAATTCTACACCGAGCACGATCGCGCCGCCGGCTTGCCGAAGAGGGCATTGGAAACGGCGGCGCGCGAGGGCAAGTTCGAGGCGGAAGGCTGGCGCGTCCGCAAGGATGGGACGCAGTTCTGGGCGAACGTCATCATCGATCCGATCCGCAACGAGCTGGGTGATCTCATCGGCTTCGCGAAGATCACGCGCGACATCACCGAGCGCCGGAAGGCGCAGGAAGCTCTCGAAGAGGCGCAGGCCGCGCTTTTCCAGGCCCAGAAGATGGAGGCGGTCGGACAGCTCACCGGCGGAGTGGCGCACGACTTCAACAATCTCCTGACGATCATCGTCAACAACCTGGATCTCCTGACCCGCAACGCGCGCGACCCGCGCGACATCAAGCTGATCGAAAGCGCGCAGCGCGCCGCCGAACGCGGCGCGAAGCTGACACAGCAGCTGCTCGCCTTCTCGCGCCGCCAGCCCCTCCAGCCCAACGCGCACAATCCGAACGCGCTCATCGAGGGCTTCGAAACGGTGCTGCGCCGGGCCTGCGGCGAACTGATCCGGCTGCAGCTCTCGCTCGCTCCGCGCGTGCGGTGGATTTCCGTCGACGCGCCGCAATTCGAATCGGCCCTTCTCAACCTCGTCGTCAATGCCCGCGATGCCATGCCGGAAGGCGGCTCCCTCAAGATCATGACGGGCAATGTCACCCTCGATGAGAAGGACGCCGCTGCGACATCCCTGCCCCCCGGCCTTTATGTGTCGGTCGCCGTGCAGGACACGGGAATCGGCATGTCGCCCGATGTCGTCTCCCGCGTCTTCGAGCCCTTCTTCACCACCAAGGAGATCGGCAAGGGGACAGGGCTGGGACTGAGCCAGGTGTACGGGTTCGTCACCCAGTCGGGCGGGCACATCAAGGTCGACAGCACGCCGGGCCAGGGCACAAAGGTCACCATGCTCCTGCCGGCCCAGGAGAGCGGCGAGGATGCGCCCGAGGAGGAAGGCGACAAGGAACGTCCCATCCGGGACAGCGCGGGAACCGTGCTGATCGTGGAGGACGAGCCGGCGGTCCGGGAGGTGGCGAGCGACATCTTCGACAGCCTTGGCTACGACGTGGTGACGGCGAACGACGCCAACGAGGCGATCGAGGTGCTCGAAAGCAATCCCGGCATCGACATATTGTTCAGCGACGTGATCATGCCCAACGGCATGAACGGGGTCGAGCTGTCCCGAAAGGCCCGCGAGATGCGGCCGGACCTCAAGATCCTGCTCGCCTCCGGCTATCCCATGTCGGCCCTGCCCTCGGACGGCCTGGGCACGGGCGTTTCCTTCATCAGCAAGCCCTATCGCTGGACGGAACTGGCCGAGAAGCTGCGGGTGCTCCGGACCGGGGCGTGACGACCATCGCCGCATGTGATGCGCAACATCGGGATTTTTGATTGGTCTGGGCCTTCGTGAATCGCTAGCATCCGCGCTCCATCGCCCGGGAACGCCATGTACCAGCCGCCTCATTTTCGCGAGGACGACCTCGCGGTCCAGCATGCCCTCATCCAGGCCCATCCGCTCGGGCTCCTGGTGACGTTCGGCAGCGCCGGGATCGAGGCCAACCCGATTCCCTTCGTGCTCGACGCGTCCGCCTCGCCTCTCGGAACCCTCAAGGCCCATCTCTCCCGCGCCAACCCGCAATGGCGGAACATCGACCCCGAGCAAGAGGCTCTCGTGGTCTTCCAGGGTCCGGAGACCTACATCACGCCGTCCTGGTACGCGGCGAAGCGCGAGCACGGGAAGGTCGTGCCGACCTGGAACTACGCCATCGTCCAGGCGCGCGGCCGCCTGACGGTCAAGGACGACCCGGACTGGCTGCTGCAGCAGATCGGCGCGATGACGGACGTGCAGGAAGCTCCGCGGCCGGAGCCGTGGGCCGTGAGCGATGCGCCGGCGCCCTTCGTGGCCGCGCAGCTCAAGGGCATCATCGGGGCCGAGATCGAGATCGCGCGAATCGAAGGCAAGTGGAAGGTGAGCCAGAACCGCGCCGAGGGCGACCGGCTCGGCGTGTCGGCCGGCCTGCGGCTCACCGGGGACGACGCGGCGCACCGTATGGCGGATCTGGTCGATGCGCGGGGAGCCCCGTCCCATGGATGACGGAAACCGCCCGAGGATCGAGCCCTGCACCCTCCAGTCGCTGGAGGAATGGGCCAACCTGCGCCACGCCCTCTGGCCTGATGGCCCAGTGCAGGAGCACCGCTCCGACGCGCAGGCCATGCTCTGGGAGCAGAGGAAGGCCGTGGCCTTTCTCGTGCGCCTGCCCGACGGCACGGCCGCAGGCTTTGCCGAGGCCGCCCTGCGCCATGACTACGTGAATGGATGCGCCACGTCGCCCGTGGCCTTCCTCGAAGGGATCTATGTCGAGCCGGAACACCGCCACCGGGGCCTCGCCCGGCTGCTGTGCCGGGCCGTCGAGGATTGGGCGAGGCGCCTCGGCTGCCGCGAATTCGCCTCCGACGTGCTCCTCGACAACACCGCCTCGCAGAACATGCACCGGGCGCTGGGCTTCGAGGAGACGGAGCGGGTCGTGTATTTCCGGAAGCCGCTGTCGGGCGGGTGATGAGGGTTTCCTTGGGATCCAAACTCATCACGCAGCAACAACCTGGGCCCTCATCCTGAGGGGATTGCGTCAGCAATCCGTCTCGAAGGACGAGGGCACGTCCCGTGCGCTCTGGACGATCCTTCGAGACGCAGACTGCGTCTGCTCCTCAGGATGAGGTGAGAGGGTGTAAGGGGCCCGGCGATGGCAGTGAGCCGTTGAATTCCCCGTCCTCCCCGCACCGCCTCTCTTCCCGTTTCGACACGGCCCCGCTACACAGGCTTCATGACCGACGGACTGATCCTGCATCCCGACAACAAGGCCCGCTGCTGGTGGCCCGGCACCGATCCCTTCTATGTGGCGTATCACGACACGGAATGGGGCGTGCCGGAATTCGACGACCGCGCCCTGTTCGAAAAACTCATTCTCGACGGCTTCCAGGCGGGCCTGTCCTGGATCACGATCCTGCGCAAGCGCGAGAACTTCCGCAGCGCCTTCGCGGGATTCGAACCGGCGGTGATCGCCCGTTTCGATCAGGCGCAGGTCGAGGCGCTGATGCTCGATACCGGCATCGTGCGCAACCGCGCCAAGATCGAGGCGACGATCGCCGGCGCCCGCGCCTGGCTCGTCATTCAGGAGCGCGGCGGCTTCTCGCGCTTCCTGTGGGATTTCATCGACGGTCGGCCGGTGCAGACCAATGCAAAGACCCGCAAGGACGTGCCGACCGAAACGGAGATCTCGCGCAGGATCTCGAAGGCGCTCAAGAAGGAAGGGTTCAACTTCGTCGGTCCCACCATCGTCTACGCATTCATGCAGGCGGTCGGCATGGTGAACGATCATCTCACCGGCTGCTATCGCCACGCGGAATGCGCCGAACTGGCGCATCGTGCGGAAAAGTGGTCCCGGTTTTCCGCTTCGAACGATACGCCAATTAAGGAAGAGAGCATCGGATCAACCCCAAAAGTGGCTTCCACTTTTGGGTCCGATGCTCCCGAGAAGCTCTGATGGCGAAGGAACCGCGCGTCTGGCAGCGGATGCTCTCAGGCCGCCGCCTCAACCTGCTCGATCCCTCGCCGCTCGACGTCGAGCTCGACGACATTGCCCACGGCCTCGCCCGCGTGGCGCGCTGGAACGGGCAGACCGTCGGCCCGCATATCTTTTCCGTCGCGCAGCACAGCCTGCTCGTGGAGGGCATTGCGAGTCACATCGCCCCGGACATGTCGCGCGAATGGCGCCTCGCGGTGCTGCTGCACGACGCGCCGGAATACGTCATCGGCGACATCATCTCGCCGTTCAAGGCCGTGATCGGCGATGCCTATAAGACCATCGAGGCGGGGCTGCTCGGCGCCATCCATCTGCATTTCGGCCTGCCCGCCCAACCGGCCGCCGCTCTCAAGCGCTTCATCAAGCAGGCCGACCGGCAGGCGGCCTTTCTGGAGGCGACTCATCTCGCCGGCTTCGGCCGCGAGGAAGGCATCAAGTTCTTCGGGCGTCCCGAGCCCCTGCCCCGCGCCGTGCTCGCGCTCCTGGAGCCGTGGCCGGTCGCCGAGGCGGAGGAGCGTTACCGGGAGAAGGTGACGGCGGCACTGGCGCGGTGAGGGGTGGCCTCAAGCCAGTCTAACCCTTTTACGTCATCACCGGCTCGGTGCCGGTGATCTCGATGCGGAAAACGTCCCCCCATGTCATCCCCGGCCGGAGCGCAGCGGAGGGGAAGGGAAACCACCCGCATGCTCAGCGCCTTGGATCCCCTTCCCGCACTGTGTGCGCCGGGGATGACAACGACGCACGCGGCACAAGCCCGGCCATGACAGGGAGGCCTCACCGTGCCATACCGCTCCCGCCCCCACTCCGAGACCGCCCCATGCCCACCCTGCACGTCTGTCCCCTATCCCGCCTGCACGAGACCGTGGCGGCGGCACGCGCCAGCCATGTGGTGAGCCTCATGGGGGCCAGCGCGACGGTGGAGCGTCCGGCCGGCATCGCGGCCGAGCGCCATCTCTTCATCGGCGTCAGCGACATCGTGGAGCCCCTGGAGGGCTATGTCCTGCCGGGGATGGAGCATATCGAGCAGCTTCTCGCGTTCGTGCGGGACTGGGGCCGGGAGAGCCCTCTCCTGTTCCATTGCTGGGCCGGGATCAGCCGTTCCACGGCCGCCGCCTATATCGCCGCCTGCGCGCTCGCGCCGGAGCGTCGTGAGGATGAGCTCGCGTGGGCCCTTCGGGAGGCGTCCCCTAGCGCGACGCCGAACGCCCGCTTCGTCGCGCTCGCCGACGATCTCCTGGGCCGCCGGGGCCGGATGGTCGATGCGGTCCGCGCCATCGGCCGGGGCGCGGAGGCTATGGAGGGCACACCCTTCATGTTACAGCTTAACGGGGGCTAGCCTGATTCCGGTCGGGAACGCGG
The DNA here is from genome assembly GCF_013520865.1 of Microvirga mediterraneensis. NCBI lineage: Bacteria > Pseudomonadati > Pseudomonadota > Alphaproteobacteria > Hyphomicrobiales > Methylobacteriaceae > Microvirga > Microvirga mediterraneensis. The sequence continues at coordinate 4,069,478 of NZ_JACDXJ010000001.1, forward strand.
TCCACTGGTGTATTCGGGGAGCCCTTCGTGGACGACATGCTGCTTGGCCTTGCCATCCTCCTGGCGGTCCTGATCGGACTTGGTTCTCCCGTTATCGCCGTCGCGGGTCTCGTCACCGCCGTCAGGGCACGGCGGAACCTTCAACACCTCCTCCTGCGCCTCGACCGTCTCGAGGGTGAGCTGCGCGCGGCCCGACGCCCTGGCGATCTCGCGGCGGAACCGGCCGCCGAGCCCACTCCACCGCCCGAACGCGTCCCGGAAGCGGCCGCCCCTCGGCCGGAGCCCGAGGCGACGCAGACGACTTCCGTCCCGCCGATCCCAGCCGGCACACCCCGGCCCGCTCTGCCCGGTGCGGGTTTCGAGGAAAAGCTCGGCTCGCGCTGGGCCGTATGGGTCGGCGGCGTGGCACTGGCCCTCGGCGGGATCTTCCTCGTGCGCTATTCCATCGAGCAGAACCTCCTCAGCCCCGGAACGCGCATCACGCTCGGCATTCTCTTCGCGCTCGCCCTGACCGGCGCAGGAGAATGGATGCGCCGTCGCGAGCGCAGATTCGGCCTGCCCGGCATTCCCAGCGCCAATGTGCCCAGCATCCTCACGGCGGCGGGCATCTGCACGGCCTTCGCCTCGGCCTATGCGGCCTATGCGCTTTATGATCTCATCGGCCCCGCCACGACCTTCGTGCTGCTGGGGCTCATCGCCGTCCTGGCCATGGTCGCCTCGACCCTGCACGGTCCGGCCCTCGCGGCCCTCGGCCTTGTCGGCGCCTTGGGAAGCCCGCTTCTCGTTTCCTCGAACGACCCGCAGCCCTGGGCACTGGTGATCTACCTCGCCTTCGTGGTGCTGCCGGCCTATGGCGTGGCGCGTCTCCGCCTGTGGCGCTGGCTCGCCCTCGCGGCCGCCATGGGAGCCCTGGCCTGGGCCCTGCCGATCTTCCTGGTCGACCAAGCCAATACGCTGCCCGCCATGGTGCATCTCGTGCTCCAGGCCGGGTTTGCCGCCTTTTTCCTCGCCGTCGATCCCTACCGCCATGTCCCGGACGAGGAGGCGCGGACGGACTGGGCCGCGAGCGCCGCCCTCGCCGCCTTCGCCCTGGCCGGGATCGTCGTGACGAGTTCCGTCGCCACGGGGGACGGACGTCCCGTCTTCGTCGCGGCCCTGGCTCTCGTGCTGCTGGCGGCCGGCTTTCGAACAGCCTCCGTCGCGTCGGCCATGGGGAGCGCGGCCCTGCTGGCGGCGGGCGCCCTGCTGGCCTGGCCCTTGGCCAGCGAGATCGGGGATGCGCCGGAAAACCTGTTCTACCCGTCGGGCGACGTCTTCGCCGTCCGGCCCCATGCCCTGAGCACCTATCTGGCCCTCGCCGCGCTCCTGCCCGCCTTCATCGCCGGAGCGGCCCTGCTGCGGCTGGCCATTTCGAGGAATCCTCGCCTGCCGGTTGCCGCTTGGTACGCCGGTGCGGCGAGCGCCGGGCCGCTGCTCGCGCTTGTCGCCGCCTATTGGCGGGTCACGAATTTCGAGCACAGCCTGTCCTTTGCCATCGTGGCGGGTGTGCTCGGCCTCGCCTTCGTGCTGGCCTCGCAATGGCTGATGCGCCGAAGCGACAACGGAGCCATCCGGCTCGGCCTCGGGGCAACCGCCTCCGCGGCCCTGGGCGCGCTCGCCCTCGGCCTCACCTTCGCCCTGGACAAGGGCATGCTGACCGTCGCCTTCGCCCTCGCGGCGCTCGGCACGGCCTGGATTTCGGAACGAATCGCCATTCCGGCCCTGCGCTATGCGGTGGGCGCCATCGGTGTGATCATCCTCGGACGGCTGATCTGGGACCCGACCATCGTGGGTGGCGATCCGGGCCCGGTCATCGTCAACTGGCTCCTCTGGGGCTACGGCGTTCCCGCCATCGCTTTCCTGGCCGCGTCCCGCCTGCTCGAACGTACGGGACGCGACTGGACCGTCCGTCTGACGGAGAGCCTCGGCATCGCCTTCGCGGCCTTCCTTGTCTTCTTCGAGATCCGCCATGCGCTCCATGCCGGGGATCCGCTGGCCGCAACCACCGATCTCCTGGAGATCGGGCTCGTTGCGACAGAAAGCCTCGTCTTCGCCATCGTCCTCACGCGCCTGGACATCCGGCGATCCGACCCGGTCTATCGCTGGGGCTCGCTGATCTTCAGGACCCTGTCCCTTGCCCTCTGCGCGGGCGGACTGCTTCTCGTCGCCAATCCGCTGCTGACGGAGGACGAGATCCGGGGCGGGACACTCTTCAACGCGCTGATCCTGGCCTACCTGCTGCCTGCCCTCCTGGCCGCCGGATTGGCCCTCATCGAACGACGCGGGCGGCCGCCCTCCTACAGCCTGTTCTCGGCGGCTTTGAGCCTGCTCCTGTTCTCGGCCTATGTGGGGCTGGCGATCAGGCGGATCGCCGTGGGACCTCAAGTGGCGCTGTGGCTCGGCTTCTCCCAGGGCGAGCAATGGAGCTATTCGCTGGCCCTGCTCCTCATCGGAATCCTCCTGCTCGGCCTCGGATTCGCCTTCAACAGCCGCCCCGCCCGCCTGGTCTCGGCGGCCTATCTGGTTCTGGCGGTGCTGAAAGTCTTCGTCGTCGACCTCGCCAATCTGGAGGGCGTGATGCGCGCCCTGTCATTTATCGGGCTCGGGCTTGTTCTCATCGGCATCGGTCTCGTCTATCAGAGACTTCTCGCGCGCCGACCAAGCGATGCCGCAATTCCATCGTGAGATAGGCAGGAACAAAGATTTGACGGATATCCGCATGACCGACACCGCCTCCATCAAGACCCTCCCCTTCGAGAAGGCCCTGGCCGAGCTGGAGGAGATCGTCCGTCGTCTCGAGCGCGGCGATGTGCCCCTGGAGGATTCGATCGCGATCTACGAGCGCGGCGAGGCCCTGAAGAAGCATTGCGAGCAGCTCCTCAAGAAAGCCGAGGCCCGCATCGAGAAGATCACCATCGGGCCCGACGGCGCTGCCTCCGGCACGGCTCCGCTGGACGTGGCGGAATGAGCGTTTCGGCAAGAAAGCCTCGTGTCGCGTTTGACCAAGGCCCCGCCTGACCTTATCTCCTGGAGATGGCCTCCGGCTTAAAGCTTGGCGAGTAAAACGTTGTCCACACCCCTCCTCGACTCCATCAAGACCCCGGACGATCTGCGTCAATTGCCCGAAAACCAGCTCCGGCAGGTCGCGGACGAGCTGCGGACGGAGACGATCAGCGCCGTGTCCGTCACCGGTGGGCACCTGGGCGCGGGCCTGGGCGTCGTCGAGCTGACGGTGGCGCTGCATTACGTGTTCGATACGCCCCGCGACCGGCTGATCTGGGACGTGGGCCACCAGGCCTACCCGCACAAGATCCTCACCGGGCGCCGGGACCGGATCCGGACCCTGCGCCAGGCCGATGGGCTGTCGGGCTTCACCAAGCGGTCCGAGAGCGAATACGATCCCTTCGGGGCGGCCCATTCCTCCACGTCGATTTCCGCCGGCCTCGGCATGGCCGTGGCGCGGGACCTGGAGGGCAAGAAGAACAACGTCATCGCCGTGATCGGCGACGGGGCCATGTCGGCCGGCATGGCCTATGAGGCCATGAACAACGCGGGCGCCATGCATTCGCGCCTCATCGTCATCCTCAACGACAACGACATGTCCATCGCGCCCCCCACTGGCGCCATGTCGTCCTATCTCGCCCGTCTCGTGTCCGGCGGCACCTATCGGGGCATCCGCGAGACGGCCAAGCAGCTGGCCAAGAAGCTGCCGAAATTCATCTACGACAAGGCCGCCAAGGCCGAGGAATTCGCCCGCGGCTTCTGGACCGGCGGCACCCTGTTCGAGGAGCTCGGCTTCTACTATGTGGGCCCCATCGACGGCCACAACCTCGACCACCTGCTGCCGATCCTCAAGAACGTCCGCGACACCGGGACGGGGCCGATCCTCGTCCATGTGGTGACCAAGAAGGGCAAGGGCTACGCCCCCGCCGAGGCCGCCGCCGACAAGTATCACGGGGTCGTCACCTTCGACGTGGTGACGGGCGCGCAGACCAAGGCCAAGGCCAACGCGCCCTCCTACACCAAGGTGTTCGGCGAGAGCCTGATCAAGGAAGCGCAGGCCGACGACAAGATCGTGGCCGTCACGGCCGCCATGCCCTCGGGAACGGGGATCGACCTCTTCGGCAAGGAATTCCCCGCCCGCACCTTCGACGTGGGAATCGCCGAGCAGCACGCGGTGACCTTCGCGGCCGGCATGGCCACGGAGGGCTACAAGCCGTTCTGCGCCATCTATTCCACCTTCATGCAGCGCGCCTACGACCAGGTGGTGCACGACGTGGCGATCCAGAACCTGCCCGTGCGCTTCGCCCTCGACCGGGCGGGCCTCGTGGGCGCCGACGGGGCGACCCATGCGGGTTCCTTCGACGTCGCCTATCTCGGCTGCCTGCCCAACATGGTGGTGATGGCGGCCGCCGACGAGGCCGAGCTGGTCCACATGGTGGCGACCGCCGCGGCCCATGATTCCGGCCCCATCGCCTTCCGCTACCCGCGCGGCGAGGGCGTGGGCGTCGACATGCCCGAGAAAGGCATTCCGCTCACCATCGGCAAGGGCCGGATCGTCAAGGAAGGCAGCCGCATCGCTCTCCTGTCCCTCGGCACCCGCCTGTCGGAGGCCCTGAAGGCCGCCGAGGAGCTGGAGGCGCGCGGCCTGTCCACCACCGTGGCGGATGCCCGCTTCGCCAAGCCCCTGGACGAGGAGCTGATCCTAGCGCTCGCCCGCGACCACGAGGTCCTCGTGACCGTCGAGGAGGGCTCTATCGGCGGCTTCGGTTCCTATGTGCTGCAGCTTCTCGCCGACAAGGGCGCCCTCGACCGGGGCACCCTGAAGGTCCGCTCCATGGTCCTGCCGGACATCTACCAGGACCAGGACAAGCCCGAGCGCATGTACGCCAAGGCCGGCCTCGACGCCGCCGGCATCGTCACCCGCGTGTTCGAGGCCCTGGGCCAGGAAGAGGCGCGGAAGGTTCGGGCGTAACGGACGAGTTCTCACCCTCTCACGTCATCGCCGGCCTTGTGCCGGTGATCTCGCTTCCGTGAGGCGCCCTCCGTGTCATTCCCGGCCGGAGCAAAGCGGAGGGGAAGGGAATCCATCGCTCCACGCATGATCGTGGATCCCCTTCCCGGCCGACGGCCGCCGGGGATGACAGCAGGTGCTTAAACCGTCAGCGTCCCCGCCCTGGCGGCCGCATAGCGCTCGCCGATCCGGTTCCAGTCGAGCACGTTCCACCATGCCTTGAGATAGTCGGGCCGGCGGTTCTGGTATTTCAGGTAATAGGCGTGCTCCCACACGTCATTGCCCATCAGGACCCGCTGCCCATCCATCAGGGGCGTGTCCTGGTTGGGCCGCGTCGTCAGGGCGAGCTTGCCGTCGCGGGACACGGTGACGAAGACCCAACCGGAGCCGAACTGCTTCTCGCCGGCGGTGTTGAAATCCGTCTGGAACTTCTGGAAGCCGCCGAGATCCCGGTCGATGGCGGCTTTCAGGTCGCCCGAAGGCTCGCCGCCCTGGCCGCCCATGATCTGCCAGAACATGGTGTGGTTGGCATGTCCGCCGCCGTTGTTGCGCACGGCCGTGCGGATCGACTCGGGCACCTTGGTCAAATTCGCCAGCATGTCCTGCAGGGGCATCCTGGCCGCCTCGGCGTTCTGGGCGAGGGCCGCGTTGAGGTTGTTGACATAGGCCGCATGATGCTTGTCATGGTGGATCTCCATGGTCTGCGCATCGATATGCGGCTCGTTCTTGGAGGGCGCATAGGGCAGCGGATCGAGCTTGAACGGTCCCGTCGGGGCTTGCGCCCAGGCGCGGGGAATGGCAGCGCTGGCGGCCAGCAGGGTTGCACCGGTCAGAAGATGGCGACGGCTCAGCATGGGACCTCCGTTGGCCTGTTGGGATTGTGCACGGAAGATGTTGTAGGGCGGAACTTGGTTCCGGCACCTGAAGGGATCGTGATCCAGATGAGTTCGAGGCTTCCATGACCCGCAAGCGCGCCGACGTGGTTCTCGTCGAGCGCGGCTTCTTCGCGAGCCGCGCCCGGGCGCAGGAGGCCATCGCAGCCGGTCTCGTGACCGTGAACGGGCTGGTCATCCGCAAGGCGTCCGACGGGGTGCCCGAGGAGGCCGTCATCACGGCCGAGCAGCCGCACCCCTACGTGTCCCGCGGCGGCGTGAAGCTGGCGGCGGCGCTCGATGCCTTCCACATCGACCCGAGGGAAAAGATCTGCCTCGACATCGGGGCCTCCACGGGCGGCTTCACGGAAGTGCTGCTGAAGCGCGGCGCCGCCCATGTCTACGCGGTGGATGTGGGGCACGCCCAGCTCCATCCCACCATCGTGGGCAATGCGCGTGTGACCAATCTCGAAGGCACGGATGCCCGTTCGTTGAACGCGGACCTCGTCCCTCAGCCGGCCGATCTTCTCGTGTCCGACGTGAGCTTCATCTCGTTGAAGCTCGTCCTGCCTCCGGCGATCGCCTTCCTGAAGCCCCGGGCGGAACTCGCCGTTCTCGTGAAGCCGCAATTCGAGGCCGGGCGCGATCACGTGAAGAAGGGCATCGTGCGCGACGAGGCGGTGCATCGCACCGTCTGCGAGGACCTGTCATCCTTCGTGACATCCCTCGGCTTTGACGTTATCGGGCTCATCCCGTCCCCCATCGAGGGTGGCGACGGCAACCGTGAATTTTTGTTGGGAGCCCGCCGTGGCTGAACAGGTCATCATCAGGCGCCTCGGCGCGAAAGCCGACGGCATTGCCGAGACGTCGTCCGGTCCCGTCTTCGTGCCGAAGGTGCTGCCGGGCGAGACCGTCACCATCGAGCGCGATGGGTCGCATGCGCGCCTCGTCAGCGTCGACGTGGCGTCGCCCGAGCGCGAGACACCCTTCTGCCCCTATTTCGATGCATGCGGCGGCTGTGCCACGCAGCACATGAAGCACGGCTTCTATCAAGCCTGGAAGCAGGAGACGCTCGTCCATACCCTGCGCCAAGCGCGCATCGAAACCGCCGTCGCGCCGCTCATCGACGCCCATGGCGAGGGGCGGCGCCGCGTGACGCTGCATGTGCGCTTTCCCGACCGCGCCATGCATGTGGGCTTCATGGCCCCGCGCAGCCACCAGATCGTGGAGATCGACTTCTGCCCCGTCACGGAGCCCGCGCTGCGAGAGAAGGCACCCGCCATCGCGCGCGCCATCGGCGAGCACCTGAAAGGCCCGCGCAAGCCCCTCGACATCCAGATCACCGCGACGCAGACCGGCTTCGACGTGGACGTGCGCGGCTACGGCCCGCTGAAGGATCAGGACCGGATCCGCCTCATCGACCTTGCGGCAAGCCTCGACCTCTCGCGCCTGTCGATCCACGGTGACGTGATCGTGGAGCGGCGCCCGCCCGCGATCGCGATGGGCCGCGCTGCTGTCGTGCCGCCCGCGGGCTCGTTCCTGCAGGCGACGAAACTCGGCGAGGAGACGCTGGCCGGCCTCGTCGCCGAGGCTTGCTCCCGCGCCAAGCGCGTGGCCGATCTCTTCGCCGGAGCAGGCCCGTTCGCGTTGCGGCTCGCCGAGAACGCCGACGTTCACGCGGTGGAGTTCGACAAGGGCGCGATGGTGGCCCTCGACAAGGCCGCCCGTGCGACGCCCGGCCTGCGCCGCGTCACGACGGAAGCGCGCGACCTCTTCCGCCGTCCGCTGCTGACTCCGGAGCTCAACGCCTTCGACGCCGTGGTGCTCGACCCGCCGCGCGCGGGCGCGGAGGCACAGGCGAAGCAGCTCGCGGCATCGAAAGTCCCGCTCGTGATCAGCGTCTCCTGTGACGCGGCCACCTTCGCCCGCGACGCCGCGATCCTCATGAGCAGCGGCTACCGCCTGGAACGCGTCGTTCCGGTCGACCAGTTCAAGCACTCGCCGCATCTCGAGGTCGTGGGAGTTCTGCGGCGGGACGCGGCAAGGAAACCGCCTCGACGCGGGTGAGGCGTGGACCGGCTTCGGCTTCAGTGCAACATCGGATAATAGGTGAGCCGTTCGCTTGCCAGCGTGAGTCCCAGGCCCGGCAGAACCCTCTCGTAAAGGATGTGCGCGCCTACCTTACGGCCCGCCTCGAACTCGTCGTAGAGCGTCAGGCAAACACCGTGGGACAGCATCACGGTCGCGCGCGGCAGCTTGCCGATGGCAGCGGCAGCTTTGGTGGCGCGAACCAGCTTGTCCGACGGCACCTTGAACTTGTTGTCGCCGATCTCGGCCCGAACGGCTTCGTGAATCGCGGTGACGCTCTCGGGCTCGTCGTTCTGATAAAGGCGGGTCGCTTTGGCGGCCGCCCCTATGATGGCACGCGCGGCGTTCGGATCGGTCCTCGCGAATTCCTTATGCACTTCGAGCGCAAAGGAGTTGAGAGCCCAACTGATCGAGCCGAGAGTGAAGTTTTCCTGGAAATTCAGACTTGGAGAAGCGGTCGTGTCCGTGATGCTCGCGCTCATGTTCTTGCGGCCGAGGCTGACGAGCGTCACCGAGACCGATTGTCCCGACCAGAGCCCCTCCCACTCTTCGGGCTTCTTCGAAGTGTTGATCCGTGATGTACGAGGACCCGTTCCCTGAGGTCCGAAAAGTGGGCTGCTCACGTGCTGCGGCTTACGCCTGATCGCAAAGACCGCATTGGCATCGTTGGCGATCGGCGCATTGGCGATGATGTAGGGCGGGAACAGGATGGCATCGATCCAAGCCTCCACATCGCCATCCGTCATCTTCACCCAATTCGGCGGCGGCGCGCCATCGATCTGATTGGCTCCTTCGAAGACTTCGCTCGGATCCCCGCTGAAGTCCTCGACGATCTTGATCGACGACTCGTTGCCGCCAATGAAGGGATTGTCCCACCAGAGGTCGATGAACTCCGTCCCTGCTCCGGAGGAAATTCGATACCGGGCGCGTCCTTCCGTTCCGGTCATGAAGCCATCGGATTCGGTCCGCCACTCACCGACGGCCTTGGGCGCGACGGTTTGCGGCGGAAACCACGGATCCGTGTAGATGCCATGATCGAGATGCTCGCTCTCACGAACAAGCGTCTCGTCGGTCAAATTCTTGAAGAAGCAATGCACGGATCGGGCGGCCATGTTTCCCTCCTTTGACATCATGTCCACACAGGGCCGACGGACATCGGCCTGAGCATCAGAGACTCAACTGGACCAGGGATCGCTGTACCGTTTTAGCGCTCGCACGAAATTGCAATGCGGCCACGCCCGGAAAGAGGTACTACAGAGGAGATATGATTGTTCCGGGCAATACGTATGTTATGCGGCGCGATCTTTACTGCAACATACCATGCTTATTTTGCTACTTAACTTATATTTAGTCAATCTTCTGAAGACATGGTTCGTTTCTGAGATAAAGAATCCCGCCCGGCCTCGCATAAACTTTCACCTCAGGCGGCCGCACCGATCAGAACAAGCTCCCCTGCTCGTCCTCGTCGCTCGAAAGCGGCTTCTTCACCTTGGGCTTCTTCTCCTTCACCGGCGCGGGCTCCGGCCGGGCGAGCGGTTCCATGAGGCCCGGATCGTCGTTCTCGACCTTGTTCACGCGGCTGGAGACCGGCACGAGGTCGAGCCAGTCGTCGGGACAGGGACGCACGAGGCGCATTACGTCGGCGCGCTCGTCGCGCACATCGAGCCATGCGGCGATGTCGTCCTCGGAGAGGATCACGGGCATGCGGTCGTGCACGGCGGAGAGCGTTCCGTTGGCATCCGTGGTCACGATGGCGGCGGTATCGATCTCGGCCCCGTCCGGGCTCATATAGGTTTCCCACAGGCCCGCCATCGGCATGGGCTTGCGGCTGCGCGGGCGGATCAGGAACGGGGTCTTCTCCTTTCCCTCCCGCCGCCATTCATAGAAGCCGTCTGCGAGGAAGATGCAGCGCCGGCGCTTCAGGGCCGCCTTGAAGGTCGGCTTGGTCTCCAGCGTCTCGCCGCGCGCGTTGATGACGAGGGGAAAGTCCTTCGGGTCCTTTACCCAGGACGGCAGGAAGCCCCAGCGCACCAGCATGAAATGGCGCTCGCCGCGATCCTCCAGCACGATCGGGACCGGCTGCGTGGGAGCCACGTTGTAGCGCGGAGGAAAATTCGGCTGTTCGGGATAACCGAAGAAATCCCGATAGGTCTCGGGAGGAAGCGTGATCGCATAGCGTCCGCACATGGTCTTGTCCTCTCGTTCCGGCCCGTCATGGCCGGCCCTGTGCCGGTGATGACGACTGTGGGGCCTCTCTATCCCTCATCCTGAGGAGCCGCGCAGCGGCGTCTCGAAGGATCGTCCAGCGATCTCCGGATCCGCCCTCGTCCTTCGAGACGCTTCGCTCCTCAGGATGAGGGCTCAGGTCGAATGCATGTCAGTCTACAGCCACCGCTTCCAACGGAAGTAGAGATAAGGCAGCACGGCCGCCAAAACCATCAGCATGATGGCCCAGGGATAGCCGAACTCCCAGTCGAGTTCGGGCATGATCTTGAAGTTCATGCCGTAGAGCGACGAGACCAGGGTCGGCGGCAGGAAGATCACCGACATAACCGAGAAGATCTTGATGATGTCGTTCTGCTCGATGGTGACGAGCCCGAGGGTGGCGTCGAGCAGGAACTGAATCTTGTTGGACAGGAAGGTCGCATGCTCCTCGATGGATTGCACGTCGCGCAGGGCCGTGCGCCATTCCGTCTTGTAGCCTGCCGTCTTCTGCGGGCGCGGCATGCTGGCCGACAGGAACAGCAGCATGCGCTCCACGGACACCATGCTCTCGCGCACGTTGGAGATGACGTCGCCCTTGCGGCCGATGGACTTCAGCGCCACGCGGTAGGAGGCGGCGCGGCGGGCACCCTGCTTCTCGTTCTCGAAGATCGATTGCGACAGGCGGTCGATGCGCGTTCCCACCGTGCCCAGGATCTCGGCGGCGCGGTCGATGATGGTCTCGAGCAATCCGTCGAGCACCGCC